>NZ_JBIVMR010000010.1:0-1408 GCF_044753165.1 Curtobacterium sp. NPDC088465 | reverse complement strand
AAGGGGGACCTTGTGGGAGAGTAGGACGCCGCCGGACTCAACTTCAGCAACACCAGGAAACCCCTGACCGTGATCGGTCAGGGGTTTCCTGCGTTTCCGGGCCGACCCGCACACCGCCACCGCCCTCGACTGCTCGGGCCGTGCGGGCGAGCGCAGCGGCGATCGCACGCTGGCGCGATTGCACGCGATCGGTCACCATCAGAACGTGGCACGACACGTCGGTGATCTGTTCCGGGACGAGCCTGACCAGTGGGGCTGGCGCGGTGACCCGTGGCTGTGGCGAGCTCTCGGTGAGCGGTTCGCGCACGTCACGCTCCCGAGCACGCGAGGTGAGCTCGACGGCATGCTGCGGTGGGGCTTTGCGGCGGAGGTCGGTCGTGCGATGTCGGGAGACGCCGGCGCAGGGGTGTTCGTCGAGCGCTTCGCACACGGCGGGATGTCTTCCGGGCACGTGTCGCCCTCGTGGTGGTCGGCGACCGGCGTGCCCCTCCTCCTGGGGCGGGCCGGTCTCCCGGGTCTCCGGTACGTCGTGCGGAGCACGGTCGAGCAGGACTGGCGGTCGGTGCGAGCGCTCCGGCTCGAGAACGCGGCGGAGAACCCGGTGTCGTACGGCGCCGACCTCCGGACCACCCTCGCGATGACCGAGGACGACTGGCGGCTGCGGGCGCGGCGCGGTACCGGGCGGGACACCACTGCTGTCGTGGCAGTCGCGGAGGACGGGGCGTGGCTGGGGATCATGGCCGCTCAGCTGCCGGCTGACGAGGAGCCTGCCGCGCTGCTCACGGGGGTGTTCGTCCGTCCTCGAGCGCGGGGCCGGGCGAACGGCGTGGCGGACGCGCTCCTCGCGGAGGTCCTCAGCTGGGCAGCCCTCCGTGCCCCGTCGATCCGACTCTGGGTGGACTGCGCTCCGGACGGTGCGCCGGCGCGGGGCTTCTACGCTCGCCACGGCTTCCGCAGGACGGGACGCCGGCGCGCGGCCGACGGGTTGCCGAACGCCGTCATCGAAGAGATGGCGACTGCACTCGAGCTCCCGACCGTCCACGGAAGCAGCGGAGAACCGGGCGAGGAGTGAGTCGGTCGCAACGCTGCAACGCGTCCGCTCATCGCCCGACACGCCCGAGATGTGGCCCCACTTGGCAGCGCGTTCACCTCCGCGTAAAGTTGTACCTCGTTGCCGCTGAGGCGGAGAACGGAACGGCCGAGACGGTCACCAGGGCGAGTACCTGGAGATGCAGTCCGGACGGGGTCCCGCTCGGCAACCAACCACCACCCTGACGAGCTGCAAGGTTCGGCGGATGGTGTCGAGAATCCAAGCCCCTCTGGCGGAGCTCCTTCGTGGAGTCGAGTGGGGGGTGCGTCTGGTCCTTGAGAACTCAACAGCGTGCACATTGTCAATGCCAATTATTTT
>NZ_JBIVMR010000009.1:3885-5598 GCF_044753165.1 Curtobacterium sp. NPDC088465 | reverse complement strand
GTTGAGTCCGGCGGCGTCCTACTCTCCCACAAGGTCCCCCTTGCAGTACCATCGGCGCTGAGAGGCTTAGCTTCCGGGTTCGGAATGTGACCGGGCGTTTCCCTCTCGCTATGACCACCGGAACACTGTCGACCCAGATCCTGGATCAAACCATTGTTCCTTCAGAGCATTGCTGAAGTATTCAGTTTGATTCCCGATCGTCTGTCGGGAACCACAAAGTGGACGCGAGCCCGCCACCCACAAGGGGCGACGGTAAAAGTTGTGTTGTCAAGTCTTCGGCTTATTAGTACCGGTCAGCTCCACGGGTCGTTAGTCCCCGCTTCCACATCCGGCCTATCAACCCAGTAGTCTGCTGGGAGCCTCTCACACTCAAGGTGCATGGAAATCTCATCTCGAAGACGGCTTCCCGCTTAGATGCTTTCAGCGGTTATCCGGTCCGAACGTAGCTAATCAGCGGTGCCCTTGGCAGAACAACTGACACACCAGAGGTTCGTCCATCCCGGTCCTCTCGTACTAGGGATAGATCTTCTCAAATTTCCAACGCGCGCAGCGGATAGGGACCGAACTGTCTCACGACGTTCTAAACCCAGCTCGCGTACCGCTTTAATGGGCGAACAGCCCAACCCTTGGGACCTACTCCAGCCCCAGGATGCGACGAGCCGACATCGAGGTGCCAAACCATGCCGTCGATATGGACTCTTGGGCAAGATCAGCCTGTTATCCCCGAGGTACCTTTTATCCGTTGAGCGACAGCGCTTCCACAAGCCACTGCCGGATCACTAGTCCCGACTTTCGTCCCTGCTCGACCTGTCAGTCTCACAGTCAAGCTCCCTTGTGCACTTACACTCGCCACCTGATTGCCAACCAGGTTGAGGGAACCTTTGGGCGCCTCCGTTACTCTTTGGGAGGCAACCGCCCCAGTTAAACTACCCATCAGGCACTGTCCATGAACCCGATCAGGGTCCTACGTTAGACATCCAAAGTGACCAGAGTGGTATTTCAACAATGACTCCACGAACACTAGCGTGCCCGCTTCACAGTCTCCCACCTATCCTACACAAGCCACTCCGAACACCAATACCAAACTGTAGTAAAGGTCACGGGGTCTTTCCGTCCTGCTGCGCGTAACGAGCATCTTTACTCGTAGTGCAATTTCGCCGAGTTCGCGGTTGAGACAGCTGGGAAGTCGTTACGCCATTCGTGCAGGTCGGAACTTACCCGACAAGGAATTTCGCTACCTTAGGATGGTTATAGTTACCACCGCCGTTTACTGGGGCTTAAATTCAGAGCTTCGCCCTAAGGCTAACCCTTCCTCTTAACCTTCCAGCACCGGGCAGGCGTCAGTCCGTATACATCGTCTTGCGACTTCGCACGGACCTGTGTTTTTAGTAAACAGTCGCTTCCCACTGGTCTCTGCGGCCTTCAACGCTCAACGACGAGAAGTCGTATCACGTGTCCGGCCCCCCTTCTCCCGAAGTTACGGGGGCATTTTGCCGAGTTCCTTAACCACGATTCTCTCGATCTCCTTGGTATTCTCTACCTGACCACCTGAGTCGGTTTCGGGTACGGGCGGCTGCAACCTCGCGTCGATGCTTTTCTCGGCAGCATAGGATCACTGATTTCCCCTTACGGGTACGCGTCGGATCTCAGGCACACAGACGACGGATTTGCCTATCGTCAGCCCTACATCCTTACACCAGGTTCACCTCTACG
>NZ_JBIVMR010000009.1:2314-3793 GCF_044753165.1 Curtobacterium sp. NPDC088465 | reverse complement strand
TCCCGGGTTAGGACTCTTAGCACCACTGGATTAGCTTGGGCGGTTGTTCGCCGGTACGGGAATATCAACCCGTTGTCCATCGACTACGCCTGTCGGCCTCGCCTTAGGTCCCGACTTACCCAGGGCGGATTAACCTGGCCCTGGAACCCTTGGTCTTTCGGAGGACGGGTTTCTCACCCGTCTTTCGCTACTCATGCCTGCATTCTCACTCGTGTGGCGTCCACGGCTGGATTACTCCGCCGCTTCACTCGCCACACGACGCTCTCCTACCACTCCGCACGACTGAACCACGAAGGCTTGTCTGTGTGCGAAATCTACAACTTCGGCGGTGTGCTTGAGCCCCGTTACATTGTCGGCGCGGAATCACTTGACCAGTGAGCTATTACGCACTCTTTCAAGGGTGGCTGCTTCTAAGCCAACCTCCTGGTTGTCTGTGCAACTCCACATCCTTTCCCACTTAGCACACGCTTAGGGGCCTTAGTTGGTAGTCTGGGTTGTTTCCCTCTCGACGATGAAGCTTATCCCCCACCGTCTCACTGCTGCGCTCTCACTCACCGGCATTCGGAGTTTGGCTGACGTCAGTAACCTGTTGAGGCCCATCGGCCATCCAGTAGCTCTACCTCCGGCGAGAAACACGCAACGCTGCACCTAAATGCATTTCGGAGAGAACCAGCTATCACGAAGTTTGATTGGCCTTTCACCCCTATCCACAGCTCATCCCCTCCATTTTCAACTGAAGTGGGTTCGGTCCTCCACGACGTCTTACCGTCGCTTCAACCTGGCCATGGATAGATCACTTCGCTTCGGGTCTAGGACATGCGACTGAATCGCCCTATTCAGACTCGCTTTCGCTACGGCTGCCCCACACGGGTTAACCTCGCCACATATCACTAACTCGCAGGCTCATTCTTCAAAAGGCACGCCGTCACCCCTACAAGGAGGCTCCGACGGTTTGTAAGCAAACGGTTTCAGGTACTATTTCACTCCCCTCCCGGGGTACTTTTCACCTTTCCCTCACGGTACTTGTCCGCTATCGGTCATCTGGGAGTATTTAGGCTTATCAGGTGGTCCTGACAGATTCACACGGGATTTCTCGGGCCCCGTGCTACTTGGGATACACATCCGGCCATAACACCATTTCGTCTACGGGGCTGGCACCCACTACGGCCCGGCTTTCAAACCGGTTCGACTATGATGCGCTGTAACCGTCCCAGTCCGGCAGAACTGAGCGACGTGTCCCACAACCCCGACCATGCAACGCCCGCCGGCTATCACACATGATCGGTTTAGCCTCATCCGCTTTCGCTCGCCACTACTCACGGAATCACATGTTGTTTTCTCTTCCTGTGGGTACTGAGATGTTTCACTTCCCCACGTTCCCTCTACCCGCCCTATATATTCAGGCGGGAGTCACCAGGTCGACAAGTCGCCTGGCGGGGTTTCCCCATTCGGAAATCCTCGGCTCACAGCTCGATTACC
>NZ_JBIVMR010000009.1:0-2218 GCF_044753165.1 Curtobacterium sp. NPDC088465 | reverse complement strand
ATCAGCTCCCCGAGGCTTATCGCAGATTTCTACGTCCTTCTTCGGCTCCAGATGCCAAGGCATCCACCGTTTGCTCTTAGAAACTTGACCACAAAGATTAAAATTGCGATCGACTCGAACAACAACCAACCCGAAAGCCGGTCATCATCACGAGCGATCTAAGATGCTCGCGTCCACTGTGTAGTTCTCAACATACGATCGGCACCAGCACTCCCCCACCAACCGGTAGGTTCACCCTGGCCCAACGAAGGACCCGTAGGCCCAACCCCCGCCAACACTCACGTGTCAACAGGAAGCCTGGTCCCTCAGGACCCAACAACGTGCACCAGCCGACCCGCTCACCCCGACCCGTCCCAACCAGCAAGCTGGCGTACTAGGGCCGGAAGCTACGCTCCCGACTGCACTGTCAATGTTCCACCCATGAGCTACCGGCAACCACGTTCGGGTTACTCGGCGCCTGAACCAGACACCTGCAGAGCAGGGCCGGTCAGATGCTCCTTAGAAAGGAGGTGATCCAGCCGCACCTTCCGGTACGGCTACCTTGTTACGACTTAGTCCTAATCACCGATCCCACCTTCGACGGCTCCTTCCACAAGGGTTAGGCCACCGGCTTCGGGTGTTACCGACTTTCATGACTTGACGGGCGGTGTGTACAAGGCCCGGGAACGTATTCACCGCAGCGTTGCTGATCTGCGATTACTAGCGACTCCGACTTCATGAGGTCGAGTTGCAGACCTCAATCCGAACTGAGACCGGCTTTTTGGGATTCGCTCCACCTTACGGTATCGCAGCCCTTTGTACCGGCCATTGTAGCATGCGTGAAGCCCAAGACATAAGGGGCATGATGATTTGACGTCATCCCCACCTTCCTCCGAGTTGACCCCGGCAGTCTCCTATGAGTCCCCGCCATAACGCGCTGGCAACATAGAACGAGGGTTGCGCTCGTTGCGGGACTTAACCCAACATCTCACGACACGAGCTGACGACAACCATGCACCACCTGTACACCGACCACAAGGGGGCGACCATCTCTGGCCGTTTCCGGTGTATGTCAAGCCTTGGTAAGGTTCTTCGCGTTGCATCGAATTAATCCGCATGCTCCGCCGCTTGTGCGGGCCCCCGTCAATTCCTTTGAGTTTTAGCCTTGCGGCCGTACTCCCCAGGCGGGGCGCTTAATGCGTTAGCTACGACACAGAAACCGTGGAAAGGTCCCTACATCTAGCGCCCAACGTTTACGGCGTGGACTACCAGGGTATCTAATCCTGTTCGCTCCCCACGCTTTCGCTCCTCAGCGTCAGTTACGGCCCAGAGATCTGCCTTCGCCATCGGTGTTCCTCCTGATATCTGCGCATTCCACCGCTACACCAGGAATTCCAATCTCCCCTACCGCACTCTAGTCTGCCCGTACCCACTGCAAGCCCGAGGTTGAGCCTCGGGATTTCACAGCAGACGCGACAAACCGCCTACGAGCTCTTTACGCCCAATAATTCCGGACAACGCTTGCACCCTACGTATTACCGCGGCTGCTGGCACGTAGTTAGCCGGTGCTTTTTCTGCAGGTACCGTCACTTTCGCTTCTTCCCTACTAAAAGAGGTTTACAACCCGAAGGCCGTCATCCCTCACGCGGCGTTGCTGCATCAGGCTTTCGCCCATTGTGCAATATTCCCCACTGCTGCCTCCCGTAGGAGTCTGGGCCGTGTCTCAGTCCCAGTGTGGCCGGTCACCCTCTCAGGCCGGCTACCCGTCGTCGCCTTGGTGAGCCATTACCTCACCAACAAGCTGATAGGCCGCGAGTCCATCCCCAACCAAAAAATCTTTCCACCACCAGACCATGCGGCCAGTGATCATATCCAGTATTAGACGTCGTTTCCAACGCTTATCCCAGAGTCAGGGGCAGGTTACTCACGTGTTACTCACCCGTTCGCCACTAATCACAGGAGCAAGCTCCTGATCATCGTTCGACTTGCATGTGTTAAGCACGCCGCCAGCGTTCGTCCTGAGCCAGGATCAAACTCTCCGTAAAAAATTACAGATCCGACACCCGAAAGCGCCGAACCGAGTTGATTCTGACTGTTGACTGTCTACTGACAATCTTCAATCCAAAAGGAATTGTCTCCGACGACCACAACCAAAGCTGCAATCGCACGGGGTCAAAATAATTGGCATTGACAATGTGCACGCTGTTGAGTTCTCAAGGACCAGACGCACCCCCCACTC
>NZ_JBIVMR010000008.1:0-11579 GCF_044753165.1 Curtobacterium sp. NPDC088465 | reverse complement strand
ACCCGCGCCGCACGCATCCGGGTCCACGTCCGCCGCGGCGGCGACGCGGTCACCGTCCTCGACGCCGTCGACCACGCCCTGACCACCCTCGACCACACCCTCGGCCGACAGATCCCGGTCCTGGTCCACCTCACCGGCGGCACCCGCACCGCACTGGCACGCACCACCCGCGTCCAGTAACAGCACCACCAGCACCACGCAGCACCACCCACCGGCCGGGGGACGCCCGACGTCCCCCGGCCGTTCCGTGCCCGGAACCGGCCGTCCACACAGCCGCAGCCGAACCCGGGAGGCGACCCGAGCCTCCCGTCCGCAGACCCAGGAGGAGACCCCACATGGCACGCAACCACGGAGCCGTCAGCGCATCGACCTCGGAACAGCGTCGCGAGGACGCTGCCGAGTGGAGCCCGCTGGCCCGCTACCTGTCCGAGTTCTTCGGCACCTTCCTGCTCGTGCTCGGCGGCGTCGGTACGGCACTCTTCGCCGCGAACTTCCCGAGCGACACCGACAACCAGTCCGGCGTCGGCTTCCTCGGCGTCGCACTGGCCTTCGGTCTGACGCTCGTCGCCGGCATCGCCGCCGTCGGGCACATCTCCGGCGGCCACTTCAACCCGGCCGTCACCCTCGGCCTCCTCGCCGCCGGGCGCACGGACCTGCGGCACGTGGCCGGCTACATCGTGTCGCAGGTCCTCGGCGGCCTCGCCGCGACCAGCATCATCGCGATCGTGCTCTCCGGGAAGGCCGGCGCCTTCCGGGCCGCGCACGACGCGGGCTTCGCCTCGAACGGCTTCGGCAGTGCCAGCCCGGGCGGGTACGGCCTCGGCGCCGTCTTCCTGACCGAGGCGGTCCTCACCGGGGTCTTCCTCGCGGTGATCCTCTCGATCACCGCCAAGCAGGAGTACCAGGCCATCGCCCCGATCGGCATCGGCCTCACCCTGACCCTCATCCACCTGGTGAGCATCCCGGTGAGCAACACCTCCGTGAACCCCGCACGATCCGTCGCTGCCGCGGTCTACGGTGGGGCCACGCCGCTCGCCCAGCTCTGGGTCTTCATCGTCGCACCGGTCCTCGGTGCGGTCGTCGCCGGCCTGATCGTCCGCGTCGGCGGTCGCCGCCGCATCACCGGCTGACCCCACGCGGTCACCCACCGAGAGAAGGAGAACAGCATGCGCAACCGCATCATCGTCATCGGGCTCATCGCCCTGGTCGGCATCTGGATCGGGTCCCGGTCGAACCGGCCCGTCGTGAAGAAGACGAGCACGGCCGAGACCATCCGCAAGGCCTGGAACGACCCGCACGCGCGGAAGCAGCGCGCGAAGCTCCGCAAGAAGATCGAGAAGGCCGCCTCGCACTGACGGGGCGACCACGGACGGGAGGCGCGGTGCCAGCTGGCACCGCGCCTCCCGTCCGTTGCTTCACCTGGGCCGACGGCCGAGCAACACTGCGGCGAGCAGCGCGGCCACTCCGAGCAGCACCAACGGCAGGGCCGTGACGGTGAGCCACGTCGCGGTCGGTTGATCCGCAGGGCTCACGAACGCGCCGACGAGCGCCAGCGTCGTTCCTGCACCCGAGAGGAGTGCAGCGATGCACAGCAAGCTGGTCCTCAGGCGATCTCCGGACACGGTCTTCTCCTGCCGTTGGTCATTGGTTGTTGCACCAGACCACGGATCCCGGCGGGATGTTGTGGATGACGGTGCCTCGCCCGCGAGACGAGCATGCGGTCAGCACGCCGCCGGCGACTGCGAGACCGGCAGCGATGATGCCTGCCGCAGCTCCTCCGAGACCGGTCGCGGCGGTGATGATCCCGATGGCGGTCGCGACTCCCGCAGAAGCTCCGAGCACGTCGAGCAGTCTCGTGGTGTTGCAAGAGTTGAGGTATACGTTCAGCTGGATCCCGGTGTGGTCCCACCGATTCTTCCCGGCGCAGGCGCGCACGACGGCGGTCGACCGGTCCATCTCGTCAACGAGCTGGCGGTCGACCGCAGCGTGCCGACTGGCGAGACCGACCAGCGACCGTCCGGTCGCGAACGCATCGACTGCCTCGGTGGACACGCCGATTGCGCGCGCACGATCTCCATCGAAGACGCCGTCGCTGCCGATCGCACTCGACAAGGCGGCCCCGAGGGAAGCAGCCGAAGGGTCGGATGGTGCAGCGTGGGCCGGTGACACCGACGCGACCGAGGCGACGAG
The DNA here is from genome assembly GCF_044753165.1 of Curtobacterium sp. NPDC088465. Taxonomy (NCBI): domain Bacteria; kingdom Bacillati; phylum Actinomycetota; class Actinomycetes; order Micrococcales; family Microbacteriaceae; genus Curtobacterium; species Curtobacterium sp. NPDC088465. The sequence goes on along the minus strand of NZ_JBIVMR010000008.1, from coordinate 9,389 downwards.
CGCGACCATGAGCGTCGCGACGCCGAGGCGCTTCCATCGTGCACAAGTGGTGATGATCGATCTGGCCATGACTTCCCCGTTCGTACCGCCGTCTGCGGTCCGACCACTGTCCATCCTGAGCCGGTAGTGTCAAACATCAAATTGTGAATATCAATTGACCAGCGTGCAACTAGTCAGCTTGCTGGGCGAGGGCGGATCAGTCCGCGCCCGTGAGCGCGGCCGCGTAGGCGCGCACCGATCGGTTGTAGCGGGGGAGTGTCGGCTCGACGGCCTCGATCGCCACCCGGAGCGCCTCGTCCACCTGCCCCGCGCTGTGCAGCGCGAGCGCGAGGAAGACGCGAGGGGCCGCTCCGGTCGCGGGGTGCGGTGGGGCGTCGCGGAGCATCGCGATCGCATCGTCGATCCGGCCGAGGTTCCGGAGGGTCGACGCGTGCTGCACGACCAGCCGTGCGGCACGATCGGGGTCGACGGTACCGAGCCCCGCCTCGGTCGCCGCGGCGTACTGCTCGTGCGCGGCGGCCTCCTGCCCGCCGGAGTCGTGTGCGCCACCGAGCTCGAACGAGCCGAGCGCGGGGTGGGGTGCGACCGCCGCGAGCTCGCGCATCCGGTCGATCCGGGCAGCGTCGTCCACGGTGTCGTCCGCCCACAGCGCCGCGACGCGTGCTTCCCAGTCGGGGTCGGAGGGTCGTGGCTGCGGGGTCGTGGTTTCGCTCACACGGTCACGCTAGCGGCACCGCTCCGACGCGCGACCATCCGGTGGACGTGCCCCTGCGCGCATCCGGGGCACCAGGATGCGAAGATGCATCGTTGCCCACCGACAGGACGACGAGGAACCCATGGGACACGACGACGCCGCGCCGCTCCTCGACGGGCGCTACCGACTCGAGCAGGAGATCGGGCGTGGCGGCATGTCCGTCGTGTACCGCGCCACCGACGAGGTGCTGCACCGCCCCGTCGCCGTGAAGCTCTTCCACCCGGGCTCCGTCGACCTGGCGCGGCAGGAGGCAGAGCTCGGCGTCCTCGCTGCGCTCGAGCACCACGGGTTGGTCGGGTTGCTCGACGCGGGTGTGGTCGACGTCGTCGGCAGCGGTCCGCGACGCTTCCTCGTCATGTCGCTCGTCGTCGGACAGGACCTGGAGGCGCGGCTCGAGGTCGGACCGCTCTCCGCGAAGCACATCGCCGAGATCGGCTACGACATGGCCGAGGCGCTCGAGTACATCCACCCGCACGGCGTCGTGCACCGCGACATCAAGCCGTCCAACATCCTGCTCGTGGACTACGGCACCGGCTCCGACCGGGCCCGCGCACGGCTGACCGACTTCGGGATCGCCCTGGCCGCGGGGGTCGAACGGCTCACCGCTGACGGTGTCACGACGGGCACGGCTGCCTACCTCAGCCCGGAGCAGGCCCGGGGTGCGGACGTCGGTCCCGCGAGCGACGTGTACTCGCTCGGTCTCGTGCTGCTCCAGTGCTTCACGCGACGCCGCGAGTTCCCGGGGTCGCTCGTCGAGTCCGCCATCGCCCGGCTGTCGCGCGACCCGGTCGTGCCGGAGCCGCTGCCGGAGCACTGGAAGCACCTGCTCCGCGCGATGACGGCGCAGGACCCGACGGAGCGGCCCCTCGGTGCGCAGCTCGTCACGATGCTGCGCGACGTCGTCATCACCGAGAGTGCTGCAGCCGACCCCGCGGCCACCGGTGCCCGGTCCGATGCCGCCCCCGCTGCGACCGCGACCGCCCCCGCTGCGACCGCGACCGCCGACGCAGGCCCCGCCGAGCCGACCCCAGCCGCCCCGGCGGACGCCCGCCCTGCCACGCTCGACTCGCTGCCCGAGGAGTCGCTGCAGCGCACCGTGGCGATGGCCGCACGGCTCTTCGACGCTCCGATCGCCCTGGTCGACGTGCTCGACGAGGACCGTGAGTGGTCGCAGTCGTGGATCGCCGAGGGGGTCGACGAGGCAGCGCGCAGCATCAGCTTCCGCAGCGGCTTCGCGCCGGTACCCGTCCCCGTGGTGATCCCGGACGGGTCCGTGCACCCGGAGATGCGGCAGAGTCCGCTCGTCACCGGGCCGCTCGGCATCCGGTTCTACGTGAGCGTGCCCCTGCTGCGGCACGACGGCACCGCGGTGGGGACCCTCGCCGTGCTCGACGTCCGTCCGCGTGAGGCGTCCGAGGGCGACCTGGCGAACCTGCGCGACCTCGCCGCGCTGGCCACCACGCAGCTGGAGCTCCGCCAGGAGTCCCTGCGCACGACGAGCGACGCACTGCCGCTCGACGGCGCGCGCTGACCCGCGTCAGGCGCCGGGTCGGCCGTCCGACCAGGTCATCGCCCGGTCCGCCTGCTCGGCCGTGATCCGGGTCACCGCACCGCAGTTGGTGCACTCGTTGCGGTGCGAGCGCGACAGCGGGACGAGCGGGACGAAGAACAGGCTGAGCTTCGTCGTGCGGCGCACCACCCGCTGCGCCGCCAGGACGCCGCACACCCCGCAGACGAAGCGGACCACGGTGAGCAGGGTGTCGGAGCCGCGGGTGCCGAAGATCAGGAACACACCGCGAGGCTACGCGGACGGCGCAGACGGATCGTCAGCCGTCGGAGGCCGTCACGCGGAAGGACCGCACGAGCGGCTCGTCCGGCCGGACGACGACGGGGGAGCGCCAGGCGAGCGCCGAACCGACCGCGGGGTACTCCGCGACCCGGACGAACCACGGATCGCGGTGGTCCAGCGCCTCGACGAGCACGTGCGCCCGTCCGTCGGCGAAGGAACCGGTCCAGGCCACCCACGGTGCGACGGAACCGTGCACGCGGTGCTCGCCCGCGCCGTCGGGGGTGCGGACCACGACGTCCGTGCAGGCGGCGAACCGCAGGAACCAGCCGCCGTAGCCGGCACCGGCGCGACCGTGGCTGGCCGGACTGCCGAGCGCGACAGGTCGGGCACCGGGCGCGCGGAGCGTGGACGTCCACTCGAGCTGCCAGCCGTCCGGCGTCGCACGCCAGCCGAGCGTGCGGTCCTCGTGGAGCAGCAGCGCGCCGGCCGGGTCGCGCCATTCGGTGCCGAGCCGCACCCGGGCGCCGTCCGTCTCGGAGGGGCCGACGGTCGCGGTGCCGTGGTCGTCCTGCCACCGGTAGCCGGGACCGTCCACGTACGTCGGTCCACCCCAGCAGTTGACGCCGTCGAGGTCCGGGAACGCGACGCCGAGGCCGCAGTGCCAGGGGTGGTCCTCGGGGTGACGGTCGGTGAGCACCACGCCGCCGAGCGTCCGCACCGGGTGGAGGAAGGGCCGCGGCACCCAGGCCGGCGGGACGTCCGCGCCGTCGTGCAGCTCGCCCAGCCGGACCCCGGCGACGTCGAGCGGTACCACGACGCCGTGCGTCACGCCCGTGCCCTCCGTGCTGTCCGTCCCCACGTCGCCGACGCTACGCGCCGACCTCCGCGGGTCGCCGCCGCACGAGCACCACGCTGTCCACCGTCTCGTGTCGCTCGCCGTCCGGTCCGGTCGCCGATCGCGGTCGGCCCTCGGCGACCAGGACGTCCCACCCGTCGTCGAGCCGCAGCGCCGCCAGGTCCTGCTCGGGCGTCGGGAAGCGGTAGGACCGCATCTCCTCGGGCACGTCGCGGTGCGGCGGAGCGGCGTGGGCGGTGACGAGCAGGTGCCCGCCGGGAGCGACCGCCGTGGTCGCCCGGTGCAGGATCGCGTCGCGGGGGATGCCGACCGGCCACGACTGCAGGAAGGACGCCGTGACCAGGTCGAACCGCTCGTCGGGAGCCGGGCTCCAGGTCGCCAGGTCGGCGGCGACGAACCGGGTCCGTCCGGCCACCCCGGCCGACCGCGCCGCACGGTCGGCGCGGTCGACGGCGGTCTGCGACAGGTCGACACCGGTCACCGTCCAGCCCTGCTCCGCGAGCCAGACGACGTCGCCGCCCTCACCGCACCCGAGGTCGAGTGCCCGGCCGCCACCCGACGGTAGTCCGGCGACCACGTCGGCGAGCACCGCGTTCACCCGGCCCGACCTGATCCCGTCCCGTTCGGCGTACCGGGCCTCCCACCAGTCGCGCGCCGTGCCGCCCCCACCCGGAGTGCCGTCGGGGCGGGCCGGGGTGTGTGCGTCGGCGGGGGCGGAGGGGTCGTCGTGCGTGCGCATCCACCCAGTCGACCGCGCACCGGAGCGCACCGCAAGGATCCTTGCCGGACCGGCAACGGCGGCCCGCCGCGATCAGGCCCGGACCGGCGACGGCAGCCTGTCGCGAGTGGCCGCCGGACGGGAGGCACACGGCCGCCCGTCACGCGCCTCCCGTCCGTCGCACACCGGACGGACGGCCGACGACGTTCCGTCCGGAGTGCGCGGCCTGGGTGTCCGGTGTCCGCGGTGCCGTCCGGCGGCGCGTACCGTCGCCGGCACGACGAGATCGTCCGGCGGCCACGCCATGCGGGGGCCGCGAGGGTGGACACCACGCCACCCCGCGACCCTGCCGGCCGGACTCCGGACGGCGCAGGACGCCAGGCGGTCGTGATGCAGGGAGCACGACATGTCGACGTACCAGACGGACGAGCGGGTCGAACCGGTCCGCGTCATCACCTACCGGCACCTCCGCCGCGCCGCGCGACGGGGTTGGGCGGTGCCCGAGGGCACCCCGGCGCCGTCGCTCGCGGACCTGGGGCGGGTCCGCGGACCCAGCCGCGGCGAGCGCACGTGATCACCGCGACCGTCGACCCGCCCGCGGAGGACCGGTCGACCGAGCAGCGCCGGACCTCGGTCCGACAGGTCGTGCACAGCGGCACGGAACCCGGCGGGGCCCGCATACTCCACGAGGACGTGTACGACGCCCACGACCTGTGGTGCCGTCCCGACGGGGACGCCCCCTTCAGCTACCGGTACCGTGCCACCGGGGACGGGCGGGTGAGCCTGCGGACCTCGTCGGTCTCGGCGCACCACGGCGGTGTGCTCGACCCCGGTCGGCAGTACCTGCTCGCGTGGTCGGTCGAGGGCGGTGTCGTGCTCGACCCGGACCGCGAGGACGGCGTCACGCTCCGCCCGGGCGTCCCGGTGATGTGCCCGGCGGGTCGTCCCTTCTCGGTGGCGGCGCCGCCCGGCACCGTGCACCTGGTGCACTTCGACGCGGACTTCCTCGAGGCCGTCGCGGTCGTCGGCGGTGCGGCCGTCCCCGTGCCGCTGGCGTTCCCGGCCGCCGTGCCGTCCGCCCGCCTCGCGCCGTTGCAGCGCACGCTCCGCGAGCTCGCCGGTGCGATGCTCGACGTCGACGTGGTCGACGGAGAGCGGGCGGTGCTGGACCTGCGACTCGCCGAGGCCGTCCTCGAGGCGTTCCGCCCCGACCCCGACGGCGGTGTCCCCGACGGCTCCGTCGCCACGCTCGAGCGGGCGAAGGCGTACATGTACGCGCACTTCGCCCGCCCGCTCAGCACCGCGGAGATCGCCGCCGGCGCCGAGTCCAGCGTCCGAACGCTGCAGGAGACCTTCCAACGGCACGAGGCATCGACGCCGACCGCGTTCCTCCGGGACCTCCGGCTCGACAAGGCCCGGATCGCGCTGCAGCTCGCCGACGCACGGGAGACCTCGGTGGGAGCCGTGGCGTCCTCCTGCGGCTTCCGGCACATGGGGCGTTTCTCCGGCGCGTACTCCGCGCGCTACGGGGAGCACCCGGGGGAGACGCTGCGAGGGCAGCGACGGATGATCGCGGTCGCCGGGACCCCCGGTCGCACGCGGGGGTCCCAGCCGGGCTGAGCCCGCCCGTCTCCCTCGCCTGTCCGGATCCGCAGGTCGGTCGGGAGGCACCCGGCGCGTCCACCGCGCAGCCCCGGTCCGCCCCATGCTGCGCTGGGTAGCGTGCAGGGATGCAGCGGACGTCACCGAGCACCGGGACCGGCGGGATCGCGGTCGCCGTGCGCGGCACCGGCGCCCCGGTCCTCGTCCTGCACGGCACCCCCGGCGGGATCTCCTCCGCCGAGGCGATGGCCCGCTTCCTGCCCTCCGACCGCTTCCGCGTCGTGACCCTCGCACGACCGGGCTACGCGGGGACGACCCTCGAGCCGGACCACCCCTCGCTCGACGACGAGGCCGACCGGTACGCGGCGCTCCTCGACGAACTCGGCATCGACCGTGTCGCCGTGCTGGCGTGGTCCGGCGGCGGCCCGGCTGCCTACCGGTTCGCGGTCCGCCACCCGGACCGGATCCGGACGCTCGTCGTCGTTGCCGGGCTGTCCGCGCGGTGGGTCCCGCCGAAGCCGTCCTTCGCCGAGTGGGTCGTCGCGTACACCCGGGTCGGTGCGGCGCTCGCCGCGTCCGCCGCGCGACTGCTGCCGTCCGTCGTCGTCCGCACCGCCGAGGCCGGCGTCAGCTCCCTGCGCGGGCGGGCACTCACCGCACACGTCGCGGACGTCCTGCACGACCGGCCCCGGCGCCGGGTCCTGCTCGACCTGTCCTCGAGCGGCAACGCGGGCGGGCGCAACCGTCCGGGGTGGGACAACGACGTGCGGGTGCTCGGAGCGGTGGACGACCTCGAGCTCGGGGCCGTCCGGGCACCGACGCTCCTGGTGCACGGCGACGCGGACACCGAGGTCCCGATGGAGCACAGTGCCCGGGCCGCTGCGACCGTGCCCGGAGCCGAGCTCCTCACACTGCCCGGCGGCACCCACTTCGGGCTCTGGGACCACCACGACGCGGCCCGCGTGCAGGAGCGCGTCCGGAGCCACCTCGAGCGCGCCTGACCGCTGCCGCGCCTGACCGCTGCGTACCGGCTCCGCTCGCTCGGGGAGGGCTGCGCTCGACCCGGCAGGCTGAGACGAACCGCAGGAACCGGACGCTCCAGCCCTGGCGGTCACAGCTTCGTGACCAATACGTTATCTTCCTGAGCCGGTCGACCACCCGTCGCCCGATCGCGGAAGGAACCATGGGACGACACGCACTGCCCGCAGCCCACGACGGCGCACGGTCGGCAGCAACCGAGCCGACCGCACCCGGATCGTCGGGACGCGCGGAGCTGCGGCGTCCCCGCGGCCGTCGTGCCGCCCTCGGCCCCGCGGTCGCCCGTTCCTCCTTCGTGCAGCCCGCGAAGCCCGCGCGCACGGTCTCGCTCGCCGCACCGCGCCCGGTCGCGTCGACCGCCGTCGCCGGCGCCGCGGTGCTCTCACGCTCCGCAGCACTCCGCGCCGAGCGGGCTGCCGACCCGCGGCACGTCCGCCGCGCCGCGAACGCCAAGCGCGCGGCGATCCTGCTCGCACCGGCGCTCGCCGTGACGTCGACGCTGACGCTCGCGGTCCCTGCGGACGCGGCCCCGGCGACCACGACGAGCAGCTCGTCGTCCACCGTCACGGCTGCGGACGACGCGCAGTCCTTCACCGTCGCCCGCGACGTCGAGGTCCCCGTCGTGCAGACGGACGGCATGACGACCACCACGACGATCGTGTCCTACCCGACGATCGTCACGAAGTACGGCGTCACCACGCAGCAGGCCGAGGCGGCCATCTCGAAGGTGCTGTCGGCGGGCGGCAAGCGCGCCACGATCGTCTCGACGGCGCTGCAGTACATGGGGGACCCGTACGTCGAGGGCGGCGCGAGCCACTCCGGCATCGACTGCTCGGGACTGACGATGGTGGCGTACGCGGCCGTCGGCATCCCGCTCGTCCACTACGTGCCGTCGCAGGACGCGGTCGCCACGACGATCCCGCAGTCCGAGGCCCTCCCGGGCGACCTCGTGGTGTTCGACGACGAGGACCACGTCGGCATCTACCTCGGCGACGGCATCGTGCTGCAGGCGCCGCACCCCGGCGACCCGGTCGACATCGTGCCGCTGTACCCGAACGCCCACCACTTCGCGCGTCTGCTGCCCGCGGGGGAGTGACGCGTCGACGGGGAGTTGCGCACCTCCCGTAAACTGGAGTGATGGCCACCGAGACCCGCACCCCGTTCGAGGAGCAGCGCTCCACGCGTCCGCAGGTGCGCCCGCGCACCGAGGGGTGGACCCAGGCGCAGGACTCCGAGGGGCGACCCCTCCTGCAGTTCGCGTCGCCGAAGCGCGGCAAGCCGCCGGTGCACCTCGCCGACATGACCGTCGAGGAGCGCGTCGCGAAGGTCAAGGAGCTCGGCCTGCCCGGCTTCCGCGCCAAGCAGCTGTCGACGCACTACTTCACGCACTGGTCGTCCGACCCGGCGACGATGACCGACCTGCCGGCGGCCCAGCGCGAGGAACTCGTGGCCGGGATGCTGCCGCCGCTCCTCACGGAGACCCGGCGTCTGGCGACGGACAAGGGCGACACGATCAAGTTCCTCTGGAAGCTGCACGACGGCGCCCTGGTCGAGTCGGTGCTGATGCGCTACCCCGGTCGCATCACGCTCTGCGTCTCGTCGCAGGCGGGCTGCGGCATGAACTGCCCGTTCTGCGCGACCGGCCAGGCAGGGCTGACGCGCAACATGTCGACCGCCGAGATCATCGAGCAGATCGTCCGGGCGAACGCCGCGATCGCTGCCGGCGAGCTCGGGGGTGACCCACGGAAGGGCGGGCAGGACCGCGTCGACGCCGAGCGCGTCACGAACATCGTCTTCATGGGGATGGGCGAGCCGCTCGCCAACTACAAGCGGGTCATCGAGGCGGTGCGCACGATGATCGCCCCGCAGCCGCACGGTCTCGGGATGAGCGCGCGCGGCATCACCGTCTCCACCGTCGGCCTGGTGCCGGCGATCAAGAAGCTCGCGGACGAGGACATCCCGCTCACCTTCGCCCTGTCGCTGCACGCGCCGGACGACGAGCTCCGCGACGAGCTCATCCCGGTGAACTCGCGGTGGAAGGCCGACGAGGCGATCGACGCCGCGTACGAGTACTACGCGAAGACCGGTCGACGGGTCTCGATCGAGTACGCCCTCATCAAGGACATGAACGACCACGCCTGGCGCGCCGACCTCCTCGCCGAGAAGCTCAACGCGCGTGGCAAGGGCTGGGTGCACGTCAACCCGATCCCGCTCAACCCGACGCCCGGCTCGGTCTGGACCTCGTCGGAGCCCCACGTGCAGGACGAGTTCGTCCGCCGGCTGAACGCCGCGGGCGTCCCGACGACCCTGCGCGACACCCGCGGCAAGGAGATCGACGGCGCGTGCGGCCAGTTGGCCGCGGCGGACGAGACGGACGTCTGAGCCGACGATCGGTCGGACGGGAGGCACGGTGCGGGTCCGCACCGTGCCTCCCGTCGTTCCCGGGTCGCGTCGGCACGCGTGCCACCGCCGTCCGGCACCCGTCGGTCCACGGCTCGGTACCCCTCCTCCCGCGAGTCCTCGGGGAAGTCGGGGGACGACACGCCCGGGATGTGGGTGGTGTTGGTGGTGTGGTCGGGCCGTGCGTAGAGTAATCACTCGTTGCCGCTGAGGCGGAGAACGGAACGGCCGA
>NZ_JBIVMR010000007.1:0-46894 GCF_044753165.1 Curtobacterium sp. NPDC088465 | reverse complement strand
AGGTGAACGTGACCGTCCAGGACGTCTTCATCCCGGGTGATGACGACGACAACGACGACAAGAAGGAGTCCCGCGTTGAGTAACACACTCGTCGGTGCGCTGATCGGCGCCATCCTCGCCGTCGTGGCACTGCAGTTCGGGTTCTGGGGCTTCGTCCTGGTGATCGTGTTCGGTCTGGTCGGTGCCCTCGTGGCCGCGATCACGACCGGGAAGATCGACCGCGGCGCCCTGACCGACGTGCTGACCGGACGCCGGAGCTCCCGGTGAGCGCCGGCCCGGTAGGAGTCGACGCGACTGCCGTCCCGGGCCGCGTCGAGATCACCGCACGAGCGCTCACGGCGCTGGCGCGGGCAGCCGCAGCCGAACAGCTCGGCGTGCCCGCGAAGCGTCTGCGCGTGGGACTCGACGACGACCGGGGGTCCATCGTCCTCGACGTCACGGGTCCCGTGCGCGAACAAGCCGACATCGTCGCCGCGGCCGCTGCCGCCGCTGACGCGGTGGGTCGCAGGGTGGGCGAGTTGGCGGGCCGTCACGTGGGTCGGACCCACATCGAACTGACCGGGATCGTGCGTGCGCACGAGGGCCGGGTCCGGTAGGAGACAGAGCACATGAGCACCGAACAGCTCGAGAAGCGGCTGCGTCGTCGCAGCATCCACCGGTCCCGGTCCACCGCGGTCGCGATCACCCTGGTCGTCGTCGCACTGGTCGCGGCGTGGATCGGCACCGAAGCGGTCCTGAAGGCCATCGGGCAGCAGCCGCTGCTGGCGGACCCGCAGACCGTGGTCGACACCGCCCTCACGCCCGACGCCGCGTTCACCACCATCATCGAGGTCATCGCCGCCGCCCTGGTGATCCTCGGCATCGTCCTGGTCGTGCTGGCCCTCAAGCCCGGCCGGCAGCCCCGGTCCGGGATCGACCGTGACCGCGGTGCGGTCGTGATCGACACCCGCATCCTGGCCTCCACCGCCGCGAACGCCGCCGCCCACGCAGCAGGCGTCCCGGAAGCCAACACGACCGCGTCCGCTCGTGGGCACCGCACCCAGGTGCACGTGGTGCCCCTGTCCGGCATCCCCGTCGACGCCAGCGCCGTCGAGCACGCCGTCGGGGACCGGCTCGGTCGCCTCGGCGGCAAGCACGGCTCGTCGGTGCAGGTCACCGTGGAACAGAAGGGAACCCTGGCATGACCACCACCAACCGCGGCGTCAACCGGGTCCTGCTGCTCCTGATCGGCCTGATCGCCATCATCGTCGGTGTCACCATCGGCGCCGGGGTCCTGCAACCCGTCCGCGACGCCCTCCAGCCCTACCTGACGCTGCCGCAACAGGTCACCGTGCCCGACCAGGCACTGTGGATCATCGCCGCGGTCTGCGCGGTGGTCATCGTCCTCGCCGTGATCGTGGTGTTCACTCGCGGTGGCGGCGGCACCAGCGTCGCGGTCCGGGAACGCTCCGGCGAGGACCAGGTCACCGTGAACGTCGCCCTCGTGCGCGACGTCATCGACCACGAACTCACCGGCGTCCACGACATCGTCGCCGCGAAGGTCGACACGTACCTGGTCAAGAAGACCCGCGCCGCACGCATCCGGGTCCACGTCCGCCGCGGCGGCGACGCGGTCACCGTCCTCGACGCCGTCGACCACGCCCTGACCACCCTCGACCAGACCCTCGGCCGACAGATCCCGGTCCTGGTCCACCTCACCGGCGGCACCCGCACCGCACTGGCACGCACCACCCGCGTCCAGTGACGCCACCCGGCGGACGACGCCGGACACGAACGCACCACCAGCACCACCGCAACCCGGTCGGACGAGGCAGATCGAGCCTCCCGACCGTCACCACCGGGCACCAGCCCACGAGAGAGAAGGGAACCCACCATGGGACTCGACGACAAGATCAAGAACGCCGCACAGGACCTGACCGGCAAGGCCAAGGAGGCCTTCGGCAACGCGACGAACAACGACGAGAAGGTCGCAGAGGGCAAGAAGGACCAGGCCGCTGCGAGCGCCAAGCAGACCGGCGAGGACGTCAAGGACGTCTTCAAGTAACAGCGGACCACGGCCGTCGCTCCCCGAGGGGAGCGACGGCCGTCCTGTTCACAGAGGAGGAAGCCATGCAGCACGATCCGAACGCCCGGACGCAGATCACCGAGGTCGACCTGCCGCCCGAGCTGACCACCCCGCTCCCCGAGGATGCCGGGCCCCTGGTGGTCGCCGCCCGCACCGCGGCGGAGACGGCGCTCGGCGTGCCGGGCGTCCACCACCTGGGCGGGCTCGTCGCCCGCGCCGCCGACCGCGTCCGCTCGCAGCTCGGCCGCACCGCCGGAGCGCCCGGGGTGCAGGTCGACGACAACGACGGCACGCTCGACGTGACCGTGTCCGTCGTCATCAGCTACCCGCAGCCCGTCCGCGAGGTCGCCGAAGAGGTCCGCCGCCAGGTGGCCGCCGCGGTGTCGCAGCTCGGCGCCGGACAGCCCACCACGGTCGACGTCCGCGTGCTCGACGTGCACGGACCCTTCGACGACGAGCCGACCCCCGTCGACCGGGCCCGGGAGGCCGTGGGCGATGCGGTGGACCGCACGAAGGAGGCCGTCTCGGGTGCCGCGGAGGACGTCCGCGGCGGTGCCGCCGAGGTCGCCGAGCGTGCACGGGACGCCGCGCAGGACGCGGCGGGTGCCACGCGCGAGGCCGCCGGTCGCGCACGCGACGCCGCCGGCGACGCCGTCGACCGGGCACGGGAGACCGCGGGGGACCTGCGCGAGCGGGCGTCCGACGCCGTGGACACCGCGCGGGCGAAGGCGGCCGTCGCCGTCGACACGGCGCGCGAGACCGCATCCGACGCGGCGGAGCGTGCCGCGGAGAAGTCCTCCGACGCCGGCGACGCGGCGAAGCGGGCCGTCAGCGCGGCGAAGGACGCCGCGGCGGACGCCTCGCAGGAGGTCCGCGACCGTGCCTCCGGTGCTGCCTCGGCAGCGACCGACGCCGCGGCCGACGCGGGCGCAGCGGCCTCGGACGCCGCCGACTCCGCAGCGACCGCGACGCAGGACGCGGTGACCGCGACGCAGGACGCAGCGGACGGTGCACGTCGCGAGGGCAGCACCGACGCCGACGAGCCGTCGGTGGAGAGCGCACCCGCCGCGGACGAGCAGGTCGCCGACGCGCTGGACGAGGCGGCCGACCGCATCGAGCACGCCGCGGACGTCGTCCGCGACGAGGCCGACGCCCGCCACGACCAGGCCGCCGCCCACCGCAGCGGCAGCGGCGACGGCGAGGCACAGCGATGACCGCGTGGGCGGGACGCCGGGGCACCACCGCCCGGCGTCCTCGCCCGCGCGGCGTCTGGACCACGTCGGGCATCGGCATCGTGCTGGTGCTCGCCGTGGCCCTCGGCGGGTACCTGCCGCTCGTCGGGTTCCTCGGCGGCGTGACCGCCACCACAGCGGGGCTCGTGCCGTTCCCGTTCGTCCGGATCGCCCTCGTCACCGTGCTCGGCCTGGTGGTGGTCCTCGCCCTGCTGCTCTGGGCGCTGACCCGACGGCACACGGTCACGTCGGTGTTCGCCGTCGTGCTCGCGGTCCTGGTCAGCCTCGCGGTCACGGCCTACCCCGTGGTGACGATCGCCATCGCCTCGGCGGACCGCGCGGGCGACGTGTGGCCGATCGTCACCGAGCTCTGGCAGCGCTTCACCGGCTGACGGTCCGCCCACCCGACCGACGGCCGGTCAGTGTCCGGCGGCGGCCGCCAAGCGGGCCAGGCCCTCGTCGATCGTGATCGTCGGGGACCAGCCGAGGTCGTGGCGCGTCCGTCGCTGGTCGAACCAGTGGGCGGTGGACAGCTGCTCGGCGAGGAACCGCGTCATCGGCGGCTCGTCCGCCCCCGGACGCACACGCCACACCGCCTCGACCACGGACCCGGCTGCACGGGCGACGGCGGCGGGCACGTGCAGCCGCGGTGCAGGGACGCCGGACGCGGTGCAGATGCCCGCCAGGAGCTCCCCCACCGGCCGCGGCTCTCCGTTCGTCACGACGTAGGCGTTGCCGTGCACGGCGTCGTCCGCCGCGTGCTCGAGCGCAGCGACCATCGCCGAGGCCGCGTTGTCGACGTAGAGCGTGTCGATGAGCGCGGCGCCCGAGTCGAGGAGCGGCAGCCGACCGGCACGTGCCCGGTCCACGATGCGTCCGACCAGCTGCGTGTCGCCCGGTCCCCACACCAGGTGCGGGCGGACGGCGACGACCGCGAAGCCCGGCTCGTCGGCCGCCAGCGCGAGGAGCTCCGCGGCGCCCTTCGTCCGCGCGTAGTGCCCGCGGGCGGCCATCGGCTCGGCGGGGTCGGCAGCGGCGCCGGCCAGCGACGACCCGGTGTGCGCCACGGACGGCGACGACACGAAGACGAAGCGCCCCACCCCGGCGGCCCGCGCGGCGTCGAGCAGCGCGCTCGTCCCGGCGATGTTGACCCGCGCGAAGTCGGCCGGGTCCCCGGCGAGCGAAACCTTCGCCGCCAGGTGCACCACGGCGTCGACGCCCTCGACCGCGCGCGCGACCGCAGCGGTGTCCGTCATCGTGCCGAGCGAGTCCTCCACACCGTCGACCTGGGACGGCCGACGCTGGAACGTGCGGACGTCGTACCCGGCGTCCCGGACGGCAGCGGCGGTCGCCCGACCGAGGAAGCCGCTGGCACCGGTGACCAGGACCCTCACGGGCGGGTCATCCGGCCGCCGCCGAGCACCGTCGTCGCCCATCGCGACAGCCGGGCGCGGTCGACCTTCGAGTTGTGCCGGACGTCCGTCGGCAGCACCGGGACGACGAGCACCGCGGCGAGCGGGACCCCGGCGGCGGTGCGGACGGCGGCGGCGAGCTCGGCCGACGCGAGGCCGGGACGCCGGGCCGCGGGGACCGTCTCGACCACGGCGACGACCTGCTGGGTGCCGGACGGTCCGGTGCCCGCGATGCCGGCACGGCCGACGCCGTCGACGCGCTCGACGCGCTGCTCGGGTCCGACGGGTGTCACGACACCGTGCGGGGTCGTCACGACGTGCTGGAGCCGGCCCTCGATCCACAGGCGCCCGTCGGCGTCGAGGTGCCCCACGTCGCCGGTGCGGTGCCCGCGCGGGTCGTCGACCCCGAGCCGCGAGACGCGGTCCGTGCGCCAGAGTCGGTCGTAGTGGTCGCGGACGTGCGGGGCCGCGACGACAACCTCGCCCGTGACGCCGGCCTGCTCCGTGAGGTCTCCGGTCGGTGCGCCGTCGGCGTCGAGCGGCGCGATCCGCACGCGCACACCGACCGCCGGTCGACCGACGCAGATGCCGTCGTCGGGAGCGGAACCCGCCGACCGGACGCCGTCCAGGTCGACGTCCGTCATGAGCAGGCCCTCGGTCATGCCGTAGGGCGTGTGCGCCGCTGCGTTCGGCATGAGGTCGGTGGCCGCCCGGAGGAGCGCGGCGGGCACCGGTGCCCCCGCGGACAGGAACAGACGCACCCGACCGAGGGCATCGCGGTCGCCGGCCGCCAGCGCCGGTGCCGTCGCGACGACGTTCGCCAGCGCTGCGGGTGAGAGGAACACCACGGTCGCGTCCACGGCGGCCACCGCGTCGGCCACCGCCGACGCCGTCAGCGTGCGCGGACGGGTGACGTCCATGTCCGGGGCCACCGACCGGGCACCGAGGGCGGGACCGAGCAGGGCGAACGGCGCGAAGCCGGCGACCAGCCCCGTGCCGACGCCGACGCCGTACTGCGCCGCGAGGACGTCCCGCACCGCGGTGAGCTGCCCGTGCGTGTAGACGACGCCCTTGGCCGGACCGGTCGAGCCCGAGGTGAACAGGACGGCCGCGGGTGCGTCCGGCGACGGTGCAGCGGGCAGGTCTGCTCCGGCTGCGAGTCGTCGGGCGCCACGTCGGGCGACCTCGGTCAGGGTGTGCTCCACGCCGAGGACCGCTCGCGCGGGGGCCGGGAGCGCGACCGTCGCGATGCGTCGACCCGGCCACCCGAGTGCGCGCGCAGCTCCGAGACCGGGCAGCGCCCCGATCACCCAGTCCGGCCGGGCGCCGCGGACGGCACGGGTGAGCCCGCGCAGACCGAGGCCGGCGTCCGCGACGACGACCACGGCACCGATCCGGACGCAGGCGTACAGGACGGCCGTCAGGTCGGCCCCTGGCGTGACGAGCAACGAGACGCGGTCGCCGGGACGCACGCCGAGGTCGGCGAGACCGACGGCGACCTCGCGGACACGGCGGGCGAGCAGCCGCCACGAGACCGTCCGCGGGCCGCCGGGAGCGGCCATCTCGACGAGCGCCGGGCTCGCGTCGTCCGCGAGGTCGTCGAGGGCTGCCCAGAGCGGTCGGTCGGTCGCGGGGCCCTCGGTGGTCGCGCCGGTCGCGTCGCTCGCGTCGGCCGTCCGGGCGTCGGCCGTCCGGGCGTCGGCCGTCCGGGCGTCGGCCTGGAGGCTCGACTCGCCGCCGCCGGGCGCGTGCCCGTCCGGCAGGCGGTCGCCGAGCCAGTCGAGCACCGTGCCCGCGACGTCGGCGTCGTCCGGAAGCAGGTGACCGGCACCCTCGAAGCGGTGCACGTCGGCGTGCGGCAACCGGTCGGCCAGGTCGTCGAGGTACCGCTCGAGGAACACCGGGTCACGCGGTCCCCACATGACGAGCGCCGGGACCTCGAGAGCCGCGACACCGGCCGCGATCCGGTCGAGCTCGGTCGCGCTGGGGTGCGCGGCGTCGACGGGGATGTCCGCCACGAACCCGCCGATGCCCCCGCGGCGGGCTGCTCCGCGGTACGGCGCCCGGTAGGCGTCGGCGGTCGGCCGGTCGAGCGTCGGGTGCGCGATGGCGAGCGTCGTCTCGAGGAACGCGGGCGTCAGGACGGTGCCGCGACCGAGCACGCCGGGACGCAGGGCCAGCCGCAGCGGTGCGGGGATCGGGGCGTCGTCGGGCTGGTGCACGGCGGTGTTGCACGTCGCCACGCCCACGACGAGGTCGGGGTGGTCGACCGCCCAGCCGAGCGAGACGACGCCGCCCCAGTCGTGCCCGAGCGTGACGACGGGTCCGGCGAGTCCGAGCTCGTCGGTCAGGGCGCCGAGGTCGCGCACGCGGTCGGCCAGACGGTGCTGGTCGGCGGTGCGCTCCGAGAAGCCCATGTCGAGCTGGTCGACGGCGATCACGCGCCAGGCCGGGCCACCGGCCCGGGCGACGCTGAGCGTGCGGGCCGCGACGGACCGCCAGAGGTAGGACCAGGTGGGGTTGCCGTGCACGCAGAGCAGGGTGCCGACCGGGGTGACGCCGAGTGCCTCGAGCTGACCGGCCGTGTCGAGGAGGTGCCAGGTGCGCGCGGGTTGGTGTGTGCCTCCCGGCCGGCCGTCCGGCGACTCGGGGACGGTGACCAGACGGGACCAGGCCGGGTCGAGTCCGGGCAGGGGCGGCGGGAGCGTCGCCGGGGACGTGCTGGCAGCGACGCGCGGGAGGCCGGACCTCACCAGCGCAGTTCCATCATCGCCGTGTTGATGCCGGAGCCGACGCCGCCCAGGAAGACGCGGTCACCGCGGGTGATGCCGCCGCGGTCGACCTCGTCGGCCAGGGTGATCGGGATCGACGCCGGGCCGACGTTGCCGTAGCGCTGGTAGGTGGTCGGGACCTTCGTGCGCGGGATGCCGATGGCCTCGACGAAGGCGTTCGTGTGCACGTCGGAGACCTGGTGGAGCACGTAGCGGTCCATGTCCTGCCAGTCGAAGTGCGAACGCGCCTCGGTCCAGGCGGCGACGACGAGCTCCATGCCGCCCTTCAGCAGCATCTTCGCGTCGGTGAACATGCCGTCCACGCTGCCGACGCACAGGTCGTACCACTGCGTCGCCGCGCGGGTGACGCCGCCGATGATGCGGTGCCCCTCGGGGTGGACGTCGGACGGGCCGAGCACGGCGGCCGCGGCGCCGGACCCGAGGGTCAGGCTCGCGAACTCGCTCATGAAGTCCTTGCGGTTCCGACCACCCTGGTTCAGGCGGTCGATCGTGTTGAGCTGCACCTGGTCGGCGTCCTCGCCGTCCACGATGAGCGCGTACTTGATCTGCCCGGAGTCGATCATGCCCGCGGCGACGCTCATCGCGTTGACGAAGCCGAGGCACGCGTTCGCGATGTCGAAGTTGATGGCCGACGTCGGCAGCCCGAGCCCGTGGTGCAGGCGGACGGCGACGCTCGGCTCGAGGTGCGGACGGGTCACCGAGGTGTTGATCAGCAGACCGACGTCCTCCGGGCGGATGCCGGCCTCGGCCATCGCGCGACGGCCGGCGTCGATCGCGGCGTCCTGGAAGGTCTGCCCCTCGCCCCAGTTGCGGCGTTCGGTGACACCGGCGACCCGCTCGAGCAGACCGGTCGGGAGACGGAGCCGACGCAGCGCCCCGCGGAGCTTCGCCTCGATGTCCGCGGAGGTCGTCACACGGTCCGCGACGGTCGTCGCCACCGACAGCAGCGACACGTTCTGGTGCTTCGCCGTGGCGTTGCCGGGGCGCTCCGGTTCGCTGCTCGTCGACTGGTCGACCGGTCGTTCCGTCATGATCGTCACCGACACATACTTCCGCATCCGACCTGGATGTGCGATCCGGGTGCGCTGGGCGGCACCGGTCAGGCGTCCTTCGGCAGCTTGCGGACCTTCGACCGGCGACGCCGACGGTCCGGGATCATCGACCGCATCTCCTCGAGCTTGCCGAAGCAGAGCAGGCGGTCGCTGGCCTGCAGCTCGACGCCGCTGCGGGGGTTCGGGATCACCGAGGCGCCGCGGTGCAGGGTCAGGACCGTGATGTCCCGGTCCCAGAGCCCGGACTCCTTGATGGTCTTGCCGACCAGGTCCGCGTTCGTGTGCACGAGGAGCTCGGCCACGCCGTAGCCGGTCGAGACGCTGAGGCGCTGACGGACGTCGATCTCCGGGAACGCGACCTGGTTGCCGATGAAGTCGATGATCGCGCCGGCGACGTCGAGACCCGTCGCACGCTCGATGCCCTCGAGCCCCGGCGAGGAGTTGACCTCCATGACGAGCGGTCCGTCGTTGCCCTCGAGCATGTCGACGCCCGCGACGCGGAGCCCCATGATCTGCGCCGAGCGCACCGCCGCCTCCTCGTACTCGGGGCTCAGGGTGACCTTCTCGACGGTGCCGCCGCGGTGCACGTTCGAGCGGAACTCGTCGCCGGAGGCACTGCGACGCATCGCAGCGACGACCCGGTCCCCCACGACCAGCGCACGGATGTCCCGGCCCCGGCTCTCGGAGATGAACGCCTGGATGAGCACGTTCTGCTTCGTGGAGTGCAGCGTCTCGACGATCGACTCGGCGACCTTCGCCTCGGGTGCCAGGATCACGCCGATGCCCTGCGTGCCCTCGAGCAGCTTGATGACGACCGGCGCCCCACCGACGCTGTCGATCGCCCCGCGGACGTCGGCACGGCTGTTCACGAACGTGGTCGCGGGCATGCCGATGTGGTGGCGGGACAGGATCTGGTTCGCCCGGAGCTTGTCGCGCGAGTTCGTGATGCCCGTCGCCGTGTTCGGCGTGTAGACGTCCATCTGCTCGAACTGCCGCACCACCGCGGTGCCGTAGTAGGTGATCGAGTTGCCGATCCGCGGGAGCACGGCGTCGTAGTCGCTGAGCAGCTTGCCCCGGTAGAGCAGGTCGGGCTCGTCCCCGGACAGGTCGATGGCGAACCGCAGGGTGTTGAGCACCTTGACCTCGTGGCCGCGATCGACCGCGGCGGCACGCAGACGCTGCGTCGAGTACGCGTGCGGGGCGCGCGACAGGATGGCGAGTTTCATCGGGGTTGCTCCACGGGGTCGAGACGTCGACGGCGACGCTCAATCAAAGCATGCGACAGGATGGGCACATGGCCCGGAACCCGACGATCGCAGGATGGCGTGAGTGGGCTGCCCTGCCCGGGCTGGACCTGCCCTGGATCAAGGTGAAGCTCGACACCGGGGCGCGGAGCTCGGCACTGCACGCGTTCGACCTCGAGGAGCTCCCCGGCGACCGCGTCCGCTTCTCGGTGCACCCGTGGCAGGACACCGACGCCGACGCCGTCACGCACGAGTGCGACGTGCACGACCGACGGATCGTCCGGAGCTCGACGGGGCACACGCAGGAACGCATCGTCGTGCTGACGCCGATCACGCTCGCGGGTCGCACGATCGACGCCGAGGTCACGCTGAGCAACCGCGACCAGATGGGCTTCCGCATGCTCGTCGGCCGCGAGGCGCTGCGCCAGGGCTTCCTGGTCGACCCCGCGCGGTCGTTCATGGCCGGCCGGGCCCCGAAGGAGATCCGGCGGCGCAACCGCGGTCGCGCCTGAGGCGCGGGGCCGCGCGTTCCGCACCACGGCGGACGGGAGGCGCGGGGCGGGTCGGATCCGCGCCTCCCGTCCGCCGCTCGGGTCGCGCTCCGCAGCCCGGATGACGCTCCGTGACGACGCCCGTTCCCCCGCCGAGGTGACGTGCCTACGCTCCACGCACCGGCCCAGTCGCCGGCGTCCCGGACCCGAGGAGACCGACGTGACCGACCAGACCATCGCCCGCCAGGTGGACGACTTCAACCAGGGCTTCACCACCCAGATCGGCCCGGAGCTGTCCGCGGTCTTCGACGGCGAGCAGGCCGACCTGCGCGCCTCGGGGGTGCCCGACGGGGTCGTCGGTGTCGGCGAGACCGCCCCGGACGCGCGACTCGTCACCCCGACCGGCGACGAGACGTCGTTCGCCGCCGTCCGCGGCTCCACACCGACCGTCGTCGTCTTCTACCGCGGCGCCTGGTGCCCCTACTGCAACATCACGCTGCGCACCTACCAGCAGGAGCTCCTGCCGGCGCTGCGGGAGCGGGACGTCCAGCTCGTCGCGGTCTCGCCGCAGACTCCGGAGGCCGCCGAGCAGTCGATCGCGAACGGGGAGCTGGAGTTCCCGGTGCTGACCGACCCGGAGAACGTGCTCGCCGGACGCTTCGGCATCGTCACGGAGCCGAGCGACGCCGCGCGGGCGGCGCACACGCAGCTCGGGTTCGACGTCGCCGACAGCAACGCCGACGACACCGCGGCGATCCCGTTCCCGTCGGTCTTCGTGATCGACGCGGACGGCGTGGTCCGCTCCGCTGACGTGCACGTCGACTACACGACGCGCACCGAGGTCGCGGACGTGCTGACCGCGGTCGACGCCCTGGTGGTCCCCGCGCCCTGACCGGCCGCTCGGCGCGGAGCCGACCGGGGCGGACGGGAGGCGCGGGCCGGGTGACGGACGTCCGTCACCCGGCCCGCGCCTCCCGACCGCACCGCGGCGCGGCCGTCAGGGCAGGAGTGCGGACGCGACCGCGCGTGCGGTGGCGGAGTCCGCAGCGGGGTCGCGCAGGCGCATCGCCAGCGCACCCGAGACGACGAGCAGCAGCTGCTCGGCGAGCGCCGGGGCACGGTCGCCGACGAGCGGACGAGCCGTCTCCGTCAGCCGCCGTCGCAGGGTGTCGGTCTCGCGGTCGAGGACGGCGCGCAGGTCCTCCGGGGCATCGACGTACTCGGCAGCGGTGCCGAGGAAGGCGCACCAGCGGGAGCCCGTCGGGGTGGACCGGTACTCGTCGAGCGCGTCGAACACGGCGAGCAGGCGGCCGCGGTCGTCGGTCGCCCGCTCGAGGGCACGGTCCCACGTCGCGACCCAGTCGTCGTGTCGTCGGTCGAGCGCCGCGGCGACCAGGGCCTCCTTGCTCGGGTACCCGCGGTAGAGCGTCGCCGACGACACCCCCGCGCGTTCGAGCACCGCGTCGACGGGGGTCGCCGCGATCCCGCGGGTGAAGAACAGTTCCTCGGCGGCGTCGAGCACCCGTTGCTCGGTCCCTGGACGCATCGCCATGCAGCCAGCCTAGGGTCGCAGAAGTGAAACGATCGTTTTCGTTACCGACCTCCGTCCTGCTCGCGAGCGGGCTGGGGCTCGTCGCTGCGACCTACGGCCTGGTGCGCCTGGCGTTCGGGCTCTTCCTGCCGGACGTCCAGCGCGACCTCGGCTTCGGCGCGGACGTCGGCGGTGCGGTGTCCTCGGGCGCCTCGGTCCTGTACTGCACCGGTGCCGTCGTCGGGTTCCTGCTCGCGGGCCGCGCCGCCCGGTGGCTCGTCGTGGGCGCGGCGCTCACCGCAGGCCTCGGCGCGATCACGACGGCGGCGAGCGCGACGACCGTCGTGTTCGGGGTGGCCGCCGTGGTGGCGTCGACCGGGGCCGGGCTGGCGTCGCCGGCGATGGTGCAGCTGGTCGCCGGCCGGCTCGACGGCGCCGCTCGCGACCGGGCCCAGGCTGTGGTGAACTCCGGGACGGGCCCGGGGCTCGTCGCGGCCGGGGTCCTCGCGCTCGTGCTGCTGCCGGACTGGCGCACCGCCTGGGCCGCCGCCGGCGTGGTCACGCTGCTGGTCGGTGCGGTGGTGTTCCTCGCGGCCGGGCGCGGGGCACCGGACGCGCGCTCCGCCCCGGCTCAGAGCTCCGCACTCCGGCACCCCGCGGTCCGGCGCTCCGCGCCCCGGCGCCCCGCGCTCCACGCGGCGCTCCCGGGCCGGTCGTGGTTCGGCGCACAGGTCGTGCCGGTCGTGGTCGCGCTCCTCTTCGGTGCGGGCTCGGCGGTGGTCTGGACCTACGGCCGCTCGGCGCTCGTCGGAGCCGGCGTGCCGAGCGGACTGACGGTCGTCGCGTGGATCGCGCTCGGCGTCGGCGGGGCCTCGGTCGCGGTGACGGCGCGGTGGACGAGCAGGCTGCCCGCTGCCCGCCTGTGGCTGTTGACGACGACGCTCGCCGCCGTCGCGGTGCTCACGCTCGGCCTGCTGCCCCACGTCGTCGGGGCCGCACTGGTGGCGTGCGCGCTGTTCGGGTGGGGCTACACCGCGGCGACGGGCGCGCTCATCGCCTGGACGACCGAGATCGACCAGGGTCACGCGGCCGCGGGCACCGCGCTGCTCTTCGTGGTGCTCGTCGCCGGCCAGGCACTCGGGGCAGCGGCGGCCGGCGTGCTGGTCGGGCCCGCGGGCACGGCGACGACCTTCACCGCGGCAGCCGCCGTCGTGGCGGTCGCTGCCACCACACCGCTCGTCGTCGCCCGGCGGGACCTGCGGCCGGCGGCGCCCACCCGGTAGCGTTGCCCGCATGGGGTGGACGAGGGAGGGGTGGGCCCGGTTGCCCGTCGGACCGCGGGAGCACCGGCAGGACGCACTGCTCGCGCTCGTGCTCGGCGTCGGGTTGGCCGTCACGACCACGCTGTACGGCGCCGCGGGCGTCTACGAGGACGACCAGGCGCCGTGGTGGGTGTCGGCGCTCATGGTGGTCGCGAACGCCGCGCCGATCGCGTTCCGCCGCCGCTGGCCGATGACCGTCGCCGTCGTGTCCGCGCTGGCGTTCACCGCGACACAGCTGCTCCACGTCCCCGAGATCATCCTCGTCAACTTCACCCTCTTCATCGCGCTGTACACGGTCGGGGCGTGG
The DNA here is from genome assembly GCF_044753165.1 of Curtobacterium sp. NPDC088465. Classification (NCBI taxonomy): domain Bacteria; kingdom Bacillati; phylum Actinomycetota; class Actinomycetes; order Micrococcales; family Microbacteriaceae; genus Curtobacterium; species Curtobacterium sp. NPDC088465. The sequence continues at coordinate 33,446 of NZ_JBIVMR010000007.1, read as the reverse complement.
TGCTCGGACCGGATCCGCGCCGAGGTGGTCCGCTGGGTGATCATCGGCGGGATGTTCGCGTGGGTGTTCCTCGCGCTCTCGTTCGGGTGGGCGGTGCCGAACGCGCTGCCGAACGACGACGACGCCCTGATCCCGCCGTACATCGCGTACTCGCTCGTCAACATCCTCATCAACGTGCTGTACTTCGGCGGCGCCTGGTACGCCGGCAACCGCGCGTGGGCAGCCGCGGTGGCCAAGCACGACCTCGCCGAACGCACCGCGGAGCTCGCCGCCGAACGAGAGCGCACGGCTGCCCAGGCGATCACCCTCGAGCGCGTGCGGATCGCCCGCGAGCTGCACGACGTCGTGGCCCACCACGTGTCGCTGATGGGTGTCCAGGCCGGAGCCGCCCGACGCGTGGTCGGCCGCGACCCGGAGCAGGCGACCGCCTCGCTCACGGTGGTCGAGGACAGCGCACGCACCGCGGTCGAGGAACTCCGCCGCATGCTGGGGACCCTGCGCGAGGACGACCCCGGCGCGAGCGCGACCGACACCGCGCCGAGCACGGCCGGGCTCGGTCGGATGCCGGAGCTGGTCGACGCCGTCCGCTCCTCGGGCCGGGACGCCGGGCTCGTCGTGGTCGGTGACGAGCGCTCGGTGCCGCCGACCGTCGGGGCCGTGGCGTTCCGCATCGCGCAGGAGGCCGTGACGAACGTCGTCAAGCACGCCGGCCCCACCGCCCGCGCGGACCTGCGCCTGCGGTACCTCGACGACGGCATCGAGGTCGAGGTCGCCGACGACGGACACGGCGCCGGCGCGGTCCGCGACCCCGCCGGCAGCGGGCTGGGCCACGTCGGCATGCGGGAGCGCGTCGCCGCCGTGGGCGGTCGCATCGAGATCGGGCCCCGCGCCCGGGGAGGGTACCTGGTACGGGCATGGCTGCCGACGACCTGACGATCGTGCTCGCGGACGACCAGGACCTGGTGCGTGCCGGCTTCCGCGTCATCCTGGAGTCCGAGCCGGGCTTCCGCGTGGTCGGCGAGGCCCCGGACGGCGGCGCCGCGGTCGACGCGGTCGTCGCGCTGCGACCCGACGTCGTGTGCCTCGACGTCCAGATGCCCGGCGTCGACGGGCTCGAGGCGGCACGACGCATCGGCGCGCTCCCGGACCCGCCGGCGGTGCTCGTGCTCACCACGTTCGACGACGACGACGCCCTGTTCCAGGCGCTCGAGGCGGGGGCGAGCGGGTTCCTGCTGAAGAACGCCTCCCCCGAACGGCTGATCGACGCCGTCCGCACGGTCGCCGCCGGGGACGCCCTGCTCGCCCCCGACGTCACGCGCCGGGTGATCAGCCGCGCGACCGCCGGGCACGGCCCCACCTGCCCCGCGCACGCCGGCCACACGGCGTCCCCGGTCGACGACGGTGCGGCCGCCATCGCCGCCGCGGGGCTCACCGAACGCGAGGCCGAGGTCCTGCGACTGCTCGCGCGCGGCTGCAGCAACGCCGAGATCGCCCGCGCGCTCTTCGTCGGCGAGGCGACCGTGAAGACGCACGTGTCGAACGTCCTGCAGAAGACCGGCGTGCGCGACCGCATCCAGGCGGTCGTGTGGGCCTTCGAGCACGGCGTCTCCTCCGCGGCCTGACGGACCCCGCTCCCCCGCGCGGTGGAGCCGGGGCGTCGGGAAGTCCCGCCTCCCGCCGGAGGTGGGCAGCGCCTCCCGGACCGTAGCGTCGAGACGTCGGCGAGGACCGCCGGCGGAAGGGGAACGGGCGATGCTCACCATCGAAGGCGTGACGAAGCACTTCGGCGACCGCCGGGTGCTCGACGACGTGGGGTTCTCGGTCGGCAGCGGCCGGCTGACCGGGTTCGTCGGCGGCAACGGCGCCGGCAAGACGACCACCATGCGGATCCTGCTCGGCGTGCTGCAGGCCGACTCCGGGCGCGTGTCGATCGACGGCACCGAGGTCGGCCCGACCGACCGCCGCCGCTTCGGCTACATGCCCGAGGAACGCGGGCTCTACCCGAAGATGCCGGTCGCCGAGCAGATCACCTACCTCGCACGCCTGCACGGTGTCGACAAGCGGACCGCGGGGCAGCGGACCACCGCGCTGCTCGAACGACTCGACCTCACGCAGCACGCGAGCGACGCCGTCGAGAAGCTCTCGCTCGGCAACCAGCAGCGCGTGCAGGTCGCCGCGGCACTCGTCCACGACCCCGAGGTCCTGGTGCTCGACGAGCCGTTCTCGGGCCTCGACCCGATGGCCGTCGACACCGTGCTCGGCGTGCTCCGCGAGCAGGCGGCGAGGGGTGTCCCGGTGCTCTTCTCGAGCCACCAGCTCGACGTGGTCGAGCGGCTGTGCGACGACGTCGTCGTGATCGCCGACGGGACGATCCGTGCCGCCGGCTCCCAGGAGGACCTGCGCCGCAGCGCCGGCCCCGCCGCGTGGGAGCTGCTCGTCGACGGCGACGTCGCGTGGATCCGCGACGAACCCGGCGTGACCGTGCGCGAGTTCGACGGCGGGTACGCGGTGTTCGAGGCCGACGAGCCCACGGCGCAGCGCATCCTGCAGCGCGCCGTCCAGCACGGCACGGTGGGCTCGTTCGCCCCGCGCGTGCCCCGTCTCAGCGAGGTCTTCCGGGAGGTCGTCCGATGACCAGCCACTTCGTCGACGCCGTCCGGCTCGTGACCGTCCGCGAGATCCAGGCCCGCGTCCGCAGCAAGGCCTTCGTGGTCTCCGCCGCGATCCTGGTGCTCGCCGTCGTCGTGTCCGTCGTCATCGCGGGCATCATCGGCAAGGCGACCGCAGACGACACCACGCCCGTCGCGGTGGTCGACGGCGTCTCGCTCCAGTCCGCCGACGGCCTCGACGTCACCCCGACCACCACCGTCGCCCAGGCCGAGCGCCTCGTGCGGAGCGGTGACGTGGACGCCGCCGTCGTGCCGTCCGACGACACCCTCGGGTACAGCGTCGTCGGGCTCGAGGACACCCCGACCGACGTCGTCGGTGCCCTCAGCGTCACCCCTGCGGTGGAGCTCCTGCAGCCCGGCACGCTCTCGGCGGGCCTGGTGTCCGCCATCGGCATCCTGTTCGGCGTCGTCTTCTTCACCTCCGCCGTGACCTTCGGGTCGTCGATCGCGCAGAGCGTCGTCGAGGAGAAGTCGACGCGGGTGGTCGAGATCCTGATGGCCGCCATCCCGGCCCGTGCCCTGCTCGCCGGGAAGGTGCTCGGCAGCAGCATCATGGCGTTCGCGCAGATCATCGCCATCGCGATCGCCGGCGCCGTGGCCCTCGCGGTCACCGGGCAGGACAACCTGTTCACGTTGCTCGGCCCCAGCGTGCTGTGGTTCGTCGGCTTCTTCGCCGTCGGCTTCGTGCTCATCGCCGCGCTGTTCGCCGCGTCCGCCGTGCTCGTGTCCCGCCAGGAGGACGTCGGCAGTGTCACGATGCCCGTGATGCTCCTCGTGATGATCCCGTACATCCTCATCGTCTCGGCGGCGGACAACGAGACGATCGTCGGGATCATGTCGTACGTCCCGTTCAGCGCGCCGATCGGGATGCCGATGCGGATCTTCCTCGGGACCGCCGAGTGGTGGGAGCCGATCCTGTCGCTGCTGCTCGTCGCCGCGTCGGTCGTCGTGGTCGTCGCCGTGGGCGCGCGCATCTACGAGAACGCGCTGCTCCGGACCGGCGGACGGGTGAAGCTGACGGAGGCGATCCGCGGCTGACGTCGCCGCACGACGGACGGGAGGCGCGGCGCCGGCTGGCACCGCGCCTCCCGTCCGGAACGCGGCCGCGCCGGGCGCGGGGCGCCCCGCACAACCAGGAGCACGTCGCGCCACGGAACCGCGCGGCGTGACGTGCCTCCCGTTGTGCGGGAGCACGTCACGCCACGCTGGCGCCGCCGGACGGGAGGCACGGTGCCGGACCGCACCGTGCCTCCCGTCCGGAACGCAGCCGCGCCGGGCGCGGGGCGCCCCGCACAACCAGGAGCACGTCACGCCACGGAACCGCACGGCGCGACGTGCCTTCCGTTGTGCAGGAGCACGTCACGCCACGCAGGCGTCGCCGACGCGACGGCGCCGCCGCCGCACGCCGGGCCCGTCAGAGCTGGCCGAAGGCCGCCTGCACGCCCAGGCTCGTCCCCGCGACGAGCACCCACAGCACGATGCCGAGCAGCATCGGCCGGAACCCGGCCCGGCGGAGCGCCGCGAAGTCCGTCGAGACCCCGACGGCCGCCAGCGCCACCGTGATGAGGAACGTCGCCGCCGTCGAGAACCCCGGGGCCGCCGCCGCGGGCAGGACCCCGGTTGTCCGGAGCAGGACCACGACGAGGAAGCCGACCAGGAACCACGGGACCAGCCGCAGCACGCGGACGCCCCCGGCGCGACCCGTACCGTCGACGGCGGCGGGCTGCGTGCGGGCTGTGCGGCGCGCCTCCAGGCCGGCGAGCCCGATCACGATCGGGATGATCATCAGGGTCCGCACGAGCTTGACGACGACGGCGGTGTCCGTCGCCTGACGGCCGTAGACCGTGGCGGTCGCGACGACGGAGGACGTGTCGTTCACGGCGGTCCCGGCGAAGACGCCGAACGCGTGCTGGGACAGGCCGAGCGCGTGGCCGACGAGCGGGAAGACGAAGACCGCGGCGATGTTGCAGAGGAAGATCGTCGACAGGGCGTAGGCGACCTCGGCGCTGGCGGCACCGACCACGGGGGTGACGGCGGCGATGGCCGATGCGCCGCAGATGCCCGTGCCGACCCCGATGAGCGTCCGGAGCGTGCTCGACACCCGGAGCAGCCGGCCGATCCCCCACGCCGCGACGAGGCACACCACGAGCGTGGTGAGCATCACGGGGAGGGTCTCGCCGCCGATGCGCAGCACCTCGCCGATCGACAGCTGTGCGCCGAGGAGCACGACCGCTGCCTGCAGGACGCGGCTCGACGCGAACTTCACGCCGGGCTGGAGCCCACCGAGGTCGGCTGCTCCGTCGTCCTGGGCCCGTCGACGCCGGACGAGCCAGCCGACCAGCGCACCGAGCAGGACGGCCGGCACCGGACCGCCGACGACCGGGACCGCGCGGCCGACCAGGGTCGCGGCGACGCCGATCACGACGGCGAGCGCGACACCGGGCAGGGCAGCGGCGAGCGCCGGGCGGGACAGGGGCATGCGGTCCAGCATCCCACCGTTCCGTGCCCAGGCGGTACGGGCAGGCTGAGGTGGTGGACCATCAGTCGGAGCCGTGGGTGCAGCGACTGCGCGACGGCGTCGTACCGCCGCTGTGGCCGTTCGTCGCGGGCGCGCTCGGCCTGTTCGCCGTCGCGGTCGGCATGCTCGTCGTCGAGGCCCGGTTCGTCGACCAGGCGTCGCTCACCGGCCGCGGCTCGATCGCCGTCCTCCTGCCGCTGCTCGGCGCCGTGGGCTGCGTCGTCGCGCCGATCAGCGCCTGGCGGGACGGACGACGGGACCGACGTGCGCTCCGGCACGCGCACGGCCACGGCCACGGCCACGGCCAGGGTCGACCGGCGTTCCACCTCCCGGTCTCCGCGCGCGGGACCATCGCCGGACAGGACCTCCCCGACCCGCGCATCGCGCTCGTCACCGTCGACCGGAGCGGGCTGCTCGGCTGGTCCCCCGTGTCACCCGACCCGGTGGTGACGATCCCCTGGACGCGCGTCGCACGGATCGACCTGGCCACGAAGGACCACCGCGGACGACGGAGGGACTACGGGCTGTGGCTCACGCTGACGGACGGCGGACCGTTCGTCCTCGAACCGCGTTCGGCACTCGGTCGACCGTTCAGCGCGTCCCAGCCCCGGCTCGACGTCCTGCGGGACGTGCTGCGGGCGCTGCGCCCCGGGTCAGGGCCCGGGTCCGGGTCCGGGTCCGCCGGTCGACGCGGAGCACCGCGCTGAGTGACAGGGCGGCGGGACGTCACCGGGCGGGCGGGACGTCTCCGGACATCTCAACGCGACCGGCAGCGTCGTCCCACGTGTACGTCGCGGTCGCTCGGCCGGAGGGGTCGGCGTTGCTGTCCGCACCCTGCGGGTAGCGGTACTCGACGCGGATCGTCCCCGCGGACTCCCGCGTCACCTGCGGGACGAACGGGTACTGCTCCTTCGTCGCCGTCCCCAGGTACGTCCCGTCGTGGAAGAGCAGGATCGCGACCGGCGAGCTCGCGGTGCCGTCGACGACGCTGACGGTCACCGCGGACAGCGCGGCGCAGCCGTCGTAGACCGAGGTGTCGGCGTTCGACGCGTCCCACCGCGCCGACTCGAGGCCGGCGGGCAGCGGGAGGTCGGCGATCGGACCAGCGGCGGCGGCGGCCCCGTCGGACGGTCCGCAGGAGGGTGTCACGGTCGGCGTCGACGACGGGCCCGGGGTCCCGCTGCCCGTCGTCGACGACGAGGACGACGCCGAGTTCGAGGGCGTGACCGTCCGCGTGACGGTCGCGGTCGGGCCACCGGCGCCCCCGCCGGTGCACCCCGCGAGGGCGAGGGACGCCCCGGCGACGATCAGGAGCAGGCCGGCGGGACGGGAGTGACGTGTGGTGCGCATGGGACCACCCTGCCCGCCGCGCTGCCCGGATGTTCATCCCCCGACCGCACCGACGCCTGGAGACCCCACCGCCTGTCGGCGTACCATCCAGGCGGAAGCAAGGGCGGTTCCGAACACCTCCCGAGCACCGACCTCACGGGCCGGTCGAGTCAGACACAGATCAGAGCACGCCGTGACCGAACACCTCATCGAGTACGTCGCCCGCGACCGGACGGGCATCACCACCGTCGTCACCACGACCGGTGTCTTCGACGTCGACACCGTCATCGACCACATCCGCGCCGGGCACGCCGGCTACTACGTCGCGGCCGATTCGTGGAAGCGGACGCCGGTCCGGAGCATGTCGTTCATCGGCGGTTCCTACCTGTTCGCGAACTGGGACGGCTCGAAGCGGAACATGCTCCACGACCTCGCCTTCCGGATGCCGACCCGCGCGGTCGAGGTCGTCCAGCAGCCGCGGCGCTCGTGGCGACTGACGCGCGCCCTGCGCGGGCTGTTCTCACGGGCGGCCTGAACCGCCCGTACCCGGCTGCGGACGGACGGGAGGCTCGGTGCCGGTCGGCACCGAGCCTCCGTTCCGTCACGCCCCGCCTCGCGGGCCGCGCGGCTCGTCGTCAGACGTCGCGCTTCTTGACCGCGGCCAGGGCGAGGACACCGATCGCGACGACCCACGCTGCCAGGACCCCGCCGCCGGCCCAACCGTTCAGCACGACGCCCTCGGGTGCGGGCTGGCCCGCGGACCGCTCGTAGGTGTAGAGCTGGCTGCCGGCCTGGTCGGGCAGGAAGCGGGACACGTCGAGGAGCCACTGCTGGTCCACCAGCCCCGCGAAGAGCTGCAGCACGATCGGCAGGACGAGCAGCACGCCGAGCGCGATCGCGATGCCACCGGCGCTCGACCGGACCAGGAGGCCGATGCCGAAGGCGAGCAGTGCGATCCCCGTGACGTAGACCGACGAACCGAGGATCGGCATGAAGACGGCGGGGTCGGCCAGGTCGGCGTGCACGCCCTTGTCCGCCTGGAACAGCGCGACGAGCACGACCCCGATCCACGTCGCCGCTGCACTGACCACGAAGGTGGCCACGGCGAGGACGACGGCCTTGGCGAGGATCGCGCCGGTGCGCCCGGGGTCGGCCGTGAAGGTCGAGCGCACCTGCCCGGTGCCGTACTCACCCGTGATGATGAGGACACCCAGGACCGCGGCGACCAGCACGGTGAAGCCGACCGACGAGATGCTGAGGTTGACGATCTGGGCGTTCGCGACCGCCTGGGTCACCTCGGCGCCCTCGGGCAGACCGACGATCGGCGCGTAGAGCCCGAGCAGCGCACCGAGCCCGATGGTCAGCGCGACGATGATGGCGTAGCACCACCACGTCGACCGGATGCTGCGGAACTTGATCCACTCGCTGCGGACGAGTCGACCGAACCCGAGTCCGACGCGGTCGGGCATCGCGGTGGCCGTCGCGGCGCTCATCGTGCGACCTCCGCCTGGTACTCGACCTCGTCCTTCGTGAGGGCCATGTACGCCTCCTCGAGGCTCGCACCCATGGGGGTGAGTTCGTGGAGCACCGCGCCGGCCCGGGCGGCGATGGTGCCGATCTGCTGTGCGTCGGGACCGACGACCACGAAGGCGCCGTCCTCGCGCGGGGTGATCGACGACGCCGCTGATCCCACGGCATCGAAGAGCTGGTCGGGGTGCGGGGTCCGGACGAGGGTCCGTGCGCCGCCGCCCTGTCCGCTGCCCGCGACGAACTCCGCGATCGGGGCGTCGGCCAGGACTTTGCCGCGGCCGAGCACGACCACGCGGTCGGCCGTCTGCGCCATCTCGCTCATGAGGTGACTGGAGAGGAAGACCGTGCGTCCCTCGGACGCCAGGTGCCGGGCGAGCTGGCGCACCCACACGACGCCGTCCGGGTCGAGGCCGTTGACCGGCTCGTCCAGGATCAGGGTCCTCGGGTCGCCGAGCAGTGCCGCCGCGATGCCGAGCCGCTGCCCCATGCCGAGGGAGAACCCGCCGACGCGCTTCTTCGCGACCGACTCGAGGCCGGTGAGCTCGATCACGTGGTGCACGCGGGACTTCGGGATGCCGTGCGTCGCCGCGAGCGAGAGCAGGTGGTTGTACGCGCTGCGCCCGGAGTGGACGGCCTTCGCCTCGAGCAGCGCGCCGACCTGGCGGAGCGGGTCGCGGAAGGACCGGTAGTCCTGGCCGTTCACCCGGACGCGTCCGGACGTGGGCGTGTCGAGGCCCATGATCATCCGCATGGTCGTGGACTTCCCGGCGCCGTTCGGCCCGAGGAAGCCGGTGACGCTGCCGGGACGGACGACGAAGGAGATGTCGTCGACGGCGGTCTTGGCGCCGTAGCGCTTGGACAGATGCTCGATCTCGATCACGTGGTCCACGCTATTTCCGGAACACCGTCGAGCGCGTCCCCCCTGGGGCGGAGACCCGGGGTCATCCCGCAGGAGGACGCCGCGCTGGAAGGACACCCGGACGGCGCACCAATCCGGCTGCGCACCTGCTCCGAAACCCCTGTACGACGACGACGCTGCCCCTGCGCGGTGACCCGGAGACGCCGTCGTGGAACGCATTCGGAAGGACCGCACCATGACCAGCAACGCAGCATCACCCCGTACCGGTTTCGCGTCGACCCTCGTCCAGAAGGGCGCACTGCTCTTCGGCGTCGTCTTCCTCATCGTCGGCATCGCCGGGTTCATCCCCGGACTCACGATGGACATGGGCACGCTGTCCTTCGCGGGCAACAGCTCGATGGCCATGCTCCTCGGCCTGTTCCAGGTGTCGGTGCTCCACAACATCGTGCACCTGCTGTTCGGCATCGTCGGCCTGCTCGCCGCCCGTTCGGCCGCGGGCTCGCGCTCGTACCTGCTCATCGGCGGCATCGTCTACGCCGTGCTGTTCGTCTTCGGCCTCTTCGTCGCCGGCATGGCCGGGGCTGCGAACTTCGTCCCGCTGAACAGCGCCGACAACGTCCTGCACGCCTTCCTCGCCGTCGCGATGATCGTCCTCGGCGTGCTCCTGCCCCGCGCCGGACGCACCACCCGCTGACCGACCCCGGTGGACCGCCCGGTGCTGGGCGGTCCACCGGACCAGCGGTGGCCTCCCCGGGGATCAGGGGTCATCGGACGCCTCCGTCGCAGCAGCGGCGGGGGCGTCGTCGTGTCCCCGGCGAACCCGGCGCAGCGCCGACCGCGCGCGCCAGAGCCGCAGCGCCGACCGCGCGCGCGTCAGAGGCGCAGCGCCGACCGCGGGCGCGTCAGAGGCGCAGCGCGAGGGCGTTCGCGGTCAGGCCGGCAGCCGTCCCGCAGAGCAGCACGGTGTCCCCGCGCCGGAGCCGACCGTCGTCGAGGCACCGCGCGAGCATGAACGGCACCGACGACGAGACCGAGTTCCCGAACGCCGCGACCTCGTCGACGTACTTGTCCGTCGGGATCCCGAGCCGGCGCATCGCGAGCCCGATCGCGCCGCTGGCCTGGTGCGGTACGACCAGGTCGACGTCGTCCAGCCCGAGACCGCTGCGCTCCCAGAACCGCGCGAAGAACCCGGGCAGGACCCGGAGCATCCCGGTCAGGGCGCGCCGGCCGTGCATGTCGAACAGGTAGTCAGCGGGGTCGCCGTCGGCGTACTGCTGCGCCGGGTACCGGGACAGGCCGCCCCGGAGCTCGGTGTCGTGGGCGTGCTCCGGCCAGGTCTGCTGCAGCGCCGACAGCACCCCCTGCGTCCCGTCGCCGCGCGTCAGCACCACCGCGGCCGCAGCGTCGGAGAACAGCTCGGCGGACTCCCGTTGCGCCGGGTCGAGGAAACGTGACCCGACGTCCCCGGAGACGATGAGCACCCGGTCGTGGTCGCCGTCCTCCAGGTAGCGGGAGGCGATGTCGAGTGCCGTGATGAAGCTCGTGCACGTCGAGTTCACGTCGAACGCGGCCGCTCGGGCGTCGGGCGCGACCCGCTCCGTCACGAGTGCCGCCGTGCAGGGGATCGGCTGCACGCCGGCGGCGCAGGCGGCGATCACGAGGTCGAGGTCGGCGGCGTCGATGCCGGCGTGCTCGATGGCTCGGGACGCTGCCGTGGCGAGCATGTCGAGGTGCGACACGTCGTCGGCGATGCGGTACCGGGTGACGGTGCGGGCACCGCTGCCGTAGGTGACCGTCCGGTCCGGCAGTGCCGTCCCCCACCCGGCGATGGCGCAGTGCTTCATGGTCCCCCTCGGTCCTCGTCGTCGTCGACGAGCAGGTCCACCCCGGTCCGGTGCTCGTCGTGGCTGAACAGCAGTCTGACACCTGCGCGCTCGAGGGCGAGCAGGCGCTCGGCGGTGTCGCGCTGCGATCGGGCGTCGTGGGCGACCGCACGCGGCAGGAGGCGCAGGTCGCGCTCGCGTCCGAGCAGGTCGCGGCTCCAGGCAGCGTCGCCCGCGAGCAGCACACGGTCCTCGACCAGGAGGCCGAGGTGCCCGTCGGCGTGCCCGGGCAGCCGGACGAGCCGCGTGCGACCGTCGCCGAACGGGTCGGCCGTCGACAGACCGACCGCGGCGAGCGGCCCGGTCGGGGCGGGGCCGAAGGCGCTGTCCGGGACGACCTGCAGCCGGTCGACGAGCCCCGCGGGCAGCAGCCCCCGCAGCTGCCCGGCGAGCACCCGCGGGCGGGCGGTGCTCCGGGCCACGCCCTCGGAGACCAGCACCCGCGCGTGCGGCACGGAAGCCAGCCCGCCGACGTGGTCGGGGTGCAGGTGCGACAGGACGACGTGCGTGACGTCGTCCGTGTCGATCGCGTCGGCGAGTGTGCTGCCCGGGGGGACGACGGGCGGGAGCAGGCGTCGGTACAGCCACCCGGCGGCACCCGTGCGCCACGGCAGGGGTGCGTACCCGGTGTCGAACAGCACGGAGCGGTCCGGACCGGACCAGTGGAAGACGTTCGCGGGGAAGACCCGACGGCCACGGGGTGCACCGCGGAGCAGACCGTGCACGTCGTGGGTCGTCCACCCGCAGGCGGCAGCGCGCAGGGTACCGACCGGGCGCTCAGCCACGCGGCTGCCCACCGAAGCGCCGGCCGGCGGTCGCGTAGCTCGCGAGTGCCTCGTCGAGCCCGACGACCGGCTGGTAGCCGAGCACCTGCCGGGCCCGGGTCAGGTCGAGGGTCTGCGAGTGCGTGATCGTCGTCACCGTGTACCGGGTGATGGGCGGCTCGGGCTGCCCGGGCAGCACCGTGCACACGGCCTCGAGCACGGTGGCCAGCGCGGACACCGGCCCGGCCGGCAGGTGCAGGTGCCGCGGCCGGACCCCGAGTCCGGTGAGCAGCTGGTCGAGGAGCTCGACGAACGGACGCGGGTCCCCGTTCGTGATGTTGAACGCCAGCCCGGCGGCCCCGGGCACCTCGGCCGCGAGCCGGACGGCGTGCGCGACGTTCTCGACGGCGGTCAGGTCGACGAGTCCGCGTCCGCCGCGCAGGAGGGGCACGCCGACCCGTTCGTGCACACGGAGCAGCCTCGGGACGAGTCCGGTGTCGCCCGCACCGATGATGCCGCGCGGCCGCAGGACGACGATCTCGGGTCCGTCGGGGTCGCCGGTCGCGGCGCGGAGGAGCGCCTCGGCGTGCAGCTTCGAGCGGATGTAGTGGTTCATCGGGCGGCTCGGGTCGACCTGGTCCTCACGGATGTCGAGCCGGTCGCGCGGTGCGGCGTAGATGCCGGGCGACGACACGTGCACGAGCCGCCGCGCCCCGACGCGACGTGCGTACTCGAGCACCCGGGCGGTCCCGGTGACGTTGGCGTGCTCGAAGGCCGACCACGGGCCCCACGGCGAGCTGAGCGCCGCGCAGTGCACGACGACGTCGGCGGGGACGTCCGCGCGGGCGAGGTCGTCGAGGTCGCCGACGTGGACGTCCCCGGCGGGCAGCGCCGATGCCCGCCGACCGGACGCCGTGACGCGGTAGCCGTGCTCGCGCAGGGTCCGCACGACGTGACCGCCGACGAACCCGCTCGCCCCCGTGACCAGCGCGCGCTCCCCGGTGCCTGCTCCCCCCATGCCCCAGATCCTACGAGCCCGGCAGGAGCCGACGGCCCCTAGGCTCGGGGCGTGCGGATCGCGCTGGTCACCGACTACTACCTGCCGACGCTCGGGGGCGTCCAGACGGCGGTGCGCTCCCTGGCCGAGGCCCTCACGGCAGCGGGACACGACGTCACGGTCTTCTGTCCCGACGACCCGGCGGGCCCCGCGCACTCGGCGGGCACGGCGCAGGCACCCGGCACCGCCACCGTGCCGGCCGTCGTCGGTCTGCCCGTCTCCCCCGTGTTCCGCCCCGACGGCTACCCCTTCGCGTGGTCCCCGCGTCGCCTCCGCGCCCTGCTCCGCCGCGAGTTCGCCGCACGCCGGGTCGACGTCGTGCACACCCACTCCGAGATGTTCGCGGCGCTCGGCGGGATCCGGGCCGCGCAGGACCTCGGCATCCCGGTGGTGCACACGATGCACGGCCGCATCGACGTCTACACGCGGAACGTCCTGCCCGTGCCCGCCGTCACGACCGCGCTGCTCGCCTTCCTGCACGCGACGCAGGTCCCCCGCCGGGGCGTCCGTGTCGCGGCCGACACCCCGTACACCCGGACCCGGACGGCGCGGCGGATGTGGCGGGTCATGCTCGCGCAGTCCCGGGCGAGCGACCACGTCGTGGTCCCGTCGCGGCACTTCGCCGACAAGCTCGTCGACCGGGGCGTCCGGACCCCGGTGTCGGTCGTCTCGAACGGCATCGAGCCCGCGGTCCTCGACGCGATCGGACCGGCGACCGTCCGGACCAGGACCGCAGACGAGCCGCTCCGGGTGCTCTGGGTGGGGCGCCTGTCGCCCGAGAAGCGTCCGGAGGTCCTGGTCGAGGCTGCCCGCTCCTTCCCACCCGGCACCGTGGTCGACGTGCTCGGCGACGGCGTCGCGCGTGCTGCGGTCGCCCGGGCCGCGGCCGGCACCCCGGTCCGGCTGCACGGGTCGACCCCGCACGACGAGGTCCTCGCCGCCATGCGCCGTGCACACGTGCTCGTGTCGAGCTCCTCCGACTTCGACAACCAGCCGATGGTGATGCTCGAGTCCGTCGCCACCGGCCTGCCCGTCGTGCACTGCGACCCGGACCTCGCCGAGGTCGTCCCCGAGGGCGGTGGCTTCACGACGCCCACACCGGACGCCGCGGGGATCGCGTCGGTCGTCCGACGGCTCCACGACGAGCCGGAGCAGCTCGTGCGGGCGAGCGCCGCGCTGGTCGCGGCCCGCGGCCGCGTCGAGCAGCGCGTCGACGAGCTGGTGGCGGTCTACGCGAGCGTCCTGCGGCCGTCCCGCACCACGTGACGGTCTGGAGGCTCGGTGCCGACCGGCGCCGAGCCTCCAGACCGTCGTGTGTTCGCTCAGACCGTGGCGGACGCACCCTCGAGGGTCGCGGCGAGCGGGTCGAAGTCCTCGGGCAGCGACGCGATCGGCGCCACCGTCGACGCGACCTCGACGAACGCGCGGCGCGCGACGGACTCCTCGACCGCGACCATGGTGTCGAGCACGTGGTAACCGACCTCGCCGGTCGCGATGTGCGCACCGCCCCCGCGGATCGCCCGTGCCATGTCGAGCACGCCGAGGCCGCGGCCGACCGTCGGTTCCTCGTCGGAGAGGGTCTCCCACGCCTGCTCGATCGGGAACGACACGTCCGTGCCGAGCGGTCGTGCGATGCGGATCGGGTGTCCGCCACCGAAGGTGTTCGGGTCCGGGAGCACGATCGTGCCCTCGGTGCCGTTCACCTCGAAGACGCCGTGCCGGAACAGCGGGGTGTCGAACGACAGCAGCGACTGCGCGTTCCCGCCCTGCTCGAAGGACGTGAGCACCGAGAGGTGCGTCGGGACCTCGACCGGGAACTCCTGCCCGGCGTTCGGACCGACCACCAGCTGCCGGGTCTCGCGCGACCGGGACCCCGTCGCCACGACGGACGCGACCGGGCCGAGCAGGTGCACGAGCGCCGTGAAGTAGTACGGGCCCATGTCGAACAGCGGTCCGGCACCCTTCGCGTAGAGGAAGGACGCGTTCGGGTGGAACACGTCCGGTCCCTGCCACTGGAAGCTCGTGACGGCGGTGAGGGGGGTGCCGATCGCGCCGGCCTCGATCGCGCGCTTCGCGGTCTGCCACCCGGTGCCGAGGACGGTGTCCGGTGCGATGCCGAGACGCAGGCCGAGCTCGTCGGCGAGCGCCACGAGTCCGGCGGCGCTCTCGCGGTCGACGCCGATCGGCTTCTCGCTCCAGACGTGCTTGCCGGCGCGGAGTGCCGCCGTGGAGACCTCGACGTGCGTGGCGGGCAGGGTGAGGTTCACGACGATCTCGACGTCGGGGTCGGTGAGGACCTCGTCGCCGGTGCCCGACGCGGGGATGCCCCACTTCGCCGCCGACGCCGCGGCGCGCTCGGTGTCGATGTCGCCGATCCGGACCACCTCGACGTCCGGGAAGGTCGTGAGGTTCGTCAGGTACTGCTCGCTGATCATCCCGGCGCCGATGAAGCCGACGCCGACGCGGCCGGTGCGGGTCATGCGGACACCCCCGTGGTGGCGGTCTCGTCCGACCCGGCGAGCGCGGCCTGCAGCCAGCGGTACGACTGCTCGACCCCGTCGAAGATCTCCCCGTCGAAGCCGTCGAACTCGATGACGGCGTACTCGAGCGCCGGTGCTGCGGCGAGCGCCTCGGCCAGCCGGACGTCGCCCTGGCCGGCCGGGGTCTGGTCGGTCGGCACCTGCGCGGTGGAGATCCCCTCGCGCATCGGGCCGTCCTTGACGTGCACGGCGACGATGCGGTCGCCGAGCTCCTCGACGAAGGGCACGAGGTCGATGCCCGCGGCGGACGCCCAGTACAGGTCGAGCTCGAGCACGACGCGCGGGTCGAGCAGTTCGGCGAGCACCTGGAGCGCGGGCTTCCCGTCGATGCGCGGCCGGAGCTCGTGGTCGTGGTTGTGGTAGCCGACGCGCAGGCCGTGGACGGCGGCTTCCTCGGCGGCGGCGTTCAGCCGGGCGGCGACCCGCTCGACGCCCTCGCGGGTCGTCCAGTGGCCGGGACCGACGAACGGGTCGATGACGATCTCGATGCCGAGCGCCGACGCCTCGGCGAACGTCTCGGCGTGCGACGGGGCGGTCATCACCGTGCCGTCCGGCAGCGGGATCGACTCCTCGACCAGGAAGGCGTGGCCGGTGCGGGCGCTGATGCCGTGCGCGTCGAACGCCGTCCGGAGCTCGGCTGCGCGGCCGACGAAGGCGAACGCCTCGACGGTGTCGAACCCGATTCCGGCCAGGCGGGCGACGCCGCCGTCGAGGTCGGGCGCCAGCGCCTTGTCGACCGTGTAGAGCTGGAGGGAGATGCGGGGTGCCACGGTGGTCACCGGACCTTCTTGATCGGGAGGATGACGAGCGCACCGAGGAGCACGGCGACGCCGGCACCCCAGAGCATGAGCGTGTAGTTCTGGCCGCCGCCGAGGCCCAGCAGGAACAGGCCGACCGCCGGGGCGAGCGACTGCGGCAGGGCGTTGGCGATGTTGATGACACCGAGGTCCTTGCCCGGACGCTCGGGGTCGGGCAGCACGTCGACGACGAGCGCGGTGTCGATCGCTGCGTAGATGCCGAAGGCGAACCCGAGCACGATCTCCGCGAAGTAGAACCCGCCGACGCTGTCGACGTGCGCGAGGATCACCAGGCCGACCGCGGTGAGGGCGGTGGAACCCCAGACGAAGACCTTGCGGCGTCGGACGCGGTCGGACACCCAGCCCGAGACCGCGGCGCTGACGAGCAGGGCGACCGTGTACAGGAGCACACCGAACGCGACGGTGGCGGTGGCCTCGGCCAGGTCCTCGATCCCGATCTGCTCCTGCATGTACAGCACGCGGTACGTCGTGAACATGAACGTGCCGAAGGTGATGAGGAAGCGGCCCCACCAGGCGAGCCCGAAGTCGGGGTGCTTGATCGGGTTCGTCCAGAACGACGCGATCAGGGTGACCCAGCTGAAGGGCTTGGTCGTGGCCGGGAGCTCGTCGCGGGCCACGACCGCGTAGACGAGGATCACGACGATCGCCAGGATGCCCGGCGCGATGAAGAGGACCGGCAGGTTCCCGACCAGGTACACGGCGAGGTAGAGGCCGGCGAGGATCGCGATGTTCTGCGCGAGGGCGATGACGCTCGACGCCTTGCCGCGCTGGAACTCGGGCACGTTGTCCGCGAAGCTCGCGGTCAGGGTGGCGAGGACGGCGTTCGCGGCGACCTGGGCGAGCACCCACGCGATGGTGAGCTGCAGGACGTCCGGCGCGAACGCGAGCCAGGCCAGCGCGACGACGAAGACGACGACGCCACCGACCATCCAGGGCCGACGGCGACCCCAGCGCGTGCGGGTGCGGTCGGAGAGTGCCCCCGCCAGCGGGTTGGCGAGCAGGGCGCCGAGGGCACCGAACGGCAGGACCGACCCGACGATCGTCTCGGGGCTGTCCGGGTTCAGCACCGTCGCCTTGATCGCCATGCCCACGAACACCGGGGTGAGCAGGGCGGCGAAGAGGCCGAACTGGGCAAGGCTGAGTGCCCAGAGGTACTTCGGGCCGACCCGGACGGTGCTGACGTTCTGCGTGAGGCCCTCGACCGAGAACGCACGCGATGCGGCTGCGGGGTCGGTGCTCGTGGCTCCCGCGGCCGCGGTGACCGGCGGGTTCGCGGTACCGGCGAGACCGGACTGCGGTTCTTCCTTCGACGTCGGTGTCGACACGACTCCTCCTCGAGCCATCGGGGGCGGCGTGCCCTCTCGAATACCTAGTGCTGCTAGGTGATCAGGACAGTAACACCGAAAACCTTCCTCCGGAAGCTTTCTTTCCGACATGTGTCGGCGTCGAGCCCGCAACGCGCAACCCCGGCGGTTCCCCGCAACGCCCTGCCGCTGCGAGCAGTCGCCGACGTTGCGTTCTGCACTTCTCCGTCGGTCCGCGGAACACCACGGGTCACCCGGACGTTGGCGCACTCGGCACCCGACGGAAGGGTGCCGAGAACGAGCACCTGACGAAAGGCACGCACATGACCCAGACGGTCCTCCTCGAGGTCCAGCTGCGAGACGACGTCGCGCAGGACACGATCGACTCCGCGATCCGCGAGACCCTCGCCCAGACGGCGACCTTCGCCGGCAACGAGTCGCTCGAGGTCCTGGTCGACGACTCCGACCCGCTGCACCTCGTCGTGCTCGAGCGGTGGACGACGCCCGCCGACCACGACGCCTACGTCGCCTGGCGCGCGACCGACGAGGGTGCCCCGAGGGCCCTCGCCGCGATCGTCGCCGCGCCGCCCGTCACGCGGACGTTCGGACGGACGCTCGACCTGGGCTGAGCACGCAGGGCCGCGCCGCGGTCCCGACGGCACCGCACCGCGCGGCGCGGGACCGGGGGCGACACCGGACGGGAGGCACGGGACGGACCCGCACCGCGCCTCCTGTCCGCCGCTGGTCACGTCGCGGACGCGACCACCCGCTGCTCGGCCGGCTCGCGCCCGACGGTGACCGCTACCGACGCGCCCCGCACCTCGGCCCGGTACTCCCCCCGGAACCCGCGCACCCGCACCTGCCCGCGCTCGTCCGTGCGGAGCACCGTCGGCCCGGTCCACCACTCGTCCTTCACCAGGCGACGGAGTGCCTCGTACGACGGCTTCGGCGTCCCGTCCTCGCGGACCAGCCCGATCGGCGCGCCGAGCCAGGCGCCCGCGTCGGTGATGCCCCAGGAGGTGACCGCCTCGACCGCGGGGTGCCCGACCAGGCTCCGGTGGTGCCGCTCGACCTCGTCCGCCTGTCGGGCCTCACCCTCGGGCGTCGAGGGCCACGAGTCCACCACGTGGTCGTTCAGGTCCACGATGTCCGCGGGCATGAGGTCACCCGACACGAGCGAGGTCTCGGTCAGGTGCAGCGGCAGGCCGTACCGGGCGAAGCGGTCGACCATCGCGAGCATCGTCTCCTCACCCCAGTACCCCTGGTGCATGTGGGTCTGCAGCCCGATGGCGTCGATCTGCACGCCGGCCTCGAGCACGCCCTCGATCAGGCACTCGTACGCGCTCGACAGGTCGAAGTCGTTGAGCAGCAGGGTCGCGTGCGGGTTCGCGGCGCGGGCCTCCTCGAACGCCATCCGGATCGTCGGGATGCGGCCCTTCGCCCGGGCGAGCGGGGTGATGGCGTTGTCGCCGTTGTCGAACACGGGCATGATGACGACCTCGTTGATCGCGTCCCAGGTGTCGACCAGCCCGGCGAGGTCGCCGACCTCGCGGCGGATGCGCTCCCGCTGCAGCTGCTCGACCTCGTCGAGGGGCAGCCCGAGGAGCCAGTCAGGCTGCACGGTGTGCCAGACGAGCGGGTGCCCCTTGAGCGCGATCCCCCGGTCGCGGAACCACTCCGCGGTGCGCCGGAGCCGAGCGGTGTCCGGGCGCCCGCGCTCCGGCTCGAAGCGACCCCAGTAGAACGGCAGCGTCGCGGTCGTGAAGACGTCGGCGTACAGGTCGGCGAGGCGTTCGAGGCGCTCCCGTCCGGCACCGTCGACCTCGTCGTTCGCCAGCTCCACGAAGTCGAACCCGATGTTGCCGAACCCGAAGGCGTGCCGGGTCTGCTCGACGGCGACCTCGACGTCCGGCAGCGGTGCGCCGTGGTGGTCGACGACCGTCAGGACCGTCTCGCCGGTGCGGTGCGCGACCGACTCGTGCTGGACTCCGTGCTCGACCATGGGCTGCTCCTCCGGCGGCCGCGTCGCCACCGTCGTCCGGTTTTGTTGTGCTGCCGAACATAGCCGGTGCTCGGCGGACGCGACAGCCCCGACCCCACCGTCGTCCGGAGACCGCGGTTCCCTGGGGGCCTGGCTGAACGGATCCGTTGCCCCCGGGCGGCTCCCCACGGCTGCTCCATCGACTGCGGCGGGACAGTCACCGCATGACGACGATCGACGCGGCCGCGGGACGCCCGGCCCGGTGGTGGCACCAGAGCCGGTGGGAGCAGACCACCCTCACCCTGGTGGTGGTGCTCGGCGCGGTGCTCACGAGCTGGAACCTCGGCCGCGGCGGCGACCTGTCCTTCTACGCGAGCGCCGTCCGGTCCATGTCCGAGTCCCTGCCGGCCTTCCTCTCGGGCTCCTTCGACCCGGATGCGACCGTCACGCTCGACAAGCTCGCCGGCTTCGCGGTCCCCCAGGCGATCAGCGTGCACCTCTTCGGCATGTCCGCGGCCGCGATGGGCCTGCCGCAGGTCGTCGAGGGCGCCGTCACCACGCTGGCGGTGTCGGTGGTCGTGCTCCGCTGGCTCGGGGCCCGCGCCGGTCTGGTCGCGGCCGCGCTGACCGCCGCGACCCCGATCTTCGTGTCGATGTTCGGCCACCCGATGGAGGACGGCCTGCTCACCGCTGCGCTCGCCGTCGCCCTCGTGTGGTGGCAACGCGCCGCCCTGACCCGCACCTGGTGGCCGCTGCTGCTCGCGGGGCTGTTCGTCGGCATCGGGTTCCAGGCCAAGATGCTGCAGGCGTGGCTGGTCCTGCCGGCACTGGTGGTCGGCACCCTCGTCGCGACCGCCGGTCCGGGTCCGCGCTGGCGTCGGGCCGCCGGTCACCTCGCCGCCCTGGTGTCGGCAACGCTGGTCGCGAGCCTCGGCTGGTCGGTCGTCGTCGCCCTGCTCCCGACGGCCGACCACCCGTTCGTCGACGGCTCCACCGACGACAGCGTCTTCGCGATGGTCTTCGGCTACAACGGGGTCGACCGGTTCCTGCCGGGCGCCTGGCCGGGCGCCGTCAGTGCGCTGCGGACCGCGAGTGACGCGGCCGCGGACCGGTGGTCGCTCGCGGTCAGCCACGCGGCCGGACACCCGCTCCTGCAGCTGTTCTCCCCCCGCTACGCCTCGCAGGTCGGGTGGTCGTGGCCCGCTGCGCTCGCCGGGATCGTGCTCGGCGCGTTCCGCTGGTGGCCGCGACGCACCGTCCGGGAGGCCCGGGTCCCCTCCGCCACGCTGTGCACGCTGGTCGTCTGGCTGGCGACCGCGGTGGTGGTCCTGTCCGTCATGCACCTGCCGCACACCGCCTACGTCGCGGGCATCGGCGTGCAGCTCGCCGCCCTCGCCGCCCTCGGCTGGTGGGGAGCCGCCCGGCTCGCGGACGCGCCGGACCGCCGACTGCGGCTCGTCCCCGCCGGGCTGCTCGTCCTGCAGGGCGCCTGGTGGACCTGGCTCGCACGCACCTCGGCAGAGCCGGCACTGCTCGCGACCGTCGCCGTCGGCACGACCGCCGCCGCCCTCGTCGTGCTCGCCGTCCGGAGCCGTCGGTCCGGGTCGGCGGCGACCGGACGAGCGCCGGGCGGGGCGGGGCGCCGGACCGCGGGGGCCCTGCTCGTCGCCGCGGTCGTGCTCGGGCCCGCGTGCTTCTCCCTGCAGGCGCTCGACGCCGCTCGCGACGGTGACCGGGGCGACGCGTCGGTCGGGGTGCGACAGGACGCTGCGACGTGGGACGCTGCGCGGTCGCAGCGGGCGTCGGCGCCGGGCCGAGGCGGTCCCCGCCGCGTCGGGCAGGCGACCGAGGACGCTCCCTTCACCGTCTCGGCACCGGACCCGTGGGGCGCTGGGCAGGGCCTGCCCACGGCGGACGCCGAACTGGTGCGGGACGCCGAGCGCGCAGGTGGCGGGCAGGACGGCGCCCCGCTGTTCCTCACCGACTCGTGGCGGGTCGCGTCGGACGTGATCGGTGCCACCGGGAAGGAGGTCCTGACCGACGGCGGGTTCTCCGGTCAGGTCGCCGTGTTCTCCGCGGCGCAGATCGAGTCGATGGTGCACTCCGGTCGGGAACGGCTGTTCCTCGTCGCACGGGACGGACGCGCCGCGGACCCGGTGCGCCAGGCCACGACCGCGCTCGGGTGCCGCGTCCTGCACCGGTGGGGCCCCGCGTTGGGCCAGGGACCGTCGCAGTGGGACGCACTCCAGTCCTTCGCGCTCGAGCGCTGCTCCTGACCCCGGGCCGTCCGGCTACGGTGCAGGCATGACCTCCCCGACCGCACCGCACCACGACGCCGTCCTGCTGGCCGGCGGCCGAGCGACGCGCATGTGTGGGATCGACAAGACCGCCCTCGTCGCCGACGGCGTCGCACTGTCCGACCACGCCGTCGCCGCGGCCGCCGGCGCTCGTCGGACCGTGCTCGTCGGGCTGCGGGCGGGACGGGGTGCACCCGCCGGGGTCGTGCACACGCGCGAGGACCCGCCCCTCGGCGGGCCGGTCGCCGCGATCGCCGCCGGACTCGCCGCCGTGGCCGACCCCGCGCCGTGGACGCTCGTGCTCGCGTGCGACCTCGTGCGTCCGGAGCCTGCGGCCGCGCTGCTGCTCGACGCCGCCGGCGCGGCGCCCGACGACGCGGACGGCGTCGTCGCGGTCGACGAGGACGGGCGTCGCCAGCACCTGCTCGCGCTGTACCGCTCGGACGCGCTGCGCGCCGCGGTCCGGGCGCTCGGCGACCCGACCGGCGCGGCGGTGCGACGGCTGACCGACGGCCTCCGGCTCGTCGAGGTCCGGCTGCCCGCCGCACTCTGTGCGGACGTGGACGAACCGGAGGACGCCACGCGGGCCACGGCGGACGCCCGGCTGCTTGACTGACCGCATGACCACTGACGACGTCCTCGCCGCCTGGACCGCCGAGCTCGCCGAGGCGCTCGGCCTCCCCGAGGGCTCTGCGCTCGACCGCGACGTCGTGCTCGACCTCGCCCGTGACGCCGCGCACGGCGTGGCCCGTCCGGCTGCCCCGCTGACCACCTTCCTGGTCGGGTACGCCGCGGGGCTCCGCGGCGGGTCGGAGGCGGACCTGGCCGACGCCGCAGCGACCGCGACACGGCTCGCGCTCGCGCACGGGGACACCCCGGACACGACCGACGGCCCGGACGGACCCGAGCACACGGGCCGGACCGACGGCACCACCGGGTCCGACGCCCGGTGACGCTGGTCCTGCCGTCCTGGTCAGACGCCCGGCACGAGGCACACCGGCAGGGCGTCCGCCTCGCCGCCGACACCGCCGCCGACCCGGGAGCCGGATCCGTCCGGCTCGACCTGGCGTCGGCGCTCGGCCGGACGCTCGCCGGCGACCTCGCCGCCCGCGGCGACGTCCCCGGGCACGACGGCGCAGCCATGGACGGGTGGGCCGTCGCGGGACCGGGGCCGTGGGTGCTCGGCGCGCCGATCGTCGCCGGAGCGGTCCCCTCCGACGCGCCGCTGACGACCGGGCACGCCCGACCGATCACGACCGGGGCACCCGTCCCGCCCGGCACGGCGGCCGTGGTGCGGTCCGAGGACGCCACCGTCGACGACGACGGCCGGTTGGTCCGCCACACGCCGTCCACCCGACGACACGTCCGGCCGGCGGGCGAGGAGGTCACCCGGGACCAGGTGCTGTTCACCGGCGGCACGGTGCTCACGCCTCCGCGTGCAGCGTTGGCAGCCGCCTCGGGGGTCGACGACGTGCGCGTCGCGCCGGTCCCGACCGCCCGGGTCGCGGTGCTCGGCGACGAGGTCGTCGGCGCCGGGGTCCCACGACCCGGACAGGTCCGCGACGTCTTCTCGCACACCCTGCCCGCGGTGCTCGGGACCTTCGGTGCCGACCCCGTCGCCGCGGACCGCGTGCCGGACGACGCCGACACCACCGCCCGCGTGCTCGACGCCGCTCGCGAGCGCCTCGTCGTGAGCACGGGCGGCACGGCCGGTTCGTCGACCGACCACGTCCGCGGTGCGCTCGCCCGGATCGGGGCCGAGCTGCTCGTCGACCGGGTCGACGTGCGTCCGGGTCGACCGATGCTGCTGGCCCGCCGGGGCCCGACGGTGTTCCTGTGCCTGCCCGGCAACCCGATGGCCGCGATGGTCGGCCTCGTGCTGCTCGGTGGACCGCTCGTCGCCGGACTGCTCGGGCGGCCGCTCGAGCCGGTGGGACGGGTGCGGCTCGCGGTCGACGTGCCCAACGACCGGCCGGGCGCGCTGGTGCTCGCGTACCGCGCGACGCCCGAGGGTGCCGTCCCGGCGTCGCACCAGACCTCGGCGATGCTGCGGGGCCTGGCCGACGCGGACGGACTGCTGGTCGTCCCGGCCGGGGGCGGCGTGGCGGGCGAGGACGTGCCTCCCGTCCGGCTGCCGTGGTGCTGACGGGCGCGCCGGACGGTCCGACGGCAGGCCTGAGGACCGCCACAGGACGGCGTGCGGGAACCGCACCGCCCTGGCGGGTGCCGGGCACGGGTGGTAGACCCGGAGCATGAGCCGGATCACGGCGCGGAAGCGCGTCACCCGCATCACCGTCGCGACGTCCCGGTCGGTGCGCGACGACCTGCTGGCCGTCGAGGAGCCGCTCGAGATCCGCGTCGGCGGGAACTCGCTCGCGATCACCATGCGGACGCCCGGCAACGACGTCGACCTCGCCGCGGGGTTCCTGGTGTCCGAGGGCGTGATCGCCCGGGGTGACGACTTCGCCGCCGCCCGGTACTGCGCCGGGGCGACGGACGAGGGGCTCAACACCTACAACGTGCTCGACGTGACGCTCGCACTCGGCGTCCCCGCGCCGGACCCGAGCCTGGAGCGCGCGTTCTACACGACGAGCTCGTGCGGCCTGTGCGGCAAGGCCAGCATCGACGCCGTGCGGACGACCTCGCAGCACAGCGTCCTGCACGACGACCTCGTGCTCGACCCGGCGCTCCTCGCGACGTTCCCCGACCGGCTGCGCGAGGCCCAGGACGTGTTCGAGAAGACCGGCGGCCTGCACGCCGCAGCGCTGTTCGACGGCGCCAGCGGGCGGATGCTCGTGCTCCGCGAGGACGTCGGTCGGCACAACGCCGTCGACAAGGTCGTCGGGTGGGCCGTGAAGGAAGGACGGCTGCCCCTGCGGGGTACGGTCCTCATGGTCTCCGGCCGGGCGAGCTTCGAGCTGACGCAGAAGGCCTCGATGGCCGGGATCCCGGTGCTCGCCGCCGTGTCCGCGCCGTCGTCGCTCGCGGTCGACCTGGCGAAGGAGGTCGGCATCACGATCGTCGGCTTCCTGCGCGGCCAGAGCATGGTCGTCTACAGCCGCCCCGAACGCATCACCGAACCAGCACCAGCCCCTCGAGAGACCGTGAGCGCACCGTGACCGAACAGCCCCCGAAGGACGACGTGACCGACGCCGAGATGACGGTCGGCGAACCGAAGGAGTGGGCCGCAGGCGTCCCCGGCGTCCTGCACTCGATGGCCCCGGCGATCGAGCAGCTGGGCGTGGCCCGCACCGCCAAGCTCATGCTGAACCTGAACCAGAAGGGCGGGTTCGACTGCATGAGCTGCGCCTGGCCGGACCCGGACAAGCGCAAGACCGCCGAGTTCTGCGAGAACGGCGCCAAGGCGGTCGTGTGGGAGGCCACCCCGCTGCTCGTGCCGCGCACGTTCTGGTCCGAGCACTCGGTCCACGACCTCGCCGACAAGACCGAGTACTGGCTCGGACAGCAGGGCCGCATCACCGAACCCGTGTGGAAGCCCGCGGGGAAGGACCACTACGAGCCGGTCAGCTGGGAGCGGGCGTTCGGGATCATCGCGGACAAGCTGAACGGGCTCGACTCCCCCGACCAGGCGTCGTTCTACACCTCCGGGCGCACCTCGAACGAGGCGGCCTTCGTCTACCAGCTGTTCGTGCGCGCCTTCGGCACGAACAACCTGCCCGACTGCTCGAACATGTGCCACGAGTCGACGAGCCTCGCGATGGCGGAGGTCGTCGGCATCGGCAAGTCGACCATCGCCTACGACGACTTCGAGGAGACCGAGCTCATCATCGTGATGGGCCAGAACCCCGGCACGAACCACCCCCGGATGCTCACCGCGCTCGAGGACGCCAAGGAGAACGGCGCCGAGATCGTCGCCGTCAACCCGCTCCCCGAGTCGAGCCTGAGGCGCTACAAGAACCCGCAGAAGGTCCGGGGCATCGTCGGCCGCGGGACCGAGATCGCCGACCAGTTCGTGCAGATCCGGCTCGGCGGCGACATGGCCCTGCTGCAGGCGCTCGCGAAGCGCGTCGTGCAGGCCGAGCTCGCCGCCCCCGGCACGGTCGTCGACCACGCCTTCATCGCCGAGCACACCAGCGGGTACGAGGCGTTCGTCGAGCACGTCCTGCGGATCGACGACGACGAGGTCCTCCGCGCCACCGGCCTGACCACCGAGGAGATCGACGAGCTCGCCGAGCGCTACATGCGCTCCGAGCGGACGATCATCACCTGGGCTATGGGCATCACGCAGCACACCAAGGCCGTCGACACGATCAAGGAGATCATCAACCTCCTGCTCCTCCGCGGGAACATCGGCCGACCCGGCGCCGGCGCCTCGCCGATCCGCGGGCACAGCAACGTGCAGGGCGACCGGACGATGGGCATCTGGGAGCAGATGCCGGACAGCTTCCTCGACGCCCTGGCGGAGGAGTTCCACTTCGAGCCGCCCCGCGAGCACGGGGTCGACGCCCTGAAGGGCATCACGGCCATGCAGCGCGGCGAGATCAAGTTCTGGATGGGGATGGGCGGCAACCTCGTCGCCGCGATCTCCGACAGCCAGCTCGCCGAGGCGGCGTTCCGCGGCACCGAGATGACGGTGCAGGTGTCGACGAAGCTGAACCGGTCGCACGCCGTCGTGGGCGAGGAAGCCCTGATCCTGCCGACGATGGGCCGCACCGAGATCGACGTGCAGGCCGCGGGCCCGCAGTTCGTCTCGGTCGAGGACACCGTGTGCTCCGTGCACGGCAGCCACGGGCAGGTCCCGCCGGTCGCCCCCGGGCTGCTGTCCGAGGTCGCGATCGTCTGCGAGCTCGCGAAGGCCACCCTCGGTGACCGCGTGGCCGTCGACTGGCAGGGCATGCGGGACGACTACGACGTGATCCGCGACCACATCAGCCACGTCGTCCCCGGCTTCGACGACTACTCCCGCCGCGCCGCGAGCAAGGAGGGCTTCGTCCTGCCGAACGGTCCCCGCGACTCCCGGACCTTCGCCACGAAGACCGGCAAGGCGATGATCACCGTGAACGAGCTCGAGCACGTGGAGCGCCCCGAGGGCACCCTGCTGCTGCAGACGCTGCGGTCGCACGACCAGTACAACACGACGATCTACAGCCTGAACGACCGGTACCGCGGCATCAAGAAGGGCCGCCACGTCGTCTTCGTGAACCCGGACGACCTGGTCGAGCTCGGGCTGCAGGACGGCGACCGGGTGGACGTCGCGACGGTGTGGGACGACGACGTCGAGCGCGTGCTGCGCGACTACCGGGTCGTCGCGTACCCGAGTGCTCGCGGGTGTGCGGCGGCGTACTTCCCCGAGGCGAACGTGCTCGTGCCGCTCGACAGCGCGGCGAAGGGCAGCAACACGCCGGTGTCGAAGGCGGTGCCGGTGCGGTTGACACGGGTGGCGGTGCCCGCGGGCGTGTGAGGCACGCGGGCGGCGGCGCGTGACACGCGTCCTGCGACGAGACCGCTGTCGTTCGACAGCCGCGACGTCGCGGAACGCGCACCGCTGACGGACGGGAGGCACGGTGCCAGCCGGCACCGTGCCTCCCGTCCGCCGCGGTGCCGGGTCAGGGCTCCGGGTGCTCGCCCTGCCAGATCGTGTCGACGGCCTCGAACTCGCGCGGGTAGCACTGGGTGTCGTAGACCTCGATGCTCTCCGACGCGATGCCGTACCGGTACCAGGGCCCGTCGCCGCCCGGTGTCGAGCTCGACAGGCCGTCCGCGGCGTACGTGAGCGGGACGACGGCCATCGGGTGGCCGGCCTGGGCCATGCACGCCTGCAGCCGGTTGAACGCCGTCGTGTACTCCTGCAACGTGACGACCCCGTCGTCGGTCTCGGCGTCCTGCTGCGGCGACGGTCCCGCGATCGTCGCCCGCTGCGTCCACGACGTCCACAGCGCCCACCGTGCCGATCCCGAGGCCGCGACCGTCACCCGCACCGCCCCGTCGTCGACCGGCAGGAAGTCCACCGTGACCGGATCACGGCCGTCGCGTGCGGGTGTGCAGGACTCGCCGCCGACCGGGGTGCCGTCGACCTCGACGCGGAAGCTCCCGGCATCGAGGCAGGTCCACGCGACGGTGAGTGCGTCCGCACCGCGGGGCGGATCGACGACCGTCGTCGTCCGGTCCCCGTGCGCCACGAGGAAGACCGGGTCCCCGAGCACGCGCGCGTGGTCGCCCTCCTCGACCTGGTACCGGGCGGAGATCGCCAGCCCGGTCTCGACCGCGGCGTCGGGGTCTGCGCCCGGCAGCGCCGCTGCGGTGAGGCCGCCGGTCAGCCCGCCGCCGACCACGAACGCGGCGAGGACGGCGAGCACGGTGGCACGCGTCGGGCGTCGGCGACGGGCCCGGGCGGTCCCCGGAGCACCGGTGCGGTCGACCTCCGCGACGAGCGCGTCGCGCATGGCGGTCAGGCGGGGGGAGAAGTCGTCGTTCACAGTGCGCCTCCGAGGGGTTCCGCTGTGGCTGTGTACCGCTTGTGGAGCCGGGCCTTCGCCCGGTGGAGTCGGGACTTGACGGTCCCGGGGGCGACGCCGAGCACCGCCGACGCCTCGCGCTCGCTGAGTCCCTCGAGCACGCAGAGGGTCAGGACGCGCTGGTCGTCGAGCGACAGCCGCCCCATGGCCGCGACCGCACCGCCGTCGCCGAACTGCTCCGCGGGGTCGGGTGCCGGCTCGGGCGCCGGGAACCGGCCGAGGAACGCCCGGTGCCGGTGCGCCGACCGGGTGACGTTGTGCGCGGTGTTCGTCGCCGTGACGAGGAGCCACGGCAGGAGCGAGTCGTCGACGAAACGGACGTGGTCACGGCGCCGCCAGGCCTCGAGGAAGGTCATCGCGACGACGTCGTCCGCGTCGGCCGGTGCTGCTGCCGGGACGAGGCCGACGGCATGTCGCCGGAGCCTCGCGGCGTGCCGGTCGAAGATCCTGCCGAAGGCCTGCCCGTCCCCCGCGAGGCTCAGGGCCCAGTCGGCCCCGTCCCCCGTGATCTGGTTCATGTCAGGTGGTGTCCGCACCGACGCGATCGGTTCCCGGCTCGGCGTGTCGCGCGCGGGCGCGGCGTGTTCAGCGCTGGTCGGCGGCCTCGCGCGGCTCCGTGATCCGCTCCCCGGTCTGCGGGTCCCAGCCGATGGTCCTCGGTTCCTGCGCACGCGGGCGTCGCTCCCAGCGAGGGAACCACGGGCGTGCCGACGGCAGGTACAGCAGCACGGCAGCGGCGACGACAGCGACCGGCTCGAGCGTGGGCCAGTCCGCGCTCCCGACGGCCACGGCGATCACGACGTTCACCAGGGCGAAGGCACCCAGCACCCCGAGCCACACCCGCGCGGTGCCGGAACCACGCCACACGAGCAGGGTCGCCCAGGCGAGCAACGCGCAGATCCCGATGCCGAGCACCCCACCGATCACCGCGATGAGCGGACCACCGGACTCGTCCTGCGCCAGCTGCACCGCTGCCACCGAGACCGTGGTGACCCGTACCAGCAGCACGACCGCCCAGATCGCCAGGGCCGCGGTGACCACCGTCGGTCGTCGCAGCGGTCGGTCGCTGCCCTGCGCGCGGTCGTCCGTCGTCACGGTGCCCCCTCCGGTCGCTCACGGACTCGTCGCCCGCGTACCGCGACGGTAGCGGAGTCGAGACGCCGACGGCAGCCCTAGGAGACGACCCGCTCCGTGTCAGCGCGGCGGCGGAGGCCCTCAGGACCGCGGGGTACCGAGGTCGACCAGGTTCGGCCCGACCGTCGACGACGCCAGGTCGACCCGGGCGAGGGGTGTGCCTCCGCCCGGTCCGAGGACACCGATGCGGATCGCCGTCACCGAGTACGCGCCCGTCCTCGCGTACCGACCGTCACGGGAACCGGGGAGGTCGCGCTGCACGTTGACCTGCACCGACAGCAGCGCGGGGAGCGCCCGGAGCACCGGTGTGACCGCGGCCACGAGCGGCCCCGTCGCCGCTGCCAGGGTGCTGCCCGCGGTGGTGACCTGGGCCAGGAGTCCCCTCGCCACACCCTGGACGACTCCCGGGAGGTCCTCCGTGAGGCCGCTGACGAGCAGGCTGACGAGACCGCCCAGTCCGAGGTCGAGCCCGAGCAGCTTCGACCCGACGGTCACGGTCCCGCTCCCGCCGGCGGCGGTCCCGAGCCCGCTGTCCGTGTGGATGTCCAGTTCGACGACCGGTGTCCCGAGCAGGCCGAGCAGCTGGACGTCGAGCGCGACCTGCAGGCGCAACGCCTCGAGCGTCGAGGTCAGGACCGCCGCGATGCGTTGCGTCCAGGCGTCCAGCATCGCCGCGACCCTGGCCGTGAGCTGGTCCACGAGACCGGCGTCGAGGACGATCTCGGTGTTCGGGGGCAGGCCGTTCAACCCCGAGGACCGACCACCGACGAGCCGTGCGAGGTCGACGTGGACGCTGCCGGACGCGAGGTCGACCGTGACGACGCCGTCGGTCAGCGGCTCCCGGGTGATCGGGGCGATCGCGGTCCCGAGGTCGGCTCCCTGCAGGGTCACGCTGCCGCGCACGGTCCCGACGCGGAGCGTGCCGCCGAGCAACTCCGCGCCGATCTCGGCCCTGACGGCGTTCGCGAGCAGCCCGCCCGGACCGGCGAGCTGGGCCACCGCGCCGTCGAGCGTCCGCACCGTGCTGTCCACCGAGCTCGTGAGCGACGAGACGAGCGGACTGTCGATCCGCAGGTCGAGCCCGGCGATCCCGTAGTCGCGCGTCACCCGCCGCGACCCGTCGGCAGCGGCAGCCGCAACGGGAGCCGTCGTGGTCCCCGTCGCCGCGAGCAACGCAGGTCGGACGGTGGGCGCGTCAGCACCTGCACCGGCCGCGGTGGGACCCGCGGTCCCCCACACCTCGTCCTCGAGCAGGTCGCAGCCGTCGAGATGCGCCGAGGATCCCACGGCCCCGACCTCGAGCCCGACGTCCGAGACGTTCCGCAGGTCGACGACCCCTGCCAGGGCCTGCCCGAGGTCGAGCGTCGCCGGCTCGGGCAGCGCCTCGGTCGGCGTGGTGTCGGTGACGAGCACGCCCCCGGAGTCACTGACCAGGCCGGAAGCGGCGACCGACCTGCCCGTGGCGACGGACGTCGCGACCTGGTTGACCGCTCCGGCCGATCCTCCGGGCAGTCCGGTGCCGAGGCCGGTCAGGTCGAGTCCGGCGACACTGCCCAGGACGCCGACGTCGAGGGGGTTGCCGTACGCGGCGGTGGTCTCCGTGCGGGTGATCTCGGGCGCGGTCGCCGGGCTGACCGAGACGCCCTGCGTGCCGGTCTTCGTCACGTCGAGCCCGCGCAGGTCCGCGACCGCCCCGAGGTCCTGCCCCGCCACGCTCCCGGCGAGGAACCGGCTCGAGGAGTTCGCCGTGTAGCCGACGTCCTCGCCGCACGAGAACGACGAGGTCCCCAGAGCACCGTCACCGTGCACCCACTCCGAGTCCTGCCACGTCGCGGTCGACGGGGCGGGTCCGGGGACCGTCACCGCTGCGGTCGCCCCGACCACCGCCACGATCCCGACCAGCACGGCGCCACGACCACGGCGCAGCATGCCGAGCACCGCCGGGCGGTGACGGGCACGGTGGCGCGGTCGCTGGCGGGGGCTCGTGCGCGGGATCACCGGGCGCACCCGTCGCTCGACGCCGCTGTCCGCCACACCCGGACCACCACCCCGGCGAGCACGAGCGCCGCCGCGACGAACAGCGGCGCCACGAAGGCCGCACCGGTGGAGGCCAGCGAGGTGGACGACGCCGTCGGCGACACCGGTGGCCCCGCGACCGCGTCGTCCGCGCTCGCGGTCACCCCGAGCCCCACGGTCGCTCGGAGTCCCATGAGCCCGTCGTCGGCCGAGGCTCCCGCGGTGTCGGCGACGGCGAGCTCGACGAGCAGCCAGGTCGCACCGTCGCCGTCGGGATCGGAGACCGGCACACGGAGGGTGTCGGGCTCTCCCGGACCGACCGACAGGACCCGCTGCCCGCCGTCGCAGACCGGCACGGCATCGAGTCCTCGCCAGGGCCGCTCGCACGCCGACACGGCGACCCGGAGGCCGTCCGGGTGCTCGGCGAGCGCTCCGTCCCGACGGAGTTGCACCTCCGTCGCGATCAGCCCTGGTCGGTCGACACTGGTGCGCACCTGCCAGTGGACCGGTCGACCGGGCTGCAGCTCGGGTGCGCGCAGCGGGTACGGCGATGCCTCGAGCACGAGACCGCCCGGTACTCCGGTCTCGGGAACGACGTGCCACCCCGCTGCGACGGCCGCACCGCCGCTGGCGAGCCCGAGGACGGCGCAGATGACCGCTCCGGCCGCGGTGACTCCCGCACGAGCGCCCGCCGTACGACTCATGCTCGCGCTCCGGTGTCGTCGTCCCGAGCGGTCCGTCGTGCTGGCCAGAACGACCACACGACGAGCAGGCCGACCGTCGCCACCGCCAGCCCGCGGGCAACGGGGGTCGAGGACCACTGCAGCACGTGCCCGAGCCCGGGGGCGCTGGCGACGGTGAGCCGGGCCTCGCGGACGACCGAGGGATCACGGTCGATCGTGTCGTTCGCGTCGCCCCGCATCGTCAGCGACCTCGCCTCCGGGTCACCCGGCACCCGATCGACGGCGACCACGCGGTGGGTCACCGGCAGCTCGGATCCCGGTCGCGGGACCGTGACGACCTGCCCCGGTCGCACGTCAGCCGCTGCGATCCGCTCGGACACGACGACCGCCCCGGCGGGGATCGTCGGGCTCATCGAC
This sequence comes from Curtobacterium sp. NPDC088465, assembly GCF_044753165.1. NCBI lineage: Bacteria > Bacillati > Actinomycetota > Actinomycetes > Micrococcales > Microbacteriaceae > Curtobacterium > Curtobacterium sp. NPDC088465. The sequence continues at coordinate 1,171 of NZ_JBIVMR010000007.1, read as the reverse complement.
CCGGTGGTCACGACCACGAGCGACAGCCCCGTCGTCGTGGCGACGACCCACCACGCGACGCAGAGGACACCGACGACCCCCGCCACGGCGACGACGACGGCTCGCAGGCGGTGCAGCACGCCGCGACGGCGTGCAGCGGCGGTCGAAACCACTGCCGCGCTGTCCTGCACCGGAACGACCCCGGTCACCTCGAGGTGGCTGCGAACATCCATGCCGGCGCCGCGGTCCGTCCCTGCAGTGCGTCGAGCGCGACCCCGGCGGGCAGCGACGGCGTGGTCGGGAGCGACACCTCGAAGCAGTACGCCTGCTCCGAACCGGCGTCCGCCGCGAGCGCCTGGCTCGCGGCGGCTCCGGTCGACGCAAGGGGCCCGTCGGCGATGACGGTGCCGGTGGTGAAGGCCGTCGCACCGCACGGGACGCCGTCGGCCGTCGTCGCGACGCGGACCTGCAGGGCTTGCCAGAGCAGCTCGCCGGGGTCGGAGGTCGTCACCCCGGTCGCGGTCTCCGCCGCCGCCATCCGCACGTCGCCCGCGATCGAGCCCGCCACCGTCCGGAGTCGGACACCGGCGTACGTCGCGTCGCCCGGCGAGAGCGCGATGCCGTCGAGGCCGAAGGTCATCTCCTGGCCGGGGTTCTCCTCGGCCTGCGTCCACCCGGAGTCGAGCGCCGCGGTGACGTTCTGCTCCACCTCGAAGGTGGAGGTCCCGATCCCCGGCCCTCCGGTCCCGTTCCCGCCGAACACCCACTCGGTGTCCGTCCACGACGCGAGCGTGTACCCGACCCCGCCGACGACGAGGGCGCCGCCGGCGACGAGCGCCGCGGCCCTGGTGCGCCGCGAAGCGGGCGCGCTGGACTGTCCTGACATCGTTGCTCCTGATCCGTGCACGCGGACGCCGGTGGTGGGCCGGTCCGACACGGCGGGAGCTGGTGAGGTCCCCCGTCGGCGGCTGTCCGCTCTTCTGGGGACATGCTGCCGGACCTCCGGCCGGAAGACAAGCCAACCGCGAGGATTGCTCCGGAGACTACGGACGGGAGGCGGGGGGGCCCCCGGGCCCCCCCCCCCCCCCCCCCCCCCCGGGGCCCCCCCCCCCCCCCCCCCCGGGCCCCGGGCGGCCACCTCCCCCGGGCCCGCCCCCCCCACCCCGCCGCGCTCCCCGCCCGCCGCGGCCGC
>NZ_JBIVMR010000006.1:0-94266 GCF_044753165.1 Curtobacterium sp. NPDC088465 | reverse complement strand
CCACAACCAAAGCTGCGATCGCACGGGGTCAAAATAATTGGCATTGACAATGTGCACGCTGTTGAGTTCTCAAGGACCAGACGCACCCCCCACTCAGCACCACCACAGTGGTACCTCATCAGAGGGGCTGGAAGTTCGTTGCCGGGGAAGAACCGTGGCGGACAAGATCCCCAGGTGAACCCGGTGACCGTCTCGGCCGTTCCGTTCTCCGCCTCAGCGGCAACGAGTGATTACTCTACGCACGGCCCGACCACACCACCAACACCACCCACATCCCGGGCGTGTCGCACGGTCGGCACCTCGTGGCCCCGGTACGGCGAACGGCCCGCTCCCCTGTGGGAACGGGCCGTTCGGGTGTCGCGAGCACTCAGTGGCGAGCGATGACCGGGTTCTTCAGCGAGCCGATCCCCTCGATGAGGACCTCCACCACCTCGCCGTCGCGGATGGCCCCGACCCCGGCCGGGGTACCGGTGAGGATGACGTCGCCGGGCAGGAGGGTCCAGATCGACGACACGAACTCGACCAGGGACGGGATGTCGTGCACCATCTCGCTGGTCGACGCCGCCTGGCGCAGCTCGCCGTCCACGCGGGTCTCGAGTCGGATGTCCGACGGGTCGATCTCGGTCTCGATGACCGGACCGAGCGGACAGAAGGTGTCGAAGCCCTTGGCTCGCGTCCACTGTCCGTCGCGGGCCTGCAGGTCGCGCGCAGTCACGTCGTTCGCGATCGTGTACCCGAGCACGACGCTCGCGAAGTCCTCGCGCCGGACGTTCTTGGCGAGCGAGCCGATCACGATGGCGAGCTCGCCCTCGTGGTCGACACGGCCGACCTCGGCCGGCAGACGGATGGGGTCGTCCGGACCGATGACCGCGGTGTTCGGCTTGAGGAAGACCACGGGGTCGTCCCCCGACCGCTCGTCCATCTCCGACGCGTGCTCGGCGTAGTTCAGGCCGACGCCGATCACCTTCGACCGAGGGATCACCGGTGCGAGGAGCTTGGCGTCGGCGAGCGGCACCCGCTCCCCCGTCGTCTCGAACCCCTGGTACATCGGGTCCCCCGCAAGGACGACCAGGTCACGCTCGTCGAGGATGCCGTACCGCGGGTCTTCACCCGTGCTGCTGAACCGTGCGATCTTCACTGTTCGACCCTACCGATCCGCGGCTCAGGCCGGGTCCGTCAGGCGCGTCATCCACCCGTGGGGGTCGGGACGACGGCCGTACTGGATGTCGGTCAGCTCCTGGCGGAGCGACATCGTCAACTCGCCGGCACCGACGGTCGGCGACCCGATCGTGAAGCCCTCGCCGCGGAGCTCCGCGATCGGCGTGACCACCGCGGCCGTCCCGCAGGCGAACGCCTCGGTGATCGAGCCGTCGGCCACCCCGTCCCGCCACTCGTCGAGCGTCACCCGACGACGCTCCACCCGGAGCCCGCGGTCCTCGGCGAGCTGCAGGATCGAGTCGCGGGTGATGCCCTCGAGGATCGACTCCGAGTCCGGCGTGACGAGCGTGCCGTCCGACCGCACGAGCACGACGTTCATGCCGCCGAGCTCCTCGAGGTACCGGCCCTCCTCGGAGTCGAGGAACATCACCTGCTGGCAGCCCTGCTCGTAGGCCTCCTGCTGCGGGAGCAGGGACGCGGCGTAGTTCCCGCCGGTCTTCGCAGCCCCGGTCCCGCCACGTGCGGCACGGGCGTACTTCGTCGACAGCCAGATGCTCACGGGCTTCGGTCCGGACGTGAAGTACGCCCCCGCCGGGCTGGCGATGCAGTGGTACGCGACCTCCTGCGCGGCACGGACGCCGAGGAAGGACTCGGTCGCGATCATGAACGGACGCAGGTACAGGCTGGTCTCCGGCGCCGACGGCACCCAGTCCACGTCGGCGCGGACGAGCTGCCGGACCGACTCGACGAAGACCTCGAGCGGCAGCTCCGGGAGCGCGAGCCGACGGGCCGAGCGCTGGAAGCGGCGCGCGTTGGCGTCCGGCCGGAAGGACCACACCGACCCGTCCGCGTGGCGGTAGGCCTTCATGCCCTCGAAGATCTCCTGCGCGTAGTGGAACACGCTGGCGCTGGGGTCGAGGGTCAGCGGTCCGTACGGGTGGATCGATGCGCTGTGCCAGCCGGCTTCGAGCGACCACGCGACGGTGGCCATGTGGTCGGTGAAGTACTTGCCGAAGCCCGGGTCGGCGAGGATCTCCTCGCGCTCGGCCGCGGCCCGACGCTCGGGCGACGGCGTGTTCGCGAACTCGAGGGCGAAGTCGCCGTCGGTCTCGGTGTCGGTGCTGCTCATCGGGGTGACTCCTGTCAGGCGGTGGTGGTGCGTGCTGCGACCGCGGCGGCGATGGCGTCGCCGACCTCGGCCGTGCTGCGCGGCGTGGTGCCCCGGCTCGCGAGGTCGGCCTCGACCGCCTGTGTCACGGCCGCCGCCAGGTCTGCACGACCGAGGTGGTCGAGCAGCAGGGCGACGGACAGGACGGCGGCGGTCGGGTCGGCGACCTGCTGGCCTGCGATGTCCGGCGCGGAACCGTGGACCGGCTCGAACATGCTGGGGAAGGTGCCGTCCGGGTTGATGTTCCCCGAGGCCGCCAGACCGATGCCGCCGCTGATCGCGCCGGCCAGGTCGGTGATGATGTCCCCGAACAGGTTGTCGGTGACGATGACGTCGAACCGCCCGGGCTCGCGGACCATGTGGATCGTCACCGCGTCGACGTGCTGGTAGTCGACGGTCACGTCCGGGTGCTCCTCGGCGACCGCCGCGACCGTCCGCTGCCAGAGGGAACCCGCGTGCACGAGCACGTTGCTCTTGTGCACGAGGGTCAGGTGCTTCCGCGGGCGGCGGGAGGCGAGGTCGAAGGCGTACCGGACGACGCGCTCGACACCGTGTGCCGTGTTGAGGGACACCTCGGTGGCGATCTCGTGCGGCGTGCCGACGCGGATCGCGCCGCCGTTGCCGACGTACGGGCCCTCGGTGCCCTCGCGCACGACGACGAAGTCGACCGCGCCCGGGTCGGCGAGCGGGCTCGCGACCGAGGAGTACACCGTCGTGGGGCGGAGGTTGACGTAGTGGTCGAACGCGAAGCGCAGCTTCAGCAGGAGTCCACGCTCGATGATCCCGCCCGCGAGTCGCGGGTCGCGCGGGTCACCGCCGACGGCGCCGAGCAGGATCGCGTCGTGCTCGGCGATCGCGGACATGTCGTCGTCGGTGAGGATGTCGCCCGTCTCGAGGTACCGGGCGGCACCGAGCGAGAAGGCGGTCTCCTGCACGTCGAGGTCGTCCGGCAGCACCGCGTGCAGGACCTTCAGCGCTTCGTCCACCACCTCGGGCCCGATGCCGTCGCCGCGGACGACCGCCAGCTTGACCGTCTGTGCCATGTCCCGGACCCCTACAGCGTGATGTCGATCTCGCGGAGCGAGGTCGCGTCGATGGTGGAGCGCACGTGCTCGAGGATCTCCGCGGGCACCGGCGAGTCGACCGTCAGGACGCTCAGCGCCTGCCCGCCGGCGGCCTCGCGTGAGATCTGCATCGCGGCGATGTTGATGCCGGCGTCGCCGAACTCCTTGCCGTAGACCGCGACGATGCCGGGGCGGTCGGTGTAGACCATCACGACGTGGTGCGCGTCGAGGGCGACCTCGACGTCGTGGCCGTTGATCTCCACGAGCTTCTCGACCTGCTTGGCACCGGTCAGCGTGCCGGACACGCTGATCGCGGGCCCGTCGGACTGGGCACCGCGGATGGTGAGGACGTTGCGGTACTCCGGGCTGTCGGCGTCGGTGATGAGCCGGACGCTCACGCCGCGCTGCTCCGCGATGAGCGGGGCGTTGACGTACGAGACCTGGTCGCTGACGACGTCGGTGAAGACGCCCTTGAGGGCTGCGAGCTTCAGCACGCTGACGTCGTACTGCGCGAGCTCGCCGTGCACCTCGACGTCGATGCTCGTCACCGGCGAGGTGGCCAGGCCGGTGAAGACCTGACCGAGCTTCTCCATGAGCGGGATCCCCGGGCGGACGTACGGGTCGATGACGCCGCCGGCGACGTTGACCGCGTCCGGCACGAGTTCGCCGCCGAGCGCGAGGCGCACGGACTTCGCGACGGAGACGCCGGCCTTCTCCTGGGCCTCGTCCGTCGAGGCGCCGAGGTGCGGCGTGACGACGACGTTCGGCAGCGCGAGCAGCGGCGAGTCCTTCGGCGGCTCGGACACGAAGACGTCGAGGCCGGCGCCGGCGATCTCCCCGGACGTGAGCGCCCGGTGCAGGGCGTCCTCGTCGATCAGGCCGCCGCGGGCGACGTTCACGACGAACGCGGTCGGCTTCATGAGCGCGAACTGCTCGTCCGAGATCATGCCCACCGTCTCCGGCGTCTTCGGCATGTGGATCGTGGTGAAGTCCGCACGACGGAGGAGGTCCTCGAGCGACACCAGCTCGACCCCGAGCTGCTGGGCCCTGGCCGTCGTGACGTAGGGGTCGTACGCGATGACCGAGACGCCGAACGCCTGCAGGCGCTGCGTGATGAGCGCGCCGATGCGGCCGAGGCCGATGATGCCGACGGTCTTCTCGTACAGCTCGACGCCCGTGTACGACGAACGCTTCCACGCGCCGGCGGCGAGCGACGCGTGGGCCGCGGGGATGTGGCGCGCGAGCGACAGGATGTGGCCGACCGTGAGCTCGGCGGCCGAGATGATGTTCGACGTCGGCGCGTTGACGACCATCACGCCGGCGGTGGTCGCCGCCTTGATGTCGACGTTGTCCAGGCCGACGCCCGCGCGGGCGACCACCTTGAGCTGCGGCGCCGCGGCGATGGCCTCGGCGTCGATCTTCGTGGCGGACCGCACCAGCACGGCGTGCGCGTCGGCGAGGGAGGACAGGAGCGCGGCACGGTCGGTACCGTCCACGTTCCGGATCTCGAAGTCGGGCCCGAGGGCGTCGACGGTGGCGGGCGAGAGTTCTTCGGCGATCAGGACGACCGGCTTCGGCACAGCTGCAGTTCCTCACACGAGACGGGCGGTATCCCACCATCGTATCGACGCGGGGACCCGGTTACGACCGCACCGTCGGTCCCCGACGGAACCACGCGCCGGTCCGGAGGCGCGGAGCCAGCGGGCACCGTGCCTCCCGTCCGTGGGACGGTCGCGACGTGCGTCAGAAGTCGAGCAGGCGCGGCACGAACAGCTGGAGGTCGAGCCAGAGCGCGCCCGCCGCCGCGAACGCGACGACGAAGACACCGACCGTCACCGACAGCCGAGCCCGGCGCGTCGTCCAGAGGGCGACCACGAACGCGACGGGCGCGATCGCGATGTCGAGGACGAGCCAGCCCCAGGGGGTGCTGCGCTGCAGCGACGAACCACCGGAGGTCGTCTCGAGGAACGTGTTGAACGCGCGAACCGACTGCGAGACGGTGACGAGGTTCCCGACACTCTGGACGGTCATGTAGGCGAACAGCGCGCCGAAGACCACCCAGACGACGATGCGGCCGACGAGCGGGGACGAGGTCCGGCGGGCTGCCGGTGTCGTGGCGGTCACCCGAAGCTCCTGGTCATGAGGAACGGCCAGGGGAAGAGCACGGCGGCTCCGAGCAGCATCCACAGCAGCCGCGTGCGGGTCCGACGACCACGACCGGCCCAGAGCACCACGGTGAACCACAGCGCGGGCGCGACGATCGACAGGAAGCGGAGGACCTCGACGAAGACGGTGAGCAGCGTGTCGACGTTCGCGACGTACGCGGTCGAGGCGGTGAGCAGCCACGCCACCGTGTAGAGCAGGTAGAGCCCGCCGAAGACCCCGAAGCCGACCAGGGCGCCGGAGGTCTCCGGGCGCTCCGGGTCGCGTCCGCCGTGGCCCTTCACCGTGACCGGGTTGTGGGCCGCGTCGACGTGGGTCGCGTCGTCCGCGTCGCCCCAGCTGAGGGCGTCGTCGTCGTGGTCGACCGAGCCGTCGGGCGGGGATGCTGCCGTGGTCATGGGGACGATTCTACGAGGGACCCGCGACGGCGGACACCACGAGGGACCGCTCAGACGTCGGCGGGCTGGGTCGCGAGGACCCCGGCGACGACGTCGCGCACCGCGGGGAACAGCGGGTGGCTCTCCACGAGCCCGGTCAGGATCTCGGTGAGTGCGTGCGCCGTCGCGCCGGAGCGGAGCAGGGCGTGCAGCTCGATCGACTCGGGGTCGTTCTCGTCGTCGAACGCCAGGGCGACCCGGACCGCTCCGAGCAGGTGCTCGACCGGGAGCCCGCGTTCGGCCAGCTGCGACGCCGGGCCGATGAAGCGCTCACGCCGTCCGAGCTTCCGCAGCGGGTTGCGCCCCACACGCGCCGTGGTGTCCGGCAGGAGCGGGTTCGCGATGCGGGTGAGGTTCGCAGCGACGTAGCGGGCGTGCTCGGCCGGGTCGAACCCGTGCTTGGCGACCAGCAGCGCGGTCGTCTCGGCGAGGACCCCGTCGACCTCGGCGCGGACCTCGCGGTCCTCGAGGGCCTCGCGGATGAGTCGGATCCCGCGGACGAAGCCGTGGTACGCCGCGGTCGCATGGGCGGTGTTCACCGTGTAGAGCTTCCGCTCGACGAACGGCTGCAGGTCGTCGACCCAGGTGACGCCGTCGATCTGCGGCGGCTCGGCGTCGGACGGAGCGAAGGGGGTGCGCTCGATGACCCACTCGTAGAACGGCTCGAGCACGACGTCGAGACCACCGGACTGTCCGAGCACCCCGGACTGGTCCGGGACGATGCGGTCGATCGCGCAGTTCGCGAAGACCGCCGCGACGTGACGGTCCTCGAGGATCGGGGCGCGTCGGATGCTGGCGTGCAGCGAGTCCGTCGCGTTGAAGGCGTTCTCGCAGGCCACGACCGTGACGTCGCCGCGCTCGGGCGCCCGTGCCGCGAGGCCCTCGGCGATGACGGGGGCGACGAGCGGCAGCGTGCGTGCACCGACGGCGGTCGTGACGACGTCGGCCTCGGCGATCGCCTGGACGACGCGCTCACGGTCGGTCTTGCTGCTGAGTGCACGGAAGCCGTACACGAGGTGTTCGACGGGCTGCTCGCCGACCTCGTGGACCACGAAGCGGCCGGCGTCGTTGAGCGCGGAGACCACGCGGTCGTCCACGTCGACGAAGGTGAGCTCGTAACCGCTCGCGACCAGGAACTGACCCACGAACCCGCGCCCGATCTTGCCGGCGCCGATGTGGACCGCTCGCTTCGTCACCGCCATCCGATGATCCTCCCACGTCGGAGGACCCGGTCGTGACCACTCCTCGCGACGCCGCGGAGCGGCATCGGCAGCACTGCAGGACGGGTCACGGAAGCGGAGCGCCCGGGTACGGGGACGCCACGGGGGCGCCAGGTGCTGGCGCTGGAGCTGGAGGGGTACAGGTGCATGTCGTTCGGGTCACGTCGCGAGGCGGCGGTGCGAACGCACCGCCGCCTCGGGAGTCGGGTGGTCGACCGCAGACTACCGCGCGGCCGAGCCGTCCACGTAGTCGGCGTCGTTCGACTTCCACGCGAACAGCGCGCGGAGCTCGCGGCCGGTGGCCTCGATCGGGTGGCCCTCGCCCTTCGCGCGGAGCTCCTTGAACTCCGGCGCGCCGGCGTCCTGGTCCTCGATGAAGCGCTTGGCGAAGGTGCCGTCCTGGATGTCGGAGAGCACGGCCTTCATGTTCTCCTTGACCTCGGGCGAGATCACGCGGGGGCCGGAGACGTAGTCACCGAACTCGGCGGTGTCGGAGATCGACCAGCGCTGCTTGGTGAGGCCGCCCTCCCAGATGAGGTCGACGATGAGCTTGAGCTCGTGCAGGACCTCGAAGTAGGCGATCTGCGGCTGGTAGCCCGCCTCGACCAGGGTCTCGAAGCCGTACTGGATGAGCTGCGACGTGCCACCGCAGAGGACGGCCTGCTCACCGAACAGGTCGGTCTCGGTCTCCTCGGTGAAGGTCGTCTTGATGCCGCCGGATCGCAGGCCGCCGATGGCCTTGGCGTACGACCAGGCGAGGTCCCAGGCGCTGCCGGAGGCATCGACCTCGACGGCGACGATCACGGGCACGCCGCGGCCGGCCTCGTACTCGCGACGGACGGTGTGCCCCGGGCCCTTCGGCGCGACGAGCGCGACGTCGACGCCCTCGGGGGCCTCGATGTAGCCGTAGCGGATGTTGAAGCCGTGGCCGAAGACGAGCGTCGCGCCGTCCTTCAGGTTCGGCTCGATGTCCTCGGCGTAGACGATGCGCTGCACCTGGTCCGGCGCGAGGATCACGACGACGTCGGCGTTCTTCGTCGCCTCGGCCGGGGTGAGGACCTCGAAGCCCGCCTCGGTCGCCTTGTCGCGGCTCTTCGAGCCCTCCTGGAGGCCGATGACGACCTCGACGCCGGAGTCACGGAGGTTGAGCGCGTGGGCGTGGCCCTGCGAGCCGTAGCCGATGACGGCGACCTTCTTGCCCTGGATGAGCGTCAGGTCGGCGTCGGCGTCGTACACGATGTCAGTCACGAGGGTGTGTCTCCTTGGTTCTGGTGGCTTGTGGTGTGCGGACGGGAGGCGCGTGGCGGGACCGCCCCGCGCCTCCCGCCCGGAAGCGGGGTGTGCTCAGCGCACGCGGTCGGTGATGCTCTTCGGCCCACGGCCCATGCCGAGCAGACCGGCGCGGGCGAGTTCCTTGACGCCGTAGGGCTCGAGGACGCGGAGGATCGCCTGGATCTTGCCCGGGTCGCCGGTCACCTCGACGATGAGCGAGTCGGTCGCCACGTCGACGACCTGCGCGCGGAAGAGGTTCACGGCCTCGAGCACGGCCGAGCGGGTCTGGTTGTCGACGCGGACCTTCACGAGCATGTGCTCGCGCTGCACCGACTGCGAGAAGTCGAGCTCGACGATCTTGATGACGTTGACGAGCTTGTTGAGCTGCTTCGTCACCTGCTCCAGCGGCAGGTCCTCGACGTCGACGACGACCGTGATCCGGGACAGGCCCTCGACCTCGGTGCCGCCCACGGCGAGCGACTCGATGTTGAAGCCGCGCCGGGCGAACAGCCCCGCGACGCGCGTCAGCAGACCCGGCTTGTCCTCGACGAGGAGGGAGAGGACGTGGCTCATGCGGTTTCTCCCGTCATGTCGGCGTCCTCGTCGTCCCAGGTCGGGGCGAGGGCCTGGGCGTACTCGATGGACGAGTTGCTGACCCCCTGCGGGACCATGGGCCAGACCATCGAGTCGCGGCTGACCACGAAGTCGATCACCACGGGGCGGTCGTTCGTCTCGAGGGCGAGCTGGATGGCGGCGTCGACCTCGTCCGCCTTCTCGACGCGGATGCCGAGGGCACCGTAGGCGTCGGCGAGCTTCACGAAGTCCGGGACGCGGCGCGTGCCGTGACCGGTCTGCAGGTCGGTGAAGGAGTGTCGGCCGTCGTAGAACAGCGTCTGCCACTGCCGCACCATGCCGAGCGAGGAGTTGTTGATGACCGCGACCTTGATCGGGATGTCGTTGATGACGCAGGTCGCGAGCTCCTGGTTCGTCATCTGGAAGCAACCGTCGCCGTCGATCGCCCAGACCACGCGGTCCGGTTGAGCGACCTTCGCGCCCATCGCCGCGGGGACCGAGTAGCCCATGGTGCCGGCGCCACCCGAGTTCAGCCAGGCGTTCGGCCGCTCGTACCGGATGAACTGCGCGGACCACATCTGGTGCTGACCGACCCCGGAGGCGAACACGCCCTCGGGACCGGTGAGCTCACCGATGCGCTTGATGATCGCCTGCGGCGCGAGCAGTCCGTCGGTCGGCTCCGCGTACCCGAGCGGGAAGTCCTGCCGGAGCTGGTCGAGCTTCGCCCACCAGGCGCTCGTGTCCGCCCGGTCGGCGGAGACGTCCTCCCAGGCGTCGAGGAGGTCGACGAGGACCTCGCGGGCGTCGCCGACGATCGGCACGTCGGCGAAGCGGATCTTCGAGATCTCCGCGGGGTCGATGTCGACGTGCACGACCTTGGCGTGCGGCGCGAACTCGTCCGCCTTGCCCGTCACCCGGTCGTCGAAGCGCGCACCGAGGGCGACGATGAGGTCGCTCTCCTGCAGGCCGAGCACCGCGGGCACCGTGCCGTGCATGCCCGGCATGCCGAGGTGCTGCTGGTGCGAGTCCGGGAAGGCGCCACGGGCCATGAGGGTCGTGACGACCGGCGCACCGGTGGCCTCGGCGAAGCGCAGGAGCTCGGCCGACGCACCGGAGCGGACGACGCCGCCGCCGACGTACAGCACCGGACGCTCGGCCTCGGCCAGCAGCTGGGCCGCGGCCGTGATCTGCTTGCCGTGCGCCTTCGTGACCGGACGGTAGCCGGGCAGGTCGATCTTCGGCGGCCAGACGTACGGCGCCGACTTCTGCTGGGCGTCCTTCGTGATGTCGACGAGCACCGGGCCCGGACGACCCGTCGTGGCGATCTGGTGGGCCGCGGCGAGCGTCGCCGGCACGTCGGCCGGGTCGGTCACGAGGAACGAGTGCTTCGTGATCGGCATCGTGATGCCGACGATGTCGGCCTCCTGGAAGGCGTCGGTGCCCATCAGGGTCGAGAACACCTGCCCGGTGATCGCGATGAACGGCACCGAGTCCATGTAGGCGTCGGCGATCGCCGTGACGAGGTTCGTCGCACCGGGGCCGGACGTCGCGATGGCGACACCGACCTTGCCGGACGAGGAGGCGTACCCCTCGGCGGCGTGGCCGGCACCCTGCTCGTGGCGCACGAGGACGTGGCGGATGGTCGTCGACGCCATGAGCTCGTCGTAGAACGGGATGATCGCGCCGCCGGGCAGGCCGAAGACGTCGGTGATCCCGAGGTGCTCGAGCGTCCGCAGGACGGCTCCCGAGCCGGTCAGGATCTCGGGCGACCGCCGCGTACCGGCGGCCGCGGACAGCGGAGTGGCTTCCGTGGGCATGAGGTGGTCCTTGCCTGGAGGGATGGCGGTTCGAACGTGTCGACGCTAGCCCGTGACCGCGCCCTTGGCGGCGGACTGGACGAGCTTCGCGAACTTCGCGAGGACTCCGCGGGTGTAGCGCGGGGGCAGCGGGGCCCAGCCTTCTCGGCGGGCCTCCAGCTCGGCGTCGTCGACCAGTAGGTCGAGCGAGCGAGCCGCGATGTCGACACGGATGCGGTCGCCATCGCGCACGAATGCCACTGGACCTGCGTCCACGGCTTCCGGTGCGATGTGGCCGATGCACAGGCCGGTTGTGCCGCCTGAGAATCGTCCGTCCGTCAACAGTAGTACATCCTTGCCCAGGCCCGCGCCCTTGATGGCAGCGGTGATGGCGAGCATCTCGCGCATGCCGGGGCCGCCCTTCGGGCCCTCGTAGCGGATGACCACCACGTCGCCCTTCTGGATCCGTCCCTCGGTCAGGGCGTCCATGGCGGCGCGCTCGCGGTCGAACACCCGCGCCGGGCCCTCGAACACGGCGGCGTCGAAGCCGGCGGTCTTCACGACGGCACCCTCGGGCGCGAACGAGCCCTTGAGGATCGTCAGGCCACCGGTGGTGTGGATCGGGTTGTCGAGCTTCCGGAAGACCTCGCCGTCGAGCTCCGGCGGGTCGATCTCGGCCAGGTTCTCGGCGAGGGTCTTGCCGGTGACGGTCATGACGTCGCCGTGCAGCAGACCGGCCTCGAGCAGCGCCTTCATGATCACCGGGATGCCGCCGTTGCGGTCGACGTCGACCATGACGTACTTGCCGAACGGCTTCATGTCCGCCAGGTGCGGCACCTTCGAGCCGATGCGGTTGAAGTCGTCGAGGCTCAGCTCGACCTCGGCCTCGTGCGCGATCGCGAGCAGGTGCAGCACGACGTTGGTCGAGCCTCCCAGCGCCATCGCGACGGCGATGGCGTTCTCGAACGCCTCCTTCGTCAGGATCTGGCGGGCGGTGAGCCCGAGGCGCAGCATGTTGACGACCGCCTCGCCGGAGCGGTGGGCGTAGTAGTCACGGCGACGGTCGGCGCTCGGCGGGGCCGCGGACCCGGGCAGCGACATGCCGAGGGCCTCGGCCACGCTCGCCATCGTGTTCGCGGTGTACATCCCGCCGCAGGCGCCCTCGCCCGGGACGATCGCGCACTCGATCTCCTTGAGCTCGGCCTCGGTCATGGTGCCGGCCTTGCACGCACCGACGCCCTCGAAGGAGTCGATGATCGTGACCTCCTTGAAGGAGCCGTCGGCCTGCTTCACGTAGCCCGGCATGACCGAACCCGCGTAGAGGAAGACGCTCGCGAGGTCCAGGCGCGCGGCGGCCATGAGCATGCCGGGGAGCGACTTGTCGCAGCCGGCGAGCAGCACGGTGCCGTCGAGGCGCTCGGCGTTGACGACCGTCTCGACGCTGTCGGCGATGACCTCGCGGGAGACGAGCGAGAAGTGCATGCCCTCGTGGCCCATCGAGATGCCGTCGGAGACGGAGATGGTGCCGAACTGCAGCGGGTACCCGCCTCCGGAGTGCACGCCCTCCTTCGCGCCCTGGGCGAGGCGGTCGAGCGAGAGGTTGCAGGGGGTGATCTCGTTCCAGGACGAGGCGATCCCGATCTGCGGCTTGTCCCAGTCGGCGTCGCCCATGCCGACGGCGCGGAGCATGCCACGCGAGGTGGTCGCTTCGATCCCGTCGGTGACGACCCGGCTGCGCGGCTTCACGTCGATGTCAGGCATGGAGGCAGTCTAGGACCAGTTGGGATACCAACCGGACACGACGCCGCGGCGGTCCCGCGGAACGCAATGTCAGCGACTGCTCGCAGCGGTACAGCGCTGCGAGCAGCCGCCTGGGTTGCGTCCCGAGGGACGAGCCGGCGGACGGGAGGCGCGGGGCCGGGTCGTCAGCGCGTCGCGCGCAGGCGTCCGAGCTGCTTCAGGACGTCGGTGAGCGCCGCAGGGTCGGCCACGCGGTGGGCGGCGAGCGTGTCGCCCTCCCCCACCTTCACGCCGACGTCGCCGTCGCGGAGCACCCGGAAGGCGTCCTCGTCGGTGACGTCGTCGCCGGCGAAGAACACCGCGTCGGCGCCGCGGAGCCCGCGCAGTCGATCGATCGCGTCGCCCTTCGTGACGTGCCGGACGGCGAACTCGACGATGTCCTTGCCGCCGCGCTCCAGCACGTCCGGGTCTGCTGCGTGCGCCGCCTCGTGCGCCGCCGCGTTCGCCGCGGCCGCGTCCTCGACGCTCGCCCGCCGGGTGTGCACACCGTGGCCGGCCGGCTTGTGCTCGATCACGACGTCGGGGAACCGTGCACCGACCTCGTCGAGGGCAGCGCCGACCCGTTCGACCCGCGCGAGCTCGTCGTCGCTCAGCGCGGCCTCGTCGTGGCCGTCCACGCGCCACTCGACACCGTGCGACCCGACGAGCGCCATGCCGTCGGGTGCGTGCGACACCCGGGCGAGCCCCTCGAGCGGACGCCCGGAGACGAGCACGACCTCGGTGTCGCGGGCGCGCTGCAGGGTGAGCACCGCGGCCCAGGAGCCGGGGAGCGCCCCGACCCGTGCGGGGTCGTCGGCGAAGGGTGCGAGCGTGCCGTCGAAGTCGAGGGCGACGAGCAGTCGCGGCGCAGCCGCGAGCGTCTCGAGGGCCGCCGCCAGGACGGCCGGGTCGGTGGAGACCTCAGGCACCGCGTGCCTCCCGGGTGTCCTCGGCGGCACGCGCCTTCTGCGCGTCCTGGTCGAAGATCGACATCCCGTCGTCCTCCGCCTCGCGGTGCCGCTCGCCGCCGTCGTCGGACGGGTCGATCCGCGACCCGCGCGGGGCGTGCCGGTCGAGCGCCTCGAGGAACGAGCGGGACCACCGGGCCACGTCGTTGTCGCGGACGCGCTTGCGGAGCGCGCGCATGCGCGTGGAGCGCTCGCGGCGGGGCATCTCGATGGCGCGCTGGATCGAGTCCTTCAGCGCGCCGATGTCGTGCGGGTTGACGATGACGGCCTGCTTGAGCTCGTCGGCGGCACCCGCGAACTCGGACAGGATGAGCACGCCGTCGTTGTCGAACCGGGCGGCCACGTACTCCTTCGCGACCAGGTTCATGCCGTCGCGCAGGGCCGTGACGAGCATGATGTCGGCGGCCAGGTAGAGCGCCACCATCTCCTCGCGCGGGTACCCGTGGTGCAGGTACGCGATCGGCTGGTGGCCGATGACCCCGAGGTCGCCGTTGATGCGGCCGACGGTGAGCTCGATCTCGTCACGCAGCGTCGCGTAGGTGTCGACCCGCTCGCGGCTCGGGCTCGCGACCTGCACGAGCGTGGCGTCCTCGACCGCGATCCGGCCGTCCTCGACGAGCTCGCCGAACGCCTTGATCCGGTGCCGGATGCCCTTCGTGTAGTCGAGCCGGTCGACGCCGAGCAGCACGGTCTTCGGGTTGCCGAGACTCTCGCGGATCTCCCGCGCGCGCTCCTGCACCTCGGGCCGGTGGGCGATCTCCTCGAAGCTCTCGGCATCGATGGAGATCGGGAAGTGCCGTGCCTCGACGTGCCGCACGGTGATGCCCTTGCGGCTCCGCGGGGCCGCCGGGTCGTCCACGGGGACGTCGATGGTCGACCCCTTGGTGGTGTAGCCCTTGATGTGCCGGACCGCGCGGAGGAAGTCGCTCGCGTCGTCCTGGCGCTGGAAGCCGATCACGTCGGCACCGAGCAGCCCGTCGAGGATCTGCGCGCGCCAGGGCAGCTGCGCGTAGATGCCGACCGGCGGGAACGGGATGTGGTTGAAGAAGCCGATCGTCAGGTCGGGGCGGCGCTCCCGCAGCAGCGCCGGCAGGAGCTGCAGCTGGTAGTCCTGCACCCACACGATGCCGTCCTGCTCGACGATCTCGGCGATCTGGTCGGCGAAGCGCTCGTTGACGCGTCGGTACGCGATCCACCAGTCGCGGTGGTAGCTCGGGTGCTCGATGACGTCGTGGTAGAGCGGCCACAGCGTGTCGTTGCTGAACCCCTCGTAGTACTCCTCGACGTCGGCGGCGCTGAGCGGCACCGGCACGATGTGGATGCCCTCGTTGTCGAACGGTGCGACCTCGACGTCCGGCTGGCCGACCCACCCGACCCAGGCGCCGTCGTTGGCGCGCATGACCGGTTCGAGCGCCGTCACCAGCCCGCCGGGCGAGTGCCGCCACCCCTCGTTGCCGTCCTCGTCGACGACGCGGTCCACCGGGAGGCGGTTCGAGGCGACGACGAAGGCGTAGCGGTCCGGGTCGGTGTCTGCTGCCATGGGGTGCTGGTGTCTCCGTTCCCTCCGGCCGGTGCGCCGGGATCGAGGCCGACGGTACCAGCGGAGGGGCGGCCGGCTCTCGGTGCGCCGTCACTAGGCTCGTCGCCATGGTCATGACACGGGCGTGGCGGGACGGCACCGCGGTGGAGCGGGACTTCCCCGTCGAACGGGTGTCGGACCTGCTGGAGCGCGACGACGGCACCTTCGTGTGGGTGGACCACGTCGACCCGGACCCCGGTGACCTGGACCAGCTCGAGGACGAGCTCGGGGTGCACGCGCTCGCGGTCGAGGACGCCCTCGAGCACGGGCAGCGGCCGAAGCTCGACCGCTACCGGGACAGCCTGTTCCTGGTCGTCTACGACGTCGACGGCCTCGACGCCGAGGGCGAGCTCGTCACGCACGAGGTGAAGGCCTTCGTCACGCACCGGGCGCTCGTGACCATCCACGGCCCCGACGTCGACCTCGGCGCCGTCGAACGGCGGCTGGAGGCGAACGCCGACCTGGCCGACCGCGGGGTGCCCTGGCTCGTCTGGGGACTCCTCGACGCCGTCGTCGACCACGCCACGAAGGCCGTCGAGGACATCGAGGCACGCATCGACGACCTCGAGGACGACCTGTTCGAGCACGGGGACCCGCGCGAGCAGCAGGTCCAGCGCCGGTCCTTCCGGCTGCGGAAGGCGCTCGGCGTGCTCCGGCGGCAGGTCGTGCCCACGCGCGACAGCGTCGGGTCCCTGCTGCACGGCGACGCCGAGACGATCGCCGACGGCATCCGCCCGTACCTCCGTGACGTCGAGGACCACCTCGTGACGATCGCGGACTCGGTCGAGCAGCTCCGCGACGCGGTGTCGAGCGTCCTCGACACGAACCTGAACCTGGCGTCGAACCGGCAGAACACCGTGATGAAGAAGGTGACGAGCTGGGCGGCGATCATCGCGATCCCGACCGCCATCACCGGGTTCTTCGGGCAGAACGTGACGTTCCCCGGGGAGGGGCACTGGAGCGGACTGGCCGCATCGGTGTCGCTGATCGTCGCGACGTCGCTCGTGCTCTACCGCGTGTTCAAGAGCAAGGACTGGCTGTAGCCGGCCGCCTCAGAGCTGCAGCGCGAGCACACCGGCGACGACGGTGAGCGGCGCGACCACGCACCCCAGCGCCATGTAGCGTCCCCACGACAGGTGCACGCCCTCGGCCGACAGCCGTGCGTGCCACAGCAGCGTCGCGAGCGAGGCCCACGGCGTGATGAGGCACCCCGCGTTCACGCCGACCAGGAGCGCCGCGTAGCGCAGCGCCTCGTGGCCGGCGGCCGGCTCGAGCACCAGGTACGCGGGCAGGTTGTCGATCGCGTTCGCCGCGACCCCGCCGGCACCGCCGAGCAGCAGGAGCGACCCGGTGTCGGTGCCACCGGACAGCGCCTGCACGATCGGGTCGGTGAGCCCCGTGGCGTGCAGGGTCTCGACGACGACGAACAGCCCGGCCGCGAAGACGAGCGTCGCCCAGGGGACGCGGGACGGCCGGAGCTCGGACGGCGCGCGGAACGCGGCGACGACGACGAGCAGCGCCGCCGCGACGAGCGCCGCGACCCAGACCGTCACGCCGGCGGTCAGCGCGACCACGAGCAGGACGAGCACCACCGAGGCCGCCCAGAAGAACAGCGGGTCGCGCGGCCGTCGCACGTCGACCGGCGTGTACCGGCCGAAGAGCTTCCCGCGGAACACCACGAGGAGCACCGCGCACGGCACGACGACCCCGGCGAGCGCCGCCCACACCATGAGGCCGGCGAACGGGATCGGGCCGTCGAGGCCGATCCCGTCGACGGCGAGCAGGTTCGTCAGGTTCGACACCGGCAGCAGGAGCGACGCCGTGTTGGCGAGCCACACGGTCGTGAGCGCGAAGGGCATCGGCGGCAGCCCGACGCGACGCGCGAGCGTGATGACGATCGGGGTGAGGAGCACCGCCGTGGTGTCGATGCTCAGGAAGACCGTGCAGACCACCGCGAGCACGACGACGGCCGCCCAGAGGCCGATCGTGCGCCCGCCGCCGACCCGGGCCGCCAGGTCGGCGAGCCGGTCGAAGACACCGGCGTCGGCCGCGAGCTCCGACACGATCGTCAGCCCGAGCACGAACGCGAGCACCGGGACGACCCGGTCGGCCAGCGCGCCGAGGTCCGAGAGGGGCAGCAGCCCGAGCGCGACGCAGACGGCGCCCACGACGAGCAGCACTCCCCCGATGACGGCCTGGCGCACGGTGTCTCCTCGCTCTGCGGACCGGCAGGGCGACCGGCGGCGCTCCAATGTAGCGGCCGGTAGCGTGGCTGGGACGACCAGGAGGAGGAACCCGTGCGGAAGTTCATGTTCAGCGGTGCGGTGTGGAGTTCGATCATCAGCGGCTACAGCGTCGTGCAGACCACACGGCAGGGGCCGCGCGACTGGCGCCTGGCCCTCACGTGGATCGCGTGGCTCGCGACGACGATCGTCGCGCTCGGCACGGTCGTCGAGGACGACCGAGCCGTCAAGGCGCGCCAGCGCTAGGACGCACGTCGCGGTCACGACGGTGACCGGACGACGGACGGGAGGCGCGGTACCCACCGGTACCGCGCCTCCCGTCCGTCGTCCCGTGGCGTCGCGACCTGCGGACGCCCGTGCGGTCAGCGCAGGCTGTCAGGGCGTGCGGTCAGCGCTCGGGCGGGACCTCGTCCGGACGGATGTCGGACGTCTGGATCGGACCGGTGAACAGCGCGGTGCGCTCGTCGCCCTCGCGGAAGAGCGCAGCGTCCTGCTCCTCGGTGCGGGCGCGGCGCTCGCCGACGCGCTCGGTGCCCTGCGTGACCTGCACCCGCTGACGGGGCAGGGCGTCGGGGTGCTCGCGCTGCACCCACTCGACCATCTCCTCGCGGACGTAGCAGCGCAGGTCGAACAGGCCGCCGGCGTCCGGAGCGGACACCAGGATGCGGACCCGCACGAGCCCGCTCACCGCGTCGGTGACCTGGAGCACCTTGGTCCGACCGTCCCAGATCGTCGAGGTCGACAGGATGCGGTCGAGCTCCCCGCGCATCTCGGTCGGACTGATCCGCCAGTCGAGGTCGAACTCGACCGCGCCCAGCAGCTCGCTGCCGGTGCGGGTCCAGTTCTCGAACGGCGTGGACGTGAAGTAGGTCGACGGGAGCACGAACCGGCGGTCGTCCCACAGGTGCACGACGACGTAGGTCAGGGTGATCTCCTCGATGCGCCCCCACTGCTGCTCGACCACGACGACGTCGTCGACGCGGATCGACCCGGAGAACGCGAGCTGCATGCCGGCGAACACGTTGCCGAGGGTGGACTGCGCCGCGAGACCCGCGACGACGGAGATGAGTCCGGCCGAGGCCAGGACGCTCGCGCCCGCGGCCTCGACCCCGGGGAAGGTCAGCAGGATCGCGCCGACCGCGATGATGACGAGCACGGCGACCGTGAGTCGGCGGATGATGAGGACCTGGGTGCGGATGCGCCGTGCCACCCGGTTGTCGGGGACGTCGACGCGGTAGCGGTGCAGGCCGAGGTCCTCGAGGAAGATGGCGATCTGGCACGCCAGCCAGCAGCCGACGGCGATGGTGGCGATGAGGAAGGCGTGCGAGACCTCGTCGCGCCACGGGTAGGTGTCCTCGTCGTGCGGGATGCTCGTCGTGAAGGCCGTCCAGAGCAGCGCGATGAGCAGGATCGACCGCGCGGGGTGCTTGGTGCGCCGGGACAGGACCGCGGCCCAGCGTTCCCGGCGGGCGATGGTCCGGAGCACGAGGTGCAGGACGAGCGCTGCGGCGGCCGTCACGAGCAGGGCGATCCCGATCGCGACGAGGAGTCGGAGGAGGGTGTCCATCCGTCCATGCTGTCGGACCGGCGTCGGTGGGCGTTCAGCGTCGGCACACCTGTGGTGTCGTTCAGGGTGGGCTCCCGTTCCACCCCGGGCCGTCCACGCATGTAGGTTGGCGCGCATGACAGCGCAGAACGACACGGGTGTTGCGAAGCCCGCGAACGACTTCTCGCACGAGCAGGAGGGCTACCAGCACGGTCTGAAGCCCCGGCAACTGCAGATGATCGCGATCGGTGGGGCCATCGGCACCGGGCTCTTCCTCGGCGCGGGCGGACGCCTGAACACCGCCGGCCCCGCGCTGGCGGTCACCTACCTGATCGCCGGCGTCTTCGCGTTCTTCATCCTGCGCGCGCTCGGCGAGCTCGTCCTGCACCGCCCGTCCTCCGGGTCGTTCATCTCCTACGCCCGCGAGTTCTACGGCGAGAAGTTCGCCTACGCAGCCGGGTGGATGTACTTCCTGAACTGGGCGATGACCTCGATCGTGGACACGACCGCCGTCGCGCTGTACCTCCACTACTGGAGTGCGTTCACCGCGGCACCGCAGTGGCTCCTCGCACTCATCGCCCTCGTCGTCGTGCTCGCCGCCAACATGGTCGCCGTCAAGGTGTTCGGCGAGCTCGAGTTCTGGTTCGCGCTCATCAAGGTCGCCGCACTCGTCGCGTTCCTCGTGATCGCCCTCGTCTGGCTGATCTTCGCCTTCCCGGTGGAGACCGGCGGCGAGGCGGTCCGCACGGGCTTCTCGATCTGGGCCGACAACGGCGGACTCATCCCGAACGGCGTGCTGCCGGCGGTGCTCGTCGTCCAGGGCGTCGTGTTCGCCTACGCCGCCATCGAGCTCGTCGGCACCGCGTCCGGCGAGACCCAGGACACCGAGAAGGTCATCCCCCGCGCCATCAACTCCGTCGTCTTCCGCATCGCGGTCTTCTACGTCGGGTCGGTCGTCCTGCTCTCCCTCCTCCTGCCGTACACGTCGTACAAGGACGGGCAGAGCCCCTTCGTGACGTTCTTCTCGTCGCTCGGCAACCCGCAGGTCGGCATCGTCGCCGGGTCGATCATGAACTTCGTGGTGCTCACCGCAGCGCTCTCGTCGCTGAACGCGGGGCTGTACTCCACCGGCCGCGCGCTGCACTCGATGGGCATGAACGGCTCCGCGCCGAAGTGGACCACGAAGATGTCGAAGGGCGGTGTGCCGTACGCCGGCATCCTGCTCACCGCGGCGTTCACCGTCGCGGGCGTCGCCCTCAACTACTTCGTGCCGGCGCA
The DNA here is from genome assembly GCF_044753165.1 of Curtobacterium sp. NPDC088465. Classification (NCBI taxonomy): domain Bacteria; kingdom Bacillati; phylum Actinomycetota; class Actinomycetes; order Micrococcales; family Microbacteriaceae; genus Curtobacterium; species Curtobacterium sp. NPDC088465. Next base: position 74,022 of record NZ_JBIVMR010000006.1, on the reverse strand, counting down.
GGCGTTCGAGATCGCGCTGAACGTCGCGAGCCTCGGCATCATCACCGCGTGGGGCACGATCATCCTCTGCCAGATGAAGCTGCGGCAGTGGGCGAAGCAGGGGCTCGCGAAGGAGCCGTCGTTCAAGCTGCCCGGCGCTCCGGTCACCTCGTGGTTGACGCTCGCGTTCCTGGCGTCGGTGGTCGTGCTCATGGCGATCGACTACCCCGTCGGCACGTACACGATCGCCTCGCTCGTGGTCATCATCCCGCTGCTGATCGTCGGCTGGTTCCTGCAGCGCGACCGCATCCTCCGCATCGCCGCGCTCCGCGAGGGTGTGACCGGGCCGTTCCCGATCGGTGTGCGCGACCCCGCGAACCAGGTCCGCCGCGACGGACAGGACGGGTCGGGCAGCTCCCGCGGCTGATCGCGCCTCCCGGACAGGGTCCGGTGCGCGCCGGTACGATCGGCGCGTGCCGGACCCTTCTGTCTCCCCCACGCTCGACCTCCAACTCACCTGGCGTGGCACCTTCGGGCGGATCCGGGTCTACGACGACACCGTCCGCGCGGAGACGAGCTTCGAGCGCGACGCACTGACGCAGGTGCCGACTGACCTGATCACCGGGTGGCGCATCGAGCCGTGCGACTTCGACGCGGTGTGCGTGGAGTTCGTCTGCGAGGACGAGACGTTCCGCGTGCTGCTCGACACCGGCGACGAGCGGGTGGCGCGGCTCGGGCTCGAGCGGGCGCTCGGGGCGCCGCTGCCGCCGGCTTCCTGAGCCGTCCGGGTCGCTCGCCGCGCGCGAGACGCCGGCGTCGGCGCGAGACGCCGGCATCAGCGCGAGACGCTTGCATCAGTTCGAGACGCCTGCGTTCGTGCGAGACACCGCAGGCGCCGCGAGACGCCGCCGGATACAGCGGCGTCTCGCCGGGACGGCGGCGTCTCGCCGGCACAGCGGCGGCTCGGCGGGACGGCGGCGTCTCGCCGGCACAGCGGCGGCTCGACGGGACGGCGGCGGCTCACGAGCGCATGGTGACCACGGACGGACGGGAGGCGCGGTACCAGCCGGCACCGCGCCTCCCGTCCGTCAGGTGGCCACTCGGACCGCGTCAGACCAGCAGCAGGATCCCCGCGACCACGGCGGCGAGGGCGATCGCGAAGGCGATGAGCAGCAGCACCAGGTGCACCGTGTAGAACGTCGTCGGCTTGCCTGCCGCGTCGCGCGCCCGGCTGTCCTTCGCGACCCGCTGGAAGAAGCGCGGCCAGGTCACGAGGTTGAACACGGCGGCGAGGAACAGCACGATGGCGGCGAAGACGGTCACCCGACGAGTCTAGACAGCGACGCGACCCCGGCTCGTGACCGGAGCGTGAGCCCGGGGGTGCTCGGCCGCCCCCAACGCGGCCGAGACCTCCCCGGCGTGCCGACGACGAGGGACCCCGTCGTGTAGCACGTGCTACAGACCCTACACGGAAGCACACCGCAACGTCGAGCGCTGCTCGGGAACGTGATCCGACCGATGCAGACGAGCAGGACTCAGACGGAGTCGCGAGCAGGCGCGAGCGCTTCGTCGAGCGCAGACTCCGCCTCGGCGAGCACGATGCGCTCGTCGGCGTCCAGCGGTCGGCGCGAGCGGCGGGCACCGTCGTTGATCTCCACGATGGTCCGGCTGAGCCGCGTCGCGGTGTCCTCGGTCGCCGGGTAGGCGTTGTCGGTACCGATGCGGGCGTGCAGCGGCTCGAGGGCGGCCAGGGCGGCGTCCAGGCGGCGCGCACGGCGTCGACGGGAGAGCTGGTGGCCGATGACCAGCAGCAGCATCCCCGAGGCCATGCAGAGCACCGCGCCGGGCGTCGTGACGTCGTACGGCGGGGTGAGCGCGCGGGTGACGTCGAGGCGACCGACCACGTGTGCGACGTCCATCACGGCGACGACGACCATCCGCACGACACCGAGGACCCCGCCGAGCACGATCACCCACAGCCCGACCAGGTCCGCCGCCGTCCGGGCCTCCCGCAGGCGCATGATGCAGATCACACCGGTGGCGCCGACCGCGGTGCCGAGGTAGGTCGTCTGCGCGATCGAGTAGACGGCCGCGGCGGGCTGGTGCCCCGCGACGAGCATGAACGTCGTCGTGGTCGGCGGCTGGTCGAGCGCGAGGAACGCCGCCACGACCACCACCACGACGACCGCGAACGCGACGATGATGGCGGTCCGCAGCCACCGCCACGCTGCGCCGACGGCCTTCGCGACGCCCCAGAGGAGCGTGCTCGTCCCGGCGATCATCAGGCAGTCGCTGACGACCGTGACGACGTTGCGGCCACCGACGAGCGGGTCGAGCCAGCGGTACAGCGGATCGACGTTCGTGACGATCGTCGCGGTGAACAGCAGGAACGTCACCGCGAGCGTCCGGTCCTGCCCCCGCTGCAGTCGGAACAGCACCACCGTCCCGACGACGAGGACCACCGCCATCGTGACGGAGACGATCACCCGAAGACCCCGCGGAAGGCGCTCGGACGACCTCGGTTCGACCGGATGAGGGCGGCGAGGCGGTCGGCGAAGAGCTCGGCCTCGTGCTCGTAGGTGTTCGAGAACAGCCCGCGCGCGAGTGCTCGCTCCACCTTGTACTCGGGGACGTCCGGGATCACGTCGCGCACGTAGGCCGACTGTGCCGCGTGCTCCGAGTGCCGGTGCAGCACGTGCCCGAGCTCGTGGCCGATGACGAACGACCGGAACGTCGCCGAGTTCGTCGGGGAGATCATCACGAGGTGCTGGTGCTCGAGCGTCGCCACGAACCCGCAGACCGGCTCGGCGCTGAGGAACGACTCCTCGCGCACGACGACCGGCTTGCCGACGTGGTCGGCGGCAGCGGCGACGGCCTGGTCGATGTCCGACCAGCCCTCGGCTGCCCCGCGGGCCCAGAAGGCCTCGACCGAGGGGTCCGTCACGCCACACCCCCTCGTGCCGACTCCTCCTCGAGCACCTGGGCGATGCGCCGCAGGGCCTCGGGTGAGAGCTCCCCCGGGAACGTCCGCGCGGCGAAGCCGCTCACCCGTGCCGACCGCAGGGCACGGACGAGCGCGATCTGGGCGCCGATCCGTTCGGGCACGGCACTGTCCTCGAGCAGGAAGCGTTCGTCGACCTCGAAGAACCCGGCGAGCAGGCGCAGGAGGTCGGTGTCCCGGTTGCGTCGGCCGTCGCCGGAGAGCATGTACGTCCACTTGGCGCGGGAGAGCGAACCGCCCTGCGCCGCGACGTACTCCTCGATCGCCGCGAAGGGCACGGGAGCGCCGCGCTGCGACTCCTCGAAGTCGAGCAACAGGTTGAGTCGACGAGCGAGCTCGGCAGCGTCGAGCGCGCCGCCCCTGGGATCCACGGTGGTCATGTCGATCGGACTCCTCCCCAGTCGTCGGCTGTGCACGCCATGGTAGCGCGGGCCGCCGACGGCGCGCGGCTACCCTCGAGCACGTGCCCCGCCACTTCCCGTCGACCATCGCCGGCACCGTCGAGCACGAGATCGTCGTCACGAGGTCGCGGTTCGTCACCACGGTCGTCCCCGTCAGCGGGGTCGAGGACGCGGAGCGCGCCGTCGCCGAGGTCCGCCGCCGGTACTGGGACGCCCGGCACAACTGCTCCGCGATGGTCACGGGGGTGCTCGGCGACCAGGCACGGTCCTCCGACGACGGGGAGCCGTCCGGGACCGCCGGGGTCCCCATGCTCGAGGTCCTGCGTCGCCGCGACCTGACCGACGTGGTCGCCGTCGTGACCCGGTACTTCGGTGGGGTGAAGCTCGGTGCGGGCGGACTCGTCCGCGCGTACTCGACCTCGGTGTCCGAGACGCTGGACCGCGCCACGACGCTGCAGCGCGTCGAGCTGACCCGCGTCGACGTCACCGCGCCCCACGCGGACGCCGGCCGCATCGACAACGTGCTGCGGCAGTGGGTGCAGCAGCACGGAGCGACCTTCGACCCACCGACCTACGGCAGCACCGTCGGGTTCACGCTCTGGGTCCCCGAGGACGCGCTCGACGTCCTGCGAGCCGAGCTCGCGGCGGCGACGGGCGGTGCCCTCGCACCCCTCGTCGGCGGGACGCGCGTGGTCGACCTCCCGACCACCTGAGGCCGCCCCGGGGCGGACTCGAGAGCACGTCCGAGATCCTGGTCGCGGATCTGCGCCCCGACTGCAGTCCGCGCGTGTCGCCCTCCGGGGCCACCGACCGGACCGTCCCGGGGAACGAAGAAGGCCCGGTCGGAGTGATCCGACCGGGCCTTGCGGTGCGCCCCCTCGGACTTGAACCGAGAACCCACTGATTAAGAGTCAGTTGCTCTGCCAATTGAGCTAGAGGCGCATGGTGTTCAGTTGTCTGTCGCTCTCGCACTTCCGTGCTGCAACGGGAAACAACATTAGCATGACTTTCGCGTGCCCACGACCACTCGGGCGCCGCGACCGAACAGGAGCACCATGACCGACCGTCTCGCAGCCGGCGACACCGCCCCCGACTTCACCCTCCCGGACCAGGACGGCGCGCAGCACAGCCTCGCGGACCTGCGGGGTCGCAAGGTGATCGTGTACTTCTACCCGGCGGCGTCGACCCCCGGGTGCACGACCGAGGCCTGCGACTTCCGCGACAACATGTCGTCGCTCCAGGCAGCCGGCTACGAGGTCCTGGGCATCTCGAAGGACGAGCCCGCGAAGCTCAAGACCTTCCAGCACGAGCAGGCGCTGACCTTCCCGCTCCTCAGCGACCCGGACCTGGCGGTGCACCGGGCGTACGCCGCGTGGGGCGAGAAGAACAACTACGGGAAGATCGTCACCGGCACGATCCGGTCGACGGTCGTCGTCGACGAGGACGGCGTCGTGCAGCTGCCGCTCTACAACGTGAAGGCGACCGGGCACGTGGCGAGCCTGCGGAAGAAGCTCGGCCTGGTCTGAGACCCGGCCACGTCACGGACGGGAGGCGCGCTGCCAGCTGGCAGCGCGCCTCCCGTGCGTCGGCACGTCCCGTTGAGCGGGGCGCGCTCTCGTCCGTCCCGGGGTCGCGGCTACTCGTCGCGAGCGTCGCGCGGGACGAGCCACCCCGTCACGGCACGCGAGAGCACCAGGGTGAGCCCGAGCAGCGCGGGGATCAGGAGGGCCCAGCCGACCCAGGCGACCCGGAACACGCCCTGGAACGCACCGATGGCCAGGGCGCCCTGCATCACCTGCCACACGAGGATGCCGGCGCGGACCCACGCCCGACGGTTGCGCAGCCCGACGACCAGCGAGACCAGCCACAGCGCGGCGACCGCGCAGAGCAGGGTGAGCGCGACGGCCGAGGCGATGCTCGACGACGGGGCGACGATCGACTCCACGAGCAGCACGACGGTCGTGACGACGAGCGCGAGGGCCTCGAGCCCCACCACGACGAGCAGGGTCGTGACGGCCGGCGGGCGGCCCGGGACGTGGTCCGGAGCGGTCGGGGTGGTGTCGGGCACAGCAAGCCTCCAGCATCGGGACCCTTGATTTGGTCATCCCAGTATGGAACGATATTCGAGGTCGTTTGGACGGCACGATGTGGTGTGCGTCTCCCGCGGTTCGACGCTTCTCCCCCGAGCGTCCAGCGGGCGTCAGACTCGCTCCCAGCGGAAGCCTCCCCCACAGGTTCCCCTCGTGCCCTGTGCATGCCAGCGTTCCGATCCCCGAGCCGCGGCCCCGGCCTGCCGTTCGAGCATCGACATCAAGGAGCACCACACATGGACTGGCGTGACCAGGCAGCCTGCCTCACCGCGGACCCCGAGCTCTTCTTCCCCGTTGGGAACACCGGACCGGCCGTCGACCAGATCGAGAAGGCGAAGTCGGTGTGCGCGCGGTGCACCGTGACCGAGATGTGTCTGCAGTACGCCCTCGAGAACAACCAGGACTCCGGTGTCTGGGGCGGCCTGAGCGAGGACGAGCGTCGTGCGCTGAAGCGCCGCGCTGCCCGCGCCCGCCGCGCCTCCTGACGCAGCGCTCCTGACACGACGACGCCCGTCGCTCCCCCGGGAGCGACGGGCGTCGTCGTGCGCGCGGGCGTCGCAGGCGTGCGGTGCCGCCCGCGATCGCCGTGGGACCGCCGCCGTCGCCCGCCTCCGCCGTGGGACGGCCGCACAATCGGAAGCACCTCGCACCACGGATACCCGCGGCGCGAGGTGCTTCCGGTTGTGCACGGGCAACGGACGCCACACGAACACGCCCGCGACGCGTCGGCCTAGGCGGCGCCGGCGGCCGTCAGCCAGCGGAACGGGATCGTGATCGTGACCTCGGTCCCGCTGCCGGTGAGCGTGTGCCAGTCGATCGTGCCGCCGAGCTCGCCCTGGATGAGCGTGCGGACGATCTGCGTGCCGAGACCCGAGCCGACCTTGCCCTCGGGCAGGCCCACACCGTTGTCACGGACCTCGATGTCGAGGTGGTCGTCGGCGCGGTTCGCGACGATCTCGACCTCGCCGTCGCGCCCGTCGAGCCCGTGCTCCACGGCGTTCGTGACGAGCTCGGTGAGCCCGAGCGCGAGAGGCGTCGCGGCCTCGGAGGGCAGCACGCCGAACTCGCCGGTCTTCTTCGGGCGGACGGTGGTGTTGTGCGACGCGGCGACCTCGGTCACGAGCTTGAGCACCGAGTCGAACACCTCGTCGAAGTCGACGTTCTGGCTGAGACCGGTCGACAGGGTGTCGTGCACGACGGCGATCGCGGCGACACGGCGCATCGCGTTCTGCAGTGACGTGCGGGCCTCGTCGGAGTGGGTCCGTCGGGCCTGGATCCGCAGCAGCGACGCGACCGTCTGCAGGTTGTTCTTCACCCGGTGGTGGATCTCACGGATCGTCGCGTCCTTGGTGATGAGCTCACGCTCCTGGTGCCGCAGCTCGGTGACGTCGCGGCAGAGCACGATGGCGCCGATGCGCTCCCCGTGGTCACGCAGCGGGATCGACCGGAGTGACACCGTCACGCCCTTCGCCTCGACGTCGGCGCGCCACGGCGCACGACCGGTCACGACGAGCGGGAGGGACTCGTCCACGTCGAGCTTCGAGCCGATGAGCTCGGTGGTCACCTCGGCGAGGGACTTCCGCTCGAGCTCCCCCTCGAAGCCCATGCGGTTGAACGCGCTCAGGCCGTTCGGGCTCGCGAAGGTCACGGTGCCGTTCGTGTCGAGGCGGAGCAGACCGTCGCTCGCGCGGGGCGCACCACGGCGCGGACCAGCCGGCGCCCCGAGGTCCGGGAAGTCACCGGTCGCGATCATGCCGAACAGGTCGTTCGCGCTCGCGGTGAAGTTCAGCTCCTGGCGGCTCGGCGTCCGCATCTCGTCCTGGTTCGAGTGCCGGGTGACCACCGCGATCGGACGGTCGGTCGTCTCGGTGCTGTTCGTCGTCAGCCGGCGGAGCACGGGGATCGCACGCACCCGGGTCGGCGTGTCCTCGTACCAGTCCGGCTCGGCCGAGTCGACGACCGTGGCACTCGCGAAGCACTGGGTGACCTGGTCGCGCCACTCCTCACGCATCTCCTGCCCGACGATGTCGCGGTAGAACAGGGTCGCCGCCGAGCTCGGACGCGCGTGCGCCACGGCCATGAACGAGCCGTCCACGGCCGTCGGCACCCACAGCACCATGTCCGCGAAGGAGAGGTCGGCGAGGAGCTGCCAGTCCCCCACGAGCAGGTGGAGCCACTCCACGTCCGCTTCCGAGGACCGGCCTTGCGCGAGGACGAGATCACTGAGGGTCGACACCCGGCAAGTCTAGGTGCGCCCGTCTGTGGAGAACGACGCCCCTCCACAAGCACGATGACGTCGGTATTTCACATGCGCCATTCGTCCGTACGCTCGGGACCGGAGGGGACATGGCGGCAGGAGAAGCGCGTCCGATCACGGCGGACGACCAGAGCGGACCGGTACCGCGGACGCTCGCCCCGGTGACCGGGACGACACCGAGGAGCGAGTCCGAGCACCGGGAGCTCGTGGCGGCGGGCAGGGGCCACCCCGACGTCGCGGACGGCGCCGAGGCCGGGACGTCGTCCGGGACCACGACCACGACGGCGACACCGGACGTCGCCGACACGGCGCGGGCACTCGGGCTGTGCGTCGTCGAGGTCCTGACCGGTGGGCGCGAGGTCGACAGCATCGCGCGCTGGATCACCGAGGACGTGCAGCGGCACCTGCTGCAGCGTGCCGCCCTCGGCGCTCGAGCGCGGTCGATCGGGAGACGGTCCCGCGCCCGCCCGATCCTCCAGGTCGGGAGCGTCCGGGTCTGCGAGCCGGCGCCCGGCGTCGCGGAGGCAGCCGTGGTGGTGCACACGCGCAGCCACGCGCGTGCCGTCGCGCTCCGGCTCGAGCTGCGGCAGGGGCGTTGGCGAGCGACCGCGGTCGGGGTGCTCTGATCCCGCACCGGGGACACGACGGACGGGAGGCGCGGTGCCGTCCGGCACCGCGCCTCCCGTCCGTCGTCGTGGGGCGTCAGCCCTTCTTGGCGGCCTGACGACGCTCCGCGCGGTTCCCCGCGGCGGCCTGACCGGAGGCGGTCGCCGCGTTGCCGAACGCCGACCCCTGCTCCGGGCCGGCGGCCTCTGCCTCGGCCTCGGCCTGAGCGCGCTGCGCGCGAGCGGTGGCTGCCTGCTCCAGGCGTCCGCGCTCGTCGCGCACCTCGACCTCGCCGTCGATCGACGGCGCCGAGTACTCGAGCCCGGTGGCCTCGGACTCCCCGAGCCCCTTCGCCTCGATGACCGCGTTGTCGCCGTCCGACTGCACCTGGACCTCGAGGTTGAACAGGTACCCGACCGACTCCTCGCGGATCTGGCCCATCATGCTCTGGAAGAGCGCGTAGCCCTCGCGCTGGTACTCGACCAGCGGGTCGCGCTGTGCCATCGCGCGGAGGCCGATGCCGTCCTTGAGGTAGTCCATCTCGTACAGGTGGTCCCGCCAACGACGGTCGATCACGGAGAGGACGACGCGGCGCTCGAGCTCGCGCATGGCCTCGTCACCGAGGAGCTCCTCACGCTGCTGGTACGCGAGCTTGGCGTCGGACAGGATCTCGCGTGCCAGGAACTCGCGCGTCGCCTTGCCCTTCGAACCGGCCTCGGTGATGACCTCGTCGATGGAGATCGAGATCGGGTACAGCGTGCCGAGCTCGGTCCACATCGCGTCGAGGTCCCAGTCGTCCGGGGAGCCCTCGCCGGTGTGCGTGTCGATGACGTCGTCGATCACGGCCTTGAGGAACGACTGCGCACGGTCGTTGATGTCGTCACCCTCGAGGATGTGACGACGGTCGCTGTAGATCGCCTCGCGCTGGCGGTTCAGGACGTCGTCGTACTTCAGGACGTTCTTGCGGATCTCCGCGTTGCGGCCCTCGACCTGCGCCTGGGCGGACCGGATCGCCCGGCTGACCAGCTTGTTCTCGATCGCCATGTCGTCCGGCACGTTCGAGCGGCCCATCAGGCTCTCGGCCGCACCGGAGTTGAACAGGCGCATCAGGTCGTCGGTCAGCGACAGGTAGAAGCGGCTCTCGCCCGGGTCGCCCTGACGACCGGAACGACCTCGGAGCTGGTTGTCGATGCGGCGCGACTCGTGGCGCTCCGTACCGAGGACGTACAGACCGCCGGCGTCGCGGACCTTGTCGGCCTCTTCCTTGATCTCGGCCTTGACGCGGGCGAAGACGTCGTCCCAGGCGGCCTCGTACTCCTCCGGCGTCTCCGTCGGGGACAGGCCCTTGGCGTGCATCTCCTGCACGGCCAGGAACTCGGAGTTGCCGCCGAGCATGATGTCGGTACCGCGGCCGGCCATGTTCGTGGCGACCGTGACGGCCCCGAGTCGACCGGCCTGCGCGACGATCGCGGCTTCGCGGGCGTGGTTCTTCGCGTTGAGGACCTCGTGCTTGACGCCCTTCTTCGCGAGGAGCTTCGACAGGTACTCGGACTTCTCGACGCTCGTGGTGCCCACGAGGACCGGCTGGCCCTTCTCGTGGCGCTCGGCGATGTCGACGGCGACCTGCTCGAACTTCGCCTTCTCGTTCTTGTAGACGAGGTCGGTCTGGTCGATGCGCTGCATCGGCTTGTTCGTCGGGATGGGGACCACGCCGAGCTTGTAGGTCGACATGAACTCGGCCGCCTCGGTCTCGGCGGTACCGGTCATGCCGGAGAGCTTCTGGTACAGGCGGAAGTAGTTCTGCAGCGTGACGGTCGCGAGGGTCTGGTTCTCGGCCTTGACCTCGACGCCCTCCTTCGCCTCGATCGCCTGGTGGATGCCCTCGTTGTAGCGCCGGCCCATGAGGATGCGACCGGTGTGCTCGTCGACGATGAGCACCTCGCCGTTCATCACGACGTAGTCCTTGTCCTTCTTGAACAGGGCCACGGCCTTGATCGAGTTGTTCAGGAAGGAGATGAGCGGGGTGTTCGCCGACTCGTACAGGTTGTCGATGCCGAGGTAGTCCTCGACCTTCTCGATGCCGGGCTCGAGCACGCCGACCGTGCGCTTCTTCTCGTCGACCTCGTAGTCCTCGCCCGGGATCAGGCGGGTGGCGATCGACGCGAACTCGGTGAACCAGCGGTTCGCCTCGCCCGAGGACGGCCCCGAGATGATGAGCGGCGTGCGGGCCTCGTCGATGAGGATCGAGTCGACCTCGTCCACGATCGCGAAGTAGTGGCCGCGCTGCACCATGTCGGAGGCCTGCCACGCCATGTTGTCGCGCAGGTAGTCGAAGCCGAACTCGTTGTTCGTGCCGTAGGTGATGTCGGCCGCGTACTGCTCGCGGCGCTCGGCCGGCGACTGGTTCGCGATGATGCAGCCGGTGGTCATGCCGAGCGCACGGAAGACGCGCCCCATGATCTCGGACTGGTACGACGCGAGGAAGTCGTTGACCGTGATGACGTGCACGCCGCGCGACGGGATCGCGTTGAGGTAGGCGGCGGTCGTCGCGACGAGGGTCTTGCCCTCACCGGTCTTCATCTCGGCGATGTTGCCGAGGTGCAGGGCCGCGCCGCCCATGAGCTGCACGTCGAAGTGCCGCATGCCGAGGGTGCGCTTGGCTGCCTCGCGCACGGCGGCGAACGCCTCCGGCAGGAGGTCGTCGAGGGACTCCCCGTTGGCGTACCGCTCGCGGAGCTCCTTCGTCTCGTCCTGGAGCTCCTCGTCGGTGAGGCTCGCGAAGTCGTCCTCGAGGTCGTTGATGGCCGAGGCGTACGCCTTCAGCCGTCGGAGGGTCCGTCCTTCGCCGATGCGGAGGACCTTCTCCAGCACGTTTGCCACGTGAGCTCCTTACGGGGTCGTCGCGCGCGACCTGCGCGATCCGAACAGCCAGTCATGCTAGCAACCCGCCGGAGCGCTGCGCTGGGAGACGGGCGGTGCACCGAGCAGGGACGGCCGACGAGGGCAGCGGGTGCGAACGGTCCGACGAGGACCGCACGCACCCGCTGGATGGCGACGGTGCGCTACGCGACGGCCGCTGACCCGGCGGCGTCCGCGTCGGCGGTGCTGCCGTCCGCGCTCCCGTCGTCGATGCCGATCACGCCGTAGTCCCAGCCCTTGCGGCGGTAGACGACGCTCGGACGCCGGGTCTCGGCGTCGACGAAGAGGTAGAAGTCGTGCCCGACCAGCTCCATGCGGTAGAGCGCGTCGTCGAGGGTCATCGGGGCCTCGGTGAAGACCTTCTGCCGGATGACCACGGGCGAGTACGGCTCGACGTCCTCGTCGTGCGACTCCTCGACCACGGCGACGGCACCGGTCGCGACGGTCTCGATGAGCCGCCCGTCGGCCGGCGTGACATCCATGTGCTCGAACCCGGTGCCGGCGGCCTCGGCCACGGAGGTCGGGCGGTGGCGACCGCGGTGCACCTTGCGGCGGTCACGTGCCCGACGCAGGCGCTCGGTGATGCGGGCGAAGGCGAGGTCGAACGCCGCGTACTTGTCCGAGGCGGCGGACTCGGCCCGCACGAGGGGCCCGGGGCCGATCAGGGTGAGTTCGACGCGGTCCTCGCCCTGGGCGCCGCCGGCCTTCTCGTTGTGGCGGCTGAGGCGCACCTCGAAGGCGAGGGCGCGGTCGGCGAGCACGTCGATCTTCTCGGACTTCTGTTCCACGTAGGTGCGGAATCGATCGGTGACCCCGACGTTCCGGCCCGTGATCGTCACGTCCATGTGGCGGCTCCCATCCGTACTTCGGCGCGTCGCCTCCATCCGGCGATCCTGAACGCCTTGCCGCGAGGCTAGACCCCCGGCCCGAGCGGCGTCACCACCCGCCGGCGGGTCGCGCCGGACACCCACCGGACGCTCAGGCGTCGCCGGGCGGCCACCCGGCGTCCACCCGGCCGACCAGCCGCCGCACCCGCGGGGCCGGTGCACGAACCGTCCTGGTGCGGCCCGAGAGGTCACTCCTCGACCTCGGCGAGCGCGACGCACCGCACCACGCGACCCCCGGCCGCACGGACCGCGCGGACCGCCTCGGCCATGGTGACGCCGGTCGTGACCACGTCGTCGACCACCACGACGTCCCGACCCGCGACGTGCGCCGCACGGAGCGTGCCCACCGTCGCCTCGACCCGTTCGAGTGCCGTCCGCTCCTTCTGGCCGTGCGCGACGCGCTTCGTGGCCCGGGAGCCGGGCCGGTCCGCGGGGACCCGCCCCCGGACTCGCCGGAGCGCCCGGCGCGGCGCGCGACGGGGCCGCCCACGCGCAGCACCCGCGCGGCGGAGCAGCAGGACGACCGGGTCGAACCCCCGTCGCCGCGCCCCGGCAGGCGACGGCGGCACACGGACGAGCAGCGCTCCCGGGACGTCGGCCAGGGCCCGGTCGACGAGCGCGCAGAACCGTGGCGCGAGCACCGGCACGAGGTCCGTCCGGCCACGGAGCTTCAGCTCGAGGACGAGAGCCCGCACGGTGTCCCGGTAGGCGAAGGCCGCGTCGAGTCGGACACCCGCGACCAGCCGGCGTCGCTGCGGCTCGGCGTCGAGTGCGTCACGGCAGGGCCGGCAGACCGCCCGGTCCGGCGCACCGCACCCGACGCAGGCCACGGGGAGCACGAGTCCGAGCACCGCGGCGACGGCGTCCGACCAGGCAGACGGTGCGGTGGCAGGGGCGGTGGGAGGGGCGCCGGCAGCGCGGGTGCGCCGGCGGCGCGGGTCGGTCCTGGACACGGGTCGATCGTGGCGCCCGGCACACCGCCGAGGTGGGCCGTCGCGGCGGACGGTGGACGAGCCTCCAGGCCGCGCCGCGTGTGCAGGAACGGCCGCGCCGCGCGTGCAGGGGCGGCCGCGCCGCGCGTGCAGGGGCGGCCGCGCCGCAGGAGCGGCGCGTGCCGCGTCAGCGCTGGGTACCGAGGACGTCCGCGGTGACCCCCGTGGTGTCCCAGCGGCCGCCGGTGGACTGCAGGACCGTGCCGTCCGCCATGCGCAGCAGGACCGATCCGCCGCTGCCGCCCGCCACCGAGGACGCCGTCCCGTCCGGCTTCGGCAACGTCGTCGACTGGCCGCCGACCGTCGACCGGACGACCTCGGGGCCGGCCTCCGTCTGCCCGACCGACACGACGTCGCTGTCGTTCACCCAGGCCGCACCGACGGCGTCACCCGTGGTCGCCTGCACGCGCACCGGCGAGCCGAGGCCCGTCGGCGTGCGGTCGCTGCCGCGGACGATCGCCATCACGTACAGGGCGGGCCCGTCGCCCGTCTCGATGAGGGCGAGCGCACGTGTGGAGTCGCGGGAGACCTGGAACGAGACGAGCCGACCGCGTGGCAGCGTCGTGGCGACCTCGTGCGGGTCGCCACCCAGCCCGTACGCCGTCACCCGGCTCGTGTCGTCACCGCTGCCGACCCAGACGAAGCCGAGGTCGTCGAGCGTCGGCGGGACCAGTCCGTCGGTCGCGTCGATGCGGAGCGCGTCCCGACCGCGGACCACGACCACGCCGCTGGCGTTGCCCACCGCGGCGACCGTGCCGGACGTGGAGAGCGAGAACGACTCCGGGTCGAGGGAGGCGATCGTCGTGCTCGCGTCGCCGCCGAGGGCCGCGACCCGACCGTTGCCCGTCGCGTACCCGACCTCGTCGTCGCGGTCGACGAGCGGTCGCGGGTCGACGTCGGGGTTGAGACGCGCCGTCGCGTCCTGCTGCTCCGGCTCGGCGAAGGTCGCCCCCTCGATGGTGATCGAGACGGACGACACCGAGGCGACCGACGCGAGCGAGCGGGTCAGCTGCTCGCGCATGCGCGCCTTGTCCTCGCCGCTCGAACCGAGGGCGTCGCGCGACAGGTCGACGAGCGCGGAGCCGTTCTCGATCGTGACCGCGTTGAGCGAGAGCTGCGTCCCCTCCGGGAAGGCCGACACGACGGCGCCCTTGAGCCAGTCGGACGGCCCGGCCAGCAGCGCACTGGCGATGCGGGTGCTCGTGGACGACCGGGCGAGGAACCACCGTTCGTCGGGCACCAGGTAGCGGTACGTCGGGTCGAAGAAGTAGAGCGCGTGCTGCTGGAACTGCGACTCGAAGCTCACCGGCGTGAGGATGATCCCGTCCGGGGCGTAGGCGATCCGCCACTCCCCGTCCTCGCGGACGAACTGGAACGTCAGGGTCGACGTCGTCGGCCGGACCGCCTGGGTGTACTCGCCGTCGGCGTCGACGGTCGCACTGGCGGTCAGCGTGTAGGTGAGCTCGCGGTCGGCGACCCGCTCGATCGCGCCGCTGCCCTGCAGGACGGTGACGCCGCGGCGCGGGTTCCACTTCTCGGCGAACCCCGTGGCGAGGAACTCGCGGGCGGTGCCGTAGTCGTCCTGCGCGCCGGTGCCGGCGGCGACGAAGCCGCGCAGGATCGCGGTCTGGTCCATGCCCGCGACCGGTCGGTCCGGGCGGAGCTCGAAGCCGGAGATCGCCTCGTCCTTCACCGACTGCCCGGTACGCACGCCGCCACCCGTCGGGATCGCCGCGCACGCCGAGAGGGCGACCACGGAGAGCGCCGCGAGCGTCACCACCACCAGGGTCCGGAGTCGTGCGCGCATCAGTCCTCCCCCCGGACGGCGCGGGGGCCGTCGTAGGTCTCGTCGAGTTCGGGCAGCGGGATGGCGGAGGTCGCGGTGCCGAGCGACTCGCCACGCGGCAGGGTCAGCACGAACGTCGAGCCCTCGCCGGGGCGCGACCACACGTCGATCCGACCGCCGTGCAGGTTCGCGTCCCCGAGGGAGATCGCGAGACCGAGGCCGGTGCCGCCGATGGTGCGCTTGCGGCTCGGGTCGGCGCGCCAGAAGCGGTCGAACACCCGCGCTGCGTCCTCCGGTGGCATCCCGACGCCCTGGTCACGGACCGCGATCGCCACGGACCGGGAGTCGCTGTCGACGACGACCTGGACGGGCTTCGCGTCGCCGTGCTCGACCGCGTTGCCGACCAGGTTCCGCAGGATCCGCCGGATGCGCTTCGCGTCGAGCTGCATCGTGGTGTGGCCGCCGGGGGTGACGAGCTGCAGGTCGACGCCGGCACGGTCGGCGAGCGGGCGGAACTCCTCGACGATGTCGGCGGCGAGCGCGGCGGGCACGACGGGTTCGGTGTCGAGCTGCACCGCCTGGGCGTCGTAGCGGGAGATCTCGAGCAGGTCGGCCAGCAGCAGCTCGAAGCGCTCGACCTGTGCGTGCAGGAGCTCGGCGGACCGGCTCACCGACGGCTCGAAGGCGTGCCGCGAGTCGTAGAGCATGTCGCCCGCGAGCCGGATCGTGGTCAACGGCGTGCGGAGCTCGTGGGAGACGTCGGACACGAAGCGCTGCTGCACGCGGGAGAGCTCGGCGAGCTGGGTGATCTGCCGGCTGACCGCGTCGGCCATGTCGTTGAAGCTGCGCGCGAGGATCGCGATGTCGTCGTGACCCCGGACCGGGATGCGCTCGTCGAGCCGACCGGCGGCGATCTTGCGACTCGTCTCCGCGGCACCGCGGATCGGCACGACGACGAGCCGCACCACGAGCGAGGTGACGAGCGCGATGAGGACGATCAGTGCGACGCCGCCGACCGACAGCGTCTGTGACACGAAGTCGAGGGTCTGCTGCGCGTCGGACAGGTCGTACACGATGTAGAGCTCGTACTGTCCGGCGCTCGGGACCTGCAGGACGGACCCGACGGCCAGGCCCGGCTCGCGGCGGCCGCCGTCGTCGAGCTGCACGGGCTGCAGGCTCAGTCGCCCGGTGTCCTTCCCGACCTCGCGGCGCAGGGCGTCGGTGATCACGGCGTCCGGGAAGCCCTGGCTCGCGAGGTTCTGCAGCGTCTGGGGCGTCGACTGGCCGGGCGTCCGCTCGATGGCGATGCTCGTGCCGCCCGGGCTCGTCGTGTTCGAGAGGATCGCCTGCTGCGCCTCGCTCTGCAGGGTCTCCAGCTCGGTCTGGTTGTTGTCCTCGGCCGCGGTCGCCGCGTCGAAGATGCCCTGCGCGACGATCGTCGCCCGGGCCGACTCGGACTCGATCTGGTCGCGGCGCTGCGCGTAGACGTTGTTCGAGATGCTGATCATGACCGCGGTGCCGATGACGGCGACCGCGAGGCCGGTCGTCGCGACGGTGATCGCGACGCTGCGCACCATGAGCGACCGGCGCCACAGCCAGGCGACCGCGTACCACCCGCGACGGAGCCAGCGGCGGAGCCGACGCCGCACACGGGCGGCGCGACCGGGGAACCCGCGGCCGGCCCGCGGTGCGCCCCCGCCCGCCGCGGTACCGGACGACGCCGACGGCACGGTGCTCAGGCTCCTCCGGCCCGGTAGCCGACACCGCGGACGGTGGTGACGATCTTCGGGTTGTCCGGGTCGTGCTCGATCTTCGCGCGGAGCCGCTGCACGTGGACGTTCACGAGCCGGGTGTCCGCCTTGTAGTGGTAGCCCCAGACCTGGTCGAGGAGCATCTCGCGGGTGAAGACCTGGTTCGGCTTCTCGGCGAGCGCGCGGAGCAGGTCGAACTCGAGCGGGGTGAGCGCGATCACCGTGTCGCCGCGACGGACCTCGTGCGCGGCGACGTCGACGGTCAGGTCGCCCGCGTGCAGCACCGACGCGTCCCCCGCCGTCGGCCGCAGCCGCGTCTTGATGCGCGCGACGAGCTCCTTCGGGTTGAACGGCTTGACGACGTAGTCGTCGGCACCGTTCTCGAGGCCGGCGACGACGTCGGCGGTGTCGCCCTTCGCCGTCAGCATGATGATCGGGGTGCCGCTGTCCGCGCGGATCCGCTTGCAGACCTCGATGCCGTCGATCCCCGGCAGCATGACGTCGAGCAGCACGAGGTCGGGCTTCGTGCTGTGGAACGTCTCGACGGCGTCGTTGCCGTCGGCGCTGAACTCCGGGTCGTACCCCTCGGAACGGAGGACGATGCCGATCATCTCGGCGAGGGCCTGGTCGTCGTCGACGACGAGGATGCGCGGTGTCATGTGCATGGACTCCGTGGGACGGGCGGCGGTGCCGAGAGCCGGCACCCACAGTCACGATAGCCGAGCACCCGTCGCACCGGGATCTTGCGACAGTATGGGTGCACGGTCGTGCGTTCCGCTGCGCGACACGAGCACGACGAGGGGGCGGCGATGGCCGACTGGCAGGTTCCGGGATCCGGTGGGGGCGAGGACCGGACGGGAGGCCCGTCCCACCCCGCAGGGCAGCCGTCGTCCGCCGGGTGGTCGGGGCAGCAGCCGTGGCCGGCCCAGCAGGGCTGGCAGCAGCACGCCGGCCCCGGGCGTCCCGGTCCCGGTCCGCAGCGACCGCCGGCGCAGCGCCCGGTCGTCCCGCTCCGTCCGCTCGGCCTGGGCGACGTGCTCGCGGGGGCGTTCACGGTGTTCCGGCGGAACGCGCGCGTCCTGCTCCTCTGGAGCCTGCTGCTCAGCGGTGTGCTCGGGCTCCTCGCGACGCTGGCGAGCACCTTCGGGCAGCAGTCGCTGCAGGCGCGCATGTCGTCGGCGGTCGAGGCCGGCGGGAGCGGCGCGGGGGACGTCGTCGCCGGGTCCGTGACCCTCTTCCTCGTGCTCTCGGTCGGGCTGCCCTTCCTGGCCTACCTGGGCCGGGCCTTCCTCGTCGCGCCGGTCGCGGCGGACACCGGGCAGCGCGTGCTCGGGCGCCGCGCGAGCTTCCGCGGCCTCTGGGCGCTCCTCGCCGGTCGGCGGTGGCCGGTCCTCGCGTGGATCCTGCTGCAGCTCGCCGCGGGCCTGGTCCTCGGCGCGGTGTTCGGCGGACTCGTGGTCGGCATCGCGGCCGGTCTGGTCGCGGGTCGCTCCGGCATCGGCGGCTTCATCGGCGCGTTCTTCCTGCTCGCCCTCGGCGCACTCGTCGTGGTCGCCTGGCTGGCGACGAGGTTCGCGTTCACCGTCCCCACGATCGCCCTCGAGGGCCGGGGCGTCTTCTCGGCAGCGGCGCAGTCGTGGCGACTCACCCGCGGGGCGTTCTGGCGCACCTTCGGCATCGTCCTGCTCGTCCAGGTCGCATTCGGGATCGCGGGGTCGATCGCGTCGATCCCGCTCACGTTCGGCACGGTCCTGGCCATCGGCGCCTTCGACCCGCTCGGGCAGACGGGCGCGGCCGCCGGTGTGGGCGTCGGGGCCGTCGTGGCCATCGTGCTCGGTGCGCTGCTGTCCATCTCCGTGCAGTGCGTCACCGACGTGCTCAGCGCCTCGGTCCTGACCTTCCTCGCCCTCGACCGCCGCATCCGCACCGAGGCGCTCGACCAGCGGATCGCCGCGCACCTGGACACCGGGGAGCCGTCGGACCCGTTCGCACCGGCGCCCGCCGTCGCCCGCCCGCCGTGGCCCGGTCAGCAGGGCCCCGGACAGCCCTGGCCCGGACAGCAGGGCCCCGGACAGCCCTGGCCGGGTCAGCCGTCGACGCAGCAGTGGCCCGGCCCACAGCAGCCGTCGCAGCAGTGGCCGGGGCAACCGTGGCCGGGCGGCTCGTGACGCTCGGTCCGGACGAGGCACGTCGACTGCTCGAACGCGAGCTCGAGCGAGCCGACTACGACGGTGCGCGCGCGACCTGGTGGGACCGGGCCTCGCGCCACGTGCTCGAGTGGCTCGGGTCCTTCCGCCCGGGCGGCGGGCTGGACTCCCCCGTCCTCGGGCAGTCCGTGCTCTGGATCGCGGTCGTCGTGCTCGTGGCGGTCGTCGTGCTCGTGGTCGTCGCCCGCGGTCTCCCCCGTCGCCGGGCCCGCACCGCGCGGTCCGACGACGGGAGCGTCTTCGACGCCGACGACGTCCGGTCCGCCCGCGAGCTCGGCGACGCCGCCCGCTCCGCCCTGCGCGCGGGCGACTGGTCCGCCGCGGTCCTCGACGGGTACCGCGCCGTCGCGCGCGGACTCGCCGAACGCGACCTCGTGCGCGAGGTCCCCGGCGCCACGGCACGGGCCGTCGCCGGCCGCGCGGCACCGTGGTTCCCCGACCACGCGGACCGGATCGACCGGGCAGCGCGCGCCTTCGACGACGTCCGGTACCTCGGCACCGAGGCCGACGAGGCCACGGCACGCTCGGTCATCGACACCGAGGCGACGGTCCGCGGTGCCCGACCCGCGGTCGCACCGGCGGTGTCGACGTGAGCGCCGCCGCGACCGCGACCCGCGTCGTCCGCGCCCCGGGCAGGCTCGGTCGCGTCGCCTTCTGGGTCGTCATCGTGCTCGTCGGCCTGCTGCTCGCCGGGCTCACCGCGGCGGTGCAGTCCTCCACCGACCCGTCCCGCGAGCCGCTCGACCCGACCTCGACGACGGCGAGCGGTGCGCGGGCGCTCGTCCGGGTGCTCGAACAGCAGGGCACCCGGGTCGACGTGGTCGACCGCGTGGACGGCCTCGACGGCGACGCACTCCGCGATGCGACGGTCCTGGTCGACGACTCCGCCGGCGCCCTCGACGCCGGGGTCGCCCGCCGACTCGGTCGCTCGGCCGAGCACGTCGTCCTGGTCACCACGGACCAGGCCGCACTCGACGCCCTGGGCCTCGACGTGGTCGCCGCCGGCCCCGTGCTCGGGGACGACACCGTCGCGACCACCGGGTGCGCCGTCCCGGCCGTCGCCGCCGCCGAGCGCATCACCACGAGCGGCCAGGGCTACCGCCCGCCGTCGGACGGCCCCGTCCCGTCCGGCACCGACCTCTGCGCCACGACCGGCAGCGGGGACGACCGCGTCGCCGGCATCGTCCGGACCGCCACGCCCGGCGGCGACGTCACCCTGGTCGGCACGACGGGGGCGCTGCGGAACGACACGATCACGACCGCGGGCAACGCCGCCTTCGCACTCGACCTGCTCGGTTCCGGTGACCGGCTCGTCTGGTACACGCCGACCCGGACGTCGGCCGACGCCGCGCCGACGATCGGCTCGCTCGCGCCGCCGTGGGTGCCCGGCGCCCTGCTGCTGCTCGGCCTCGTCGCGGTCGCGGCCGGCGTCTGGCGCGGTCGCCGGCTCGGGCCCCTCGTCGTGGAACGGATGCCCGTGGTCGTCCGCGCCTCCGAGACCACCGAGGGGCGCGCACGCCTCTACGCCAGGACCCGGGACCGCACGCACGCGCTGGACACCCTGCGGCTCGCAGCGCTCCGACGGGTCGGGCACCGCCTCGGGCTCCCCCGCGGTGCGCACGTCGACGAGGTCGTCCGTGCCGCGGCCCGCGCGACCGGTCGTCCCGACCCCGCCGTCGGTGCCGTCCTGGTGGGCGGCCGGACGACCGACGACCGTGCGCTCCGCGACGGCGCAGCGGCCCTCGACGAGCTCGAGCGTGCCGTCCGCGCGGCGACCGGCGCCCCCGTCCCGCAGACCTCCACCCCCCGAACGCCCCACCGCAACCGACGAGGAGCACGACCGTGACCGATCCGTCACCCGCCCAGGAACCGAACGGCACGACCCGGACCGACGCTGCGCCCACCACCAGGACGCCGCCCGCCACGGAACCGGACGCCACGGCACGCCCGACCGGCGGCACCGACGCGCTCCGGGACGCCTTCGGCCGGCTCCGCGCCGAGGTGGGCAAGGCCGTCGTCGGCCAGGAGGGCGCCGTGTCCGGGATGATCGTCGGCATCCTCGCGCAGGGCCACGTCCTGCTCGAGGGCGTCCCCGGCGTCGCGAAGACGCTGCTGGTGCGCAGCCTCGCAGCGGCCATGTCGCTCGACACGAAGCGCATCCAGTTCACCCCGGACCTGATGCCCGGGGACGTCACGGGCTCGCTCGTGTTCGACGCGTCGACCGGCACCTTCCCGTTCCGCGAGGGCCCGGTCTTCACGAACGTGCTGCTCGCCGACGAGGTGAACCGCACGCCGCCGAAGACGCAGTCCGCACTGCTCGAGGCGATGGAGGAACGCCAGGTCAGCGTGGACGGCGCCGCGCGGCCGCTGCCCGACCCGTTCTTCGTCGCCGCGACGATGAACCCCATCGAGTTCGAGGGGACCTACACGCTGCCGGAGGCGCAGCTCGACCGCTTCCTGATGAAGCTCACGCTCGACGTGCCGCCCCGGGACGTCGAGTGGCAGGTGCTCCGTCGGCACGCGGACGGCTTCGTCCCGCGGGACGTCCGGTCCGCCGGGGTCCGGCCGGTGCTCGGCGTCGACGAGGTCCTCGCGGCGCAGCGGGCCGTCCGCGCGGTGGGGGCGCGCGACGACGTCCTGGCGTACGTGGTCGACCTCGCCCGCGCCACCCGGCAGGCGCCGTCCGTCCGCATCGGCGTGAGCCCCCGCGGTGCGACGGCGCTCCTCGCCGCCGCGAAGGCGTGGGCGTGGCTCACCGGCTACGACGCGATCACGCCGGACCACGTGCAGGCGATGCTCCTGCCGGTCTGGCGGCACCGTCTGCGCGTGGCCGCGGACGCCGAGCTCGAGGGCGTCGGGGCGGACGGGGTGCTGCAGCAGGTCGTCGAGCAGGTCCGGGTGCCCTTCTAGTGGCCGTCTCCGGTCGCTTCGTCGCGCTCCTGGCGGTCGCGATCGTCCCCACGGTGCTGCTCGGCAGCGCCTGGGGCGGCGTGGCGTGGGCGGCCGTCGTGGTGCTCGCCGCCGGGCTCGACGTCCTGCTCGCCGCCGATCCGGGCTCGGTCCGCGTCGAGCGACGGATGCCGCAGCTGGTCCGACGCGGCAGCACCGCCGACGGCACGCTCGTCCTGGCGAACGACGGACGTCGGCCGCTGCGCGCGGTCGTCCGGGACATGTGGGAGCCCTCCGCCGGCCACGGGCCGCACCGGATCCGCTCGACGGTGCCCGCCGGGGAACGCCGGACCGCCCGGGTGCGCTTCACGCCCTTCCGTCGCGGCCGTCGCACCAGCGCCGGGGTCGCCGTCCGGTCCTTCGGCCCGCTCGGCCTCGCCGCCCGGCAGGCCGTCCTGGACGCGCCCGGTTCGCTGGTGGTCACGCCGCCCTTCCGGTCGCGTCGGCACCTGCCCTCCCGGCTCGCCCGGCTCCGCGAACTCGACGGTGAGACCACCCTGCAACTGCGGGGTCACGGGACGGAGTTCGACTCCCTGCGCGACTACGTGCGCGGCGACGACGTGCGGTCGATCGACTGGCGCGCGACCGCCCGGCGGCAGGACCTGGTCGTCCGGACGTGGCGACCGGAGCGTGACCGCCGCGTCGTCATCGTCGTCGATGCCGGTCGTGCCGGCGCCGGACGCGTCGACGACGAGCCGCGGCTCGACACGTTCATCGAGTCCGCGCTGCTGCTCGGCGCGCTCGCGACGGCTGCCGGCGACCGGGTCGAGCTGGTCGTGCTCGACGACACCGTCCGCGACCGGGTGCACGGTGCGACGCGGACCGACGTGGTGCGACGCTTCGGCGAACGGCTCGCACTCGCCGAGCCGGGCCTCGCGGCGACGGCCTGGTCGGCGGTCCCGGCAGCCGTCGACGCCGTGACGACCTCACGTTCGTTCGTCGTGCTCCTGTCGAGCCTGGACTCCGTCGGCGCCTCGGCCGACCTGCTCGCGGTGCTCCCCCGGCTCGCGCGACGGCACGCCGTCGTCGTCACGAGCATCGCGGACCCGGCCGTCGAGCGGATGGCGAGCGGGGTCGCCGAAGCCGGTCACGGGACGCCGGAGCAGCGGGACGGACGGGTGTCGCGCCTCCTGGCCGGGTCCGGTGCCGAGCGCGACGTCTACCGACGAGCGGCCGCGGAACGGACCCTGCTCGACGCGGACGGCGTCGGGGACGTCGCACGCCGGGCCGGCGCCGAGGTCGTGCGCGGTGGGCCCGGGGCCGTGCCACCGGCCGTCGCCGACGCGTACATCCGCGCGAAGGCGGCCGGCCGGCTCTGAGCCGCGGGCGGCGGGCGCACGACCCACGGCGCAGCCCTCGGCTCAGCCCGCGGTGAGCGCCGTCGCGCCGCGCTCGAACTCCTCGACGTCACCGCGCTCACCCGCGCGGAACGCACGGCCGCCGACCACCCACTGGTACCAGAGCACCGCGGCCAGTGCGACCGTGCCGATCCCGATCTTCACCGGCCACGGCCAGTCCTGGCGGGTCACCACGCCCTCGACCAGCCCGGAGAGGAGCAGGGTGAGCGCGAGACCGACCGCGACCGTGAGGAGGGCTCGACCGTCCTCCGCCAGGGCCTGCGCCCGCGTGCGCGCACCGGGGGCGATCCACGACCAGCAGATCATCAGGCCGGCGGCACCGGCGAGGAAGACCGAGTACAGCTCGAGCTGACCGTGCGGAGCGATCCAGAGGAAGAAGTCGCCGAGCCGCCCCTGCGAGTGCATGATCGCCGCGGAGACGCCGAGGCTCACCGCGTTCTGCACGATCGACACCGGGACGTAGAGCCCCGTGATGCCGAAGGCCACCATGCGTGCCGCGATGAAGGCGTTGTTCGACCACACCTGCGCGGTGAACGCCCCCAGGCCGTGGTCGGAGTAGTACGCCTGGAAGTCCTCCGTCGCGTACTGCCGCAGGGCCTCCGGCGTGCCGAACGTCGTGACCGCTCCCGGGGTCGACGCGATCCACACGGCCACGATCGCCGTGATCGCGACCGTTGCCGCCGCGACCCAGACCGTGACCCAGCGGATGCGGTACAGCGCCGCCGGGAGGTGCCGCGCGAAGAACGTCGTGACGGCGGTCAGGGGGTCGACCGGCGTGCCCGTGAAGCGCAGTCGTGCGCGGAACACGGTGCGGGACAGGCGGTCCCCCACCGCGGAGCCGGGCGCGACGCCGCGGACCCGCGCGAGGTCGGTCGCGACCTCCTGGTAGCCGCTGACCAGCCGGTCCGCGTCCGCGCCCGACCCGTGTCGGGCGCGGGCGAGCCGGTCGACCTCGTCCCAGCGGTCGCCGTGCACCGCGCTGTAGGCCTCCAGGTCCACGTGCCTCCCCCGATCGCGCACACCGGGCCCCCGAGGGGACCCGCTCACGACAGAATGATCCCATGGGGAAGACGCGCGTGCCACGCGACCTGTCCGACGCCCGCTTCGGCGGGACGCTCGACGAGACCGCCGACGAGCTCGTCGTCGGCGAGGCCGTCGCGCTCGACGTGCAGCCGGCCGGCATCGTGCTGCGACTCGCGGCGGCGCTGCTCGACGGGGTCTGCCTCGTGGCGCTGCTCGCCATGCTGCTGTTCGGGCTCGCGAGGGTGTGGCCGCCCGGCGCCGACACCGTGTGGCTGTTCCCCCTCGGCATCGGGGCCGCGGTGACGGTGCTCGTGCTCGTCCCGGCCGGGGTCGAGACCGTCACGCGGGGCAAGAGCGTCGGACGGTACGCCGCCGGGACCCGGGTGGTGCGGGTCGACGGAGGCGCGATCGGGTTCCGGCACGCCTTCACCCGCGCACTGGTCGGGCTGCTCGAGCTCTGGTCCACCCTGGGCTCCGTCGCGTTCGTCGTGGCGCTGTTCGGCTCGCGCCCCAGACGCCTCGGCGACCTGCTCGCCGGCACCTTCGTGCAGCACGAACGCGGCGCACGTCGGCGCGACGTGGAGGTCCTGCTGCCGGTCGAACTCGTGCCGTGGGCAGCGGTGGCGGACGTGTCGGCGCTGCCGCAGCGGCTCGAGGACCGCCTCGGGGCCTTCTTCCGGTCGGCGGCCGACCTGCGGCCGGAAGCGCGCGAGACCGCCGCGCGGATGCTCGCGGCGGCGGTCGCGGAGCACGCCTCCCCGGTGCCGGACGTCCACCCCGAGGTGTTCCTCGCGGGCGTCGTCGCGGTGCGGCGGGAGCGCGACGTGCGGGCGCTGCGGGCGCGGGCAGCACTGCTCGACGGTGCGGCGGCCGTCGCCGGGGCGCGGCCGCCGGGCTTCCCGCGCTGAGGCGCTGGCGCCGCCCCGCGCGGCGACGGGAGCCGCGCAGCAGCGCGGCGCCGGCGCGGTCAGTACCGGTAGTGGTCCGGCTTGTAGGGGCCCTCGACGGGCACACCGATGTAGGCGGCCTGCTCCGGCCGGAGCTCGGTGAGCCGGACCCCGAGGGCGTCGAGGTGCAGGCGCGCGACCTTCTCGTCCAGGTGCTTCGGCAGCACGGAGACCCCCGTCGGGTACTCCTCGCGCCTCGTGTGCAGTTCGATCTGCGCCAGGACCTGGTTCGTGAACGAGTTGCTCATCACGAACGAGGGGTGCCCCGTCGCGTTGCCGAGGTTCATCAGCCGTCCCTCGCTCAGCACCAGGACCGAGCGGCCGTTCGGCAGCCGCCACTCGTGCACCTGCGGCTTGATCTCGACCTTCTCGACCCCCGGCAGCGCCTCGAGCCCCGCCATGTCGATCTCGTTGTCGAAGTGTCCGACGTTCGCGACGACCGCCAGGTGCTTCAGCGCGAGCACCTCGTCGACCCCGACGACGCCGAGGTTGCCGGTGCAGGTCACCACGATGTCGACCTCGCCGGCGACGTCCGCCAGCCGGGCGACCTGGTAGCCGTCCATCGCCGCCTGCAGTGCGCAGATCGGGTCGACCTCGGACACGACGACCCGGGCGCCCTGGCCGCGGAGCGCCTCGGCGGCGCCCTTGCCGACGTCTCCGTAGCCCACGACGAAGGCGACCTTGCCGCCGATGAGCACGTCGGTGGCCCGGTTGAGCCCGTCGGGCAGCGAGTGCCGGATGCCGTACTTGTTGTCGAACTTGGACTTCGTCACCGAGTCGTTGACGTTGATCGCCGGGAAGCGCAGCTCGCCCTTCCGAGCGAGCTCGTACAACCGGTGCACGCCCGTGGTGGTCTCCTCGGTGACGCCCTGCACCTCGGCCGCGATGCGGGTCCAGCGGTCGGTGGAGCGCTCGAGCGACGCGGCGACGGTCGCGAGCACGATCCGCCACTCGGCGCTCGCGTCGGCCCCCGGCTCCGGAGCACGTCCGGCGGCCTCGGCGTCCGCACCGGTGTGCAGGAGCATCGTCGCGTCCCCGCCGTCGTCGAGGATGAGGTTCGGCCCCGTCCACGACTCCCCCGCGGCAGCGGCCTCGACGCTCCAGTCGAAGATGCGGTCGGTGCACCACCAGTACTCGTCGAGCGTCTCGCCCTTCCACGCGAACACCGGGACGCCCGCGGGTGACGCCGGGGTCCCCGTCGGCCCCACAGCGACCGCCGCGGCGGCCTCGTCCTGCGTGGAGAAGATGTTGCAGCTCGCCCAACGGACCTGCGCGCCGAGGGCCACGAGGGTCTCGATGAGGACCGCGGTCTGCACGGTCATGTGCAGGGACCCGGCGATCCGCGCACCGGCGAGCGGCTGCGACGGCCCGAACTCCTGACGCAGGGCCATCAGGCCCGGCATCTCGTTCTCGGCCAGGCGGATCTGGTGGCGACCCGCCTCGGCGAGGGCGAGGTCGGCGACGCGGAACGGGGCGGCGGTGCGGGTCTCGGTCGACATGGCGTCAGTCTGGCACGCCGGGAGGCGCGGACCGTCAGACGACGTCACGGACGTCGGGCGGGCCTCCAGGCCGCACCGGGAGACGCTGGACGGACCGGCTCACCTCCGGTGGGCGGGCCACCGGAACCGACGCACGCGGCGGCCGTCGGTCGGCGGCGTGGGCCACCGGGACCGCGGTGCGCGGCCTCAGTCGGCGGGCGCTGCGTCCCGCCGGATCGGTTCGCGCCGCACGACGTCCCAGCCGCGGGGCACGCGCAGGCGGGCCGCGTGGCGGGCGCAGAGGTCGTACCCGTGCGGCTCGACACGGGTGGAGAGGGGCCCGACGACGACCATGGAGTCGCCGTAGTCGTACGTCAGGGTCGCCGAGGCGCTCGCGCCACAGGCGACCTTGCTGCAGATCCGTACGTCCATACCGGCACCGACCCTACCGGGCGGACCACCGCGACGGCCTGCCGAGGGCCGTCGCCGGGGTCGGCCACGCCCTCGCCGCGTACGATGGCGGGATGCGTCGGAAGCACCCCACCGTCACCCCCGTCGACCGCGCCCGTGGTCGGTCACGGCACGGACGCGGTGGCCGGTCGAGTGTCACCGGACCGGAGCTCGCGCCCGTCATCACGCGCGCCGAGACGTTCGACCGCATCGTCGGCGACACCGCCCACTACCTGGTGGGGCTCTGGCCGGACGAGCTCGCCGGGGTGGTGTTCCAGGTGGCCGACATGCCGACCGACCAGACGCTGCCGGACCGCCTCCCCCGCTGGCGGGTCGACCGCGGCGACCGGCGCGTGACGCTGTTCCGGATCCCCGTCGAGCGGGTCACCCGGAGTCCGGAGAAGGACGACACGGACCGCCGCGTGATCATCGAGACCGCGGTGTTCCGTGCGGTCGGCGAGCTCATCGACAAGGACCCGTGGGACCTGGCGCCCGACCGGTACCGCCACTGGTGACCGACAGGGAACAGCACCCACGGCCGGACCCGGCACCCGACCGGTACCGCCACCGGTGACCGACACGGACCAGCACCCACGGCCGGACCCGGCACCCGACCGGTACCGCCACCGGTGACCGACACGGACCAGCACCCACGGCCGGACCCGGCACTCGACCGGTACCGCCACCGGTGACCGACACGGACGACGCGCCGGACGGGCACCGCCACCGCTGACCGACGGGCCCCGGCGTCAGGGGTAGACGCGCACCGGGGTCGAGACCTCCGTCGCCGGCCGAACCGGGAAGCCGGCGATGCCGTCGTCCGCGTCGTAGCTGACGCCCGCGACGAGCCCCTCGGCGCCGGTGAGCTCGAGCTGCGTCGACACGGGGACCTGCACGGTGGCCGTGCTGCCCGAGGCGACGTCCACCTCCTGCTCACGGTCCCCCGAGGTGATCGTCACCGTCGCGTCCGACCGCGTCGGGTTGACGAGGTTCATCCGCGACCCGCCGCCGGGCGCGACCGCGGTCACGACACGGTCGCCGAGGGGCTCCGCGGACGCGAACCAGCCGAGGTCGGTCCGACCGTCGTCGGTCGGCTTCGTGGTGCGGGCCCCCGCGACGAGCGGCTCCGTCGACGTCACCGTGAGCGAGTACCGCCCGTCCGGGAAGTCGTCGAGGGCGACGTCGGTGACGACCCCGGGCTCAGCGGTCGCGTTCACCGTCGAACCGCCGCCGTCCGCCGTCGTGATGCCGACGGTCACGCGTGCAGCGCGGTCGCCGGGGACGAACAGGCGGAGCACCGGGGTGGCGTCCTCGGTGTCGTCCCCGCGCTGCGCCTCCTCGGCGCCGCTCAGCACGACCGCGGGGATCACCTGCGTCCGCGCCGGTGCGGCGCCGCCGGAGACGACGTCGTAGCCGCCCGGGGTCAGCGTCCGCACGATGCTCTCCTGCATGTGCGCGACGATCTGCCCGCCGGACGAGGTCACGTGCACGACCGTCGACCCCTGGTCGGCGACGAAACCGGACAGCGGCACGACCTTCTGCGTGTTCGGTGCGACCACGATGCCGGTGGTCCCGGGCGCCTGCACGGTACCGGAGGCGTCGAACACGTCGAGGTCCACGGTGGCGTTGACGTCCGTCGGGTTCGACAGCGTGATGAGGCTGGTCCGGCCGGTCTCGGTGGAGCCGCCGACCAGCCAGGTCGACTGGCCGGGGTCGTCGCAGGACGCCGCGCCGAAGCCGACGAGGTCCCCCGACGACACGCTCTGCGAGGTGCTGCCGGCGACCTGCGGCGTGCTGTCACCGGCGGGCGCGGTGAGGAGCTGGGGGTCGCTGCCGCCGGTGGTCGACGAGCCGAGGGTCGACCGGTCGACGGTGCTGCCGGTGGTGCCGGTCGCGACCTCCGACGACCCGACGGTGCTGGCCGTCGTCGCGTCGTTCCCGGACTCGTCCGAGAGCCGCAGCGCGCTGCCGGCGCACACACGCTCGGCGTCGGCGGGCACCGGTGTGACGAGTCGACCGGCCGGGCGGAGCGCGGTGCTCTCGGTGCCGATCGCGTGCGCGGCCGTCACGGCGCCGGCGGCGACGACCACGGCGACCGCGGTCGCGGTGCCGCGGACGACCCACCGTCGGACGGACCGGTGCTCGGTGCTCATTCGTCGCGCTCCTCGTCGAAGGTGGTGGCTGGTTCCTCGGCCTCGATGACGTTCGAGGTGGCACGGCGGCGACGCGGTGCGGTCGGGACGGCGAGCAGGGCCGCTGCGCCGAAGACCACGCCGAGCACGATCAGGTACAGCACGTGCGTCGCCTGGGTCGCGGCCGAACCGGTGGACACCCGGTCGACGTCGCCCTCGTAGTGGAAGAGCCGGCCGGAGGTGGTCTCGCCGATGCTCGTGAACCGGGCGTCCTGGCCGATCGCTCCGGCCGCACGGTCGTGCACCTGCTGCGCCGCGTCGGCGTCCGGTGCGTCGTCGAGCAGCACGAACGAGATGCCGAGCTCGCGGAGCGCGGGTTCGGGGTCGTACCCGCTGCGGCTGGCGAGGTTCCCGGCGAGTGTGGCCAGCTGCGCGCCCGACCTGCTGAGGCGGAGCGCGGTGGAGTCGAGCGTCGTCTGGTCGTCGAGCGTCGAGCCCTGGCCGCGTTCGAGCGACACCGCGAGGGAGCCGTCGGTCTGCGGGTCGACCACGAGCGTGCCGACGTCCGGGTTGGCCTGGGCCTCGGCGTTCACGTAGGCGCTCAGGACCCGTCCGGTGGTCGGCTGCAGGAGCGTGTCACCGAGGGTGGACGCGGCGAAGGCGGGGGTGACCGCGACCCCGGCGAACACCGCCGCGACGAGTGCGGTGACCGGAGCGGTCCGCGGCAGCACGTCGATGCCGATCGACGCCGCGAGCACGATGCCGAGCGCCGTCACGGAAAGGGCGCTGCCGGGCCACACGATCGTCGTGGTCGAACCGACCCCGGTGACGGTGAGGTGGGTCGCACCGAAGGCCGTCGCGTAGCCGAGGAGCGCCAGGACGAGCGCTGCGCCGGCGACGGCCCAGCGGTGTCCGAGGAGCGCCCCGACCGCGAGCATGACGACCGGCAGCGCGAGGACGGCCATCGCGACGGGCAGGACCGCCGCCGCGAGCCCGAGGGGCGTCGTCGCGGGGAGCCACCCGCTCCAGTCCGGCAGCGGCTGCCCGACCGCGAGCTGGAGCGCCGAGGGGGCGCGCGTGGCGGAGGGGACGCCCGGGTCCGCGAACACGGCGAGCGGGTTGCCGCGGGCGACCTGCGCCAGGACGAGCGGCAGGAAGAGCACGGCGGCGGGGACCGGGATGAAGACCCGACGGTGCGCACGCCGCCAGCCGACGACGAGGGACACGACCCACCCGACCAGCAGGACCGGCAGCAGCGACGGCGCCGAGGCCGCGACGACCGCGAAGAGCAGCGACGCGCCGGACGCCCATGCCCACGAGCGGTGCGCCTCGAGCACCGCCAGCAGCAGCCACGGGAGCAGCACGTGCGCGATGAGGGCCCCGAGGTGTCCGGTCGTGACGGCGCCGACGAGCGTCGGGGTGATCGTGTACAGCGCGGCACCGACGACGGGCACCCAGGTGCGGGTGGTGACCTTGCGGACCACGAACCAGGCGCCGAGCGCGGCGAGCGGGAACGAGAGCAGGAGCACGACCACGACCGAGGTCGACGGCGACCAGGCGGTGATCGAGCCGAGCACGGCGAGCACGGCGGCGAACGGGTCGCTCGGGCCGGTGGAGCCGGTCCCGACCGAGTGCCAGCCGTAGCCGACGTTCTGCCACAGCCGCCCGACCGAGGTGCTGAGCGGCAGGAGTCCGCCGCCCGTGACCGCGGGGGTGCCGAGCAGCGGGTACAGCGTCACCACGCTGAGCGCGGCCGCCGCGAGCACGACCCACACGCCGCCGTCGCCGAGGAACGATGCCCGCGCGATCGGGGCGTCCTCGACCCGGGCGAGTTCGACGTCACGCGAGGTGGTCCGTCGCTCGTGCACCCGGCGCCAGCTGACACGGAGGGGCTCGATGGCAGCCCACCCGACCCGACGGGTCCGCGCGGCGTTCGCCCGCGCCCGTCGGACGCCGCCACCGAAGGCCACGGCGAGGGCGGCGGCGAGTTCGCCGGAGACCGCGGCGGGGTGCTTCGCGACGAGGTGGCCGACGGCCCGGACGAGCGCGGTCGGCACGAGCAGCAGCCAGTGCAACCAGAGCAGCCCGGCGGGGGCGTACGTCAGTCGGCGGTGCAGTTGCGCCTGGCGGTGCAGGCGCACGCGCCGCCCCTCGGAGACGCGCTTGCGGCCGAACTCCTCGATCGGTCCGGCACTCGTCACGCGGGCCTCGGGCACCACGGCGACGCGGTGTCCGGCGAGGCGCGCACGGATGCAGAGGTCGAGCGCGGCGTCGACGTCCGGCAGCGCCGGGTCGAAGCCGCGGAGTTCGCGCCAGACCGAGCGGCGCACGAGCATGCCGGCGGCGGACACGCCCATCACGTCGGTGTGCCGGTCGTGCTGGCCCTGGTCGAGCTCGTCCTGCACGAGGGCCAGCGATCGGCCGGCGCGCGTCGTGCTCTCCCCGAACGCACGGATCCGTGCGGGGTCGTCCGTGTCGACGAGCTTCGGCCCGGCGACCACGACGGACGGCGCGATCTCGACCGCGGAGAGCATCTCGGCGAGTGCGGTCGGTGCCGGCGCGTTGTCGTGTCCGAGCAGCCACAGCCACTCGTCGGGCGCTGCGTCGGTCCCGTCGTCGCCGTCGGCGGTCGGCGCTTCGCGCTCCCCCGCCGCGACGGCCTCGCCGAAGGGGCGACCGGCGGGCAGGCGCACGAGCCCGGCGGACCCGCCCAGCGCGAGCTCGGCCGTCGACCCGTCGGTGGAACCGACGTCGACGACGACCAGGTTGTCGGGGTGCCGGGTCTGGGCGACGAGGGCGTCCAGGGTCCGGTCGAGGTGCTCGCCGCCGTTCGCGGTCACGAGGACCGCGGTGACGCGGGGCTGGGCGGACCGGGGCTGCGCGGGACTGGGCTGCATGACGCGCGTCACTCTACGGTCTGGAGGCGCGGGACCGGTCTGCGAGAGCGGCGCGCCGTCAACCTGTGCGCACCATCAACGGACGGTGGGTGGCGGAGGCGGGAGGCGCCTCCAGGCCGACCGACGCCCGTCGCGCTGCGCGCGGTGGGTGCGTCAGGCGCGGCGGCGGAGCTTCCGGCGCTCGCGTTCGGAGAGGCCGCCCCAGATGCCGAAGCGCTCGTCGTTCTCGAGCGCGTACTCGAGGCACTGCGACCGGACCTCGCACGACCCGCAGATCTTCTTCGCCTCGCGGGTGGAGCCGCCCTTCTCGGGGAAGAACGCCTCGGGGTCGGTCTGGGCGCAGAGCGAGTCGACCTGCCACGACAGCGGGTTCTCCTCGTCGCCCTCGGCACGGCGGACACCGGGGACACCGAGCGACACCGGGTCGACGTGCCAGTCCTCCGGCACGCCGGCGTGGAAGTCGGAACCGTTCACCCTGATCACCCCTGACATGTCGACGACGGCCTGCAACGACCGAAGCCGCTGCCTGTAATTACAGCGGTGTGATTCCGTTCCGTCAAGTCGCGGATCATAGAAGGTGCTGACCGCTGCGGCGTGTCATGTCCCCCGTACGGGCGTGTCGCAGGCCGTCTGTCCGGCGATCGGGGGACACGCTGCGCACTCCGACCGCCGTGCCCGGGCCTCAGCCGACGCGGCGACGGGCCTCCCAGGCGCTGGACACCATCTCGTCGAGCGAGTGCCGCATCGCCCAGTCGAGGTCGCGCGCGGCGGCCTCGCCGGTCGCGACGATCCGGGCGGGGTCGCCCGGACGCCGGGGCGCGACCTCGGGCTCGAACGCGATCCCGGTGCCCGACGCCATGGCGTCCATGATCTGCCGGACGCTCACGCCGTCCCCGCTGCCGAGGTTGTAGGCGCGCTCGAGCTGCTCGCCCGCCTCGAGCTTCTGCGCCGCGACGGCGTGCGAGTGCGCGAGGTCGGCGACGTGGATGTAGTCGCGGACGCAGGTGCCGTCCGGGGTGTCGTAGTCGTCGCCGTTGATGCGCGGCACCCGGCCGGCGAGCAGCGCCTCGAACACGAGCGGGAACAGGTTGTGGGGGCTGGCGTCGTACAGGTCCGGCTCCCCCGACCCGACGACGTTGAAGTAGCGGAGCGAGGTGGTGGCGAACCCGGCGGCGACCTCCATGTCCCGGAGCAGCCACTCGCCGATGAGCTTGGACTCGCCGTACGGCGACTCCGGTGCCCTCGGGGTGTCCTCGACGACGACGTCGACGTCGGGTGTGCCGTAGACCGCGGCGCTCGACGAGAACACGGCCTTGGTGACGCCGTTCTCCGCCATCGCCCGGAGCAGGGTCGCGGTACCGGTGACGTTCTGCTCGTAGGTGTGCAGCGGCCGCTCGACCGAGACGCCGGCGTACTTGAAGCCGGCGACGTGCACGACGCCGGTCACCGCGTGCGCACGGAGGGTGCTGGCCAGCAGGTCGCCGTCGAGGATCGTCCCCTCGACGAACGGCACGTCCTCCGGCACGAAGGCACGGAACCCGCTCGACAGGTCGTCGAACGCGACGGTGTCGATCCCTGCGGCGCGCAGCGCGCGGACGACGTGGGACCCGATGTACCCGGCACCGCCGGTGACCAGCCAACTCATGCTCGTCACGCTAGCGGACGGCACCGTCCCCTCGGGCCGCAGGCCGCTGCGTGTTCACGCACCGGTCGCGATGAAGACCGTGGACGTCAGACCGGTCGCGGCGTCGGCCTCGACCGTCACGTCGCCCTCGTCCGGCGTGACGTAGCAGGACTCCCCCTGGCGGAGCAGGGTCGCGGACCGCGCGCCGACGAGGGTCACGGCGCCCGTGGTGCAGACCGCGATGCTCGGGCCGGAGAGCGGTGCCACACCGCCGGTGCCGAGGCCGACCGGACGACCGTCGCCGGTGACGCGGACCAGCGCGAACCCGACCCCGTCCGGAGCGAACCGGTCGACGCCCTGGTCGAGGCGTTCCGGGGTCAGCACCGGTGCCGGGTACGCGGTGAAGTCGAGCACCCGCAGGAGTTCCGGGACGTCGACGTGCTTCGCCGTCAGGCCACCACGGAGCACGTTGTCCGACGGCGCCATGAGCTCGATGCCGAGCCCGTCGAGGTAGGCGTGCACGTTGCCCGCGGGCAGGTACATCGCCTCGCCGGTCCGGAGCGTGACGCGGTGCATGAGCATCGACACGACCACGCCGGGATCGCCCGGGTACGCGGCGGCCAGGTCGACCACCGTCTGCACGTTCGGGGTGCGGTCGTCCTCCGGCAGGGCGGTGGCGAGGTCGGACGCCGCCTGCACCACGGCGAGCGCCGACGCATCGGCGGTCTCGAGCCAGCGCACGGTGTCCTCGAGCCCCTGCGCGAGGTGCGCGAGCAGCGGTCCGAGCCGTCCGCTCCCGCCGTCGAGCGACTCGACCTCGGCCACGGAGTCACCGACCGGGCGGAAGCCGCTGAGCGCCTCGAACCGGTTACTGAGGGCGACGACGAGCTCGGGCTTGGGGAACGGGTCCTTGTAGTTGCGCGCCGGGTCGTCCAGCGGGATCCCCGCCGCCTCCTCGCGCGCGAAGCCCTCGCGGGCCTGCTCGGGCGTGGGGTGCGCCTGGAGCGACAGGGGTGCCGCCGCCGCGAGGAGCTTCAGCAGGAACGGCAGGCCGCTGCGGTCCGGGCCGAGCGCGGCCTCGGGCTCGGCGTCGATCCAGTCGCGCAGGGTGTCGGCACCGCCCACCATCGCCGGGTTCACGACGACGCTGGGGCTCCCCGCGTGCGCGCCGAGCCAGAGCTCCGCCTGCGGTGCACCGGTGACGGTGCGGCCGAGGAGTTCGGGGATCGCGCTGGTGGAACCCCAGGCGTAGTCGCGTGGCGTGTTGGTGATGCCGAGGAACATGCCGCGAGCGTACCGGGCGGGGACCGGCGTCCGCTCGGCGCCGCCCGTGGTGCCGGAGCCGACCGGGGCATCGACGATCCGCTCTCGCATAGACTCCCCGCGATGTCCGAGCCGCGCCGCCCCGAGTCGACCCGATGGGACGTGCAGGCCCTGCGCGCCTTCGCCGTGCTGGCCGTCGTGCTGTACCACCTGTGGCCGAACCGGCTGCCCGGCGGCTTCGTCGGGGTCGACGTCTTCTTCGTCGTCTCCGGCTTCCTCATCACCGGCCACCTCGTGCGCGAACAGGCCGCGACGGGGCGCATCCGCCTCGGCGCCTTCTGGGCGCGACGTGCCGGGCGGTTGCTGCCCGGCGCGTTCCTGACGCTCCTGGCCACGGGCGCCGCGGTGCTGCTGCTCGTCCCGAGCTCGCTGTGGGGGCAGTACGGGCGCGAGCTGATCGCGTCGACGGTGTACCTGCAGAACTGGCAGCTCGCCTCCGACGCGGTCGACTACCTGGCGAGCGACAACCGGCCGTCGCCGTTCCAGCACTTCTGGTCGCTCTCGGTCGAGGAGCAGTTCTACATCGCACTCCCGGTGCTCCTCGTGCTGCTCGGCGCCGTGCTCGCCCGCGCGCGGCGTCGGGACCCCGTCCTCACGGCACGCCTCCTGCTCGGCACGGTCGCGGTCCTCTCCCTCGCGTGGTCGATCGTGCAGACGCAGACCGCGCCCGGCATCGCCTACTTCTCGACCGCCACGCGCGCGTGGGAGTTCGCGCTCGGCGGGTTGGTCGCGACGGTCCCGCTCGCCGTCGCCCGTTCGCGTCGGTCGCGTGCGGTCCGGACGGGAGGCACGTGGCTGGGCGTCGCGGGCCTGGTCGCGTCGGTCCTCGTGATCACGCCGACGACCCCCTACCCCGGCACCGCGGCGCTCCTGCCCGTCGTGTCGGCCGCGCTCGTGGTCGCCCTCGGTGCCCGCAGCGGCCTCGACGTCGTCGGCCGGACCCCGCCGGTCGCGTTCGTCGGCCGGACGTCGTACGCGGTCTACCTGTGGCACTGGCCCGCCGTCGTCCTGCTGCCGATCGTGCTCGGCCACCCGCTCGGCACCACGAGCAAGGTGGCGGTCCTGGTCGGGGCACTCGTCCTCGCCGCGGCGTCCACGCTGCTCGTCGAGGAGCCGCTGCGCGCTCGGGTCCGTTCCGCACGTGTCCGTCCGCGACGCGTCGCCGTGCTCGGCGTGGTCGCGTCGGTGGCGGTCGTCGCGCTCGGCGTCGGCACGCTGGCCGCGGTGCAGGTCCAGCAGGTGCAGGCGGCCGCGTTCGCCGAGCGCCTGACGCGCGGGGACGTCGACTGCTTCGGCGCGGCCGCGCGCATCGGCTCGGACGACCCGTGCGTCAACCCGCGCCTCGCCGACGTCCGGGTGCCCGCCCCGGCCGCCGCCCAGCACGACGACGCGAACTCGGGCGACTGCTGGTCGAACACGACGGCCGACTTCAACGTCTGCGCGCTGGGACCGAGGACCGGGTACCGGAAGCACCTGCTCGCCGTCGGTGACTCGCACAACAACGCCCTGATGACGGCCTACCGCGCGATCGCCGAGCGGGAACACTGGCGCATCGACGTCGCCGGGCACATCGGCTGCTACTTCACGACGGCCGTGCAGCAGGCCCCCACGCAGGGCTACACCGACAGCTGCCAGGGCTGGAAGCAGAACGCCGTGGACTGGGTCCGGCAGCACGACGACGAGCTCGACGCCGTCGTGGTGACGCACGCGGCGACCAAGAGCCCGGTCATCGTCCCCGACGGCAGCAGCAACGACGCGACCGTGGTCGACGGTCTCGTCGGCGCGTGGCGGGCGGCGACGGACGCGGGCGTCCCGGTGATCGCGATCCGCGACAACCCGACCGCGCGCGACGACGTCATCGCGTGCCTCGCGCAGATGCAGGGCCCGACCACCGGGGCCTGCGACCTCCCGCGCGACCAGGCCCTGGCGGCCTTCGACGGCAGCGAGCAGGCCGTTGCGGCGATCGGGGACCGTGCCCGGTACGTCGACATGACGGACTGGTACTGCGACCGGACCACGTGCCCCGCGGTGATCGGCGGGGTCGTGACGCACCGCGACCCGACGCACCTGACGGCGACGTTCGCGACGACGCTCGCCCCGGCACTCGGCGACCGGCTCAGCTCGACGCTCGCGTCGCTCGAGCGCTGAACCGGGGGCGCTAGCCTGTCTCCCGTGACGAACACCTGGCCGATCGCCCGCGGGACCGTGTCCGAGCGTGAGGCGTTCGCCCTCGCCGTGACCGTCCTGTTGACGATGTTCGCCGGTGACGCGGTCCCGAACACGACGACGTGGTACGGCGCCGCGACGATCTGGGCGATCGAGGCCGCCTGGGGCATCAGCGTCGTGGTGCGTGCGCGACCGCCGCTGACCCGGACGCCCCGCGCGCTCTGGTTCTTCCTCGCCTGGTGCCTGGTGTCGGTCGCGTGGTCGCACTGGCGACCGGCGACGCTCGCGAGCATCGTGGCGCAGGTGGTCTGCGCGCTGGTCGCCTTCGCGATCGCGTCGACGCTCTCCTGGCGCCGGATCCTCGACGCCGCGAGCACCGCGTTCCGCTGGGTCGTCGGCCTCTCCCTGGTCTTCGAGGCCGTGGTGGCCGTCGTCGTGCGGCACCCCATCGCGCCGATCTGGACCGACTACGGCGACCGGGACATCCCGGACGCCTTCTACTTCTCGCGCGCCGAGCTGTTCACCGGCGGACGCATCCAGGGTCTGCCGGGCAACGCCAACCTGCTGGCGATGGTCGCCCTGCTCGCGGCGATCGCCGTCGCGGTGCAGCTCGTCGACGGCCGGATGCGCCGGGGCCGGGCGGTCGCGTGGCTGGTCGTGGCGGCCGCCACCCTGCTGCTCACCCGGTCCTCGACGGTGTTCCTGGCCGTGGTCGCGGTGGTCGTTGCCCTCCTGGTCGCCCTGTGGATCCGACGCGTCCCGAGCGGGCGCCGGGGACCGCGTGTGCTCGCGGTGGTCGCCGGCCTGGTCGTCCTGGTCGTCGCCGCCGTCGCCGCGCGCGTTCCGTTGCTGGCGCTGCTCGGCCGTTCGTCCGACCTGACGGGCCGGGGCACGATCTGGACCGCGGTCGTGGGTCTGGCGGAGCAGCACCCGGTGCTCGGCTGGGGGTGGATCGGCTACTGGTGGCCGAACATCCCGATGCTCGCCGAACTCGCGCCGCGGAACGGCGTCCAGTACCTCCAGGCGCACGATGCGGCGCTCGACGTGTGGATGCAGACCGGCCTGGTCGGTCTGGCGCTCTTCCTCGTGTACGTCCTGACCACCTTCGGCAGGTCGTGCTCGGGGGCCGTGCGGGAGTCCTACGGTCCCGGGCTCGTGCAGCGGCCGTTCGATCCGGTCTCGCTCTTCCCGCTGCTCGTCGTGGTCGCACTGCTCGTGCAGGCGCTCGCGGAGTCGCGCCTGCTCTACCAGGGGAACTGGGTGCTGTTCGCCCTCGTCGCGATCAAGACGCGGATCGTGCTCGTGAACGAGGAACCGCCGTCGACCGGGGACGGGCCGCGCACTCCCCTCGCGCAACGCGCCTTCCGCGCCACGTCGGGCTGAGGGGCGGCGTCACCGCCCGGTGGCACCGGTGCCGAGCACCAGCACGCAGGGCACCCGTGCCTCCCACGGCAGCGCCCCGATCATCACCGTCCCGGCAGGGTCCTGTCGGCACCGTGCCTCGGCGGCGACCACCTGCGGGTACCACTCCGGCCCCGTCGCGCGCTGCGCCGTACCGGGGAAGGCGGCGACCCAGGTGGCCACGAGGACCGCGACGACCGTCCACCCGAGGACGCGGCGGACCACCCGGACCGACCGGTGCCCACCGACGACGGTCGCGTCCGTGCCCGTGCTCGCGTCCGTGCCCGCGTCCGTGCCCGTGGTGTGCACGGCGCCCGACCGCAGCACGTGTCCGACGAGCACCGACGCCGACACCACCAGCGCTGCGCTCAGCAGCATGCCGGCCGCGGCCGCGTAGCGCGAGGGAGTCGCGTCGAGCAGCGCGCCGGGGTCGGACCGGGACCAGCGTCCGTTCGCCGAGGCGTTGGCCAGCAGGGCGGCCGACCACACCACGACCGACCCCACGGCGAGGGCAGACGCCAGCAGCGCCGCACGACGGCGTCGCTCCCGCAGCCCGACGACGACCGCCGTGACGACGATCGCGACGAGCACCGCAGCGGGCACACCGACCACCCACCACCCCGAGGCCACGACCGCGCGTCCGACCGCGGCCAGGTCCGCTCGCCACAGGCCGCCGACCGTCTGCAGCAGGTACCCCGAGGCCACGTCACGGACCGAGGGGTCGCCCCGCGGCGAGTCCCGGTCGGTGGTCAGGGCCGTCACGACCTGCGCGGCCCCCGCGCCGAGGGCCGCGACGGTGACGGGCAGCGCGCGGATGGCGCTCGCACGGCGGGAGGGCAGCGCGGACGGCGCCGGCGGCACCGCAGCGGACGCCGCGTCGGCGCGTCCGCCGGTCGCTCCGGTCGCCCGGGCACGGTCGCGTCCCGGCGCCCAGGCGAGCAGGAGCAGCGGCAGGAAGAGCAGCGCCTGGACCTCGGTGGTGAGGACGAGCACGGCGACCAGGGCGAGCGTCACCGCCCCGGTCCGGGTCCGGGCACGGTGGGCGAACACCCACGGCGCGAGCAGGAGGGCGGTGGTGTGCAGGTTCGCAGCGTTGCCCAGCACCTCCCACGGTGCCGTGGGCAGCAGGACCGGCACCGCGGCCAGCACGACGCGGAGCACCGGCGACGGCACGGCGTCCGCGGCGAGGACGAAGACGCCCGCGCACGCAGCTCCGGTCAGGACGCAGCAGAGCGTCGTCACCGTGAGGGCGTACCAGGCGATCGGCAGCGCGAACCCGACGTCGACGACGAGTCGCGGGACGACGTGCAGGTACCCCGCGTACGGCTCGACGACGCTCGCGGCTGCTCCGAGGGCGAGGTGCTCGCGGAAGAAGAGCCCGGCGTCCTCGGCCCAGGCAGTACCGCGCGCGACGGGTCCGAGTCGAACCCACGCCGCGAGCGCCGCCAGCAGCCCCACCCCGACGGCCGCGCCCGAGCGTCGGAGCCGGTCCCTCGTCGATGTCATCGGGGTCCGACGCTAGCGAGCGATCGACGATCCGCGATATCGACGCTCCGGTACGGCGCAGGTCCCGTGCGGCCGAGTACGTCAGACTGGACGGATGACGGACGGCAGGACGACGCGACGCATCCGCGCGCGCCGGTACTTGTCCGCCTGGATCGGATTCTCCGCCGGCGGTCGGTTCAGCCAGGCACTCGCGACGACCATCGTGCTCTTCGCGTTCGGCGAGCCGACCGTCCGCGTCCTGGTGGGTCCTGCCGGCACCTGGTCGGTGCTCGTGACCCTCGCCGTGCTCGCCGGGCTCAGCCTGCTCGGGCAGCGCTACCGGATCGAGTGGCACGGCGTCCTGCCGCTGTCACTGCTCGTCTTCGTCGGGTACTGCGCGCTGAGCGTGCTGTGGAGCGAGTACTCCTGGGTCGCCCTGCGCGGGCTCACCGCCACCGTCGGGTTCGTCGGACTCGGACTGTACCTCGCGCTCGGTCGCGACCTCGTCCAGGTCATCCGGGCGTGCGGCGACGCCTTCCGCATCCTGCTGGTCGTGTCGCTCGGGCTCGAGGTGCTGTCGGGGCTCGTGCTCGACCTGCCGATCCCGGCGTTGGGCATCCGCGGTGACATCGCCTTCGGGGGTCCGATCCAGGGCATCGGCGGGACGCGCAACTTCATGGGCTTCATCGCGGTGACCGCCCTGGTGACGTTCGTGGTCGAGTTCCTCACCCGCTCGGTGGCCCGGTGGCGTGCCGTCGCGTCCATGGGCGGCGCGGTCGTGACGCTCATGCTCGTGCAGTCGCCGATCACCGGGCTCGCGACGATCGCCCTCGCCGGGACCGCGCTCGCCCTCTGGACCCTGCGGCACGCACGGCCCTCGGTCCGGCCGCTGCTCGACGGCGTCCTCGCCACCCTGGTCGTGGCGGCGGGAGTGGTGCTCGTCGTGACCCGCGCACGGGTGCTCCCCCGGATCGGAGCTGCCGGTGGGACGACGACACGGCTCGAGCTCTGGGAGCAGATCCGCACGTTCATCGAGCAGAAGCCGATCCAGGGCTGGGGCTGGGTGGGGACCTGGCCGAGCGAGCCCGTCGTCCCGTTCGTCACGTTCATCGATCCGTCCGGCGCCCGGTTCACGTCCGGGTTGGACGCGGCCGTCGACGCCTGGCTGCAGGTCGGCCTCGCGGGCATGCTGCTGCTCCTCGGAGCGGGACTCCTCGCCTTCGCCCGGTCGTGGGTGACGGCGACGACCTTCCCCGGCGTGGCCTACGTCTGGCCCGCGGCGGTCCTCGTGCTCCTGGGCGTGACGAGCCTGGCCGAGAGCTACCTGCTGCACGGCGCGGGCCTGATGCTCTTCGTCACGGTGCTCGTGGTGACGGCGCGACGCCGGTCCTGGCGCCACCGGCTCCAGGCACCGTAGGCTGTCCGCGGCCCGACAGGGCCGAGGTACGTCAGGGGGCGTGCCGTGGGAACCGAGGGGGCCGCCTTGCCGCGACTGCACCACCTGTCCGTCATGCTGCTGGCCGCCGTGCTGGTGGCGACCGGGGCGGCCGTCGCCGGCCTCACCCCCGCGGAGGCCGCGCCCGCCGCGACCGCGGTCCAGGCCGGACGGTACTCCCCCGTCCCGGCAGCCCGCATCTTCGGCGGGACGGTCGGGACCACGCCGCGCGTCGTCCCGGTCGCCGGGGTCGCCGGTGTGCCCGCCGACGCCACGGCGGTCGTGCTGAACGTCCAGGTCTCCGGCGCGACAGCGGACGGCTACGTGCGCGTGACACCGGCCGGGTCCGACCCGCAGGTCGCGACGCAGATCGTCCGTGCGGGCGAGCCGGTGTCCAACCTCGCGACGGTCCGCCTCGCCGCCGGCGGCGTGCAGGTGAAGCTGTCGAAGGGCTCGGGCACCGTCTTCTTCGACGTGTCCGGGTACTACGGCCCCAGCGGGGGCTCCACGTACACGCCGCTCGATGCCGCGCGTGCCTTCGGGGCCACGGTCGGCACGACGCCGGTGCAGGTACCGCTCGCCGGGACCGCCGGTGTCCCGCAGGACGCCACCGCCGTCGCCGTGAACGTCGAGACGAAGGCACAGACCGCGGACGGCTACGTGCGCGTCACCGCAGCCGGCCAGGACCCGCAGGTGGCCACGCAGGTGTTCCGCCGGGGCGGAGCGATCTCGAACCTCGTTGTGACCGGGCTCACCGGCGGTGCGGCGCAGGTGAAGGTCTCGCGGGGCACCGCGACGGTCTACATGGACGTGGTGGGGTACTACTCACGATCCGCCAGCGGCTCGGTGTTCGTGCCGATCACGACGACCAGGGTCGCGACGACGGCTCTGGGCACGACGCCGCGGACCATCAGGGTCGCGGGCACCGGCGGCGTGCCCGGCACGGCGACCGCGGTCGTCGCGAACGCCCAGGTCTCGGCGCCCACGGCGGCCGGGTACCTCCGGCTGACCCCGGCCGGACAGGACCCGCAGGTGGCCACGCAGGACCTCGCCGCCGGCGTCGCCCGCTCCGCGCTGACCATGCCGAAGGTCACCGGCAGCACGGTCGACCGGCGGGTACAGGCGAAGGTGAGCAGCGGGACGGCGACGCTGTTCCTCGACGTCGCCGGCTACTTCCTCGACGGCCGCTCCGGGTCCGGCGTGGGCGCGGACGTGTCGTGGCCCCAGTGCGGGAAGGCGTCCTCGTGGCCGACCGACCAGGCGTTCGGCATCATCGGCGTGAACGCCGGGCTGGCGAACACCACCAACCCCTGCTCCGCGCAGCAACTCGCGTGGGCACGGGCCTCGGCGGACGGGACGAGCCAGCCGGTGGCACAGCTCTACGTGAACACCGCCAACCCCGGCGCGGAGGCCTCGGTCTGGCCGACGAGCAACACCCTGCCCGGCGGCCCCACGGTCACCAACCCCTACGGCGTCTGCCGCGGTGGGTACGACCGACCGTGCTCGTACGTGTACGGCTGGACGCGGGCGTACGAGGACGTGAACGTCCGCGGGATCCCCTCCGGTCCGTGGCGGTGGTGGCTCGACGCGGAGACCGACGGGACCTGGCAGAAGGACCAGTCGCTGAACCGCGCCACGCTCGAGGGCATGACCGACATGTTCCGCACCACCGGCGGTTCGGTCGGCCTCTACTCGTCCCCGAGCGAGTGGAGCCAGCTGTTCGGCACGGTGCCGTCGACCAGCCAGCTCTACCGGCTCCCGACCTGGCGCGCGGAGGGACCGGCGACGCTCGCGGCCGCTCAGGCCGCCTGCACTGCGGCTCCCTTCACCGCCGGGGGCCGCACCGAGATCGTGCAGTACGTGGTCGGGCAGCAGGACTTCGACGTCAGCTGCGTGTGACCCGCCTCGCGCGGCGCCCGTCCGCCGGAGCTACCGGCGGGCGGTGCGCGGCCGGAACCGGCGCTGGAGCCCCCACTGCGTGGTCCGCACCATCGCCTCGACGATGATGTCCTTGCTCATCTTGGACACGCCGTGGATGCGGTCGCGGAACCGGATCGGCACCTCGACGATGCGCCCACCGAGGTCGTGCGTCCGGATGGTCATGTCGATCTGGAAGCAGTAGCCCTTCGAGTCGATCGACCCGAGGTCCATGCGCGCGATCGCGTCCGCCCGGTAGACGCGGAAGCCGGCGGTGATGTCGTGCACGTCGATGCCGAGCATGATGCGCGCGTAGGTGTTGGCCCCACGGCTCAGGAACTCGCGGCGCTTGGGCCAGTCCACGACCGAGCCACCGCGCATCCAGCGCGAACCGATGGCGAGCAGGACGTCGTCCGACGGGTCCGCGTCGGCGACCGCGGCGATGAGCGCCGGCAGGCGGTCGGCCGGGTGCGAGCCGTCGGCGTCCATCTCGACGAGCAGGTCGTAGCCGTGCTCGAGGCCCCAGCGGAACCCGGCGACGTAGGCCGTCCCGAGGCCGAGCTTGCCGTAGCGACGGAGCAGGTGGACCCGCTCGTCGGTCCGGGCCATCGCCTCGACGAGGTCGCCGGTGCCGTCCGGGCTGCCGTCGTCCACCACGAGGAGCCCTGCCGAGGGCACGGTCTCGAGGATCCGTGCCGCGATGTCCTTGATGTTCTCGGCCTCGTTGTAGGTCGGCACGATCACGAGGGGCTTGGCTTCGGTGTTGCGGGTCATGTCCTGCTCACGGTCGGGGTGGTCCGGCGCGGTCAGCGCTCGGCGTCCTGGTCGATGACGGCGCACGGCACCGTCACGGCCCACTGCGGGCCGGGGGCGATCTGCAGTGCGGCGTCGCGGTCCGGGTCGAGCTCGCACTCGGTTTCCGAGGTCTGGACCTGCTGGTCCCAGAACGGGCCGCCCTGCCGGCTCGACGCGTGCATCTCGAAGTTCGCGACGAAGGAGCTGACGACGGCCAGCACGAGGAGCGCACCAGCGGTCGTCGCGACCCACGCGAGGGCGCGCCGGGGCGCATCCTGCGGGTGCGGGTGCACGACGCCGGGCACGCGGACGCCACGGCTCAGCGCCACGTCCGCGATGACGGCGAACGCAGCGATGACGTACATGGATCCGGCCGCCGAGTACCGGAAGGTCCAGTTGCCCAGCCACTGCGCCGTGTCGAAGTGCGCGAAGGCGAGCATCGCGTTCGGGTTCAGCGCGACGGCACCGAACCAGACGGCGGCCGAGCCCCAGAGCATCGAACCGAGCACCCAGCGCTGCGCCGATCCCCCGGCCCAGAACGCGAGCGCGGCGAGGAGCGC
Source organism: Curtobacterium sp. NPDC088465 (assembly GCF_044753165.1). Lineage (NCBI taxonomy): Bacteria > Bacillati > Actinomycetota > Actinomycetes > Micrococcales > Microbacteriaceae > Curtobacterium > Curtobacterium sp. NPDC088465. The sequence continues at coordinate 29,206 of NZ_JBIVMR010000006.1, read as the reverse complement.
GGCGAACACGAGCGGGGCGACGACGATCCAGGTGCCGTGGTGCGCGATGACCTCACCGACCCGCGACATGCTCCACGTCGCAGAGCCCGCGAAGGGCTGCACCGCGTACCCGAGCAGCATGTCCCCGACGGAGTTGTGCTCGACGTTCGGGGCTGCGCGCGGGTGGGCGAGGGTGGTCACGACCTGCGCGAGACCGCCGACGAGCGTGCCGGCGATCACCGGCCAGCGACGGCGGTTGCGGATGCCCAGGAAGAAGAGCGGGAAGAAGACGACGACCTGGATCTCGGTGAGCCCGGCGAGCAGCGTCGCCACGCCGAGGACGATGCCCCGCGTCCACGAGCGCACCGGGGCGAGCAGGGCGAAGGGCACGAGGTACATGAGGAACCAGTGCAGGTTCGCGGCGTTCGCCTGGATCTCGACCGGCCCGAGCGGCACGAGCACCGGGACGAGGGCGAGCAGGAGCCGGGCGACGACCGAACGGAGCACCCCGGCGGTCAGGACCCAGACCGCCGCGCCGACCGCCGCCGTGACGAGGACGCACAGCGCCGAGACGGTGACGGCGAACCGGTCGATCGGGAACTCGCTCGCGATCGCCACCACGGCCCGCGGGACGACGTGCAGGTAGCCCGCGTAGTCGTGGAAGAGCGCCCCGGCGAACCCGAGTCGGTACTGCTCGGCGAGGAACACCTTGCCGTCCTCGGCCCAGACGGTGTTCCGCGCCTCGGGCGTGAGTCGCAGCCAACCGAGGGCCGCGATGACGAGGAAGAGGACGAGCGGCACGACCACCCTGATCGTTCGAGTCCGGAGTGTCCGCGGCTCATCGGAACGGCCGTCAGTGGTGCCACCGGCGGGCAGACTGGTCTCGAGCACCGAAGGATCCTCTCACACCTCGGCTGACGACCATCCGCGCCGCTCCGGAGTCGGCCTCCGTCGCGGCGCGGGTGGGCTCAGCCGACGGTGACGGTCCGGCAGCCGTACGATGTCGGGACCCCGCCGGCGGAGTCGATGCCCTGGACGCACACCTGGCGCGCGCCGGGCTTCGCCGCGATCGTGGCCTCGTACCCGTGAGCGGGACCGGACGCGGGGTACGCCCGCGCGACGTCAGAACGATCGCGGTTCGCGGTCACGCGTTGCGTGGCGCCGTCCACCGACACCGCGACGGCGATCGGAGCCGACGTGTCCGGGTCGATCGCCCAGCCCGCGACCTGCACGCCACCCTTCACGGGCTGCACGACGTCGAGACTGCCGATCGGTGCGGCGTTGACCACCGTGATCGACTTGCACCCGAGCGACCGGTTGCTGCCGGCGCCGACGTTGTTCGCCGTGACGCAGACCTCGTGTCGTCCCGCCCCGACGGTCCACGTTCCGTCGAAACCGCGCAGCGTGCCGTAGGCCGGGTAGATCCGGGCGACGTCGCTGCGGGTGGACTTCGTGGTGAAGGACCGAGCCTTGCCGTCGATCGACACGGTGACCTTGATCCGGTCCACTGAGTCGCCGTCGAGCGCCCAGCCCCAGACCGAGACGGACGAGGGGGTCGCCGTCAGGCCGTCGAAGGATCCGATCGGCGTGCTCCCGGGGACGTTCACGGTCTTGCAGGTCCCGACGTTGCGCGTAGCACCGTTCTGCACGTTGATGCCGAGCACGCACACCTGGTGGACCCCGGCCGTCGCCGGCACCGTCGCGCTGTATCCGTGGTTCGGTCCCGCCGAGGGGTAGGCACGGCCGACGTCCGGACGGGACTGGCTCGCCCACATCTTCTTGACGATCGTGCCGTCCACCGTGATGTGCGCACCGATGCGTCCCGAGGTCTCCGGGTCGATCGCCCAGCCACCGACCGAGATCCCGCCGGGGACGGCGACCGCGGAGTCGAGCGAGCCGAACGGGGAACCGTCGGCGACGGTCACCGTCTTGCACCCGAGCGAGGCACGAGCCCGGGTGTCGGCGTTGACCGCCCAGACGCAGACCTGCTGCGAACCCGGGGGCGCCGCGGTCGTGTGCTTGAACCCGTGGTTCGGCCCCTGCTTCGGGTACGCGGCACCGACGTCGTTGCGGACGCGGTTCGCGGTGGTCGACGTCTCGGTGCCGCCCACGGTGACGTCGACCCGGGTGCTCGCGCTGGTGTTCCGGTCGAGCGCCCAGCCCTCGACGGTCACCGAGTTGTAGCCGGCCGTGAGGACGTCGAAGCTGCCGAGCGCGGTGACCGGGGGCGCCGTGTTGCCGGTCGGGCTGCCGAACCAGTCGCTGTACATGCGCCAGAAGTTGCGGTTGCCGTAGGCCGAGCAGCCGTCGCCGGTGCCGTACAGGTTGTTCAGCGCGGCCGTGTTCGGCGTGTACGGCGTGTAGTAGTACAGCGCGGCCGTGGCCTTGTTCTGCACGTTCACGGGCTTGGTGCCGCAGGAGACCGGCACGTTGTACTGGATGTTGCGGGTGGCGCCCGGGTTGAACCACGTGAAGTAGTTGCTCGTCCCCGGCGGGTTGCTGTACCGCTTCCACTGCCAGGCGGACCAGTACATCTGGTTGCCGACACCGGCGTACGCGGGATCGCATCGGCCGCCGACGTTGTCGGGGCAGGCGTAGCCCATGGCCCGCTCGAGGACCGCGGCGGAGGGACCGCGGTTCGTGACCAGGCTCTGCTCCTTCTGCAGCGTGACGAGGAGCACCTTCGGGCTGATCCCGCACGCCGCGCTGACGCGGGTGACGATCTGCGCGGTGGAGAGGGACGAACCGCCGGTGACGGCCGAGCACATGGCGTCCCCACCGCGGCTGTTCATCGAGAACCGGCCGTTGCGCAGGCAGTTGCTGTTCGTGCAGGACGACACCTGGCTGTTCAGGAAGGCCTGCACCTGGTCGGCGGTCATCGCCGTGCCGTCGTAGAAGTTGGCGTCGGAGATGATGTTGCCGGCCTGGAACGACGACCCGCTGAGCGCCGAGGCGGGCTCCTGCGATGCGGTCGGACCGGAGACCTGCAGACCGACGAGCACGCTGGCGACCGCCAGCACGCTCGCAGCCATGGCGAGGAGCTTCTTCACGTCGGGGGCCTTCCTGAGGGGCGGACGACGGGTGCGAGCGAGCACGTGCTCCGGGAGCGGTCCGGAACGACCCTGTCCACGGTCCAGACCACACGTGTCACGAAACTGTACCTCCGTCACAGTGATCACACAGCCCCCGCGTCGGCCCCCGTCCGGGAGGCGCGCCACACCGCCGCCGGTCGCCCGCCGCTCCGGCGGGTGACCGGCTCCACCCCGGCCGGTCCCGTTCCTGGGACGACCCTCAGGTGCCGGTGTCGAGCAGCGACTCGACGGCACGACGTGCCGCAGCGCCCGTGCCGTCCGCGCGGCGGGCGCGACGGGCGTGCGCGACGAGACCCGGTGCCTCCCGGCCGAGTCGCGCCCACTGCGCCGGCGTGAGCTGCCCACCCGCGGGGCGGAGGAGGTCCCGGGCGGCGCGCGCGAGCGTCCGCAGCACGACCCGGCGCACCATCGGCGGCGAGCCGTTCCGCAGGACGACCGCCAGGCGGTTCCGCATGCTCTGGTACCGGACCAGGGGCGAGTCGCTGCCGGAGCTCGCCGCGTGCCGGTGCGTGACGACCGCGTCCGGAGCGTGGCGGACCTCGTACCCGGCGAGCCGGAGCCGCCACGACACGTCGAGGTCCTCGTAGTACATGAAGAGGGACTCGTCGAAGCCCCCGACGTCGGCGAGGGCGTCCCTGCGGAGGAACACCGCCCCGCCGGAGAAGCCGAAGAGCGGTGCGGTCTCCGGTGCGTCCTGCAGCGGCCGCAGCCAGTCACGGTCGCGGCCGTTGCCGGAGCGGTCGAGCACGACCCCCGTCCCGTTGACGAGCGTGCGGCCGTCGGCGTCGCGACGCCACCGTCGGCCGTCCACACCCACCAGGTCGTCCGGCCCCGGGGCGGCGCCGACGGGGACGGGGACGAACCCGCCCTCGAGCACGACCGTCGCGGCGACCGCGGCCACGCGGTCCCCACCGGCGGCCAGGGCCGCGAGACCGCGGGCGAGGAAGCCGTGGTCCGCGACGGCGTCGTTGTTGAGGAGCGCGACGACGGGCGCCGAGGCGGCCGCGATCCCCCGCGCGACCCCGCCGGCGAAGCCCGCGTTCGTCGGCTCGGCGACGAGGACGACCGCGGGCAGGTCGGCGCGGTAGTCGGCGACGGTGCGGTCGTCGGCCTCGTTGACGACGAGCACCACCTCGACCTCGGCGTCGACCCGCTGCGACCGCACGGAGTCGATCGCGCGCCGGGTGAGCTCGGGCTGGTGCCAGTCGACGATGACCACGGAGACGTCCACGTGTCCAGTCTCGCAGCCCGTGCGGCCCCGGTCCGCCGACGGTGCCCGGGTATAGTGGTGCCGCTTTCCGGGCACCGCCCGCGAGCCACCACTGCAAGCCGACGTACGGAGCCCTCCCATGTCCACCTTCGCGCCCCGCGTGTCCGTCGTCGTCATCAACTTCCGCGGGACGGACGACACGCTCGAGTGCATCGCGCGGCTCAGCGAGGTGGACTGGCCGGCCGACCGGCTCGAGATCGTCGTGGTCGAGAACGGCTCCGGCGATGACAGCGAGGCCCGCCTCCGCGCCGAGCTCGGCGACCGGGCGAACGTCCGCATCATCGTCTCCCCCGAGAACCTCGGCTTCACCGGCGGCAGCAACCTCGGCGCGCGCGAGGCGACCGGCGACGTGGTCGCGTTCCTCAACAACGACGCGAAGCCGCACCCGGCCTGGGTGAAGGAGGGCATCGCCGGCTTCGCCCCGAGCCCGCGCGTCGCCGCCGTGGCGAGCAAGGTCCTCGACTGGGAGGGCCGCACCATCGACTTCGTCGAGTCCGGCCTCAGCTGGTTCGGGATGGGCTACAAGGCGCACATCGCCGAGCTCGACGACGGCCGCTTCGACGAGCCGCGTGACCTGCTCTTCGGCACCGGGTCGGCGCTGTTCGTCCGTCGCGACGTCTTCCTCGAGGTCGGCGGCTTCGACGACGGCCTCTTCATGTTCTACGACGACGTGGACCTGGGATGGCGGCTCAACCTGCTCGGCTACCGGGTCCGGTTCGCGCCGCGGTCGGTCGTCTACCACAAGCACCACGGCTCGATGAAGTCGTTCGGCGACCACCGCGAGATGTACCTGCTCGAGCGGAACGCCCTGCACCTGCTCTACAAGAACCTGTCCGAGGAGAACCTCGGTGTGTTCCTGCCCGCGGCCCTGGCGCTGCTGGCGCGCCGTGCCGTCGCCAAGAGCGGTCGCGACTCGCAGGAGTTCGACATCCGCCGGTTCGTGGGCGCCCCGGACGAGTTCGACCCCCTGACGCCGATCTCGAAGGAGACCGTCGCCGGGTTCTTCGCACTCGACCAGTTCGTCGCCGACCTGCCGCGCCTGTCCGAGGAGCGTCGACGCATCCAGTCGCAGCGCGTGCGGAGCGACAAGGACGTGTTCCGGCTGTTCGGCGATGCGTTCAAGCCGCTGTTCGAGGACGGCTACTTCCTCGAGGGCTACCGCGCGATCCTCGAGTCCTTCGACGTCGAGGCACCGATGCACCGCACGAAGGTCCTCGTCATCACGGGCGACGCACTGGGCGAGAAGATGGCCGGTCCGGGGATGCGCGCGTGGAAGATCGCCGAGGCCCTCGCCCCGGACAACGACGTGCGCCTGGTCACCTGGAACGTCGCGAACCGCAAGTCCGACACCTTCGAGGTCGCCCGCGTCCCGCTCCAGCACGAGCGCTCCATGCGCGAGCACGAGGAGTGGGCGGACGTCATCTTCTTCCAGGGCTACGCCCTGCACCACTTCACCACCCTGCAGCAGTCGAACAAGATCATGGTCGTCGACCTGTACGACCCGATGCACCTCGAGCAGCTCGAGCAGGCCCGCGACAACGGCGACGTCGGGTGGCGCAACCAGGTCACGAGCACGACCGAGGTCATCAACGCGCAGCTCGAGCGCGGGGACTTCTTCCTGTGCGCCTCCGAGCGTCAGCGCCTGTTCTGGCTCGGCCAGCTCGCGGCGGTCGGCCGCGTCAACCCGGACAACTACCTGGCGGACGACAACCTGCAGAAGCTGATCGCCATCGCGCCGTTCGGCATGGACTCGAAGCCCCCGCAGCACGAGCGCAAGGCCATCCGTGGTGTCACCCCCGGCATCGGCGAGGACGACAAGGTCGTCATCTGGGGCGGCGGCATCTACAACTGGTTCGACACCCCGTCGCTCGTCCGCGCGATCGCGCAGGTCGCCGAACGCCACGACGACATCCGCCTGTTCTTCCTCGGTGTCGCGCACCCGAACCCGGACGTGCCCGAGATGGCCATCGTCTCGGAGACCCGCCGGATCAGCGACGAGCTCGGCCTGACGGGCAAGCACGTGTTCTTCAACGAGCAGTGGGTCGCGCTCGACGACCGACAGAACTACCTGCTCGAGGCCGACGCCGGCGTGAGCACGCACTTCGCGCACATCGAGACGACCTTCTCGTTCCGCACCCGCATCCTCGACTACATGTGGGCGAACCTGCCGATCGTCACGACCGACGGCGACAGCTTCGGCGACCTCGTCGCAGCCGAGGGCATGGGCGTCGCGGTCCAGGAGCGCGACGTGGACGCACTCGCCGCGGCCCTCGAGTCGATGCTGTACGACCCGGAGGCCGCCCAGGCGGCTCGGGACGCGGTCCGTCGCGTCCGCGACGACTTCACGTGGGAGCGCGCGCTCGCCCCGCTCGTCGAGTTCTGCAAGGACCCGCAGCCGGCGGCGGACCGCGCCCACGACGCCGCGGTGCCGGCCGGCTCCGTCACGGCCGGCAGCCGTCCGCGCGTCGCGCTGAGCCCGGCACGTCAGCGGGAGATGGAGTTCCACGAGATCGCCAACAGCCGCCACGGCGTCGTCCGCGACGTCCGGCTGGCCACCTGGTACCTGCGGCAGAACGGCGTCTCCGGCCTGCGGGCGAAGGTCCAGGACCGCGTGCGGCTGATGCGCGAGAGCAAGAACGGGCGTTGACGTCCACACCGAGGGCGCGGACGGCTGCGAGGTACAGTTGTCCGTCGCCACAGTGCACGCCCACCCCCAGTGCACGAACACAGAGGAACGCATGAGCAACATCGTCACCGACCGGTTCGAACGCCTCCGGCACGAACGGATGGTCCCCGCCGGCCGCCCGGCGTCCGCCGTCGTGGGTTCGGTGCGCGAGGTCCTCGCGCACCGGCAGCTGCTCGACCTGCTGATCCGCCGTGACCTGAAGTCCCGCTACAAGGACAGCGTCCTCGGGTTCGCCTGGACCCTCATCCGGCCGCTGGTCCAGCTCGCGATCTACTACTTCGTGCTCGGTCAGATCCTCGGTGCGTCCCGGAACATCCCGGAGTTCGCGATCTACGTCTTCTCCGGGCTGACGCTGTACGGCCTGTTCAGCGAGATCGTGGCGTCCGGCACGGCGTCGATCGTCAGCAACGCGGGGCTGATCAAGAAGGTCTACCTGCCCCGCGAGATCTACCCGCTCGCCAGCGTCGGCTCGGCGCTGTTCAACTTCGGCGTGCAGATGATCGTCCTGCTCGTCGCCGCGGTGCTGCAGAGCGGGTTCGCCTGGTGGCGCCCGGACCTGCTGTTCTTCTTCCCCGCGACGCTCGTCATCCTGATCTGGGCCACCGCGCTGGCCCTGCTGCTCGCCGCGCTCAACGTGTACCTGCGCGACATGCAGTACCTGGTCGAGGTGCTCGTGCTCCTGCTCATGTGGGGCTCCCCCATCGTCTACAGCTGGCAGATGGTGGCGACGCGCGCTCCGGAGTGGCTGCTCACGCTGTACACGTCCAACCCGATCACGCTCGCCGTGCTCGGCATCCACCGGGCATTCTGGTCCGCCGGTGCCGACTCGGAGTACCCGGAGCACCTGCTGCTCCGCCTCGGCATCGCCGCGCTCGTGGGACTCGTCGCACTCCTCGCGTGCCAGCGCGTGTTCGCCAAGCTGCAGGGCAACTTCGCCCAGGAGATCTGATCGATGAGCATCGACAACGACACGACCACCGACGCCGGTTCGCCCGCGTCGCCCTTCGCCGGCGCCCCCGACGTCGTCACGGTCCGGAACGTCTCGAAGAAGTTCACGATCCGCAAGGACAACTCGCTCAAGGAACGTGTCGTCACGCTCGGCCGCGCCGGTCGGCGGCACAGCGAGGACTTCTGGGCGCTCCGCGACGTCAGCCTCGACATCCCCGCGGGCACGACCATCGGGCTGCTCGGACCGAACGGGTCCGGCAAGTCGACCCTGCTCAAGACGATCGGCGGCATCCTCGAGCCGAGCTCCGGCACGGTCGAGCGCCGCGGTCGACTGGCCGCGCTCATCGAGCTCGGCGCCGGCTTCCACCCGGACCTGACCGGTCGCGAGAACGTGTACCTCAACGCCGCGATCCTCGGCCAGACGCAGGAGGAGACCGAGGCCCGCTTCGACGACATCCTGCAGTTCTCCGGCATCGGTGACTTCATCGACACCCAGGTGAAGTTCTACTCGTCGGGCATGTACGTCCGACTCGCCTTCGCCGTCGCGATCAACACCGACCCCGACGTCCTGCTCGTGGACGAGGTGCTGGCCGTCGGCGACGAGCAGTTCCAGAAGAAGTGCCTCGACAAGATCCGCGAGTTCCAGGAGCAGGGCCGCACGATCATCCTCGTGTCGCACTCCCTCGGGCAGGTCCAGGAGCTCTGCGACTCCGCGGTCGTCCTGCACCACGGCGAGGTCAAGTTCCAGGGGTCCGCCCGACTCGCGGTGAAGAACTTCCGCGAGATCCTCGAGGACCGCCGCGTGGCCGAGGTCGAGGCGAACCACCCGGAGGAGGAGGCCAACCCGGGCAAGGTCGAGCACGTCGAGCTCGAGATCCCCGGCCGTGAGCCGGGCGCCGAGCACCGGCACGGCGACGACCTGGTCGTCCGGGCGACCTTCTCGCACGCCACCGTGCTGCCGGAGTGGCGCGCCGGCATCAAGATCGAGACGCACCTCGGTCACCCCGCGTTCGGCGTCGACAGCCGGCAGCTGCAGACGCACCACGCCCCGCTGGACGGCACCGCGACGGTCGAGTGGCGTCTCGAGGACCTCCGGCTCGGCGGTGGGCAGTACTTCGTCCACGTGTTCCTCGCCAAGCCGAACGGCGAGCACATCGTGATCCAGCGCGAGGCGGCCCGCTTCGTCGTCACCGACGAGGACACGCAGTCCGGCATCGCCTGGACGAAGACCACCGAGCGCCAGGTCCGCTGACGTGCGGGCACTCCCCGTGCTCGTCGACGCGACCTCGGTCCCCCCGAACCGCGGCGGCGTCGCTCGCTACATCGCCGGTCTGCTGCAGGGCCTCGGCGACCTGGACGTCCGCGTCGACGTCGTCGCGAAGCCCACTGACCTCGCGTGGCTGCGCGGACTCGCACCGGCGCACCGGTACCACGCCGCCCCCGGTTGGACCGCGTCGCGGCCCCTCCGGCTGCTGTGGGAGCAGGTCGGCCTGCCGGGGCTGCTCCGACGGAGCGGGGCGACCGTCCTGCACAGTCCGCACTACACGTTCCCGGTGACCCGCGCCTCCCGGACGGTCGTCACCCTGCACGACGCGACGTTCTTCTCGGACCCGGCCGCGCACTCACGCCTGAAGGTGGCGTTCTTCCGCGGGTGGACCCGGGTGGCGCGCCGGTGGGCCCGCGCGACGGTGGCGCCGAGCGCCGCGACGGTCGCGGAGCTCGACCGTCTGGCGGGCCGGGCCCGCCGAGCCACGGTCGTCGCACACCTCGGCGTCGACGCGACCGTCTTCCGCGTGCCGTCGGCGACCGAGACCGCCGCCTTCCGCGACGCCCACGACCTCGACCCGGACACCGACTGGATCGCGTTCCTCGGGACCGTCGAACCCCGCAAGCAGGTGCCGGCGCTCCTCGCCGCGCACCGAGCCCTGCGCACCCGCGGCACCACCGTCCCACCGCTGCTCGTCGCGGGCGGACTCGGCTGGGACGAGCCTGCCCGTGCCGAGCTCACCACCGCCGGCGACGTGCCCGGCGCGCCCGTCCGGTACCTCGGGTACCTGCCGGTGGAGGAGCTCCACGTCCTGCTCGGAGCCGCGCGCGTCACGGCCTACCCGAGCACCGGCGAGGGCTTCGGGCTGCCGGTGCTCGAGGCGATGGCGTCCGGCGGCGACGTCCTGACGACCCGCCGGCTCGCGATCCCCGAGGTCGGTGGTGACGCGGTCACCTACACCGAACCGGACACCGACGCCATCCGCGACGCGCTCGCGGCGATGCTCGACGAGCCCGCCGACGCCCGCGCCGACCGCGTGCGTCGGGCCCGCGCGCGAGCTGCCGGGTTCACCTGGGCCGCCTGCGCCGAGCGCCACGTGGAGGTCTACGCGTGAGCGACCGGACGCCGCACGGTGGTGCGCCCGCCGGCAGGGCGGCGATCGTCACGGTGTCGTACGAGTCCGGCGACGTGCTGCCCGCGTTCCTGGCGTCCACCGCCGCAGCGAGCACCCGGGACGTCGAGGTCGTGGTCGCCGACAACGACTCGTCGACCGCCGACGCGCTCCGCCGCGTGACCGAGTCGGCCGGGGCGCGCTTCGTCGCGGTCGGCGCGAACCTCGGGTACGGGGCGGCCGTCAACCGTGCCGTGGCCTCGCTCGACCCCGACGTGCGGTGGGTCCTCGTGTCCAACCCCGACGTCGTGCTGGCCCCCGGAGCGCTCGACCGCCTGGTCGCCACCGCCGAGACGGACCGGACGATCGGGGCCGTCGGTCCGCGCCTGCTCGAGCCCGACGGCGTGGTCTACCCGTCGGCGCGGCTCGTCCCCTCGCTCCGCACCGGGCTCGGTCACGCGGTCTTCGCGAACGTCTGGCAGGGCAACCCGTGGACGAAGCGCTACCGGCAGGACGGTGACCACACGGTGCGTCGCGACGCCGGCTGGCTGTCCGGCGCGTGCGTGCTGGTGCGCCGCGACGTGTTCGACCGCCTGGGCGGCTTCGACGAGGCCTACTTCATGTACTTCGAGGACGTCGACCTCGGCTGGCGCATCGGCCGCCTCGGACTGCGGAACGTGTACGAGCCGGAGGCGATCGCCACCCACGTCGGCGGCACCGCGACGCGCGGGTCCTCGGACCGGATGCGCCGTGCCCACCACGAGAGCGCCTACCGCTTCCTGGCCGGCAAGTACGCCGCGTGGTGGCTCTGGCCGTTGCGAGCGGTGCTCCGCCTGGCGCTGGCCGTGCGTGCGCGAGCCACGCGGACCCGCTGAACCCCGGTAACCTCTCAGGGAAGCACGCCCACCCGCCCTCCCCCGACCCGGATTGCAGCACATGATCCTCGCCGTCACCCTGATGGTCCGCGACGAAGCGGACGTCATCCCCGCCTGGCTCGACCACCACGTCGCCCAGGGCTTCGACGTCTTCGTCATCACCGACAACGGTTCGACGGACGGGACGACCGCCCTGCTCGAAGCGTTCGCCGAACGTGACGACGTCACCGTCGACCTGCGCCACGACCCCGTCCACCGCAAGCAGCAGGGCACCGTCGTGACCGGCATGGCCCGCGACGCCGCGGCGGTGCACGGGGCCGACTGGGTGGTGAACGCGGACGCCGACGAGTTCGTCCTGCCCGTCGACCGGTCGCTCACCGTCCGCCGGGTCCTCGAACGCCTCGACCCGGTCGTCGGCGCCTTCACCGTCCCCGTCGTGAACCTCGTCGGCGCACTCGCCGAGTCGGGTGCCGGAGTCGAACGCCTGCACTGGCGCGACGAGCGCTCCGTCGACGAGCTCACCGCCATCGGCCTGCTCGCCCCGCCCACCGCGAACGCCGTCCACGTCGGTGACCCGGACGTCACGGTCGTGCAGGGCAACCACCAGGTCAGCGTGGCGAACGGCGCCCCGGTGCCCGAGGAGCTCGCACTCGAGGTCCTGCACCTGCCGTGGCGGTCCTGGGCGCAGTACGCCCACCGGGTCGAGGTCACCGGCCGCGCCTACGACGCCAACCCCGACCTGACGCCGAGCCCGCGCCACCACGGGATGCGCGACTGGCGCCGCCTGCAGGAGGGGGTCCTCCAGCCCGTCTTCGCCCTGCGCTTCGTCACCGAGGACGAGGCCGAGGCGGGTCCGTTCACGCGCGACGACGGCGTCGCCGACGTCCTGCGACGCGCGGGATCGGCCGCCCTCGGCGACGCCGAGCCGGTCGTCCCGACCGACCGCCTCGAGGAGCTCCGCGCACTCGGCCGCGCGGTCGTCGACCGTGACCACCGGATCGCCGACCTCGAGGACGAGGCCCGCCAGGCGACGGAGCTCGCGGACTCGCTGCGCCGGACGGTGCAGTTCGAACGCGATGCCCATCGTGCGACGGAGGCCGAGCTCGCCGCGGTGCGCGCACGACGGGTGGTCCGGCTCGCCGACCGCGCCGGCGCCGTCGCACGGCGGATCCGCGCGCGCTGACGAGCACCCGGCCGGTGCGCCGCCGCGCGCCGGCCGGGTGGGACGCGCTGACGAGCACCGGCCGGTGCGCCACCATGCGCCGGCCGGGTGGGCCGCGCTGACCGTCGCGTCCGCGCCGATCCCGTCGACCGCGTCAGCCGCATCGGCCCTGCGGGCCGGGGCACCGCGCGGGCGCGCTGCCCGTCAGCCCTGCGCGCGGACGCGACGCACGGCGTCGAGCAGCGTCTCGGCCCGGTTCCGGAACGAGTGCTCGGCGCCGATCCGCTCCCCCCGCGCCACACGGTCCTCGAGCGTCGCCGACTCCCCCGCGCGGACGGTCTCGCGGAGCTGCTCGACCGAGGTGTACGTCCGCACCGCGCCGTGGAAGAGGTCGTCGACCCCCGGCACCGGATCGGTCACGACCAGCGCCCCCGAGGCAGCGGCGTCGAACAGCCGGTTCGACAGGAAGCCGTCCCGCGCCATGTCGTCCCAGTGGTCGTTGAGCACCACCCGGGCGGTCCGGTAGAGCGCCGGCAGGTCGTCGTTCGCCACGAAGACACCACGGTGCACGCCCTCGGGCAGGAGCCCCTCCCAGCCCTCGCCCCACACCGCGAGGTCCACCCCGGCCTCGACGGCGTCGCGGACCACGGGCCGGAACACCCGTCGGGTCTTCCCGACGAACGCGGTGTCGAGCGCGCCGAACGCGGCGTCCGGAGCACCCGGGTGGAAGCGGGCAGGGTCGGTCGCCTGCAGCAGCGGCGCGACCGGCAGCCCCGTCTCCCCGGCGACCCGGGTGGCCCACACCGGCCCGGCGGCGAACCGCAGGTCGTAGCGTGCCAGCTCCGCCGGCGTCACGAGGTCCGGGTGCGAGATCACCCAGAGCACGTTCGTCGCCGAGGGGTGCACCGGGGTGTCGTCGAGTCCGCGCAGGGTCAGCGCGACGTCGTCGAGGTGCTCGGACAAGGGCCGGACGTGCGACTCGCGGTGGTCGACGACGACCTCCTGCCCGAGACCCCGCAGCGCCCGCGCGAGGTCGCGCGCGAAGAACGTGTCCCCCCAGTCGTCCCCCCGTGCCCCCGGGTGCGCCGCGATCCGCAGCGACCAGCGCAGCCGTTCCCCGCGGTCGCGCAGGGACAGCCGCTCGGTGCCCCGCTCGGCCCGGACGACGGGTTCGCGGAGCGCCACGGGCGCACCGACCGGGTCCGCGGTACCCCGGATCGGGAGGAATCCCAGGCGCTCCAGTGCCGGCGCGGTGCACTCGTCGCGACGTCCTCGCCAGACCGCGAGCGCATCCGCCGCGTCCGCGTCGTAGCGCCGTTCGCGGACGGCCGGGTCGCCGTAGGCCCGCCCGAGCGGCACGAGGACGCAGTCGCCGTGCAGGTCGTCGGCGGTGTCGCGGGTCAGCCGGGCGACCGCGGTGCGGGTGTCGACGGTGCGGACGGGGTCCGCGAGCGCGGCGACGGGCGCGGCGAAGCAGGGCAGGTCCGCCGCGAAGACGGCCGTGCCGTCGAGTCCGTCGGCGTCCTCGGCGGGGTGGCCGCGCAGCAGCGACGCGACCGGGGCGGTCGGCTGGGGCAGGGCCGCGCCGGCGCTCAGCACCACGTCGTCGGCCGACCGGACGACGGCCACGGCGACCCGTGCCTCCCGGCCGACCGTCGCGACGAGCCGGGCGTGGGCGCCCTCGGGGAGGGTGATCGCGGCGTCCTGGACCACGACCGTGGCGGACCGGAGCTGCGCGCGTGCCGCGGCGACCGCGCCGCCCCAGGTCGCGGCGACCGTGCGCCGCGCGACCACGTGGTCGGCCGCTGGCTCGACCGGCGCGTAGGTGCTCGTCGGGGCGGCGTGCACGTCGTACGCACTGACGACGACCGTACGTGCACCGGCGGCGACCGCGGCGGCGACCGCCGGTCGGTGCGCTCCGTCCCGGAACGACCGCTCCTGCACGGTCACGACGACGTCGAACCCGTCCGGTGCGGCCGTCGGCCGGTCCGTCACGAGGGACGTGTCGACCGGGAGGCGCGGCTCGGCCGCTCCGTCGACCGCACCACCGCGGGTGGTGGCGTCGGGACCCGTCCGCTCGGCTCCCGCCGCAGCGGTCCGCCCGAACAGCCGGCCGAGCCGGGACGCCATCAGCCCTGCAGCAGGGCGTTCAGGTAGACGCCGTAGCCGCCCTTGACGAGGGGTGCCGCGAGGTCGGCGAGCTGTGCGTCGTCGATCCACCCGTTGCGCCAGGCGATCTCCTCGATGCAGCCGATCTTGAAGCCCTGGCGGTCCTCGATGACCTTGACGTACTCGGACGCCTGCATCATCGACTCGAACGTGCCGGTGTCGAGCCAGGCGGTCCCGCGGTCGAGGACCTGCACACCGAGCTTGCCCGCCTCGAGGTACCGCTCGTTGACGGTGGAGATCTCGAGCTCACCGCGTGCGCTGGGCTCGATGGTCTTCGCGATCTCGATGACCGAGTTGTCGTAGAAGTACAGCCCCGGGACGGCGTAGTTCGACTTCGGCTGCGCGGGCTTCTCCTCGATGGAGACCGCGGTGAACGCATCGTCGAACTCGACGACGCCGTACGCCGTGGGGTCGGCCACGTGGTAGGCGAAGATGGTCGCACCGTCGACGCCGGTGTTCTTCCGCAGGTTCGTGCCGAGGCCGGTGCCGTGGAAGATGTTGTCGCCGAGGACCAGCGCGACGCTGTCGTCGCCGATGAACTCCTCGCCGATGACGAACGCCTGCGCCAGGCCGTCCGGGCTCGGCTGCACGGCGTACTGGATGTCCATGCCGAGCGACGAACCGTCGCCGAGCAGGGCCTTGAACTGCTCGTTGTACTCCGGCGTCGTGATGACCAGGACCTCGCGGATGCCGGCCATCATGAGCGTCGACAGCGGGTAGTAGACCATCGGCTTGTCGTAGATCGGCATGAGCTGCTTGCTGATGCCCTTGGTGATGGGCCAGAGGCGCGTGCCGGAACCACCGGCGAGGATGATGCCCTTCATCGGACCGTCCTTACTTCTTCGTGCGGAGGGACTCGGTGTAGGCCACCGCTTCCTCGTAGGTCGGCAGCAGGCCCTGCTCGGCGGCCTGCTCGAGCGTCGGGGCCGAGGTGTCCTTCTCGGAGAGCACCGGCTCGCCGATCCCCTCGGGCAGCTCCAGGCCGACCGTCGGGTCGAGGATGCTGATGCCCTTCTCGCGCTGCGGGTCGTAGTGGGCGCTCACGAGGTAGTTCACCGTCGAGCGGTCCTCGAGCGCGACGATGGCGTGGCCGAGTCCCTCGGACAGGTACACGGCCCTGCGGTCGACGTCGTCGATGCGGACCGCGTCCCACTGGCCGAACGTCGGCGACCCGACACGGATGTCGACGATGTAGTCGATGAAGGCTCCGCGGACGGCGGTGACGTACTTGGCCTGGCTGGGGGCGACGAGGGCGTAGTGGATCCCGCGGGCGACGCCGGCGGACGAGATCGACATGTTCACCTGGCGGAGGTCGAGCGGGTGACCGACCGTGTCCTCGAGGACGTCGGCACGGTACGCCTCGAGGAACGCTCCTCGTGCGTCGCCGTGCTGGACGGGCGTGAACTCCCACGCGCCGGGGATCTTCAGTTCGCGGATCTGCACCGGGGCAGCCTAGCAAGGAGCGCGTCAGGACAGCCCGAGGGCCCGGCGCCATGCCGCCTCGCCGGGTCGGTCGTCCCCGACGGTGCGCTCCGCCAGGACGTACCGGCGCGCCCGCCGGACACGGGCGTCGGACTCGCGCAGGGCAGCACGGACCGCCCGCTGCCACGCCTCCGGCTGGTCACCGACGAGGAGACCACCGTGCGAGTCGGCGCCCCGGTACGACGGCCGGTCCGACCCGACGAAGGGCAGGCCGAGCATCGTGTACTCGAGGAACTTGAGGTCGCTCTTCGCGTCGTTGAACCGGTCGCCGGTCAACGGCGCGACCCCGGCGGACCACCGGTCGGCCTGCGCCCGGAGGAACGCGACGAAGGCCGGGTAGTGCTGCGCCCCCTCGGGGAGCGCGAGCCGTTCGTACCAGGTGTCGTCGTCGCCGGTGACCCCGACGACCTCCAGCCGGACCGGCCGGCCGTCGTCGTCGGTCAGGTCGGCGAAGACCGGACGGAGCAGGTCGAGGTCGCCGCCGTGCGTCGCGCTGCCCATGTAGAGGACGCGTCGCGGGCTGCGGTCGTCCGGGCCGGCGGCGGCAGGGCCGACGGGGTCCGCGTCCCACAGCCCGGGTTGGACGCCGTTCGGCACCACGACGGCGTCGACGCCCTGGGCCGCGAGCACGTCGCGGAGCGTCGGGGTGGACACCACCACCGCGTCGGCGCCCCGGACGAGCCGATCGACGGAGGCGAGCCGGTCGGGGTCGTACTCCGCCTGCGCGAGGCGTGTGCGCGCCTCCGGGGTGAAGAAGTCGTCGTCGACCTCCGCGACGATCCGCGTGCCCTCGCGGGCGGCCCTGGCGAACGCGGCGTCGAGCGCGGCGACCGGGAAGGCGTCCCGCTGCACCAGGATCGCGTCGAGGTGCGCGGTGTCCGACCCGTCCGCCCAGCGCACCGGGTCCACCTGTGCGACCCGTGCCCTCCCGGACGCGGCGAGCGCCGTCATCCGTCCCGTCACCCGGACGTGTGCCGACGCGGGGTGCACGCCACCGGCACCGTGCACGACGAAGCCGACCAGGGGCGGCGGAGCGGTCGGGGTGGACGGCGCGCGCCGACGGAGGAGACGGGCGACGGACGACCGGAGGGGAGCCATGACCCCCATCGTGACACGGCCCGCGGGACCAGCTGCGTAGACTGACAGCTCGCCCGCCCGTCGTGACGGGGCGTCGTCACCATCGCTGCGACCCGTCGCGGCGGCCCGCAGCAGCGATCCGCCGTGCCGTGTGTCGACCGCCCATGCAGGCAGACCCCAGGAGACCCGCCAGCTCGTGAAACTGTTCGTCCAGATCCCCTGCCTCAACGAGGCCGAGACGCTCCCCGCGGTCCTCGAGACCATCCCGACGTCGATCCCCGGCGTCGACGAGATCGAGGTCCTCGTCATCGACGACGGTTCGACGGACCGCACGGTCGAGGTCGCGCGGGCCCACGGGGTCCGACACTTCGTCAGGCACACCACGAACATGGGGCTCGCGCGCTCGTTCCGAGACGGTGTCGACTACGCCCTCCTGCACGGCGCCGACATCGTCGTGAACACCGACGGCGACAACCAGTACCCGCAGGCGCACATCACGGAGCTCGTGCAGCCGATCCTGCAGGGCCGGGCCGACATCGTCATCGGTGATCGCCAGACGCGCACGATCGAGCACTTCTCCGGGTTCAAGAAGGCGATGCAGACCTTCGGGTCGTGGGTCGCCAGTCGTGCCGCCGGGCTGGACCTGCCCGATGCCGCGAGCGGGTTCCGCGCGTACTCGAAGTACTCGCTGATCCGGCTGAACATCGTCACGCGCTTCAGCTACTGCATGGAGACGATCGTGCAGGCCGGGTACAAGCGCCTCGCGATCGCGAGCATCCCGATCACCACGAACGCGAAGACCCGCGAGTCACGGCTGTTCAAGAACATCTGGCAGCACATGTTCCAGTCCGGGTCGGCGATCGCCCGCGTCTACCTGATGTACCGGCCGATGGCGCTCTTCGCATCGGTGAGCGCCGTGTTCGGGGTCGCCGGGTTGATCCCGTTCGTGCGGTACCTCGTGCTGCTGTGGACCGACAGCGGCGGCAACCACCTGCAGTCGCTGATCCTCGGCGTGACCCTGGTGATCGCCGCGCTGCTCGCGATGACGATCGGAGTCGTCGCCGACCTGACCCGCATGAACCGCACGCTCGCCGAGGAACAGCTCGACCTCCAGAAGCTCGCGCGGTACGGCGACTGACCACATGACCTCCCCCACGAGCCGGCAGGAGGCACGTCCGTCGGTCGGCCGCGCGGAGGGGATCGCGCTCGGGTGCGTCGTCGCGGTGTTCGCCATCGTGCTCGGCCTCTGGGCCGTCCTCGTGCCGCCGTTCCAGGCACCCGACGAGCAGGCCCACTTCGACACCGCGCTGCACCTGGCGACCGGGGACCCTTGGGTCGGACCGGGCGACCAGCGGTACCTGCGGGCCGTGCAGGCCGCCGCGGGTGAAGCGGCTGCCGACCAGACGGCGTTCCCGCCCGCGTCCCGGTCCACGGTGGAGGAGCTCCGCACCGCGAACCCGGGGATCGACGTCGGCGCCGTCGACCAGATGACCCAGCACCCGCCGACCGCGTACGTCCTGCAGGCCGTCCTGCTCCGCCTGGTCGGGTTCGAGCACCTCCGGTGGGACCACGCCCTGCTGACGCTGCGAATCGCCGACGCCTCGCTCGTGCTCCCCCTCCCGCTGCTCGCCTGGGCGGCGGTCCGTCGGATCACGCGCTCCCCACGCGCTGCCGTCGTGGGGGCGGCGGCCGTCCTTGCAGCGCCGGAGCTCGCCTCGATCGCCGCGTCCGTGACGAACGACGCGCTCGTGTACCTGCTCGGCGGTGTGGTCACGGCGGTGCTCGTGCGGGTGCTCACCGGCGACCGTCGACGCCGGGTGCTGGTGGTGCTCGGACTGGCGCTCGGCGCGCTGGTGCTCACCAAGGGCACGGGGCTGCCCGCGGTCCCCGTGGTCGCGCTCGCCCTGGTCGTCGGACCCGGCGCTCCCAGGTGGGGCCGACGGACCGTCGAGACCCTCGGCACGCTGATGCTCGCCGGCGCCTTCGGGGGCTGGTGGTGGGTCCGGAACGTCGTCGTGCACCACACCCTCCAGCCGGACGGCTACGCGGCGATCCGGCCACCGCAGTCCTTCCCGCCGGGCGAGGGCCCCGACCTCGCGACCTTCGTCGACGTCAGCTGGGGCACGGTCATCCGCACGTTCTGGGGCAGTTTCGGGTCGAACGCCAGCGCCGCGCTCTCCCCGTGGCTCGTCGTCCCGGTCACACTCGTCACGGTGGGCGTCGTCGCCGTGCTGGCGTTCCGTCGGGCGCCCGAACGTCGCGCCGCGGTCGTCCTCGCGGTCTTCCCGGTCCTGCTCCTCGCCGGGCAGACGATCACGAGCGCACGGGCGTACCTCGTGACGGCATCGGTCGTCGGGACCCAGGGCCGGTACCTGTTCCCGTCGCTCGTGGCCCTCGTCGTGCTCAGCGCCGTCGCCTGGCGGCGGCTCCCCACGGGTCGTCGCCGGTCCGGCGCGCTCCCGGTCGCGCTCACCGCGGCCGCGGTGGCGATGGCGTGCACGGGTCTGGTGACCGCCGCCACCCGGCTCGTCCCCGACTCCGGATACGCCGTCTGGTCCGAGGGTGCCCCCGGCTCGACGGCCATCGCGGCGCTGGGCGTCGCGGCGCTGGCGGTCACCGCCGTCGCGCTGTCCGCGGTGGCGCGCACGCCCCCATCGCTCCCCCGGGGTGGCCTCGACGGCCACGCGCCGGAGCCCCGCTA
Organism: Curtobacterium sp. NPDC088465; assembly: GCF_044753165.1. Lineage (NCBI taxonomy): Bacteria > Bacillati > Actinomycetota > Actinomycetes > Micrococcales > Microbacteriaceae > Curtobacterium > Curtobacterium sp. NPDC088465. Next base: position 9,387 of record NZ_JBIVMR010000006.1, on the reverse strand, counting down.
GACTGCTCGCCGACCGCAAACGGCCAGGAGAAGGAAGAACAGCGTGAAGATCCTCGTCACCGGAGGAGCCGGCTTCATCGGCTCCAACTTCGTCCGTCGGACGCTCGAAGACGCCTACCCCGGCCTCGAGGGCGCCGAGGTCGTCGTCTACGACGCCCTGACCTACTCGGGCAACCTGGAGAACCTGGCATCCGTGTCCGGCTCTCCGCGCTACTCCTTCGTGCAGGGTGACATCCGCGACGCCGCGAAGCTGGACGAGGTCGTCCCGGGCATCGACGCGATCGTGCACTTCGCCGCCGAGTCGCACGTCGACCGATCGGTCCGCGACTCCGGCATCTTCGTCGAGACCAACGTCGTCGGCACGCAGCGCCTCCTCGACGCCGCGCTCCGCCACGGCACCGAACGCTTCGTGCACGTGTCGACGGACGAGGTCTACGGCTCGATCAGCGAGGGCTCGTGGGATGAGGAGCGTCCGCTCGAGCCGAACTCGCCGTACTCGGCATCGAAGGCCGGCAGCGACCTGCTCGCCCGCAGCTACCACCGCACCCACGGGCTGAACCTCTCGATCACGCGCTGCTCGAACAACTACGGGCCGTACCACTTCCCCGAGAAGGTCATCCCGCTCTTCGTCACCAACCTGATCGACGACCGGCACGTCCCGCTCTACGGCGAGGGCAACAACATCCGTGACTGGCTGCACGTCGACGACCACACACGCGGCATCGCGATGGTGCTCGTCAAGGGCCGTGCCGGCGAGACCTACAACATCGGCGGCGGCACCGAGCTGACCAACAAGGAGCTCACGCAGCTGCTCCTCGACGCAACCGGCAAGGACTGGTCGTACGTCGACCGCGTCGAGGACCGCCTCGGCCACGACCTCCGCTACTCGGTGGACATCTCGAAGATCCAGGCCGAGCTCGGTTACGAGCCACAAGTGCCGTTCGAGCAAGGCCTCGCCGACATCGTGCAGTGGTACCGCGACAACCGCTCGTGGTGGGAGCCCTTGAAGGAGCGCGCCGCGCTCGCCTGAGCCGGACCGACACCATGACCCGGTTCCTCATCACCGGTGCCTCCGGCATGCTCGGCCAGGACCTCCAGCAGGTCCTGGCCGGACGCCCGGTCACGGCGCTCTCCCGAGCCGACCTCGACATCACCGACCAGGCCGCTGTCGACGAGGCTGTCGCCGGCCACGACGTCGTGCTGAACGCAGCGGCGTACACGAAGGTCGACGACGCCGAGACGCACGAGGCCGACGCGTACGCGGTCAACGCCACGGGTCCCGGGGTCCTGGCGACCGCCGCTACCGCAGCCGGTGCGCGCCTCGTCCAGATCTCCACGGACTACGTCTTCCCCGGCACGGGGACGACGCCCTACTCCGAGGACGAACCGACCGATCCGCTCGGCGCCTACGGGCGCACGAAGGCCGCCGGTGAGCATGCTGTGCGCACGATCGCGCCGGACTCGTCCCTCGTCGTCCGCACCGCATGGCTCTACGGCGCCGGCGGCCCCAACTTCGCCAGGACGATGGTCCGCCTCGCGGCCACGCACGACACGGTCAGCGTCGTGACCGACCAGGTCGGGCAGCCGACGTGGACCGGGGACCTGGCCCGCCAGGTCGTCGCGCTCGTCGACGCCGAGGCCCCGGCTGGGGTGTACCACGGCACGAACGGCGGCGAGGGCTCCTGGTACGACTTCACCCGTGCGATCTTCACCGAGGTCGGACTCGATCCGGAACGGGTCCTGCCGACCGACAGCTCCGCGTTCGTACGGCCCGCACCGCGTCCGGCGTACAGCGTCCTCGGCCACGACGGCTGGGCCCGCGCCGGCCTCACGCCCATGCGCGACTGGCGGGACGCCCTGCACGCAGCCGTCGGAGCCGGCGTGCTCTCCGCGTGAGCGACAGGACCGCCCTCGTCGTCGGTGGCGGCGGGTTCCTCGGCCACGCGGTCGCCCGCGCCCTCGAGCGCGCCGGCGACCGGGTGGTCGTCCCGCGTGTCCCGTGGGACGACCCGGACGCTGCCGCTGCTGCACTGCGCGAAGCGGTGACGGCAGTCCTCGAGCGCGATCGCCCCTGGCGCATGGTCTGGAGTGCCGGGACCGGGATCGTCGCCTCCGGCGAGCAGGCCTTCTCGAGCGAGCGAGCGATGCTCGACCGGGTCCTCGCTCCCGCCGGGATCGTCACGTCCACACCGGGCGAGGTGTTCTTCGCGTCCTCCGCGGGCGGTGTCTACGCCGGCGCGACGGGTGTGCCGTTCGACGAGCACACCGAGCCTGCACCGCTCGCCCCGTACGGACGGAGTCGGCTGACCGCCGAGCAGCACTTCCGGGAGTTCGCTTCCCACACCGGCGCACGACTGCTCGTGGGACGCATCGCGAACCTGTACGGGCCCGGCTCGAACCTGCGCAAGCCGCAGGGGCTGGTGTCGCAGCTCGCGCTCGCCCACGTCGAGCGGCGTCCGTCGTCCATCTACGTCCCCATGGACACCACCCGGGACTACCTGTACATCGACGACGCGGCGGCGATGGTGGTCGAGGGCCTCGACGCGGTCGCGGCGGGTCCCTCTGGTGCGACGACCACCAAGATCCTCGCCTCGCAGCAGGGACGGACCATCACCGAGGTCGTCGAGGCGGTCTCCGCTGCCTTCGGCGAGCCCCTCGACGTCCGCGAGGGCCACGACTCCTCGGCACCGTTCCACGGCCGGGACCTGCGGTTCCGGTCGTCGGTGCTCACCGAGCTCGACGACCGCGAGCACGTCCCCTTCGCGGAAGGCGTCCGTCGCACGGTCGCAGCCGTGCGCGCGTCGCGCTGATCGCACCGCGTGAGCCCGCCGCGGTGGAACCGCGGCGAGCTTCCCGACGGATTCAGCCTTGCAAGGCTGCCGCGAGGAGCGTCCGGTAACGCTCACCGACCGCGCCGACCGTGTGTGCCGCTGCGGTCGCACGGGCGGCCGCACCGAGCCGCTCAGCGAGTTCCGGTGCGGCCAGCAGCCGGTCGAGCGCGGCGGCGAGCGCGTCGGCGTCACCGGGCGACACGAGCAGGCCGTTCACGCCGTCCTCGACCACGTCGACGATGCCGGGGACCGCCGAGGCGATGATCGCGCAACCGGCCGCCATCGCCTCCAGCAGGGCGACGGGGAGCCCGTCGCGGTCGCCGTTCGCTGCCGGGACCGACGGGTAGACCGCGATGCCCGCCTGCGCGTACCGGGCGGCGAGGGCTTCCTTGCCCTGCGCGCCGATGAAGTCGACCTCGGCGCCGGCGCGGGCCTCGAGCGAGGTCCTGAGCGGACCGTCGCCGACGACGACGACCTCGCTCGGACGCCGCTCCAGGCGGTCGAGCGCCTCGAGGAGCACCGTGGCGCCCTTCTTCTCGACGAGGCGGCCGACGAACAGGACCCGGTCGGGCACACGGCGCTCCCGCGCGGTGGCCGAGGCGATGGGCGCGAGGTCGACCCCCATCGGGACGACGTGGACCTGTTCGTCCCGGGCGCCGAGCGCCCGGAGTTCCCGCGCCATGTCGGTGCTCATGCACGTGACCGCCGAGGCACTCGCGACGACGGACCGCTTGACGCGCTGCAGCAGCGGGTGCCGCAGTGCGTAGAGGTCGCCGCCCAGCGTGGTGACGACCCGGGGCAGACCGCCCAGGACGACCTTGCCGACGACGCCCTGGGGGATGATCCAGTGCAGCAACGCGACGTCCGGGCGCGACCGCCGTGCCTCGCGTCGGAGTGCCCACGCCATCGCACCGAAGAAGAACGGCACCTGGAGCCAGCGGACCGGAGCGGCCCGGAGGTTGTCGACGATCGCGCCGTCGGCGAGGTCACGCCACCGGGCGGGGAAGTAGGAGTACCGCCGTACCTCGACCTCGCCGATGCGCTGGTGCTTCCGCGCACCCCGGGTCATCGGCGCGACGACCACGACACGGTGGTCGGAGGACAGTGCGGTGGCGAGGTCGAGCACGAAGCCCGGGGTACCGTCTCCCGCTTCGGCCGGGAACGTCGACGCGGCGACGAGCAGGGTCGGACGGCCGGCGGGATCGGGGTGCATGCAGCGCTCTCGCTTAGAGTGGTCGATCGATGGACGCACGCCAGCCTACGGGGTCCGCCGCCGACGGAGCACCCGCCGACGGGGGTGCAGCACCCGAGCCCACGACCGAGTCGACGACGCCTGCCAGCGCGCCGACGACGCCCCCCACGGCGTCCGCCACCCCGCCGACGACGCCCCCCACGGCGTCCGCCACCCCGCCGACGACACGCGCGTCGGCGTCCCCCGCCGCGCCACGGAGCCGCCGCGCGCGCGTCCTCGACGTCGTCAAGTGGGCCGCCGCCGTGGTCGCGGTGGTGCTGCTGGTGGTGGGGGTCGCACGGCAGTGGGACGAGATCGTCGCGGACTTCGCACGCCTCGACGCACTGACGGTCACGCTCGGCATCGTTCTCACCCTCGCTGCCCTGGTCGCGAACATGCTGTCGTGGCGGGCGATGATGGCGGCAACGGGGTCCCGGCTCGGGCTGGCCGCGGCGTCGTCGATCTTCTTCGTCGGCCAGCTCGGCAAGTACATCCCGGGCGGGGTGTGGTCGATCGCCGCCCAGGCGGAGCTCGGACGGGCGCACGGCCTCGCCAGGACGGGCAGCGCGGTCGCCTCGCTTGCGTCGATGCTCGTCAGCATGGTCACCGCTGCCCTGGTCGGCATCCTCGCGCTGCTCGTGGGATCCGCCGACGGCCTCGTCACGTTCTGGTGGCTCGCGATCGTCGTCGTCCTCGGTCTCGCCGCCCTCACGCCGCCGGTGCTGGGCCGGCTCATCGCCGTCGCGATGCGGCTGCTGAGACGACCACGTCAGGACATCTCCCTGACCTGGGGCGCCACCACCGCGTCGATCGTGTGGTCGGTCGTCATGTGGGCGGCCTACGGCGTGCAGGCGACCCTCGTGCTGCGCGCGTTCGGAGCCGACTCGCCCGTCCTGCTGCCCGTGGCGACGGGTGCCTACGCCGTCGCCTGGCTCGTCGGCTTCCTCGTGGTCATCGCTCCGGCCGGCCTCGGACCGCGCGAGGGGGTCCTGCTGTTGCTGCTCGGGTCGGTGACGGACAGCACCGGCGCGCTCGCGCTCGCAGTCGTCAGTCGGGCGTTCATGACCCTCGGTGACGTCCTGCTCGCGGGGGGCGGTGCCGCTCTTGCGGTCCGGCACCGACGGCGGAGCGCAGCAGCGGCGGTCATCGACCGGGCACCGTGAAGACCCGGCCTCCCCTGGTAGTGTCCGGATCTGGCGAGCAGCCGCGCCGTCGGACCACAACGAGGAGCACCATCGCATGACCACTCTCCGCGTGATCGTGGACCAGGTGATCGCTCCGGTCCCGGGCGGCATCGGGCGCTACGCGGAGGAACTCACCCGGAAGCTCGTCGAGACCGCTCCGGCCGGCTGCGAGGTCGAGGCCGTGGTCTCCGCGACCTCCCCCGTGGAACTCGAGCGACTCCGCACCCTGCTGCCGGGGATCGCCGACGTCGAACGGTTGGTCCTGCCCCGGCGCGAGCTCGCGCTCGCCTGGCAGGCGGGCCTGGCGCACGGGGCGTCGCACGGCATGGTGCACGCGCCGAGTGTGCTGGCTCCCCTGGTGAAGCACGACCGGTTCCGCGAGGTCGGTCGACAGACCGTGGTGACCGTCCACGACACCGTGCCGTGGACGCACCCCGAGACACTCACACCCCGCGGTGTGCACTTCCACAAGGCGATGGTGAAGCGCGCGTGGCGCCACGCGGACGCCGTCGTCGTGCCGACGCACGCCGTGGCCGCGGCGCTCAACGAGATCCACCGCTTCGACGACCGGCTCCGCGTCATCGGCGGTGCGCCGAGCGCCCGGCTCCGGCTGCCGGTGGACGCCGACCTGCGGGCCGAGCGACTCGGACTCCCCGACCGCTACGTCCTCGCCGTCGGCACGCTCGAACCCCGCAAGGGCCTGCGTCCGCTGATCGAGGCGATGGCGCACGCGGAGGCCCCGGTCGACGTCCCCCTGGTGATCGCCGGCCCGGACGGCTGGGGTGACGTGGACGTCACGGCGACCGCGGAGCAGGCCGGACTCACGCCGGGCCGGGTCAGGGTGCTCGGACGCATCGACGACGCGGACCTCGCGGTCGCGTACGACCGGGCCTCGGTCTTCGTGTTCCCCAGCCTGGCCGAAGGCTTCGGCCTGCCGGTGATCGAGGCAATGAGCCTCGGGACACCCGTGGTCCACTCGGACGACCCCGCACTGCGCGAGGTCGCTGCGGACGCCGGGGTGACGGTCGCCCGGGAACCCGCCGCCTCGTACCCGGAACGGCTCGCCCAGGCCGTGTACCAGGTGGTGCACGACCCGCACCTCGCCGAGCGCCTCGCGATCGCCGGACCCGACCGTGCGCGCATGTTCGACTGGACGGACTCGGCGCTCGAGACCTGGCAGCTGCACGCCGACATCTAGGTCCGCTCGCTGGCGTCACCCGCCGCATCGCGGATGCGCATCGATGCACCGGGCGACGTGTGTCGCCTCCGGCCGGGGCGTGGAGCGCCTGAGATCATCGGGACATGCAGCGACGCCGTTCCCTCCCCGTCCTCACCGCCTCGACCGCGATCGGCCTCGGGCTCGCCCTCACGCTGTCCGCGTGCTCCGGCGCCGAGGACCCGGCACCCAGCGGGTCGGCGACCGCCACGCGCTCCGCCTCGGCGACGCCCACCCCGTCGGGGACGGCAACGGCACCGTCCGGTGACGCGACGCCGACGACCCCGTCCGACGACCAGACCGGACCGATCGACGACGGGACCGGACCCGGCACCGGGAACGGCAGCGGCGTCGACCAGCCCGAGTCGGTCGACTTCGGCGTGGTGACGGAACAGGGCATCGCCGCGGCCGGGGGCGGGACGGTCGTCTCGCTCGTCGGCACCGGCGACAACTGGACCGTGGTCGTCGCCGGGCCCGACGGGTCGCAGACGCAGTCGGTCGTGTCGGCGACGCTCGGACGCGTGACGTCCGGGCCCTTCCCGAAGGACGCCGACGAGGCCACGAAGGCGGCGAACGTCGCCCGGGCGGCGGCGGTGCGGATCGACGCCGTCGCAGCAGCGGACCGCGCGCTCGGCGCGGTCGCAGGCAGCTCCCTGACGTCGCTGGTGCTCGGAGGGTCCGGTCAGCCACCCGTGTGGACTGCGACGGTGACCGCGGGCGGGACCACCTCGACGGTCACGGTGGACGCCGTGACGGGGACGACCTCGGCCTCCTGACCGGGGTCGGCCCGCCGTCGCGCAGCGCGCGTCGGGGACCGATCAGAGCTGGTCGCGGAGCGCGCGGGCCTTCTGCTCGACGACCTGCTCGAGCCCGGACGCGTACTCGGCGAGTCGGTCCGCCACGACGGCGTCCCCCGAGCCGATGATCCTGGCCGCGAGGAGTCCGGCGTTCGCGGCGCCGTTGATGGCCATCGTCGCGACCGGGATCCCGGCCGGCATCTGCACGATGGACAGCAGCGAGTCGAGGCCGTCCAGACGTGCCAGCTGCACCGGGACGCCGATGACGGGCAGCGTCGTCAGCGACGCGACCATCCCCGGGAGGTGCGCCGCCCCTCCGGCGCCCGCGATGACGACGCGCACGCCCCGCCCGGCGACCGCGCGCCCGTACCGCACCATCTTGTCCGGTGTGCGGTGGGCCGACACCACGTCCGCCTCGAACGGGATGGTGAGCTCGTCGAGGATCTCCGCGGCCGCACGCATGGTGGGCCAGTCCGAGTCCGATCCCATGATGATCGATACGAGCGGCTCTGGCGCAGTGTGTTCCATCACCCGACGAGCCTAGCCGTCGTGCAGCGCAGGCCGTCTGCCGGTCGGGAGGCGCGTGGCGGCCGGTCCCCGTGCCTCCCGTCCGGCGGGCACGGCGCAGGCCGCGTGCTCACCCGACCGTCGGACGATCAGTCCGCGAAGTGCTCCGCGGCGCTCCGCGCCCGCCACACGACGTCGTCGACGTCGTCGCCGATCACGGTCACGTGGCCGACCTTGCGACCCGGCCGCGGGGACTTGCCGTAGAAGTGGTACTTCGCCTCCGGGAACGCCTCGAGCGCAGCGGGGTACCGAGCGGCGAGGTCGCCGTCCGCCGGACCGCCGAGCACGTTCACCATGACGGCTGTGGGCGCGTGCATGCCGGTGGCCCCGAGCGGCAGGTCCAGCACCGCACGCAGGTGCTGCTCGAACTGGCTCGTCGTCGACCCGTCGATGGACCAGTGGCCGGTGTTGTGCGGGCGCATCGCGAGCTCGTTGACGAGGATGCGCTCGTCGTCCGTCTGGAACAGCTCGACCGCGAGCACCCCGGTGACCCTGAGCTCCTCGGCCAGCCGTACCGCGATCGACTCGGCCACGTCGGCGATCCGGCCCGCGCTCGCGGGGGCCGGAGCGATGACCTCTGCGCAGACGCCGTCACGCTGCACGGTCTCGACGAGGGGCCAGGCGACCACCTCGCCGGACGGGCGACGTGCCACCGACTGCGCGAGCTCACGGGTGAACGGCACGAGCTCCTCGACCAGGAGCGCCTGGTCGCCGCCGGCCTCGGACACGGCGAGGAACCAGTCGTCGACGTCGGAGGGGTCGGTGACGACGCGGACGCCCTTGCCGTCGTAGCCGCCGCGCGCCGTCTTCACCACGGCCCGGCCGCCGTGCTCGTCGAGGAAGGCGCCGAGCTCGGTCTGGTCGTGCACGGCCGCCCAGTCGGGCACCGGGACGCCGAGCTCGGTCAGCCGGGTCCGCATCGTGATCTTGTCCTGGGCCACCGCCAGCGCCTCGGGGCCCGGCCGGACAGCCACGCCGGCGTCGACGAGCCCGCGCAGGACGTCCTGCGGGACGTGCTCGTGGTCGAAAGTGACGACGTCCACGTCGCGCGCGAAGGCCAGCACCGTGTCGAGGTCGCGGTGGTCGCCCTCCGCCGTGACCGCGATGGCCGCGGACATGCCCTGCCCCTCGGCGAGGACACGGACATCGAGCCCGAGCTCGATCGCCGCGGGGACCATCATCCGAGCGAGCTGGCCGCCACCGATGACTCCGACGCGCAACGCCATGCTGTGAGTTCCTTCCGCGGTTCTCACCGTCCGGAGAGCACCGCTCGTCTATAGTTTCCTGTCGGTCGATCTTCGATCCACCGCGGCGGTCCCTCGGACCCACCGACAGTCACTCTACGGATCCAGGAGGCCCCGTGCGGCGTCTCATCGCCCAGCTCGCCCGCTTCGGCATCGTCGGGGCCGTCGGCTTCGTCGTCGACCTCGGGGTGTTCAACCTGCTGCGGGCGACGGTCCTGTCGACGGACGAGATCCACTCGGGTCCGTTCTGGGCGAAGGTCGTGTCGACGATCGTCGCGATCTTCGTGAACTGGATGGGCAACCGCTACTGGACCTTC
>NZ_JBIVMR010000005.1:0-96561 GCF_044753165.1 Curtobacterium sp. NPDC088465 | reverse complement strand
CCCGGTCACATTCCGAACCCGGAAGCTAAGCCTCTCAGCGCCGATGGTACTGCAAGGGGGACCTTGTGGGAGAGTAGGACGCCGCCGGACTCAACGTAAGTGATGTGGCCATCGGCCCTCCATCGAGAACTCGTAGGGGAGACCCTCGTTCTCGTGGAGGCCGGTGGCCACATTTGTTTCCGCCGTAGGTCGCTCGACTCGCGGTCCGGTTCGTGATGGACTGGGCCCAGCAGCGAGCACGGACGACCGTGCGGCACCCCCCCCACAACGACACAGCGGACGACCGCCCGGCGCATTCGAGCACGGGCACGCGATGAGGAGCAACGGTGGCGAACGACGACGAGCAGCAGCGCAACGACCGGGATCGCGGGGAGCGGCGCGAAGGCAGCCGCTGGTCGTCCGGGCCGCGCGACTTCGAGCGTCGCGAGGGGGATCGTTTGCGACGGGACGGTGACCGTCCAGCCCGCGACGCCGGCCGGAGTGGTCGTGACGACCGTCGGGGCTTCCGCGAGGGCGACCGGTCGTTCGGTGACGGTGGCCGTCGGCCGGCTCGGCAGGGTGACCGCGACGGTACGGGGCGTCCGCCCCGCGGTGACGGTCCTCGAGGCGCTGACCGCCCGGGCCGTGATGGTGACCGCCGTCCGTTCCGTGGCGGCGACGACCGTCGTCCGCAGCGTGATGGTGATCGTCCTTTCCGTGGTCGCGATGACCGTGCGCCCTTCCGTGGTGGCGACGACCGTCGTCCGCAGCGTGACGGTGGCGACCGTCGTCCGCAGCGTGATGGTGATCGTCCTTTCCGTGGTCGCGATGACCGTGCGCCCTTCCGTGGTGGCGACGACCGTCGGCCGCAGCGTGACGGTGGCGACGACCGTCGTCCGTTCCGTGGCGGCGATGACCGTCGTCCGCAGCGTGACGGTGGCGAGCGTCGTCCGTTCCGTGGTGGCGACGACCGTCGTCCGCAGCGTGACGGTGGCGAGCGTCGTCCGTTCCGTGGTGGCGACGATCGCCGTCCGCAGCGTGACGGTGATGACCGTCGTCCGTTCCGTGGTGGCGATGACCGTCGTCCGCAGCGTGACGGTGGCGAGCGTCGTCCGTTCCGTGGTGGCGACGATCGTCGTCCGCAGCGTGACGGTGATGACCGTCGTCCGCAGCGTGACGGTGATGACCGTCGTCCGCAGCGTGACGGTGATGACCGCCGTCCGTTCCGTGGTGGCGATGATCGTCGTCCGCAGCGCGACGGTGGTGAGCGTCGTCCGTTCCGCGGTGCCGACGACCGCCCGCGCCGCGAGGACGACCGGGGCGACCGCCCTCGGTTCGGCGACGGCTCCCGTCATGCCGGCGCACGCTTCGGCGAGGCTGCCCGTGACGACTGGGAGGACCGTGACCCGTACGGCACGCGTTCCGTCCGTCCGCGGCACGAGGACCCCGAGATCGACGAGAGCGTCTCGCCGCGGGACCTCGACCCGGCTGCCCGCGCCGAGCTCAAGACGCTCAGCAAGGACAACGCCGAGTGGGTCGCGAAGCACCTCGTCATGGCGGCGCTGCTCGTCGACGAGGACCCGGAGACGGCCAACCTCCACGCCCTGAGCGCTGCGCGTCGGGCCGGCCGTGTGGCGGTCGTCCGCGAGACCGCGGCGATCACCGCGTACCGGACGGGCGACTTCGCCACGGCGCTCCGTGAGCTGCGCACCTACCGTCGCATCTCCGGCAAGAACGACCAGCTGCCGATGATGGTCGACTGCGAGCGGGGTCTCGGACGTCCGGAGCGGGCGCTCGAGCTCGGCCGGTCGGTCGACCGCGCCGCGCTGGACACGGCGGTGCAGGTGGAGCTCGCGATCGCGATGTCCGGCGCCCGGATCGACCTGGGCAACCCGACGGCCGCGCTCGGCGAGCTCGAGATCCCGCAGCTCGACCCGACCACGGCGTACAGCTGGTCGCCGGCCCTCTACAGTGCTTACGCGGCCACGCTCGAGGAGCTCGGCCGCCAGGACGAGGCCGACGAGTGGTGGGCGCGGGTCGACCGGGCTGCCGCCGCCCTGGCCGAGATCGCCGACGAGAACGCATGGGAGACTGTCGATGTGGTCGAGGAAGAAGTCGAAGGACACGACGAGCACGACGCCGTCGTCGGTGACGAGTCCGTCGCCGGTGACGAGCACGGGACCGGAGCGCTCGACGACACCGACCAGCTCGGCGACGACGTCGACCCCGACGACGACCTCGGCGAGATCGACGACGACAACCCCCGCGACGTCGACGGCTCCGCAGCCGACTGACGTCCCGAGGCCGCCGACGGACGGTGTGGACGTCGTCCTCACCGACCTCGACGGTGTCGTGTACCGCGGACGCAACGCGATCCCGCACGCTGTCGAGGCCCTGACACGGGCGTCGCTGACGGCTCGGGTCGGCTACATCACGAACAACGCCTCTCGTCGGCCGTCCGACGTCGCGGAGCACCTGGAGGGCTACGGCCTCGAGGTGACCGCCGACGACGTCGTGACCTCGTCGCAGGCGGGCGTGCGGCTGCTCGAGACGCTGGTGCCGGCCGGGTCCACCGTGCTGGTCACCGGCGGCCTCGGGCTGACGAGCATCGTCGAGGAGGCGGGCTTCACGGTGACCACGAGCGCCGACGACGCTCCGGCAGCGGTCATCCAGGGCTTCTCGCCGGACCTCGGGTGGACGCACCTGGCCGAGGCGTCCTTCGCCCTCGCCGATCCGGACGTGCCGTGGGTGGCGACGAACATGGACTGGTCGATCCCGGTCGAGCGTGGCATCGCGCCCGGCAACGGCACGCTCGTGTCCGCGGTGCACCAGGCCGTCGGGCGGATGCCGGTGGTGGCGGGCAAGCCGGAGCGACCGATCTTCGACGCCGCGATCGCCCGCTTCGGCGGCGAGCACCCGCTGTTCATCGGCGACCGGCTCGACACGGACATCAAGGGCGCGAACGACGCCGGCATCCCGAGCGTGCTCGTGCTGACGGGCATCGACCAGGCGAAGCAGGTGCTCGCGGCCGACCAGCGCTCGCGTCCGACGTACGTCCTGCAGGACCTCCGTGGGCTGTCCGAGCCGTACCCGGTCACGGTGCGACGGCAGGACCCGGACGGCACCCGGTACGTCACGGTCGGCGGCGCCACGGTCGCGATGCACGGGCACGTCGTCCGGGTGCTCGACAGCGGGACGCCGATCGACCTGCTCCGCGCCGGGGCAGCGCTGATCTGGGAGTCCGGACTGGCGATCTACGGCCTCGACGTCGACCCGAAGCTGTACGGCGGCGAGTAGCGTGACCCACGTGCCCCACCCGCAGCAGCCGTCCGAGCAGGAGCCGGGCGAGCAGCAGCAACCGCCCGAGCAGGAGCAGGGCGAGCAGCAGCAGCAGGGCGAGCACCGACAGCCCGCGCAGCAGCCGGACGGCTTCGCTGAGCGCACCGCGGCTGCCGAGGCACTGCCCCTGCCCGAGCGCGCCGACGCCTTCGCCGCGCTGCACGACGACCTGCGCACCCGCCTCGAGAGCGGCCAGGCACCGCAGGGGCACAGCTCGGGTCGCGCTGCCGGCGCCACGCAGGTGTGGGGGAGCGGACGAGGAGACGGCGGTGCCGGTGCCTGAGCACGACGAGGCCCGCCCGGTCCGGTTGGACGCACTGCTCGCCGCCCGCGGGCTGGTCAGGTCGCGGACCGCCGCGGCGAAGCTGGTCCAGGCCGGCCGAGTGACGGTCGGGGGCACGGCGGTCGTGAAGCCGTCGGCCCCGGTCGCGCCGGACGCCGAGCTCGTCGTCGACACCGAGGACGAGTGGGTGTCGCGTGCGGCGCGGAAGCTCGTCCGTGCCCTCGAAGCCTTCGACGTCGACCCGAGCGGGCGCGTCGTGCTCGACGTGGGCGCCAGTACCGGAGGATTCACGCAGGTGCTGCTCCACCACGGAGCCGCCCGCGTCGTCGCCCTCGACGTCGGGCACGGTCAGCTCGACCCGGTGGTCGCCATCGACGAGCGGGTGCGTGTGGTCGAGGGGTGCAACGCCCGTGACCTCACGCCGGACACCTACGCGGCGCTCGACGACGCAGCGCCCCGCACGAGCCTGGTCGTCGGAGACCTGTCCTTCATCTCCCTGCGTATCGTCCTGCCCGTGCTGGCGGCCGCCGTGCCCGCGGACGACTTCGTGCTGCTCGTGAAGCCGCAGTTCGAGGTCGGCCGTGGTGGTGTGCGCGAGGGCATCGTGCGCGACCCCGCCCTGCGGAACGACGCGCTCATGAACGTGCTCTGGTCGGCGTGGGACGCGGGCCTCGGGACGGTCGGGCTGACCGCATCGCCGATCGTCGGCACGCACGGCAACCACGAGTACCTCGCGCACTTCCAGCGTGGTGTCGGGGGTCATCCGGCAGGATGGGGGAACCCGACAGCGTGGATCGGTCGGGCCACCGAACTCACCGAAGGGGCTGCATGAGCGACGACGACCGGCACATCCTGCTGGTCTCCCACACGGGCCGACAGGACTCCATCGACGCCGCCGTCGAGGTCTGCGACCTGCTGCACGCCGCCGGACTCACCCCGGTGATGCCGTTCGACGAGTACGCCGACGTCCGACGGGCCGAGGCCTCGGTCGGCCAGGTCGACATCCTGGGTGTCGACGTGCAGGCCGACGCCCTCGAGATCGTCATCGTCCTCGGCGGGGACGGCACGATCCTCCGTGCCGCCGAACTCGTGCGGGGGACGCGCGCCCCGATCGTGGGCGTGAACCTCGGACACGTCGGCTTCCTGGCCGAGAGCGAGCGCGACGGGCTGCGGGCCACGGTCGAGCGTGCCCTGGTCGGCGACTACAAGGTCGAGGAGCGTGTGACGCTCCAGGTCGACGTGGTCGTCGGGCACGAGGTCGTCTACTCCTCGTGGGCGCTGAACGAGGCGACGATCGAGAAGGCCTCCCGCGAGCGCATGCTCGAGGTCGTCACCGAGGTGGACGGTCGGCCGCTGTCGTCCTTCGGCTGCGACGGCGTCGTCGTCGCCACCCCGACCGGGTCCACGGCCTACTCGTTCTCCGGCGGCGGCCCGATCGTCTGGCCGGACGTCGACGCCCTGCTCATGGTGCCGCTCAGCGCGCACGCCCTGTTCTCGCGTCCGATCGTCGTCGGGCCGGACTGCACCCTCGCGATCGAGGTACTCCGGCGCACGAGCGGCGTCGGTGTCCTGTGGTGCGACGGCCGTCGCACCCACGACCTGCCGCCGGGTGCCCGGGTCGAGGTCCGTCGATCGCCCGACCCCGTCCGGGTCGCCCGGCTGAAGGACGCTCCGTTCACCGACCGGCTGGTCGCCAAGTTCCAGTTGCCCGTCGCGGGTTGGCGCGGTCCGGCGACCGAGGACGACGCATGATCGAGGAGATCGTCATCTCCGACCTCGGCGTCATCGGCGAGACCACGCTCGAGCTCGGACCCGGCTTCACCGTCGTCACCGGCGAGACCGGTGCGGGCAAGACCATGATCGTCACGGCGCTCGGGCTGCTGCTCGGTGCCCGGGCGGATGCCGGCTCCGTGCGCCGCGGCGCCTCCAGCGCGGTGGTCGAGGGGCGTTGGCACGTCCCGGACCACGCCGCCGTCGCGGAGCGTGTCGAGGACGCGGGCGGGACCGTCGAGGACGGCGAGCTCATCCTGACCCGCACGGTCTCGGCGGAGGGCCGCAGCCGTGCGACGGTCGGTGGCCGCAGTGCCCCGGTCGCGGTGCTCGGCGAGCTCGCCGACCAGCTGGTGACCGTGCACGGGCAGTCGGACCAGATCCGCCTGACGTCGGCCTCGGCGCAGCGCGCCGCCCTCGACGGCTTCGGCGGCAGGGCCGTGCAGCGGGCACTCGGTGCCTACGTCGCCGCCTACGACACCTGGCAAGCGCACGCCGGCGAGCTGGAGACGCTCGTGCGGGACCGCGACGACCGCGTCGCCGAGGCCGAACGCATCCGCGCCGCGTCGGACGAGATCGAGTCGGTCGACCCGCAGCCCGGCGAGGACGTCGAGCTCGCCGAACGCGCCGAACGCCTCGGCAACCTCGAGGAGCTCCGCCTGGCCGCCGGCACCGCCCACGAGGCACTGTCCAGCGAGTCCCTCGACGGGGTCGCCGACGTCGTCGGACTGGTCGAGGCGGCACGCCGGGCCGTCGAGCGCGTCGCCGGGTCCGACCCGGCCCTGCAGCCCGTGCTCGAGCAGCTGACCGAACTCGGGATCCAGGCCTCGGACGCATCCGCCGGACTGTCCAGCTACCTCGGCTCGTTGGAGCCGGACGCCGGGCACGACCTCGAGCTCGTCAACGAACGCCGGGCACTCCTGGCGAACCTGACGCGCAAGTACGGCGAGACGGTCGACGACGTGATCGCGTACGGCCAGCGGGCGAGCGACCGGTTGCTGGAGCTGGACGGTGACGACGACCGCATCGTCGCGCTGCAGCAGAGCGTCGAGCAGGACGAGCAGGCCCTCGCGCAGACGGCCGCCGCGCTGACCGCGGCCCGCACGAAGGCCGCGGGCGACCTCGCGAAGCGGGTCACCGCGGAACTCCGGACGCTGGCGATGGCCGGCGCGACCCTGGTGGTCGAGGTCACCGACGGCGGCGAGTACCGCCGGCACGGGCGCGACCAGGTCGCGATCCTGCTCCAGCCGCACTCCGGCACCGACCCCCGCCCGATCGGCAAGGGCGCGTCCGGCGGCGAGCTCTCGCGCGTGATGCTCGCGATCGAGGTCGTCATGGCCGGCAGTACGACCGTCCCGACCTTCGTGTTCGACGAGGTGGACGCCGGCGTCGGCGGAGCCGCGGCGATCGAGATCGGTCGGCGGCTCGCGAAGCTCGCCGAGCGGACGCAGGTCATCGTCGTCACGCACCTGGCGCAGGTCGCCGCGTTCGCGAACAACCACCTCAGCGTCGTCAAGGACGCCAGCGGCGCCGTGACCTCGTCGAGCGTGCGCCGGCTCGAGGGCGAGGACCGGCTCCAGGAGATGGCCCGCCTGCTCTCCGGCCTGGGCGACAGCGCGAGCGGCATCGAGCACGCGCGCGAGCTCCTCGACGTCGCCGGCCAGCGCGCCTAGGCAACGTTCCGGCCTGGAGGCACGCCCCGCCCCGTCCCTCCGCTCGCGTCCGCAACACGCAACGAAGGCGGCTCGTCGCAGCGGTACAGCGCTGCGCACAGTCGCCGACGTTGCGTCCTGCGGGGACGGCGGGGGTGACCGGTCGGCGGGCGCAACGCCCGCGGCGAACGCGGGTCGCGCCTCCCGGCAGTTCTGACGTACGATGGAACCCCGTGGCGGACACTCTCAGCGGCGGAACCAATTCTTCGACCTCGACCCCGAAGGTCACGAAGCAGATCTTCGTGACCGGCGGGGTCGTCTCGTCCCTCGGCAAGGGCCTGACGGCGGCCAGCCTCGGCAACCTGCTCACGGCGCGCGGCCTCAAGGTCGTCATGCAGAAGCTCGACCCGTACCTCAACGTGGACCCGGGCACGATGAACCCGTTCCAGCACGGCGAGGTCTTCGTGACCGACGACGGTGCCGAGACGGACCTCGACATCGGGCACTACGAGCGCTTCCTCGACATCAACCTGTCGCAGGCCGCGAACGTCACGACCGGTCAGGTGTACTCCAGCGTGATCGCCAAGGAGCGTCGCGGCGAGTACCTCGGCGACACCGTCCAGGTCATCCCGCACATCACCGACGAGATCAAGCGTCGGATGCGCGAGCAGGCCGAGAACGACCCGCAGCCCGACGTCATCATCACCGAGGTCGGCGGCACGGTCGGTGACATCGAGTCCCAGCCGTTCATCGAGTCCGCCCGCCAGGTCCGCCACGAGCTCGGCCGCAACAACGTGTTCTTCGTGCACGTGTCGCTCGTGCCGTTCATGAGCGCCTCGGGCGAGCAGAAGACCAAGCCGACGCAGCACTCCGTCGCCGCGCTCCGCTCGATCGGCATCCAGCCGGACGCCCTCGTGCTCCGCTCGGACCGCCCGGTGTCGGAGTCGAACAAGCGCAAGATCGCCCTCATGTGCGACGTGGACGAGGACGCCGTGGTGAACGCCGTCGACGTCCCCTCGATCTACGACCTGCCGACGCTGCTGCACGACCAGGGTCTCGACCAGGTCATCATCGACGCGCTGAAGCTCGACGCGCACGACGTCGACTGGTCCGCGTGGAACCCGGTCCTCGACGCGGTGCACGAGCCGAAGAAGCACGTCACGATCGCGCTGGTCGGCAAGTACATCGACCTGCCGGACGCCTACCTGTCGGTCACCGAGGCCCTGCGCGCCGGTGGCTTCGCCCACAACGCCAAGGTCACGCTGAAGTGGGTCGTGTCCGACGACTGCACGACGCCCGAGGGCGCCGCGAAGCAGCTCGGTGACGTCGACGGCATCTGCGTCCCCGGCGGCTTCGGAGTCCGCGGCATCGAGGGCAAGCTCGGCGCGCTCAGGTTCGCGCGTGAGCAGGGCATCCCGACGCTCGGCCTGTGCCTCGGCCTGCAGTGCATGGTCATCGAGTACGCCCGCCACGAGGCCGGCCTGACCGACGCGTCGAGCACCGAGTTCGACCCGGAGACCTCGACGCCGGTCATCGCGACCATGGCGGAGCAGGTCGACATCATCGCCGGTGGCGACATGGGCGGCACGATGCGCCTCGGCCTGTACCCGGCGCACTTCACCGACGGGTCGCTCGCGGCCGAGCTCTACGGTGCGTCCGAGGCCTCGGAGCGCCACCGTCACCGCTACGAGGTGAACAACACCTACCGTCAGCAGATCGCGGACGCCGGCCTGGTGTTCTCGGGCACCTCGCCCGACGGCACCCTGGTCGAGTACGTCGAGCTGCCGCGCGACGTGCACCCGTTCTACATCGCCACGCAGGCACACCCGGAGCTGCGCTCGCGTCCGACGAACGCGCACCCGCTGTTCGCCGGGCTGGTGGACGCGGCGATCGCGCGCCACGAGGCGTCCAGCCTGTTCGACCCGGCCGAGGAGTCGGCGGAGGTCGTCGCGTAACGCGCGCTGTCGCTCAACGCGCGTTGTCGCTGACGGGAGGCGCGGTGCCAGCTGGCACCGCGCCTCCCGTCCGTCCCGGGGAGGGCTGACGGAGCCGCGTGCCAGGATGGGCTGGTGACTGCCGCTGACGCACCGATCGCCGACGAACACGCCTCGTACGAGGTCACCGACTCCACCGTCGTGTACGAGGGTGCCGTCTGGGACGTCCGCCGTGACCACGTCGACTACGACGGGCACGACATGGTCCGCGAGTACATCGACCACACGGGCGCCGTCGCCGTCTTCGCGGAGGACGACGAGGGCCGCGTGCTCGTCATCCAGCAGTACCGCCACCCCGTGCAGCTGCGCGACTGGGAGCTGCCGGCCGGGCTCCTCGACCACGAGGGCGAGGACCACCTCACCGCCGCGCAGCGGGAGCTCGGGGAAGAGGCCGACCTCGAGGCGGACCACTGGGAGCCCCTCGTCCGGTACAACACCTCGTCGGGCGGCAGCGACGAGTTCATCCAGGTCTACCGGGCCCGTGGGGTCCGTGCGACGGCGTCCGCGTTCGAGCGTGAGGCCGAGGAGGCGGACATCGTGACCCGATGGGTGCCGCGGGCGGAGCTCGTCGAGGGGATCCTCGCGGGCCGCCTGCAGAACTCGGCGCTCGTCGTCGCCACCCTCGCGGTCGATGCGATCGAGCGCGGCGCGGTCGAGCGGGGCGCGGTCGAGCGGGGCGCGACGGCGTGACGGCCGACAGCGGGCTCGGTGCCCTGCTGCGGGACGGGCTCTGGACGCACGAGCCCGTCGCCGTCGAACCCGTCGTCGACCGCGCCGCCCTGCTCGTGACCGCGGAGGAGGGCAGCGATGCCTGGCGGACGACCTCGTACGGGTTCGTCCACGACTCGGAGCACGCGCTCCTCCGACCCACCGACGGCGCGTTCGCCGTGGAGGTCTCGTTCGTCCTCGACTTCGCGGAGCAGTTCGACCAGGCCGGGGTGTTCCTGCGGGTCGACGAGCAGGAGTGGGTGAAGGCGGGCGTGGAGTTCTCCGACGGGCTGCCGCAGGTCGGGGCCGTCGTGACGCACGGGACGTCCGACTGGTCCGTCGCGCCCGTGCCGTCCTGGACCGGGCGGGTCGTGACGGTGCGCGCGAGCCGCTCCGGTGACGCCGTGACGATCCGGGCCTGGGCCGACGGCGAGGAGCCTCGGCTGGTGCGGGTCGCGCACCTCGACCCGGACGCCGTCGTGTCGGCCGGCCTGTTCTGCGCCGCACCCACCCGGGCCGGGCTCACGGTGACCTTCACCGCCTGCCGCTTCGGCGAGCCGGACGCCGGGCTGCACTGACGACCTCCGCAGGGCGGTCCCGCACTAGTTTTGTCGGGTGATCCCCCTCGACCGTGCCACCGACACCTACCTGCGGCACGTCGCCGTCGAGCGGGGACTGTCGCAGCACACGGTGGCGGCCTACCGGCGGGACCTGGCGGTGTTCACGGAGTGGCTCGCCTCGACGCCGGCGGTCGACTCCGCGGGCGCGGACCGGGCTGGGGGAGCGGAGGCGCTGACGGACGTCGCACGCCTCGCCCGCGCGGACGTCGCCGGGTTCGTCACGCACCTGACCTCGCGACCGGAGCAACCGCTCGCGCCCCGGTCGGTCGCCCGGATGCTCAGCTCGGTGCGGTCCTTCACCGCGTTCGCGGCCGCCGAGGGCTGGCTGCCGCTCGACCCCGCCACGGCCGTCCGGCCACCGAAGGCGCCGTCACGGCTGCCGAAGGCGATCTCGGTGCACGACATGGAGCGACTGCTCGGCGCCGCGGGTTCGGCGGACGACGACCCCGTGCAGCTGCGGGACCGGGCGCTCCTCGAGCTGCTCTACGCCACGGGCGCGCGCATCTCCGAGGCGGTCGGGTTGTCGGTGGACGACGTCGCGACGCTGTCCGACCCCGAGGACGACGAGGGCGACGGGCTCGCGGTCGTGAAGGTCACCGGCAAGGGGAACAAGCAGCGCATCGTGCCGCTCGGCAGCTTCGCGCGGGCCGCGGTCGACGCCTACCTCGTCCGGGCCCGGCCGGTGTTCGCGGCGCGTGGGCCGTCGACCCCGGCGCTGTTCCTCGGCGCCCGTGGCGCACGGCTGTCGCGGCAGAGCGCCTGGCTCGTGATCCAGGCGGCGGCGGAGCGGGCCGGACTGGCGGCGCACGTGTCTCCGCACACGTTCCGGCACTCGTTCGCGACGCACCTGCTCGAGGGCGGCGCGGACGTGCGCGTCGTGCAGGAGCTGCTCGGGCACGCGAGCGTCGCGACGACGCAGATCTACACGCTCGTCACGGCCGACATGCTGCGCGACGTCTACCAGACGGCGCACCCGCGGGCGCGGCGGTAGCGCTGCGCCCGGGCGGGGCCGGGGCCGGCCGGGCGGGGCCGGAGGCGGGGTCGGGGTGACGTGCGGCGCGACGTGCTCGGGCACAACCGGAAGCACGTCGCGCCATGGAGAACCCTGGCGCGACGTGTTTCCCGTGGTGCGGCGCGCCGAGCGCCGCGGGCGCGGCGGTAGCGCTGCGCCCGGCCGCCCGGCCGCCCGGCCGGGCGGCCGGGCGGGCAGGGCCGCAGGCAGGGTCGGGGTGACGTGCGGCGCGACGTGCTCGAGCACAACCGGAAGCACGTCGCGCCATGGAGAACCCTGGCGCGACGTGCTTCCCGTAGTGCGGCGCGCCGAGCGCCGAGCGCCGAGCGCGCGAGCGCCGCGGGCGCGGCGGTAGCGCTGCGCCCGCAGCGCTCAGAACAGGTGGAACTGCGCGGACGCAGCGACCACGCCCGTGGCGACCGCGACCACGAGGGCGCTCGCCGCGGCGCTCCGCCACAGCGCCCGCCAGCCGCCGGTCGCGCCGGGACGCACGATCGCGAGGACGCCCGTGACGACGGCCAGCGTGCTCGCGATGCCGACCGGGTTCCAGACGATCGACACGACCGCGAGCAGGACCGCCACGAGCGCCGCCGCCCCGACCCGCTGCACGGACCCGCCGGACGCCCACGACCCGGTGCGCACCGCTGCACCCTCGACGGAGAACGACGGCCCGACCGGTGCGACGACGACCGGTGCGACGGGCTCCTGCCGTGCCGGGAGCACCCGCGTCGCCCCGCCCCACGCGTGGCCGTCCCACCACCGGAGGCGGTGGGCGTCCTGGGGGTCCGGGAACCAGCCGGCGGCCGGCAGCGTCACGGGGTGCTCCTCGCGGGGTGCGGTGGATGGTGCACCTCGACGCTACGCAGCCGGGAGGCACGGCCACAGTCCCACAGCGGGTGTCGGCAACAAGGGGGACCGGCCGCACCTGCGCTACGGTCGTGCGGTGATCACCGCCGACGTCGAGACCCTGTCCGGCTTCTGGGCCGCCCGCCGCGACGAAGCACCGGAGCTGCCCGAGGCCGTTCCGGAGGCGTGGGCGTTCGGCGCGACGCCGGACCACGCCGACGGACTGCTCGACCTGGTGCTCCGCGGGATCAAGGACGGCACGGCGTCGTCGATGTGGGACTACGAGGCGACGGGCGACCCGCTGCCCGAGGTCGGCGAGCTCAGCGTCATCCTCGACGGGAGGGGTGACCCCCGGGCCGTGATCGAGACGACGGACCTGCGGGTCGTCCCGTTCGACCAGGTCGGCGAGGAGCACGCCCGCGCCGAGGGCGAGGGGGACCGCACCCTCGCGCACTGGCGTGCGGTGCACGAGCGCTACTGGCGTGAGCACTCCGAGAACCCGCGCGGGTACGAACCGGACATGCCGGTGCTGTGCGAGCGCTTCCGCCTGCTCTGGCCGGAAGCGCCCGCGGGGGCGTGAGCCGGACGACCCGACCTACGCGGGGACGGTCGCGGCGTCGACCTCGTCCATGACGGCCTTCGTCGCTGCGAGCAGCCGGGCGTTGAAGTCCACGCCGAGCTGGTTCGGCACGGTGACGAGCACGGTGTCGGCAGCCCGGACCGCGGCGTCGGCGGCGAGTTCGGCCACGAGCTGCTCCGGCTCCCCGATGTAGGACCGACCGAAGCGGGCGAGCCCGCCGTCGAGGTGCCCGACCTGGTCCTGCCCCTCGACCTGTGCCCGCACGCCGAAGTAGTGCCGCGACTCGTCGTCGGTGATCGGGATGATGCTGCGCGACACCGAGACCCGGGGCGTCCGCTCCCAGCCCATCTCGCGCCACGTCGTCCGGAATCGCTCGATCTGCTCGGCCTGCAGCTGGTCGAACGGCACGCCGGTGTCCTCGGTGAGCAGGGTCGACGACATGAGGTTCATGCCCTGCTCGGCCGTCCACTCGGCGGTCGCGCGGGTCCCGGCACCCCACCAGATCCGGTCGGGCAGCGAGTCCGACAGCGGGGACACCGACAGCGACCCGGCCGACCCGGTCATCTGCGGGTTCGCGTGTGCCATCGGCTCGCCGGCGATCGCACGACGGAACACGTCGGTGTGGGAGCGCGCCATGTCGCCGCCGTTGGTGTCGTGCGCCTCGGGCACGTAGCCGAACTGCTGGTACCCGGCGAGGGCGGTCTCGGGTGACCCCCGCGAGACACCGAGCTGCAGTCGGCCTCCCGAGATGAGGTCGGTGGCCGCGGCTTCCTCGGCCATGTAGAGCGGGTTCTCGTAGCGCATGTCGATCACGCCGGTGCCGATCTCGATGCGGCTGGTCCGGGCGGCGATCGCCGAGAGCAGGGGGAACGGCGCCGCCTGCTGCGGAGCGAAGTGGTGCACGCGGAAGTACGCGCCGTCGACGCCCGCTTCCTCGGCCGCGACGGCGAGGTCGATCGCCTGCACGAGGGCCTCGCGGCCGCTGCGCACACGCGAGCCCGGCACGTCGCGCCAGTGCCCGAAGGACAGGAACCCGATCTTCGTCATGCCGATGCGAACGCATGCTGCTGCGGCCGCATTCCGACGCGACTACGGTCGTCGGCATGGACGACCCCCGCACCGCGCTCGCCGACGAACGGCGGCGCAACGAGCGGCTGCTCGCCGACGTCGAGCGCAGCATGCGGGACGTCAGCGACGCGCGCCTGGACGCCAACGCGGACGACGAGCACGACCCCGAGGGTGCGACCCTCGCCTGGGAGCGCGGGTCGCTCGGTGCGGTGCGCGACGACGCCCGGGAACGCATCCGCCTGGTCGACGCCGCGCTCGCGCGGCTCGACGCCGGCACCTACGGGCGGTGCGCCGTCGGCGGCGAACCGATCCCGGAGGCCCGTCTCGCCGCGGTCCCGTGGGCTGCGACGTGCGTCGCTCACGCGTGACGAGCCTCCAGGCCGACGGGGCCCGCTGACGGGGCTGCGGCCGGCGCGACACGGCCCCGACTGCGCGAGACGCCGCGGGGCGCGCAGAACGCCGTTGCATCCGACGCCGTCGCGACGAGACCGCGGCGTCTCGACGGAACGAGGGCTCCGGTGGGCCGAGGCCCGTGACGGCCGGGAGGCGCGGTGTCCGCCCGTCCCACTGCTCACGTGGCGTGGACCGGTTGCGCCGCCGTTTCCCAGCCGCGCGCCCTAGGTTGCCGCCATGGACGACACCCACGAGCGACCCGACGCGGTCGTGCGTGCCGACACCACGGCTCCCGAGACCGACGCCGACGACCGGCACCACCGCTTCCGGTGGTTCCGTCGGATGCGCGCCTGGATCCACGCGCGGCCGGGGTGGCACCTGTTCTACAAGGTGCTCGTCGGGATCGTCGGCGGACTCGTCGTGGTGATCGGGCTCATCCTCGTGCCGCTGCCCGGTCCGGGGTGGCTCGTGGTCTTCATCGGCCTGACGATCCTGGCGAGCGAGTTCCACTTCTTCCACCGCATCATCACGTGGCTGCGCGCGCAGCTCCACCGCTTCTGGGACTGGGCGAAGGCGCACGGACCGCAGTGGCTGCGGAGGGCGGCCGACCGCGGCAAGGCCGACGTCGACGCGGCGCACGCCGACGCACACCGCAGCACCGGGGTCCGCGCACAGCGACCGAACCGGGCGCGGGCCGGGCACTAGCCCTCGCGCAGCGCTACTCGGCGACGGTCCGGACGGAACCGGTCGCGGTGCGCTCGACGGCCTCGGCGGCGCGCTCCTCGACCCCGGCCGCGCTGCGTGACGCGAGCTGCAGCACGAGGGCGATCGCCGCGGCGAGGACGATGAAGGCGCCGTAGCCGGCGAGCACCGGCACGAAGCCGAACGCCGGTTCGACGAGTCCCGCGACGACGGCGGGTACGCCGAACGCCAGGTAGCTGACGATGTAGACCGACGACAGGAGTCCGGCGCGGTGCGTCGGCGCCGCGGTGGCGAGCAGCATCCGCAGGGGTGCCTGGAAGCCCGCGCCGAAGCCGACGCCCGCGATCGCGCTGCCGACGACGAGCCCGGGCAGCGAGTGCGCGAACACGAACGTCACGGTGACGACCGGGCCGACGATGAGCGCGACGAGCCCGAGGAACAGGCTCCGACGTGTGTCGAGGCGCTGGATGGCGAGACCGGTGAGTCCGCCGACGCCGGTGACGACGGCGATGAGAGCCCCGGCTGCGAAGTGGTCGTGGATGCCGAACACCGCGCCGAGGGCCGACGGCACGAGCGACAGGAACAGCCCGCCCAGTGCCCAGCTGGCGACGAGCGCCCCGGCGACGCCGCGGAAGAGCGCCCGCGACGCCCGCGGGACGGACACGGTCGGGCGGAGGGAGCGGAGTGCACCCGGTCGGCGCGTGACCCGCTCGGGCACGACGACCAGGGCGGCGACGAGCAGCAGCAGGAGCGCACCGAAGAGCACGTAGACGAGCTGCTCCGGTGCCGGGCCCCACTCCACGAGGGCGCCGCTCGACACCGCGCCGGTCGCCAGGGCGAAGGGTGGGACGGCACCGTTCAGCACGCCCGCGAGCGAGGGGAAGCGCTCGAGCGAGTTGTCGATGAGCGCTGCACCGAGGGCGCCGATGAGCAGCCCGACCGCGACGCCCTGCACGATCCGGTCGACCACGAGGGCCGTGAACCCGTCGGCGCCGGTGAACAGCACGAGCGACACGACGAGCAGCAGTCCGCCGGCGACGAGCACGGGCTTCCGGCCGACGTGGTCGGACAGCCGACCGGCGACGAGCATGGTGACGAGGAGTCCGGCGACGTAGATCGCGAACACCCCCGTGAGCATGAGCGGCGTGAGGTCCCACTCGGCGGCGTAGACGGGGTAGATCGGCGACGGGACCGAGGACGAGGCCATCGCCACGAAGAGCATGGCGGCGAGGATCCAGAACCCCGCGACTCCGCGTGCTGACTGCATGGTGGCACCTTCCGGCCGGATCGACTGCTGTACGACAGCATTCGTACAGCAGTGCACCAGTACGACGCAAGTCGTACTACTGCCAGCGCGGTGCTACCGTCGTCGCATGCCCGCCGCGCCCGTGGACTCCGTCGTCGCCCCAGAACGCCTGCCGCAGCCGACCGTCGCCGAGATGGACCTGCCCGTCGTGCTCGACGCACTGAGCGACCCGATCCGGCTGACGATCCTGCACCGCTACCTGGTCGACGCCGCCGGCGGCGTCCGCAGCTGCGGGTGGGTCGGGGTCGACCGACCGAAGTCGACGCTGACGCACCACTTCCGCGTCCTGCGCGAGGCCGGCCTGCTCGAGCAGCACCAGGAGGGACTGACGCGGTCGAGCCGGGTCCGGGTCGAGGACGTGCAGCAGCGCTTCCCCGGGCTCCTCGACCTGGTGGCCGCGTGGCAGGTCCCCGCGACCGTCATGCGCGAGGAGGTCCCCGCGTGACCGGCCGGCCCCGCGGTCCGATCGCCCACGAGCTCCCGACGATCACGACCGTCCCCGCGGTGACGACGGCGCTCGCCGCCGACCTCGACGCCGTGGGCTTCACCGTCGACCGCATCGACGCACTCTGGGGCACCGAGGCCGCCGCATCGCTGCACCGCGGTTCCCGGGTCGCCGCGCTGCGGGCGCTCGCCGCGCGGGACTCCACGCCGCTGACCACGCTCGCGACGCTGTTCGTGCTCGGCCTGCCGGTCGACCGGAGCGATGCCGAGCGGGCGTTCCCGACGGCCGGGCTCGACGCGGTGCTCGCGGCCGGTCTGCTCCGGATCGACGACGACACGGACGACGCCGGTGCTCCCGACGCGGACCACGTCCTGGTCCACCCGACCGTCGACCTGCGGCCCTACGCCTTCGTCGACGACCTCGGCGCCGGCAGCTGGTGGATCGTCTCCGACCTCGGGGAGCTCGCGCTCGGCACGGCACTGGGCGAGGAGCACGTGCTCGGCATCGGCGGCGCGACCACCACGCTCTCCGGGCTCCAGGTCCCGGTGCCGGTCCGTCGGGTGCTCGACCTCGGGACCGGGTGCGGGATCCAGGCCATGCACGCCCGTCGCTTCGCCGACGAGGTCGTCGCCACGGACATCTCCCGCCGTGCGCTCGACATCGCCCGGTTCAACGCGGCGCTCAACGGCATCGACGGCATCGAGTTCCGGCTCGGGTCGCTGTACGAGCCGGTGGCGGGCGAGCGGTTCGACCGGATCGTGTCGAACCCGCCGTTCGTCATCACCCCGCGTCGCGACGACGTGCCGTCCTACGAGTACCGCGACGGCGGCATGGTCGGCGACGCGCTCGTCGAGACCGTGCTCCGCGGGCTCGCCGACCACCTCGCACCCGGCGGGACCGCGCAGCTGCTCGGCAACTGGGAGTACCGCTGGGGCGTCGACGGGCTCGACCGGGTGCGCTCGTGGTTCGCGGACGCCGAGGACCTCGACCTGTGGGTCGTCGAGCGGGAGCGCGAGGACCCGCCCGCCTACGCCGAGACCTGGATCCGCGACGGCGGCACGAAGCCCGGCACGGACGGGTTCGACCGGCTCGTGGACGCCTGGCTCGACGACTTCGCGACCCGGCGGGTCACCGGGGTCGGTTTCGGGTACGTGGTCGTCCGGCGTGCGTCGGCGTCGGCAACGGAGATCGGTCGGCCGGGAGGTACGGCTCGCCTCCGCCGCGCCGAGCGGGTCCCCGAGGCGCTCGGTTCCAACCCCGTGGGGCTCGGCGCGACGGTCGCACGGGTGCTCGACGCCACCGGGTGGCTCGAGGTGCACGACGACGAGGCGCTCGCCGCCGCACACCTGCGGGTCGCCGGTGACGTGACCGAGGAGCGGCACTACTGGCCCGGGAACGACGACCCGACCGTGATCACGCTCGTGCAGGGCGGTGGGTTCGGCCGTCGGGTGGACGCGGACACGGCGCTCGCCGCGTTCGTGGGTGCCTGCGACGGGGAGTTGTCGGTCGCGGCGATCGTCGGGGCCATCGCGCAGATCACCGGCGTCGACGAGGACGCGCTCGCGGCAGACCTGCTGCCGCGCGTGCGCGACCTGGTGCTGGACGGCCTGCTGCTCGCGCCGACGTCCTGAGGCCGCCCCGCGCCTCCCTCCGGTCAGCGCGAGCGGTGGTTCCGCCAGGTGTGCTCGGGGGCGTAGCCGAGGAGCTCGCGGGCCTTCTCGCTCGAGAGCAGGGAGCTCGTGCCGTCGATGTCCGCACGGCGCTCGATGTCCGGCACGAAGCGCTCCACGAGCTCGATCGTCGGGGTGTCCATCACGGTGTCGGGGCTCGCGATGACGAACGCCTCGAACCCGGTGAGCTCGGCCTCGAGCGACCGCCGCACGGCCTGCGCCCCGTCGCGCGAGTCGATGTACGACCACAGGTTGAAGGTCTTCGCCTCGGGGGAGGCGTCCCACGGGAACGACGGGTAGTCGGTCTCGTCCATGACGTTCGAGAAGCGCAGCCCAATCATCTTGAGCTCCGGGTCCCAGCGGGTGAAGTGGCGGGCCATCTCCTCCTCGACCGCCTTGCCGAGCGAGTACGAGGACTGCGGGCGGACCGCGAACTCCTCGTCGACGGGCAGGTACGGCGGGTGGTGCTCGCCCATCGGGATGCCGAGCAGGGTCTCGCTCGACGCCCACACGACGTTCTTGATCCGGGCGACACGGGCGGCGTGGAAGACGTTGATCGACGCGGTCACGTTGTTCGTGATGAGAGCGACGTCGGGCACCTGTCCGGGGGCCGGTACGGCGGCGAGGTGCACCACGGCGTCGACGCGGTCGTAGCGGTCGTCGATGCCCGTGAGCGCCCCGAGCACCTGGCCGTAGTCGCTCAGGTCGATGCGGACGAAGGGCACCCGCTCCGGCTTGTCGGGGGAGGGCACCCGGTCGAGCAGGACCACGTCGTACCCGTGCTCGTCGAGGTCGCGGACGACCGCCCGTCCGAGCTTCCCGCTGCCTCCGGTCACCACAACACGCGTCATCGCGTCACTCCACATCGTCGTCGGACGGCCTGGTCGGCCGGACCCCATCCTGCCGTGCGCGCCCGAGCGGGGACCAGGCACTGGCGGTACCTGTCCGGGCGGCGCAGGCGGTGCAGGCGACGCAGGCGATGCGGCCGACGCGGCCCGGGGCCGGAGCGGTCGAGCGCGGCGGGAGCGCGGCGGGCCGGGGTGCCGGCGTCAGGCCGGGGCGGGCGTGACGGACTGCGCGACCGCGAGCCGTGCGACGAGCTCGACGTGGTCGGCCATGTCCCGCGACGGGTCGTACAGCCACTGGATCTGCATGCCGTCGGAGATCGCCAGGAGCACGCTCGCCAGCTGCTCGGTGTCCACGTCGGAGCGGAGCCGGCCGTCCTGCTGCATGGTGCGGAAGTCCCGGGCGAAGTCGCTCCGGCTACGCTCGTAGCGCTCGCGGAAGTACTCGTGCGCGGGGTGCTCGTCGTCGGTCGCGGCGGCCGCCGACAGGTTGACGAACATCTGCACGAGGCCCGGGACCTCGGTGTTGTGCCGGACAATCGCCGCGAGGAACGCACCGGGGTCCTCGGCCGCGGTGCCCCAGTCGTGCGCCAGGTCGACCTCGTCGCGGCGACGGAGGATCTCCACCCAGAGGTCGTCCTTCGAGTCGAAGTAGTGCAGCAGCCCGGCCTGGGTGAGCCCGACCGCGTCGGCGATGTCCTTGATGCTCGTGCGCCGGAACCCCTGCTGCGCGACGAGGTCGAGCGCGACCGTGAGGATCTCCTCGCGCTTCGCGATCCCCTTCGCGTACGAACCCCGTCGTGCCATGGCGCGAGCGTACAGCGGGTTCGAGACCCAACAAACCTACTTCCGATAGGTTTTGGGTGCTACGCTGCCCGCAGCCGCCGACGATGGCGCGCGGAGGTCATGCCCCGTCGCCTGCGTCGCACAACGAAGGGACCGACCATCGTGACCACCGTGGACGACACCACCCGCGCCTCCCGGCCGACCGCCGCGTCGCCGCTGGACGAGCGCATCGCCGCGCTCGTCGGACAGCTGACGACCGCGGAGAAGGTCCAGCTGCTGACCGGGCGCGACTTCTGGACGACCTGGCCGGTCGAGAAGATCGGGCTGCGCCGCATCCTGATGTCCGACGGTCCGTCCGGCGTCCGCGGCGAGGTCTGGGACGAGCGCGACCCGTCGCTCAACCTGCCGTCCGCCACCGCCCTGTCGGCGAGCTGGGACCGCGCGATCGCGAAGCGCTACGGTGCCGCCGCGGCGGTCGAGGCCCGCCGGAAGGGCGTCGACGTCGTCCTCGGCCCGACGATCAACCTGCACCGCTCGCCCCTCGGTGGTCGCCACTTCGAGGCGTTCAGCGAGGACCCGCTGCTGACCGGCGACCTCGCCGCGTCCTACGTCGACGGCGTGCAGGAGAACGGCGTCGCCGCGACCCCGAAGCACTACATCGCGAACGACTACGAGACCGACCGGTTCACCGCGTCGACGGAGGTGTCGGACCGTGCGCTCCGTGAGCTGTACCTGCTCGCGTTCGAGAAGGCCGTGACCGAGGCGCACGCCTGGGCGGTCATGTCGTCCTACAACGCGATCAACGGCGTCACCGCGTCCGAGAACGACCTGCTCGAGACACCGCTCAACTCGGAGTGGGGCTTCGACGGCATCGTCGTGTCCGACTGGACCGGCGTCCGCTCGGTGGAGTCGGCGAAGGCGTCGCAGGACGTCGCGATGCCCGGGCCGAACCCCTGGTGGAGCGAGGGGCCCCTGCTGCAGGCGGTCGAGTCGGGCGAGGTCCCGATGGAGGCCGTCGACCGCAAGGTCCGCCGCATCCTGACCCTCGCCGCCCGCGTCGGCGCGCTCGAGGGCTTCGAGCCCGTGGCCGCGCAGCCGGTGCACGTCGAGGACGGCGTCGCGTTCGTGCGGACGGCCGAGGCCGAGGGCACCGTCCTCGTCCGCAACACCGGGATCCTGCCGCTCGACGCGTCCGCGGTGTCGCGGATCGCGCTCCTCGGGCACAACGCCGACCAGGCCCGCACGCAGGGCGGCGGTTCGGCGACGGTGGTGCCGGAGCACGTCGTCACGCCCATCGAGGGCATCCGAGCGGCCTTCCCCGGCGCGACGGTCGACCACGCCATCGGCGCCGTGGTGCAGGAGGGCATCGCGGAGTTCCCGCTGTCCAGCATCACGAACCCGGCCACGGGAGAGCCCGGTGCACGGGTGGCGTTCGTCAAGGACGGCGAGGAGCTGTTCGTCGAGGACCGCCGTGCCACCGCGCTGTTCTGGTTCGGCGGCGACGCCCCGATCCGGGAGTCCGACCGACTCGACGTCACCACGACGTACACCGCCGAGACGACGGGGACCGTGCGGATCGGCATCGGTGCCGCCGGTCGCTCGCGCATGTGGGTCGACGGCGAGCTCCTGCTCGACGAGACCGTGCCGGTCGAGGGGGACCAGCTCGGTGCGGCGTTCCTCAACCCGCCGGCGCGCTCGGTGCCGGTGTCGGTCGAGGCCGGGCAGCAGCTCGCGATCCGGATCGAGCACGACATCGT
Organism: Curtobacterium sp. NPDC088465; assembly: GCF_044753165.1. Taxonomy (NCBI): domain Bacteria; kingdom Bacillati; phylum Actinomycetota; class Actinomycetes; order Micrococcales; family Microbacteriaceae; genus Curtobacterium; species Curtobacterium sp. NPDC088465. Next base: position 74,806 of record NZ_JBIVMR010000005.1, on the reverse strand, counting down.
GCAGGACGAGGCGCTGGGCGGTGTGCTCGCCTACCAGTTCGGTACCGAGCCGAGCGACGCCGACCCCGCCGCACTCGTCGAGGCCGCGGTCGCGACGGCCCGCGACGCCGACGTGGCGATCGTCGTCGTCGGGACGAACAGCAAGGTCGAGTCCGAGGGCTACGACCGCTCGTCGCTCGCGCTGCCGGGCCACCAGGACGAGCTGGTCCGTGCCGTCGCCGCCGTGAACCCGAACACGGTCGTCGTGGTGAACTCCGGTTCGCCGGTCGAGATGCCCTGGCGGAACGACGTCGCCGCGGTGCTCCTGACCTGGTTCGGCGGACAGGAGTACGGCAACGCGCTCGCCGACGTCCTGACCGGTGCCGCGGAGCCCGGCGGGCGCCTGCCCACCACCTGGCCGGCGACCCTCGCCGACGTCCCGGTGCAGGACGTCACGCCGGTCGACGGCAAGGTCGCCTACGACGAGGGCGTGCACGTGGGCTACCGTGCCTGGCTGCGCGCCGGCACCGAACCCGCCTACCCCTTCGGCCACGGCCTGGGCTACACCACCTGGACGATCGACGGCGTGGCCGCGTCGCCGACCGTGACGGAGGGTGACGCCGCGATCGTCACCGCGACCGTGGCGAACACGGGCGACCGTGCCGGGAAGCACGTCGTGCAGGTCTACGCCTCCCGCACGGAGTCGGCGGTCGACCGTCCCGTTCGCTGGCTCGTCGGCTTCGCGCCCGTCCGGCTCGGGGCAGGGGAGTCCACCGAGGTGTCGATCGAGGTTCCGGCCCGGGCGTTCGCACACTGGGACGGCGCCTGGCGCTACGAGCCCGGGACGTTCGAGCTCCACGTCGGTGCCTCGGTCGCGGACCTGGCCGGTTCCGCGGCCCTCGAACTGGAGTGAGCCGATTTCCGCACGGTCGTGGATGCGTTCAGTAGCATGAATCCGCGCCAGTCGGCTGGTTACCGTCGGCGCGCGCACCACCGAGGGATCGTCGTGTGAGCGAAGCGGCCTCCTGATCCGGCCGTGGAACCCCGTCGATCCCGGTGCGTCCAGAATGCGTCCCCGCGTCCGCGCGGGGGCGCATTCGTCGTCCTGTGGGCAAAGGTACGAGAGCGTACCTTTCCGCTTCTGACCAGGGGTTGTCGTGCGCAACTGGCCATGTGCCCGTTCCCGGGGAAGTGATGATGACAAATCCTTCAGAAAGTGAAAGAGTGATGCCACCATCCCGTACGGATCAGGGACGAGATGGTCATCCGGCCCGGGGCTCGTCGGACCTCACCACTCCGACTCGAGCCCCGGCCGGGTGCCTGTCGTCAGCGGTCGTGCTCAGGGCAGCCGCGGGGCGATCTCCTCGGCGACGACCCGCAGGATGCGTTCGTGCGCCGCGGCGTCGCCGTTCGCCGGCAGGGTGATCACCAGCTCGTCGGTCGCCTGGACCGCGGGGTCGGCTGCCAGGGCGTCGACGATCTCGTCCACACCGCCCGACACGATCCTGCTGAACCGGAACGGCGGACCGCTCAGGGGGCGCCCCTCGTCGTCCATCCCGCTCGCGTACCCGGTGAGGAACTCCTCGTGCACCCGGCGGTCGTGGTCGTCGAGCAGCGGGACGACGATCCGACCGACCGCCACCTTCGGCGTGCGGCCGGGGTGCTCGCCGGCGGCCTGCAGCTCGGCGAAGCGGTCGCGGTACGCGGTGAGCTGGTCCGCCTGTGCCTGGGCGAACGGGGCGCCCGTGTCCTCGGTGTTGAGCGTCGAGCAGTGCAGCAGCAGGCCCTTCTCGGCCGTGCGGACCGCGGTGCCCGTGCTGCCGCCGCCCCACCAGACGCGGTCGCGCAGGCCGGGCGACAGCGGCTGGAGGGTCAGGTCGGCACCGGCGGGGATGCTCTCGTAGCCCTTCCCCGCGGTGCCGAGCGCCTCGCCCTGCAGGACCTCGAGCAGCCGCGCCGCGCGCACCTCGGCCTCGTCGCGGAAGCTGCGTTCCGACCCGCCGAACACCGGGTCGAGGATCGGGCCGTACCCGGCGATCCCGGTGCTGATGCCGAGCTGCACCCGACCGTCGCTGAGCAGGTCGACGGTGCTGGCGTCCTCGGCGAGACGGATCGGGTCCTCGTACCGCATGCCGAGGACGGCGGTGCCGAAACCGATGGTGCTCGTGCGCTGGGCGGCCGCCGCGAAGAACGTCATCGGGCTGGTCAGGAAGGGCTCGAAGTGGCGGCCCCGGACCCAGCCGGTGCCGTACCCGAGCGACTCGGCCGTCTCGAACAGGCGGAGACCGTCCTCCAGGGCGGCAGCAGCACCGGCGGTGCCGCCGTGGTTGGGGACGAAGGAGAGGAAGCCGAGTTCGCGCACGGTCTGAGTCTATGCGCGCGCATCGATTCCCGACAGGGCGCCGGACGGGAGGCGCGGCTCGTCTCCGGCCTGCGACCTGCGGTCGGTGCGTGCGGACGCCGGATGCGTGACGGAGCGGCCCCGTGCCTCCCGTCCGCCGCCGGCTCGTCTGCCGGTCACCGCCCACCTGGGAGGATGGGCGCATGACCGACGTCACCACCACCCCGCCGCTCCTCGCCGCCCTGCCGGCGGCGGTCGACGGCGCCGTCGACCCCGACGCGGTCTACCAGGCGTTCGCCGACTGGGCCGAGGCGGGCGGACGACCGCTCTACCCGGCGCAGGACGAAGCGCTCATCGAGCTCGTCTCCGGCGCGAACGTCGTCCTCAGCACGCCGACCGGCACCGGCAAGTCCCTCGTCGCGGCCGGGGCGCACTTCGCCGCGCTCGCCGAGGGCAAGCGCAGCTACTACACGGCGCCGATCAAGGCCCTCGTCTCCGAGAAGTTCTTCCAGCTCGTGGACCTGTTCGGCGCGCAGAACGTCGGCATGGTGACCGGTGACTCGAGCGTCAACGCGGACGCCCCGATCATCTGCTGCACGGCCGAGATCCTCGCGAACACCGCGCTCCGCCAGGGCCCGGACGCCGAGGTCGACGTCGTGGTGATGGACGAGTTCCACTTCTACGGCGACCCCGACCGCGGCTGGGCGTGGCAGGTGCCGCTGCTCGTGCTCGAGCGCGCGCAGTTCCTGCTCATGTCGGCGACGCTCGGCGACGTCACGACCATCGCCGACGACCTGTCGCGCCGGACCGGGCGCCCGACCGCACGGGTCACCGGCGTCTCGCGGCCCGTGCCGTTGTCGTACGAGTACGTGCTGACCCCGGTGCAGGAGACGGTCGAACGTCTGCTCGAGGAGGGGAAGGCGCCGGTCTACATCGTGCACTTCGCCCAGGCCGCGGCGCTCGAGCGTGCGCAGGCGCTCATGTCCGTGAAGGTGGCGTCGCGTGAACGCCGGGACGAGATCGCCGCCGCGATCGCCGGGTTCCGGTTCAGCGCCGGGTTCGGGCAGACGCTGTCACGACTCATCCGGGCCGGCATCGGCGTGCACCACGCCGGCATGCTGCCGAAGTACCGCCGGCTCGTCGAGCAGCTCGCCCAGCGCGGCCTGCTGCCGGTCATCTGCGGCACCGACACCCTGGGGGTCGGGATCAACGTGCCGATCCGCTCCGTGCTGCTCACCGGGCTGACGAAGTTCGACGGCTCCCGGATGCGGCAGCTGTCCGCCCGCGAGTTCCACCAGATCGCCGGACGAGCCGGACGAGCCGGCTACGACACCGAGGGCGACGTCGTGGCCGAGGCGCCGGAGCACGAGATCGAGAACGCCCGGGCCGTCGCCAAGGCCGGGGACGACCCGAAGAAGAAGAACAAGGTCAAGAAGAAGAAGGCGCCGGAGGGGTTCGTCTCGTGGGGGCCGGCGTCGTTCGACCGGCTCATCGCCGCCGAGCCCGAGCCGATGGTGTCGCGGATGCGGATCACGCACGCGATGGTGCTCGCCGTCGTCGCCCGCGGGGGTGACGCCTTCACCGACGTCCGCTCGCTCGTGTTCGAGAACCACGAGCCGCGCTCCCGGCAGCTCGCGATGGCCCGACGCGCGCTGTCGATCGCCCGCACGCTGATCAACGCCCGCGTGATCGAGAAGGTCGACGGGCGCTACCGCATGACCGTCGACCTGCCCGTGAACTTCGCGCTCAACCAACCGCTGTCGCCGTTCGCACTCGCCGCCTTCGAACTGCTCGACCCCGAGTCCCCGACGTACGCGCTCGACATGGTGTCGGTCGTCGAGGCGACCCTCGACGACCCGCGCGCCGTCCTCGCGCAGCAGCAGTTCAAGGAGCGCGGCGAGGAGGTCGCCCGGATGAAGCGCGAGGGCATCGAGTACGAGGAGCGGATGGAGCTGCTCGAGGAGGTCACCTGGCCCAAGCCGCTCGACGAACTGCTGACCGCCGCGTACGAGGCCTACGCGGCCGAACAGCCGTGGGTGCTCGACTTCACGCTGTCGCCCAAGGCCGTGGTGCGCGACGTGTACGAGCGGGCGATGACCTTCGGCGACTTCGTGCGGTTCTACCAGCTGACCCGCTCCGAGGGACTCGTGCTCCGGTACCTGTCCGACGCCTACCGCACCATGCGCCAGACCATCTCCGAGGAACAGCGCACGCCCGAGCTCGACGACCTGATCGAGTGGCTCGGCGAGGTCGTGCGGCAGACCGACTCCTCGCTCGTCGACGAGTGGGAGGCGCTGGTCAACGGCTCCGTCGCGGAGGCCGCCGCGGAACACGACGAGATCGCGCCGCCGCAGCCCGCCCGGCTCACCGGCAACCCGAGGGCGTTCCGGGTGCTCGTGCGGAACGCCCTGTTCCAGCGGGTGCTGCTCGCGGCGGCGGACGACGTTGCCGGGCTCGCCGCGCTCGACGGGGCCGCAGGGTTCGGGCAGGAGGAGTGGGACGCCGTGCTCGAGGAGTACTACGAGGAGCACGACGCGATCGGGACCGACGGGGACGCCCGGTCGATGGCGTACCTGGTGCTCGACGAGCACGGGCCGGGTCGGACCTGGCGGGCACGGCAGATCTTCGCCGACCCCGAGGGCGACAAGGACTTCGGGTTCTCGGCGACGATCGACCTGGACGCGTCCGACGAGACCGGCGAAGCCGTGGTGCGCGTCACCGAGATCGGCCGGTTCGACGGCTGGGCCGAGGTCGACATCGACTGAGGGCGGCCTCGCTCGGCGGTCACACGGAACCTCGCCGCCGCGGTCCGGGTACCTTCGACGCCAGCCCCGGACACCCGGGACGGGGCACCACGGAAGGACCCGTCATGCGCATCGGATCGAGCATCGCCCTGATAGTGATCGGAGCGATCGTCGCCTTCGCGGTCGACTACCAGATCGCCGGCATCGACCTGCGCCTGATCGGCTACATCCTGATGGCAGCCGGGGTCGTGCTGCTCATCATCAGCCTGGCGGTCGGGTTCGGCGGGCGTCGGACCACGACCACCACCCGGTCGGGCGTCGACCCGTCGTCGGGGGAGCAGATCACCCGGCAGGACCGTCGCGACGGCACCTACTGAGCGCACGTCCCGAGCGGACGACGGGCCCGGGCGAGGACATCGCCCGGGCCCGTCGTCGTGCGGCCCGTCGTCGTGCAGCCCGACAGGGCGTGTGGCTCGTCAGAACAGGGTGGCGGGCGGTTCGACCTGCACCGGCTCCGGAGCGGGCGGGACGACGGTGTCCGGCCAACCCGGACCGGTCGGTACCTCGGTGCGGTTCTGGAAGGCGGTCGCAGCGCCGCGGGCACGGACGTCCGCGGCCTCGTTCATCTCGTGGCCGACGTGACCGCGGACCCACTCGAAGGTGACCTTGCGGCCCTGCAGCTCGGCGTCGAGCTCCTTGATGATCTCGACGTTCAGCACGGGCTTGCCGTCGGCCTTCCGCCAGCCCTTGCGCTTCCACCCGGCCAGCCACTCCGTGCACGCCTTGATCGCGTACTGGCTGTCGCAGAGGATGTGCAGCGGCTCGCCGGTGTCCTTCGTGGCGCGGAGCAGCTGCAGCACGGCCGTGAGCTCGCCGATGTTGTTCGTCGCCCGCGGCCACCCTCCGGCTGCCCAGCGGTCGTCGTCGACGTACCAGGCCCAGCCGGCCGGTCCGGGATTGCCGAGGGCGGAGCCGTCTGCGGCGGCGACGATGGTCACGATGTGGCCTCCTGGGTGGTGCGGGGTGCTGGACGAGCGTAGCCGACCGACGGACGCACGCCAGATCAGCGCGTGGCGGGGTCGAGGTTGAGCAGGGTCCCCTTGATCACCCAGTCGTCGCCCTCCGTCTCCATCTGCGGGTTCAGCCACCGCAACTGGGCGACGGTGATCCCGAAGCGCTTCGCGATCGTGGTCAGGTCGTCACCCTGATTGACGCGGTAGCTGACCGGGGTGCCGGTGGTGCCGCGGAGGGTCTCGTCGGCGGCGTCGAACGCGTAGCCGTAGGCACCCGGGCGAGCGGTGCCGAGCGTGACGTGGAGATCCGGCTCCGGATCCGGGATCGACCAGGACAGCGTGCCGATCGCGAGCACCTTGTGGACCCACGGGCGGTCGCTGTCGTCACCGTCGGACTGGTCCGGCACGAGGACGACGGTGCGCAGCCAGTCCGGGTCCGCCCCTGCTCCGGACAGGCTGACGGTGGCCGGGGGCTGGGCCTGCGCGCCCCACCTCGTCGTGCCCACGGCTCGGGCGTCGTAGCCGTCCCCGTACTGCGCCGTGCGCCGGAACTCCACCGACATCGGCTGCGGCTGGGTGGTGCGGTAGCCGGAGAGCTCCGCGTCGAACGTGCCGTGGTCGTTCGCGACGACCCGGACGTGGACCGCGGTGTCGCCGGACTTCGACACGGCGTCGGTCTCCGCGACCACCGTGCCGGCCGGGACCGCCTGCGGTGCCGCGACGGGCTGGGCGGTGTCGTCCGCGGCAGCCGACCCGTCGACGGGCCCCGGCGTCGCGGAGGCGCTCGGCGCAGCGTGGCCGGTCGGCGCCGGCAGCGGGGCGTCGTCGCCGAACAGCGAGCAGCCCGCCAACAGCAGCGTGCTCATCCCCACCAGTGCGACGGCCGCCGTGCCCCGTGCCCTCGTCCGACCCATCGTCCGACCCCCTTCGTCGGGACGACGGTACCCGAGCGCGAACCGGATCACGGCCGTCGTGACCGAACCGGTACCAGGAGCCCCGGCCTACTGTGCGGGGCATGAGCGACAGCATCCCGAACGTGCCCGGCCCCGACGAGTCCGACGACCGCGCCCGCAACGACGAACTCCGCGACGCGGCGCACAGCGACGACGTCGACGGCGTGAGCGACCGCGAGCAGCGTGCCGCCGACACGTCCTACAGCCCGTCGAGCGAACGGGAGACGGTCGCGTCCCAGACGCAGCAGCGCAGCCGCGAGGACCTCGAGCAGGACGGCATCGACCCGTCCCGCGTGGTGGCGGCACCCGGCACCGGCGGTGCGGACGACGCGGGCGACGTCGAGCCCGAGCCGGGCGACCTGAACCTGCCGTGGCAGTCCGAGGAGGACCGCCGGGGCTAGGGCGTGTCTCCTGAAGATCAGGTAGAGCGCTGGCGCGCTGTAGTGGTGAGATGATTCCAGCTGCTCTCCGATGCTCAGTGGTCTTCGATCCAGTCGTTCATGCCGGGTCCGACAGGCAAACGTGGCCGTCCGTTTGCGGACGCTCGGAGCATGGTCGAGGGGATCGTGGACCGGTATCGGACCGGGATCGCGTGGCGTGACCTGCCCGAGGTGTTCGGGCCGTGGCAGACGGTGTGGAAGTGGCATCGCCGGATGGCAGGCGACGGCACGTGGGACAGGGTCCTCGCCGCGGTGACAGCGTCCGCGGACCAGGCTGGGGCGGTGGATCGGTCGTTGTCAGTGGACTCCACGATCGCTCGCGCGCATCAGCACGCCACGAACATCGCCCGCACCACAGGGGGAACCATCGAATCACACGGATCCGGGACTCGAGCCGCCTGATCACGGATGCGGCCGCTCCCGCGGCGGCCTGTCCACGAAGGTCCACCAGCTCGTCGACGGCCACGGGCTGCCCCTGGTCACCCTGATCACGCCCGGACAAGCCGGCGACTCACCGAGGCTGCTGCCGCTGCTGGCAGCGCTCGAAGTGGCCCGTCCGGTGGGCAGGCCGCGGACCCGACCGGACCGGCTCCGCGGTGACAAGGCGTACTCATCCAAAGCGATCCGGCAACACCTGCGCGACCGCGGTATCGAGTCCGTGATCCCCGAGCCTCGCGGCCAGCAAGGACGCCGGAAACGGCGTGGTTCCCGCGGCGGGAGACCCGTGACCTGCGACCGCATCGACTACAGGAACCGGAACGTCGTCGAGCGTGGCTTCTGTCGCCTCAAGCGATGGCGAGCCCTGGCGACGAGGTACGACGACCTCGCGATCGTCTACCGCTCAGCCGTCGTGCTCAACGCCGTCATCGCCTGGACCCACCATTCAGGAGACACGATCTAGATCCCTCCCGCTCCGCCCATCGTCCCCGATCGACCCAGGAGCAGGAACCATGATCACCACGACACGCACCACCAAGACCGCGGCCCTCCGTCCGGCCGGGAAGACCTCGACGCCCCGCCGCACCATCGAGGAGAAGAAGGCGCAGGCCGCCGCACTCCACGAGTCGATCGCGACGCAGGTTGAGAGCTTGCGCGACGCGGAACGGTGGACGGCGTTCCTCGCGCGCGCGTCCGCGTTCCACGCCTACAGCCTGGGCAACGTGTTGTTGATCCTCGGTCAGCGCCCCGACGCGTCGCGCGTCGCCGGGTTCCGCAAGTGGCAGGGACTCGGCCGACGATGATCCCGCACACGATCGGTGCAGCTGACGGCAGGCCTGTCGGGGCGCTCACCATTCTTGCTGCGGCAGGTGAGCACGCGCACATCGCACCCTGATCGAGGACGGACATCGACCGGTCAGCGCCTGTCGTGATCCGGCAGCGGTTCAGTCCAGGACGAAAGCGGCGCGCCGCCGCCGGTCGATCGCATGGATGGTCAGAGCAATGACCGCGCCCAGCAGTGCTCCGACGGTGTTCATGAACCAGTCGTTGGTGTCGCATCGCCGGCCGAGGGCCGGTGCGAGGGCCTGCACGACCTCGATGGCGACGGAGAGGGCGACGGTGCCGGCGAGGACGGTGAGTGGCCGGCTCGTCGCCACGCTGAGGAAGAGCGCGAGCGGCAGCAGCAGCGCGATGTTGGCGAGGGTGTCGATGCCCTGGAACGGGACCGAGAACTGCACGGTGCAGGTGACGCCGCCAGAGCGGGCACCGTCGGGGAGCAGGGTGAGCACGAGGGCGGCGACGAACGACAGGCCGGAGAGGCCGAGCAGGACGCCGCGGAGCCGCAGACGGTGGAGCAGCCAGGCGACCCCCGTGGCGACGGCGAGGGCGACCCAGAACCCGATGGGGACGAGGGGTGCGTGTTCGGCGAGGAACGTGGAGATCATCGGGTGCCTTCGTGGTCCTGGTGGTGGTCGGTTTCGTGGCCGTGGTCGGCCTCGTGGTCGGCCTCGTGGTCGGCCTCGTGGTCGAGTCGGTCGAGCCAGATCCGCATGAGTGCGGTCTCCTCGGGGAGCAACGCGTCCGACCCGTCGTCGTCGAGCCGGGCGCGGAGCTGGCGACGAGCAGCCGCGTCGAGGTCGTCCTGGTCGCGGGCGGACGCCTCGATGAGGACGGCGTCGAGGACCGCGTCCCGGAGTGCGTCGTCGTCGGCAGTGTCCGGAGCCGTCGTGGTCATCTGGTGGAGTGCGAGTCCGACGTTGGCGGCGAGCAGCATGGTCGCTGCGACGGGGACGTCGACGCGGAGCAGGCCCGCGGCCGCGCACCGGGTCAGCGTCCGTTCGAGCAGCGCGGTCAGGCCGTCCCGCGCGGAACTGCTCGCCCACGGCCGTGGGGCGAACATCAGCCGGTAGAGGGCGGCGTGTTCCCGAGCGAACGCGAGGTGGTCGTCCCATCCGTGGCGCAGGTCCGCTGCCGGGTCGTCGGACACCTCGAGCTCGGCCTTCCGAGCGGTGTACCGCTGCAGGCCCGTCTCGGCGAGGGCGTCGAGGAGCCCGCGCTTGTCGCCGAAGATCCGGTAGAGCACGGGCTGGGTCACGCCGGCCGCTTCGCAGACCGCTCGGGTGGCGACGTCCCCGTCGGGGGCAGTGACCAGCTGGTCCTCCGCTGCGCGGAGCAGGGCGCTGCGGAGCGCTTCGTCAGATCGGGCCATGCAGTGATCGTAGCGCAAGTTGTATCGATGATCGTAACCGTGCTACGTTCTGCCGTAGCGCCGAAATGCTCTGCGCGTATCACTGAAAGGACAGACGATGAGCACCACTCCTCGCCGCGTCGCCCTGGTCACCGGCGGCTCTCGCGGCATCGGCCGCGCCGTCTCGATCCGGCTCGCCGCGGACGGCTTCACGGTCGTCGTCAACCACGCCAGCGGGACGGCCGCCGCCGAGGACACCGTCGCCGAGATCGAGCGGACGGGCGGCCGTGGCGTCGCCGTGCAGGCCGACGTCGCGGACGAGCACGCCGTGGCCGCGATGTTCGACCGGGTCGAGGCCGAACACGGCGGCGTCGACGTCGTCGTGCACTCCGCCGGCCGCCTTGCGCTGTCGACGATCGCCGACCAGGACCTCGACGTCCTCGACGCACTGCACCGGACGAACATCCGCGGCACCTTCGTCGTCGCGCAGCAGGCTGCCCGTCGTCTCCGGGCCGGCGGGGCGTTCGTCGGCATGTCGACGTCGGTCGTGGGGACGCAGTTCCCGACCTACGGCGCCTACGTCGCGAGCAAGAGCGCGGTCGAGGGCATGACGATGATCCTCGCGAAGGAGCTCCGCGGCCGGGACGTCACGGCGAACGTGGTGGCCCCGGGGCCGACGGCGACCGAGCTGTTCCTCGACGGCAAGACGCAGGACCAGATCGACACCCTGGCGAAGGTCCCGCCCCTCGAACGGCTCGGCATGCCGGAGGACATCGCCGGTGTCGTCGCGTTCCTCGCCGGGCCCGACGGGCACTGGGTCAACGGCCAGACCATCCGCGCCAACGGCGGGATGGTCTGATGCCGACGCCGCGGGTCGTCCTCGTCACGGGCGCGTCGAGCGGCTTCGGCCGGCTGACGGCGGAGTCGCTCGCGCGGGCGGGGCACGTCGTCGTCGCCGGGATGCGTGCGGTCGACGGCCGGAACGCGCCCGCCCGTGCCGCGCTCGACGACCTCGCCGTGCGCGAGGGCCTGCAGCTCGGCGCGGTCGAGCTCGACGTGCAGTCGGAGCAGTCCGTCGACGAGGCGGTCAGCACCGTGATGCGTGCGCACGGGCGCATCGACGTGCTGGTGCAGAACGCCGGCCACATGGCCTACGGTCCGGCCGAGGCGTTCACGCCGGAACAGTTCGCCGCCCTGTACGACGTCAACGTCGTCGGCGCCCAGCGCGTCGCACGTGCCGTCCTGCCACACCTGCGGGCGCGCCGGTCCGGACTCGTCGTCTGGGTCGGCAGCTCGGCCACCCGCGGCGGCCACCCGCCGTTCCTGGCGCCGTACTTCGCGGCGAAGGCCGGCATGGACGCCCTGGCCGAGAGCTACGCGGCGGAACTGATCCGCTTCGGCATCGACACCACGATCGTGGTCCCGGGCGCCTTCACCTCGGGCACGAACCACTTCACGAACGCCGCCGTCCCGACGGACACCGCCCGCGTCGACGAACACGACACGGAGTACGGGGCGCTCCGGCGCGACCTGACCGACCGCCTCGCCGCGATCGTGCCGGCCGACGCCGACGTGCAGGACGTCGCCGACGAGATCGTGCGCGTGGTCGGCCTGGCCGACGGCGCCCGCCCGTTCCGGACCCACGTCGACCCCTCCCGTGACGGCAGCGAGGTCGTCTCGGCGGTCGCCGACCGCATCCGATCCGAGTTCTACCACCGCGTCGGCATCGAGGACCTCCTGTCCCCGAACGCCGCGCTCTGACCCCCGGAACGTCCGGGACACCCCACCGAGAGGAACACCATGCCCTTCGCCAACATCAAGGTCCCCGCTGACACCCTGACCCCGGAGTCGAAGAAGAAGCTGCAGGACGCCGTCACCGACGCCATCGTCGACGTCTACGGCGAGCGAGCCCGACCCACGACGCTCGTCATCCTCGACGAGGTCGCCGACGGCGGCTGGATGCTCGGCGGCACCATCCTCAACGAGGCGATGCTCGGCCGCGTCTGACCATCTCCGGGCGCGGCGGGGACCGACAGCACGGCCCCGCCGCGCCCCGCACCGGGAGTCGATCCGCGCTCCCTCGTCCTGCACATGCTCGCGTCCACCGACGACGGTGTGGCGCCCTCCCCGAAGGAACCCCGTGCACCTCACGTCTCGAGCACGCCGCACCATCGCCCTCGCCGTCGTCCCGACGGCTGTCCTGGCCTCCGGCCTCGTCATCGCCCAGGCGTCCTACGCCGCCTTCTCGGCCACGACGAGCAACGCCCCGAACACCTGGTCTGCCGGGTCCGTCTCGCTCAGTGACGACGATTCCGACACCGCGCTCTTCACGGCCTCCGGGCTGCAGCCCGGTGACACGCGGACATCGTGCATCGTCGTCACGTCGACCGGCTCACTCCCCTCGACGGTGAAGCTGTACGGCACGGACCCGGCGACCACCAACGCACTGTCGAGCTCCTTGCACGTCACCGTCACCGAGGGCACCGGCGGGTCCTTCGGCAAGTGCAGCGGCTTCACCCCGCTCTCGCCCGCCGCGGTCTGGTCGGGCTCCCTCGCCGACCTCGGATCGACCGCCACGAGGTTCTCGAACGGCATCGGCACCTGGCGCACCGCCGGCGGTTCCTCCGAGTCGCGCACGTACCAGGTGACGGTCGCGCTCGACGCCGCGACGCCGAACTCTGCCCAGAACGGGACCGCGCGCATCGGTCTCACCTGGGAAGCGCAGAGTTCCTGAGCCCGGCCGTGGCCGACGTCACCCTGCGTCCGGACGGACGACGCGAACAGCCCTCGGCTGTCGCGGTGACACGATCCGGGCACGCCTCCGCCTCGACCTGGGTGGTGTTCGCTGCGGCACTGCTCGGCCGCACGGTCCTCGTGGTCACCGTGAGCCTCCTGCTCTGGGCAGCGCTGCCTGCGTCATGGGCGTGGACCCCCACGACGGTGGTGTCGGGATCCATGGCGCCGAAGATCCTCCCAGGTGACGTGGTCGTCGCGATGCCGGTCCACGATCGGGAGGTGACGATCGGGCAGGTGCTGCTGGTCGAGGACCCCGACCACCCGGAAGCGCTGCTGCTGCACCGACTCGTCGCGCGGACGCCGTCGGGTTCCCTGCAACTCCGCGGTGACGCGAACCCCACGCCCGATGCCCGGACGGTGGAGCCGGCGGACGTCCGCGGGGTCGGTGTGCTCCGGGTCCCGCTGGTCGGTCTCCCTGCACTGTGGGTCCGCGAGCACGACGTCGGCAGGCTCGCCGCGGCGACGCTCGGACTCGGGGGCGCCCTCGTGCTCTCGTCCCGCCTGGGCAGCCCAGGCGGACCCGAGGTGACCCGTGCGGTCGGGCACGGTCGGCGACGACGGCGGTCCGTCCGCGCGGAACGTGCCCGGAGCGTGGTCTTCGTCGGTGCACTCGCCGCCGTCCTCGCCGTGGTGATCGTGGTGGACGATGCCGCTCGCGCAGCGTTCACGGCCACCGCGGCGAACACGGGTACCCGGCTCGCCACCGCGACGTTCCCGTGTCTGCAGCGAGCGCCGTTCGCACACACGTACCTGACCTACCGGTTCGACGACGCCCCCGGCACCTCCGCGGCCGACGGATCCGGGAACGGTCGCCACGGCACCCTCACCTCGGGAGTCTCGCTCGCCCCGGGCACCTGCCGAGCCGGGGACAGTCCGTCCCTGCTGACGGGCGGGGTGCGGGGGCAGGTGATCACGGACGCGGCGGTCGATGCACCGCAGATCTTCGCGATCGAAACGTGGTTCCGGACCACGACGACGACCGGCGGGATGCTCCTCGGCTTCGGCAACCTCCGCTCGGACCAGTCCACCAAGTACGACCGACAGCTCTACCTCTCCGACGAGGGCGCCGTGCACTTCGGCGCCTACAACGGCACCAACATCGCGATCAGCTCCGCAGCCGGCCTGAACGACGGCGTCTGGCACCTCGCCACCGCGACCATGGACGCGTCGGGCATGCGGCTGTACGTCGACGGCGAACAGGTCGCCGCGAGCTCGAACGCCAGAGCAGAGGTCAGCACCGGGTGGTGGCGGATCGGCTTCGACAACCTCAACGGCTGGCCCGGCAACCACACGACATTCCACTTCAAGGGCAACCTCGACAACGTCGCCGTATATGAAGACACGCTGCCGGCGGCCGCGGTGCAGGAACACTTTGCCGTCGGCAGATGACCGGCAGGACGCCGAAGCAGTAGGCACGCAGGCCCTGGTCACTCGGGAACGGGGCCCGCCCGCCGAGCCGGGAGTCAAGCGCATGTTCAAACCGAGTCGTCGGCAGATCAGTCCGGTGCGATTTCTCTGGACCCCAGCCGAACGGACGCGCGTACCACTGGCATCTCCGTTGGTGAAGAAGTCTTGGTAGGTCGGACCGATCCTGTCTGTAGCGCCGGCGGCGTCGACTGGCCGTCCGCTCGGGTGCGGGTGCAGCGACGATCGCCGTTGCACAACGGCGTTGATGTCGTCGGGTGACGGGTCCGACTTTCGCCCACTCGGGGCTGCCGCGTGTGGCGTCGTGAACGCGGGTTCGGCCAGCAGACCTCGCTTCAACGAAGTTCGCTGACCGGAAGGAGCTCTTGTCAGGGGACGCGGAGGCGCGGCCCGATACGGCACGTCAACATACGTTGACAGGTGACGAAACGGCGGTTGGCTCGACTCGTGGAGCACAACGCCGGCCCCGACGGCACACGCCGCACGGAGGGTGTCCGCACAGGGCGGCTCTGCCCTGTGCCCACTCCGCGTTGCAGGTCACACCGCGTAGGCCGACCAACCGGAGATTGCGGTGCGGCATCTCTGTCTCTGGGACGCCCTCCTGAGCTCATCAACTTCGGCGCTCCTGGGAACCCTGCCCCGCGCTCGTAGGTGACGCGGTCGGCAAGGCGCCACACCGCGGGTTCTCTGTGTTCGACCGTCAACCCTGGCGAGCAGTCTCGACGGTCAGGCGTCGCGGATGTGCAGCTGCTCGCCCTGTGCGCTGAAGAGGGTCAGGACCTCGACCGGGTTCGTCGTGCCGCTGGCCATGCCGTGCGGCGCTGCCGTGTCGAACTCGGCCACCTCTCCAGCATCGAGCACCGTGAGTGTCGAGCCGATCTGCAGGTGCAGCGTCCCAGTGAGAACGAACACCCACTCGTAGCCGACATGGGTCTTCTGGCAGATCCGCGCGTCCGGCTCACGACCCGGCAGGATCACCTTGAAGGCCTGAACCCCGATCGGCCTCGTGGTGAGGGGAAGGTAGATCATCCCGTGGCGACGGACCGGTTTGGGGTGCACACGTGGATCACCGGATGCGGGCGCGCCGACGAGCTCGTCGAGAGGAACCTGGAAGACGCGGGCGATCTTCAGCAGCACGTCGAGGCTTGGAGCGCGGACCCCTGATTCGAGCCTGGACAGGATGCTGATCGAGACTCCCGTGATCTCGCTCACGTCGGCGAGCCGGAGGCCCCGTCTCGTCCGCTGCTCCCTCAGCCGCGCGCCGAGCCCGTCCATCACCGCATCGAGGTCGTCGTGTCCCATACCGTACAGCCTCTCCCGCCTTTGCGATTCTCGCAAATCAGTTTGAGGTTCTGGTCACCGTGTTGCAGGGTCATCACGTGAGCAGATTCGAGTGGGATGTCGTGGTACTCGGTGGCGGTAGTGCTGGCCTCAGCGCAGCGCTGATGCTCGGACGTGCGCGCCGCAAGGTGCTTGTGCTCGATGCGGGGGCACCCCGGAACAGGTTCGCCGCCCACATGCACGGTGTCCTCGGTCATGACGGGAAACCTCCGCTGGAGCTCCTCGCGGTAGGTCGGGCCGAAGTCGAAGCCCACGGCGGTGCCATCTGGGACACTCCGGCTGTGACGACCCGTCACGAGGGCGACGGGTTCGCGGTGGAGACCGATGACTCCCGGACCGTGCTGGCGCGGGCGCTCCTTGTGGCGACGGGTGCCAGCGATGAACTGCCTGACGTCGATGGCCTCGCCGAGCGTTGGGGCAGCGGTGTCGCGGCGTGCCCGTACTGCGACGGGTACGAAGTGCGCGACCGACGGATCGGGATCCTGGCTACCGGCCCCGGCAGCATCTTCCAAGCGCAACTGTTGCGACAGTGGTCCGACCAGATCATCTACCTCGCACACGACACGGATGCGCCGACCGGTGAGGACCAGGCGGCGTTCGACGCCCGCGGCATCCAGATCGAGGATGGGCGAGTCACGCGTGTGCTGTCCCGAGGTGACCAGCTGTCCGGCGTGGAGTTCGACGATGGACGGACCATCGAGCTCGACGCGATCTTCACCGCACCGCGTCTGATCCCACAGGACGCGGCACTGCGACAGCTGGAGGTCGAGCGCACTGAACACCCCTGGGGGTCCTTCGCCACCGTCGACCCCAGCGGGAGGACGAGCGTCCACGGGGTGTGGGCGGCCGGGAACGTGGTCAACGCGATGGCCAACGTCCCTGTCTCCATCGGCACCGCGGCCCTCGCCGCAGGCGCGGTGAACCACGCTCTCGTCCTCGACGACGTCCGCCTCGCACTCCGCGGCAGCGCGAAGGCGGAGACGCGATGAGCGAGGACACCACGCCGAGCGAGCGGTTCTGGGAATCCCACTACCAGGGCATGGACCCGTCTTGGGCAACCCGGCCGAACGCAGTCCTCGCTGCAGTCCTGGATGACCTGGCTCCTGTCCCGGCTCGTGCTCTGGACCTCGGATGCGGACACGGTGGGGATGCGCTCTGGCTCGCCTCCAACGGCTGGCACGTCACTGCGGTAGACGTCTCCGCGACCGCCATTGCACGCGTCACCGACGCAGCGCAGCGCAGTGAGTTGGGCCCGCGCCTGAGTGCCTTCCGGAAGGATCTTGCTCGAGACATCCCCGCCGGCCCGTTCGACCTGGTGTACGCCTGTTACTTCCACACGCCAGTGGACATCGACCGGAACGCGATCATCGGTCGCACATCCGAAGTCCTGTCCCCGGGCGGGTACCTCGTCGTCATCGACCACGCGTCATCGGCACCATGGTCCTGGGGTGCCCACGACCAGGAGTTCCCCACCGCGAACGAGGCGGTGACCCGGCTGGGCCTCGGTGAAGACCTGCGCATCGTGCGGCAGGAGACCGCGTGGCGTGAGGCGTCCGGCCCTGACGGGCAGCGCGCCGACGTCGCTGACAACGTCATCATCGCCCAGCGTCCTTGACCGACCAACCGAAGCCGGTTCGTGCTTCGTGCTTGCCCCACCCTCCCCGTCACCTCGGGCCTCCTTGGCCTGCCCGAAAGTAGTGGACCACCACGTGTCAGATTCACCCGTCACCGCCCCGCCGCCGTCCGCACCGGAGAACCCACGGAAGTGGTTCGCCCTCGTCGCGATCACACTGGCCAGCCTCATGGTCGTGCTCGACGCCTTCATCATCAACATCGTCTTGCCGGAGGCGCAGCAGGAACTCGGGATCTCGGACGCTGACCGCGTCTGGGCCGTGACCGCCTACGCCATCACCTTCGGCGGGCTCCTGATGCTCGGCGGTCGGATCGCGGACATCGTCGGGCGCAAGAAGACCCTGGTCATCTCGCTCATCGGCTTCGCGATCGTGTCCGCCATCGGTGGTCTCTCTTCAACGCCAGAGATGCTGTTCGCCGCTCGCGCCGCCCAGGGTGTGTTCGCCGCAGCCCTCGCACCCGCAGCCTTGTCCTTGCTGAACGTCACGTTCACCAACCCGCGTGAGCGAGCACGGGCGTTTGCCGCGTACGGGGCCGTTCAGGGGGCTGGCGGTGCAGTCGGTCTGCTCCTCGGCGGGGTCCTGACCGAATTCGTCAACTGGCGCTGGACGCTGTTCATCAACGTGCCGATCTCCCTCGTCGCCGTGATCACGGCGATGTGGGCCGTTCGGGAGAGCCACGCCGGGAGCTCGCGCCGCCTGGACGTTCTCGGCGCGGTGCTCGTCACCGCCGGATCCGCTCTCCTCGTCGTCGGGTTCACCTACGCCGCCGAACCCGGCGCGGGCTGGACCAGCGCCGTCACGATCGCCTCGCTCATCGGCGCCGTCGTGCTTCTCGCAGCCTTCGTGTTCGTGCAGGCGAAGGTGAAGAACCCGATGCTCCCACTACGGATCCTGACGAACCGCACCCGCGCCAGCGCGCTCTCTGCCGGCTTCCTTGCCAACGCGGCGGTGTTCGGTATGTTCCTGTTCCTCACCTACTACCTGCAGCTCTCCCTCGGCTTCACACCGCTGCAGACCGGCTTTGCGTTCCTCCCCTTCAGCATCGGCATCGTCGCGAGTGCCACGCTGTCCTCATCCCTCTTGCCCCGCATCGGAGCCAAGCCCCTCATCGTCGGCGGCCTCATCCTCGCTACCGCAGGCATGGCGTGGCTGACCACGATCGGCCCGTCATCCTGGATCACCGTTGTGCTGCCCTCCCAGATCCTGATGGGCCTCGGACTCGGTGTGACGTACGTTGCGATCAACAACGCCGCGCTGAACGGCGTCACGGACGCTGACTCCGGAGTCGCCAGCGCCACGATCAACACGACGCAGCAGCTGGGCGGAGCTCTCGGCGTCGCGCTGCTGAACACCGTCTACGCCACTGCTCTCCTCACAGAGGGTTCGGGAACACCGACAGGTGCGACGACGCTTGCCGCCTACCAGACCGCTTTCCTGGTGTCCGCCGCGCTCTTCCTCGCCGCGACGATCGCCGGTCTCCTGACCCGGAATTCCGGCAAGCGAGCGCAGAGCGAAGACCCCACATCGGAAGAAGCCCACGCCAGTACTCCCGCTGCAACGCACTAGGGCGTGTCTGCTGAAGATCAGGTAGAGCGCTGGCGCGCTGTAGTGGTGACATGATTCCAGCTGCTCTCCGATGCTCAGTGGTCTTCGATCCAGTCGTTCATGCCGAGTCCGACAGGCAAACGTGGCCGTCCGGTTGCGGACGCTCGAGCCGCCTGATCACGGATGCGGCCGCTCCCGCGGCGGCCTGTCCACGAAGGTCCACCAGCTCGTCGACGGCCACGGGCTGCCCCTGGTCACCCTGATCACGCCCGGACAAGCCGGCGACTCACCGATGCTGCTGCCGCTGCTGGCAGCGCTCGAAGTGGCCCGTCCGGTGGGCAGGCCGCGGACCCGACCGGACCGGCTCCGCGGTGACAAGGCGTACTCATCCAAAGCGATCCGGCAACACCTGCGCGACCGCGGTATCGAGTCCGTGATCCCCGAGCCTCGCGACCAGCAAGGACACCGGAAACGGCGTGGTTCCCGCGGCGGGAGACCCGTGACCTACGACCGCATCGACTACAGGAACCGGAACGTCGTCGAGCGTGGCTTCTGTCGCCTCAAGCAATGGCGAGCCCTGGCGACGAGGTACGACGACCTCGCGATCGTCTACCGCTCAGCCGTCGTGCTCAACGCCGTCATCGCCTGGACCCACCATTCAGGAGACACGCTCTAGATCCCCGGCGACGGCGACGGCGACCGCGACCGCGTCAGGACACCGAGTCCGGGTGCGACCCGGTCCGCTGTCCGTTCTCGAGGCCGGCGATCGCGGTCAGGTCCTCGTCGGTCAGCTCGAACCCGTCGACGTCGAGGTTCGCCCGGATGCGCGACGGCGTCACCGACTTCGGCAGCACGACGACCCCCTGCTGCACGTTCCACCGCACGAGCACCTGCGCGACGCTCACCCCGTGCGACTCCGCGATGCGCGTGAGCACCGGGTCGTCGACGAGCCGTCCACGTCCGAGCGGCGACCACGCCTCGGTCCGGATGCCGTGCTCCTCGTGGAACGCGATCAGCTCGCGCTGCGGCAGCCACGGGTGGCGCTCGACCTGGTTGACGGCCGGCACCTCGCCCGTCTCGTCGACCACCCGCTGCAGGTGCGGCACCTGGAAGTTCGAGACGCCCACGCTCCGCGCCCGACCCTGCTCGCGCAGCTCGACGAGCGTCCGCCACGTCTCGACGTACCGGCCGTTCGCCGCCGCCGGCCAGTGGATGAGGTACAGGTCGACGACGTCGAGTCCGAGCCGCTCGAGGCTCGCGTCGAACGCCCGCAGGGTCGCGTCGCGCCCCTGGTGGTCGTTCCACACCTTGGTGGTCACGAAGACGTCGTCGCGGTCCAGCCGGGAGGCACGGATCGCCTTCCCGACGCCGGCTTCGTTGCCGTACATCTCGGCCGTGTCGACGTGGCGGTACCCGGCGTCGAGCGCCAGGCCGACGGCGGTCTCCGCCTCGGCGTCGTCGACCTTGTAGACGCCGAACCCGATCGCGGGGATCGACCGGCCGTCGCGGAGGGGGAAGGAGGTGACCATGCACCCATCCTGCCCATCGGGGCGGGGGTGCGTCGTGCCTCCCGGCCGTCAGCTCGGCAGCGTGACCGGCTCGGTGTCGGGGAGGGGACTCGCGTCGCGGCCGCGCAGGTCGGGCAACCACCGCTTCGTCACGAGCGGCAGGACGACCCCCGCCGCCGCCATGACCGCTCCGACGGTCATGCCGCCGGTCGGGCCGTTCGCGTCGATGAGGAAGCCCGCGACGGCAGACCCGCCGGCGGCGCCGATGAGCTGGCCGGTGCCCATCCAGCCGTAGGCCTCGGCCGTGTCGGAGAACTTGACCGTCGCGGACACCGAGCCGAACATGACCGCGAGTGCCGGGGCGATGCCGGCGCCGGCGATGACGAGGGCCAGGCAGAGCCACCAGAAGTCGGTGCCGCCGACCGCGAGCGCGAGCCCGACGAAGACGATCGACATGCGCGCCCAGAGCGTGTTCTTCGAGATCGGTCGGTGTCCGAGCGCGAGGCCGCCGGCGAGCGACCCGACCGCGAACACCGCGAGGACGATGCCGGCGTTCGGACTGCCCTCTCCGAAGACGCTGGTGACGCTCGCCTCGACCGCCGAGCACGCGCCGATGAGCAGCAGGCCGGTCAGCGTCGCGACGATCACCGACGGCCGCTTCAGCACGACACCGAACGCGCGCTTCGACCGGGGGATGCGGACGCGACCGAGCTCGGGGGAGGCGATGAACCACACGCCGCCCACGACCAGGAACACCATGGCGACGACGATCGCCTGCACCGTGCCGACCTGCGTCGCGACGAACGTGGTGATGACCGGGCCGGCGACCCAGATGAGCTCCTGCGCACTGGCGTCGAGCGAGAACAGGGGGGTGAGCTGCGACGAGGTCACCATCTTCGGGTAGATGGTGCGCACCGCGGGCTGCACGGGCGGGACCGCCAGACCGCCGAGGAACCCGACGACGACGTACCCCCAGAGCGGCATCGTGACGAACGCGATCACGACCATGCTCGCCAGGGCGACGGCGCTCGTCAGGACCAGCACCGGCCGCATGCCCCAGCTGCCCATCCAGCGGCTGGTGAGCGGGCCGGCGATCGCCTGGCCGATGCTCGTCGTCGCGAGGACGAGCCCCGCGGCGCCGTAGGAGTGGAACACGTGCTCGACGTGCAGCAGGTAGGCGAGCGACAGCATGCCGAACGGGAAGCGTGCGGTGAGCTGTGCTGCGATGACGCGACCGACTCCGGGGGTCTTCAGCAGGGGTCCGTAGGCGCTCACGGGACGAGCGTACCGACCGGACGGAACGTGCCGTCACCCGTCCGGGGGTGCTGTGGACAGACCGGGTGCCCACGGTGCTCGGCACGGGCTGCCGCGACACGCCGACGCGTCGATTCCACACCTGTGGATCGAGGCTCTCCACGAGTGTGGGGAAGTGTCGGTGGTCGGCCGCAGAATGGCGGAACCGCGGGCCTCCCCGAGCTGTGCACACTGTGGAAGGGCTTGTGGAGAACTACACGGCTGTAACACTTCCTCTAGTGGTCGGTGCGGCAGTCAGCCACTAGATGTAGTGTGGAGACATCGCAGCGGCCCCTTCCCGGACACGTCTGCGCAGCTACCTGCACCACCTGCACACGTGGCATCAGCACCACCTCCACAGCAAGCACGACACCAGCAAGAACCAGGGGAGATCATGGCCGTCACCGTCTACACCAAGCCGTCCTGCGTCCAGTGCACCGCGACGTACCGCGCGCTCGACAACAAGGGCATCCAGTACGAGGTGCTCGACGTCTCCGCCGACGAAGCAGCGCTCGAGCACGTCAAGAGCCTCGGCTACATGCAGGCCCCCGTCGTCGTGACCGACGACGACCACTGGTCGGGCTTCCGTCCCGACAAGATCGCGACGCTCAGCGCCGAACTCGCGTGAGCCGTGCGGGTCCCGTCACCGGGGCCCGCAGCTCCGCCGGCCCGGAGGCGCGCAGCACCTCCGACGGGCCACCCCTGATCTGCTGTCCGCACCTCTCACAAGGAGCGCGCACATGAGTCGCCTCGTCTACTTCTCGAGCGTGTCCGGCTACACGGCCCGCTTCGTCGAGAAGCTCGGCCGTGACGCGGACCGCATCCCGCTCCTCCCGAGCGACCCGTTCCTCCACGCGGACGAGCCGTACGTGCTCGTGCTGCCCACCTACGGTGGCGGCAACGGCCAGGGCGCGGTCCCCAAGCAGGTCATCAAGTTCCTCAACGACGAACGCAACCGCTCGCTCATCCGCGGTGTGATCGTCGGAGGGAACACGAACTTCGGCGAGGCCTACGGGCTCGCCGGGGACGTCATCGCCGAGAAGTGCGGCGTCCCGCTCTTGTACCGCTTCGAACTCTTCGGAACGCCTGACGACGTGCAGGCGGTCAACTCAGGATTGGATGCATTTTGGACGCAGCAGTTGCAGACGTCGATCTGACGTCGCCGCAGACGGGGATGGACTACCACTCCCTCAACGCGATGCTCAACCTCTACGACGCGGACGGGAACATCCAGTTCGACAAGGATCGTGAGGCCGCCAAGCAGTTCTTCCTGCAGCACGTCAACCAGAACACCGTCTTCTTCCACAACCTGAAGGAGCGGCTCGACTACCTGGTCGAGAACGAGTACTACGAAGCCGCGACGATCGAGCAGTACTCGCTCGACTTCATCCAGCAGCTCAACGACCTGGCGTACTCGAAGAAGTTCCGGTTCCAGACGTTCCTCGGTGCGTTCAAGTACTACACGAGCTACACGCTCAAGACGTTCGACGGCAAGCGCTACCTCGAGCGCTTCGAGGACCGCGTCGTGATGACCGCCCTCGGCCTGGCGCAGGGCAACGAGCAGCTCGCGATCGACCTCGTCGAGGAGATCATCGCCGGCCGATTCCAGCCCGCGACCCCGACGTTCCTCAACACCGCGAAGGCCCAGCGCGGCGAGCTCGTCTCCTGCTTCCTCCTCCGCATCGAGGACAACATGGAGTCGATCTCGCGCGGGATCAACTCGTCGCTGCAGCTCTCGAAGCGCGGCGGTGGCGTGGCCCTGCTCCTCTCCAACATCCGCGAGGCCGGCGCCCCGATCAAGCAGATCGAGAACCAGTCGTCGGGCATCATCCCCGTGATGAAGCTGCTGGAAGACTCCTTCTCGTACGCGAACCAGCTCGGCGCGCGTCAGGGTGCCGGTGCCGTCTACCTGTCGGCGCACCACCCCGACATCATGAAGTTCCTCGACACCAAGCGCGAGAACGCGGACGAGAAGATCCGCATCAAGACGCTCTCGCTCGGTGTCGTCGTGCCGGACATCACGTTCGAGCTCGCGAAGAACAACGAGGACATGTACCTGTTCTCGCCGTACGACGTCGAGAAGGTCTACGGGATGCCGTTCGGCGACGTCCCGATCTCCGAGAACTACCGCGCGATGGTCGACGACTCGCGCATCAAGAAGACGAAGATCAAGGCGCGTGACTTCTTCACGACCATCGCCGAGATCCAGTTCGAGTCGGGCTACCCGTACATCGTGTTCGAGGACACGGTGAACAAGGCCAACCCGATCAAGGGTCGGATCAACATGTCCAACCTGTGCTCGGAGATCCTGCAGGTCAACACCCCGACGACCTTCAACGAGGACCTGTCCTACAAGGAGATCGGCAAGGACATCTCCTGCAACCTCGGCTCGCTGAACATCGCGCTGACGATGGACTCGCCGGACTTCGGCAAGACCATCGAGACTGCTATCCGCGGCCTGACCTCGGTCTCGCAGATGTCGCACATCTCGTCGGTCCGCTCCGTCGAGGACGGCAACGACAAGTCGCACGCCATCGGCCTCGGCCAGATGAACCTGCACGGCTACCTCGCTCGTGAGCGCGTCTTCTACGGCTCCGAAGAGGGCATCGACTTCACGAACATCTACTTCTACACGGTGCTGTTCCACGCCCTGCGCGCCTCGAACAACATCGCGATCGAGACGGGGGAGACGTTCGACGGCTTCCGCGACTCGAAGTACGCGTCGGGTGAGTTCTTCGACAAGTACACCGACCAGGCCTGGACGCCGGCGACCCAGCGCGTCGCCTCGTTGTTCGACGACGCAAACATCACGATCCCGACGCAGGACGACTGGAAGGCGCTGAAGGCGTCCATCCAGGAGCACGGCATCTACAACCAGAACCTGCAGGCCGTCCCGCCGACCGGGTCGATCTCGTACATCAACCACTCGACGTCGTCGATCCACCCGATCGCGTCGAAGATCGAGATCCGCAAGGAAGGCAAGCTCGGCCGCGTCTACTACCCGGCGCCGTTCATGACGAACGACAACCTGGACTACTACCAGGACGCGTACGAGATCGGCGCCGAGAAGATCATCGACACCTACGCGGCTGCCACCCAGCACGTCGACCAGGGCCTGTCGCTGACGCTGTTCTTCAAGGACACCGCCACCACGCGCGACATCAACAAGGCCCAGATCTACGCATGGCGCAAGGGCATCAAGACGATCTACTACATCCGTCTGCGCCAGCTCGCCCTCGAGGGCACCGAGGTCGAGGGCTGCGTCAGCTGCATGCTGTAGAGCTGCTGCTCTCTTCCTGGAGGCGCGGGGCGGGCCCCGCCCCGCGCCTCCAGTCCGTCCGATCGTCCTGTCCACCACCACCCGGAAGAAAGCCATGACCCTCACCGACCCGGTCCACGCCACGGGCAAGTCCATCCCGCTGATCAGCGCGGTCAGTGCCATCAACTGGAACCGCATCCAGGACGACAAGGACGTCGAGGTCTGGAACCGGCTGGTCAACAACTTCTGGCTGCCCGAGAAGGTGCCGCTGTCGAACGACGTGCAGTCGTGGAACACACTCACGCCGGAGGAGCAGCAGCTCACCATGCGGGTCTTCACCGGCCTGACGCTGCTCGACACGATCCAGGGCACCGTCGGCGCGATCAGCCTGATCCCCGACGCGATCACCCCGCACGAAGAGGCCGTCTACACGAACATCGCGTTCATGGAGTCGGTGCACGCGAAGAGCTACTCGTCGATCTTCTCGACGCTCGCCTCGACGCCGGAGATCGACGACGCCTTCCGCTGGTCCACGGAGAACCCGAACCTGCAGAAGAAGGCCCAGATCGTCCTCGACTACTACACGGGTGACGACCCCCTGAAGCGCAAGGTCGCCTCGACGCTGCTCGAGTCGTTCCTGTTCTACTCCGGCTTCTACCTGCCGATGTACTGGTCCAGCCGGGCGAAGCTCACCAACACCGCCGACCTGATCCGCCTGATCATCCGCGACGAGGCCGTCCACGGGTACTACATCGGGTACAAGTTCCAGAAGGGCCTCGAGGGCGCCTCCGAGGAGCGCAAGCAGGAGATCAAGGACTACACGTTCAACCTGCTCTTCGAGCTCTACGAGAACGAGGTGCAGTACACGCAGGACCTCTACGACGGTGTCGGGCTGACCGAGGACGTCAAGAAGTTCCTGCACTACAACGCCAACAAGGCGCTGATGAACCTGGGCTACGAGCCGATGTTCCCCAAGGAGACGACGGACGTGAACCCGGCGATCCTGTCGGCGCTGTCGCCCAACGCGGACGAGAACCACGACTTCTTCTCGGGGTCCGGCTCGTCGTACGTCATCGGCAAGGCCGTCGTGACGGAGGACGAGGACTGGGACTTCTGATCCCGGTCTGACTCATGAGGACGCCCCGCTGGCTTCGGCCGGCGGGGCGTTCGTGTTCTTCCCGAGCCGCGAACGTGTCCGGATGGCGCCCCCTCACGGAGAACCTTTTCGGACGGGTCATGTGAGACGGGCGGTCTCGGAGCGCGTCCTGCGTGCGACGGATCCGGTCAAGGACCGTCTGACGGACGCCAGTGTGTGAAGATGGCGAGCATGGCTCGTGTCACCCCACTGCATTCGAAGAAGGCTGTTCGGCGCGCGGGAGAGAGGATCGGCAAGCGCCTCGGCACTGCCGCAGAGCTCGAAAAAGCTCGTGAGATGGTCGGCAACTTCCGAAGCGCTCACGGCTACCCGCTTCTCGCTGTGACCGTGAACGCCCGCGCCCGAGCGCTGGCTGTGTCCGACGATGCGATCGTCGCGCGCAGACTCAAGCGACTTCCGACAATCATGGACAAGCTCGAGCGGTACCCAGACATGAATGTCACTACAATGCAAGACCTCGGCGGATGTCGCGTAGTCTTCGAATCGGTGGAGGATGTCGAGGAACTCGTCGAGGCCTTGCGCAGTTCCAAGAGGACTCAGAACCAGATCGTTCGGTACTACGACTACATCAGGGAGGACCCGGGGCCGAAGACTTCGGGGTACCGAGGCGTTCACCTAGTCTACGAGTATCGGGCGTCCCAGCAGGCATTCCACGGCCTTCGGGTCGAGCTGCAAGTACGCACCGCGCTACAGCACGCATGGGCTACGGCTGTCGAGACCATGGACCTCTTCTCGAACAGTGGCTTGAAGTACGGCCGCGCCGACACGGATCTTGAGCGTTTCTTCGTCGTCGCGAGCTCGCTGATGGCCGTAGAGGAGAAGACGACGCTGGTCCCCGGGGCGACGGGATCTTTGGCAGCCTTAGAGACAGAGTTGCGTTCATTGGAAACGAAAGTCGGGGCTATCTCTCGACTTGAGGGATACAACGCCATCGTGAGTCAGCACGCTCACAGCAATCGGCGGTCTGCACTCACGCTTGAACTGAAACGTCGCGAGCAAGAGCTGACCGTCACTGTCCACGAGCGAATTGCAGACGCTGAGCGACGGCTTGCCGAGCTTGAAGCTCGCGACGACGACAACCTAGATGCCGTGCTGGTGAACGTGTCTCAAATCGGCCAGCTCGAGTCCGCATACCCCAACTACTACGCGAATAGCACCGCGTTCACGGAGTTCTTGCGCGGACACCTCTAGAGGCTCCCGTTGACGGATTGACTATCGGGCGGTAGCGGCTACAGCTTCAATCTCGACGAGCTGATGCGGATGAGCAAGTACTTTGATGCCAAAGAGCGCGCTGGGCGCTTCGTGGTCAGGGAACGCCCTGTATCACGCTCCGAACCGTGGCACGATGCGCCGATGCGCCGATGCGCCGATGCGCCGATGCGCCGATGCGCCGATGCGCCGATGCGCCGATGCGCCGATGCGCCGATGCGCCGATGCGCCGAGCACGCGAGTATCGGGGGCGTTCCCGTCACGTGGTAGTCCGCTACGACTGCGTCGCAACACGCCGGCTCCGCCGGCGGCTGAGCCGATGAAGGTCGTCTGTCGATGCCAGGATCGTTGCATGGCTGACGAAGACGCCCTCTCCCGAGAGTACGAGCAGGTCACTCAAATGCTCGACGCTCTCGACACCGCCATCGCCGAGCGGGACACCGCGAAGGCTCGCGCGACTGCGACCGCGCGGGCTGTGGGTAGACAGCTCGAGCGGCTCGGGTACCTCGCTCGCATCGTGGGGATCCCATTCGACCGCGAACTCGCTCGGCGGCTCTACTGGGATTACCCGGATCTGCTGGTAAGCGAGATCGCGCACCCGATGGGTGCTCACGTCAGCTCGGTCGCGCGTGAAATGGGCAATGGTGCCGTCGAGCGGCCGTGCGGCGGCGCCTGTGGACGCATCATCACGTGGCAGGTTTCATCGCGGACCGACGCCCGCAAGCAGGCCCGACTGTGCCCGGAGTGCTCCGCAGAACTCGAGGCCCGACGCGCCCAGCGGTTCGCCGAGTGGCAGGTCGAGCGAGTTCGGGGGTCCGAGGACGACCGCCAGATGCTGCGAGAGGCGTTGGAGCGCGGCGGTGAGCCGCGTCGCTACGCGGAGTTTCCCGGCGTCCCTGGCACTTGGGCGGTTGACGAGAACGGTGTCCCGCTGGTGCTTATTGACTGAGCCGGAGTCTCCACTCCGCCCTCATCGCGCATATGGCCAATAGCGGAAGCTCGACTGGTCTCCCTTTTTCTTTCCCGGCAGACGATGACCGTACTCGCCGACAGTCTCGTCGAATAGGGCACCTTGCTCAATCACTTCAAAGTGGAAGCCGCTCCGGCGCTCGCGCCCAGAATGAATGCTCTGCCATGATCCCGGCACGATCCTCAGTAGCGCTCGGGTCACTCCGCGGTGCGCTGCAATCACGTATTCGATGCCGTGTCGCTTGACTTCACGTTCAGTGAAGCCGAACCACTTCGACGCCGACTGACCGATGTCCTGGTAGTGCTTAACGCGCTCAGCTCGTGGCAGCCACGCAGTTTTATACCCGAAACCAGGAAGACGGGACCCATCGAGCGCCGTTTCTTCGCTATCCCTCCAGTCTCCGAGACTGACGATCAGAAGCGGAGTGTCCGTCTCGAGTGGAGGAGCTGCCATCTCATCTTCGAGGTCGTCGAGTCGGATGAGGCCGTGGTCACGGGATTCCTCCCGTCGCTTATTGGTGAGTTGGTTGGCTTGCCCGTCTGGAAGCCTCACGATCCCCCGAGTTGTTGCGAGGACGGGCATCGAACGGAGCAGATCGATACAGGCGGCCTCTACCGCTGTGTACTCGTGCTTCGAGCGCATCCCGTACCGAACGATCCAGATCTCCGGCTCAAGGCCGGCGTCTCGAAGCGTTCGAATCGTCTTGTGCTTGGCGCTTTGGGCGGTGCGGTCTCTGTCAAGGAGCTCCTCGCGGCCATGGGCGGCGAAGCGCTCACCTTGTCCCTTTCCCACGTAGAACGGCACCCCGGTTCTCGGATCAACGAGCATGTAGACGTAGAGCCCAAGCTCGTCCGCCACCTGACGCTGCACCGCCCTGTTCATTGCTGAATCAGTAGCCATCTCGTCCTCCAGTCATGGACTGAGCGTATACTCTCAATGAGATTCTCTCGACTCCGACATGCGCTTGTCAGTCAATTGGCTATCGGACGCAGGAGCGAGGGGGCACAGTGGTTCCATGTCCTGGCTCGCGGCGGAAATCCTTCGGCGGTACCAAGACCGTCGCGCGCGACAGCACGCAGCTCACGGGTTGGCCGCACCCCCGGCGCTTCACCCGTTCCTGGGACTCGGCGGCCGCTCGATCGAACTCTCGATCGCATCGAACGTCCCTCCCGACCCTGGCGCGTTCGAACTCGCGGCCGAGCACGTACACGCTCACGTGATGCAGCAAGACATTGCCCGTAGCGACCTTCTACAGGCGGCGCGCTGGCTTCGTGGTCGCTGGCCCTCGGAGACACCTGCGTCAGTCCTCGCTCGACTCGACGACGACATCGTGGAGCTTGGCCGCTGGCAGACCAAGGGCTACCGGTAATCGATCGGTTACCGGACAGCGCCGTGCAGCACTGGTGCGATCCACTTGTGATGATCCAGGTTGGCTGAGCTCGGCGAGATTCACCCAATGGATCTGGAGCACTTCGTCTTCGTCGGGGTGAGTAGCGGTATGCCATTGTCATGTATCCGACGAGGTCACCCTTGAGGTGAACGTCCTCGAGAAGGGTGCCGCCGTAGGCTCCAATGTTCCGGACTGTGTCGCTGCCACGTGGAGCTCTTCTCTCACTTTGCGCTGCAGAGCGGCGCGTGGCTCTTCGCCGAGTTCGACGCCGCCACGCTGCCTAAAGCGAGCGGCGGTGCAGTGCCCGTTGCCGTGGGCGGGGCTCCTCCTCATCCGTCGTCGGAACGGCGCGGCGTCGCCAGCGGCAAGAGTTGACCGTCGGCGAGCATTGAGGACGTCGGGCTGAGCTGAACCGACCCGTGCCAGGCATCAGCGCGGTTGGATGCAGTGATGTGCACCTCTGCATCCCACCGCGTGGAGGGCACATCTCCGCTGATCCTTCCGGTTCCGGTCACCAGCAGCACCGAGTCGGTTTTCTCTGTCTGCCCTGCGTGGATGCTCCTGATGGTGAAGGTCACTTCTCGCCGTTCGCGGCTGATGGAGAAGTGGTCTAAGTTGGCTCGGAGCGCTGCGCTCGCGTGGTGTCGCCAGTCGATGTTGTCCTGAAATGAGGCGATCACGCTGTTGCTCGGCGGCTTGGGCGGCCGTGGCATCTGGCCGAGATCGTCGTTGGCACCGAAGATATGGACTCCCTCGGGAACTGTCACGCGGATCTCAAGTTCCTGAAGGGCTGTTCGCGAGTTGTTCGTGATGGCCAGCTCGAACGGGGCTGGGTGCCGCTCGACTGCGGTGCGAATGGAGTGCGGCTTGAGTGCGGCGTTGAAGTCGCGGAGATACTGCACCCGTTCGCGTTCGTACCGTTCCCGCTCCTCCTGAGGCGTCGCGTTGACCTTGAAAGTGCGGAACCCGAAGGGGGTGGACGCCGGCCCGCTCGTCACGTCCGGCTGGGGAGGGAACGCTTCCTCTTCTTCCGTCTGGCGCTGTTTCACCGCGTCGTCGGTGACCTGAATGACTTGAACCGCGCCGCTCGGGGTCGCGACGATGTCGTCGATGGCTTCGACGCTCGGCTGGCCGGCGAGGAGCCGCCGTTCGAGTTCGCGGATATCGGCAACGGTTGCGGGTTCGGTCATGGCGTGGTGGCGGACAAGGACGGCGCCCTTGTCGTGGCCTCGCTCGCCCCGCTGGTCCGACTGGTAGCTCTTGCGCAGCGGATGGATCCGGTCCCCGTCAGCTGGTGCCTCAACAGTGATGACGAGGATGTTCTGCCCCTCGTACGTCACCTGCTGCGGCGACCATGACGGCCCGTCCTCGCCCGTGTACGCCTCGATCTGCGGCTGCAGGTCGGCATAGTCGATAGAAGGCATGCCAACGACGTTGCGCGGCTCCATACCGACCACCATGTAGCCGCGACCGCCGAAGGAGCGGCCCGCTGCTTCGACGGCACGATTGCCCATGCCGAGGATGCACTTCGCAATGGCGAACCGCCCAGAAGCCTTATTGAGCTCGAGCGGGCGCTTCCATTCGACGGCGAACGACTCATCGCCGGGTTCCGCCCCGTCGATCGCTTCGAGGAGCGCGGTCAGTTGCGGAATCGTGCGTAGGGGTCGGCTGGGGTCGATGTTGAGCGCCACAAGCCCATCTTGGTGTGCAGGGCCGACAGGGCGTGTTTAACTTCTACCGCCGTTCAACTTTCTTGTAAACGGCCGGAAGTTGGAACGCGGTCACCGGTACAGCGTTCGCAGCAGTTCGACGTCGCCGGCGTGGAGTGTTGGGCGGGCCCTGAGGTAGCGGACGGTGTGCATGAAGCATCGGTCTTCCCAGGTAGTGTCGGCTGCTGCTTCGACAACGATCGGTCCAGTCCCCGGAGGGGATGCTGTCCGGCCCTACCGGCTCCTACGTCGGCTCCTGCAGGTGCTCGGCGAGGTCCTTCGTGGCCGCGGTCAGCGGGCCGACACGGCCGACGATGCGGAGCCCCTCGTCGGGTGGCAGGCCGACGTTGAGCTCCCGCGGGCGCTCGTGGCTCGCGGTGACGACGGCGCAGATGACGTCGATGCTGTCGTGGTGCTTCACCTTCACCCAGCCGCGAAGTCTCCGAACCTGGATTCTCGAAGTCGCCGCGGACGCTCGGTCTGTGCCCGACGGACTAAACGGCCCCTTTTGAGGTGATGGTCGACAGCACAAGCTTGTCTCGACGAACGATTGGTGAGCGCGACGCTTCGGGCTACCTCGCGATGACGCGGTAGGCGGCGGGGACGGCTAGCCCGAGCCAGAATCGTTGCTTGGGTCCGATTCCCGTGTCAGTCATCACCTCGACCCACGTCCCGTCCGGTTGCTCCTCATACACATTGACGCTGACCCGGCCATTGGCCCGCCAGCTGGTCTCTTGATACCGCCACTCGGTCGCACTCACCTGCACGAAATCGGCAGCCGGGATGACCCGATCGAACGGCTTAGCGTCGACGTACTGCAGCACGATGCTCGCGGCCGTAATCGTCCCGCCGAGGACTGCGACCCACCAGACACCTGCGCTGACGATCGCGACGAACGCGCCCAAGAGCCCGAAACCGAGCCAAGCCAACCTCACCATGCCCCCAGAATGCCCGTTCTTACAAGGTTGAGGTATGTCTGCCCCAATCTTATTCGAGCGCCGCGGCCTCCCCGACCGCCCGGGTCTTTCGTCAGGTTCTTGAGCCAGTTTTCGTGTCCGTTAGCCGGTCGGCTGGCGGACACGGGTCGCAGTCCCTGCACACCGATCCGCATCTGGCGTCCATGTCTGATTGCGAGGAGAAGATGTGTCCGAACTGGTGAGACCGCTTGCTCTGAGCGGAGCATCCCAGCCCGGCCGGAGCAGCGCGCCGTCGTCCCTCATATGACGTCGGACCTTCCTAGTAGCCGATCATGAGTCAGACACGTGCCGACTCTCGCGCCCCCACGACGAGCTACGGCGTCTTAGCTTCGCCGTAGGCTGGTTGCCATGGCAGAGTCAGTCGACCAGCAGTTGATTTCGCTGTTGGAGGGCACACGTGCAGAGCCTCGCGCCGCTGGCCCTCATCTCGCGCTTGAGCGCTATCTTGCCGAGCTTGTGGGCGGTCAGCGAAGCCAGCGCGTCTGGGACTCCGGCCCGGACATCCTCGTGGGGCGAGCCGACGCTCCGTCCCTCGCCATTGAGCTGAAGGTGCTCAATCGCCAGTTTTTTCGGAAGAACTTCCGAAATCGTGTGTCGGAAATGCTGGCGGCCTCGGTGCAGATCCGCCGCTCTTTCCGTGATGAGGCGGGTGTCGCGGCAATAGTCCTCCTTCACGGAGACGTTGATGGCGTGTCCGCCGGCCAAAATCCTGGGCAGTTTGCTTCTGAGCTGGCGTCTCGGCTTGTTCGAGCCGATGACGGTGTGGGATTCGACTCCGTCCTAGTTGGTACTGCAGCCGCTGCGATGGAGTGGCAGTTCTTCGCTGCACCGTCGGACGGTGATTTCCCGGCGTCATCGCATCCGCGCTCCACGCAAGAGGCGCTAAACCTACTGATGAAGAGGCGCCCGCTTCCGCTCCAACGCGCTACGAGTGCGCGGGCGAGAAGACTTCATCGGTGCTTGCTCGTTGCCGATGAGTGGCGGTCAGGGCGCGGCGGCATCTCCACGGTGAATCGGGAGTTAGCAATCGCCCTAGCCGCCGCGGGTGTTGATTCGGCGGTGATGGTTCCGCAAGCTTCGCCGGAAGACATCAGGGCCGCCTCTGATGTCGACGTTGCGCTCGTGACCCCGGCCCGAGTGCCGGGTTTGACCGATCGTGAGGCGCTGCTCCTTCGTCCGGTCTTCGCGGACCAGTCGTGGATACCGGACCTAATCATCGGGCACGGGCGCCTTCTCGGCCCTTATGCGGCTGCTCAGCAGCAACAGTTCTTCCCTGAAGCGATGCGCGTGCATTTCGTACATACCGACGCCGAACAGCTTGAGTCGGCGAAGGAAGTCCCAGGTGGCGAATCGCGCATGTCAGATTCGGACGCCCGGCGGCGATTGGAGCAGCAACTCGCGCAATCGGCGCACCTAGTTGTCGGTGTAGGCCCACTGCTTGCCGCGAGTATTCGAGATGACCTCATAGGCCGGGAACCCACAACCCGCGTCATCTGCCTAATGCCGGGCTTGCGTGCGACGTTCGATGTCAGTACTGCCCACACCCCCGTGCGCAACCACGTGTTGATCGTGGGGCGCGCAGATGATTTTCATTCGAAGGGTATAGATATCGCTGCCGAAGCGATGCTCAAGGTCGCCGACGCGTGGCCAACAAACAAGTCGCACCGTCCTGTCCTCATCATCAGGGGCGTGCCCGACGACGCGGCTACGGATGTCAAGGCTCGTCTCGACGTGATTTTGGAAGGGCGCGTGAAGTTCCATCTGCGACCGTTCACCGATACGGAGACCGACGTCACGCAAGATCTCGCGCAAGCACGCGTGCTGTTGATGCCGTCGCGTCACGAGGGCTTCGGGCTTGCGGCGTATGAAGCGATTGCGAGTGGTGTCCCGGTGATCATCAGTGCAGAATCGGGTCTCGCGGAGTTCCTCCGCGACTCGGCAATCGACACGAGCCCTTCTTCAATCGCGTCGACGAATGATTCACTGACCCGGCTTGCAGTGGATGTGTGGGCCGACGCGATCCAGCGTGTTCTCGACGCCCCCGACGTTGCACGCGCTCAAGCGATCGCGCTTCGCGATTCGGTAGCCGGTCTGGTGAATTGGCCAGACTCCGTCTTGAAGCTCCTCACTGCGTTGCCGTCGCCGTGACGATGTGCGGACTACCGCTCAGCCGGCGGTGACGAATGCCCTGGCGGCGGAAAAACGTCGTGGGACGTGGCAGTTCGAGAGGGGCATACGTGAACTACGTCGTGAAGGAGGCCGCGGAGGAGAGTTTTTGCCGTGCTGATGTCGTCGGTTCGGTCTCGGTAGCCAGCGGCGGCTGCGGGGAAGAAGCCGGTGGGGTGTTCTGGCCGGATCAGTTCGGTGCCTGAGAAGCCGATCGTGTCGGACTCGAACCCGGGCGACGCCACGTCGACTTCGGCCTTGGCGAAGGCGACAAGCGGGTAGGGCGTCTCTCGTGTGCTTCACGCGGGATAGTCGGGCCGGTCGCAGGCGGCGCGGCCGATGATGCAGCATCCGGTGGTGATGAGACCCCAGGCCTGGGGCGTGCTCGGTAGTGACCGAGTTCGCGTCGATCCTCTCGCGAACGAGAGACTCTGCGCCGCGACCGAAGCGCCGGCTAGCAAGTGAGGCGGCTCAGTAACGTGCCGTCGGCGGAGACGGTCAAGGCTCAGTAGCTGACTCCGCTTCGAACTGCGACCGCATCGCGCTCACCAGAGCACCACCGTCGGTACTCGGGGTGCGCTCTGCCGCGGCCAAGATGCCTCCTCGGAGCTCCCGCGCGACATCTGCCCCCATACGTATGAGATAGCGGATAACCGCGAGGTTGAGGAAATCCGTGGTCTCGTCGAGCATGCGCGTCAGCTTCACCGGGTCCGGGTACCCGGTACTGTGGAACTGGCCAGGACGCCACTCACGTTCGTCGGTGAAAACCTGAAGCTCGCGCACGGCCCACGCCTTTCCGTGTGTCGCGGCGCTGCAGGTGCGCCACATCGCTTCAATGCCGCTCGGGTCCACTTTCTCGTATGATGCGCCGCTGCGCAGCAGAGAGACCATGTCCGGGAGGGTGGCTGCGGGCTTACCCCACTGCGCCCACTTCTCAGCCTCGACGGCGTGCCGCTCCGCCCGTGCTTGTAAACCGGAGATGTCACGCCCGAATGCCGTCCAAGCCTTGATCTCCTGATGGACGTCATCTCGCACCGCACGAATCAGTCTTGCTACACACTCATGCGTGCTCTTTGCCTGCGTTAGCTGCATCGATTGCGCCGTTCCCTCCAAAGCGGCGCGGATAAGCGTGAAGGTCCAGCGGAAGCCATAGTGCACAACGACCTGCCCGTCGTGCTGTTCAAGCGGAACGGCATGATTCGCCCACGTGGACAGGTGATCGACCGCTGACCGGAGGGGCTCGCGAGCCCACTGACTCGAGGACTCTGTCGGGTATAGATCGTCGGTCGTCGCGAAAGCCGATCCGCTCTTCGGGATGGATACCGTGTGAACGATGTGGCTGGCAGCGCGGATCTTCAAGGCAATCTCAGCCCAGGTCCGCATCGTTGCTTCGTCAACCCGAACTCGCTGGTCGTCCATAGTCGGAGAGTAGCTGTTGCCGCCGACTTGCTGTCTCGATAGCCCGTGCTGTCCCGGGCGGACGACCGGCTGCTCTCACCGTCTCAGATGGAGATCGGCTATCGGACGATAGCGCGGTAGCGTGCGTTGGTGCAGATGGTCGATGGCGTGTGTGTCTGGTGGAGTGACGAGGACGGTTGGGGCGCTCTCCGTTCAAACGAGGTCGAGTCGGAGGTCTTCGTTCACTTCTCCAACGTCGACATGACCGGCTACCACTCGCTGAGAGCCGGACGACGTGTCCGGTTCGAAGTAGAGCCGTATCCGCCGGGGCAGGACGGCTACTTCTTCCGTGCCCACAACGTCGCGATCGTGTGACCGGTGACCGATCGGGAGTGAAACGACGCAAGCCAGGCGCAGCAAGCGGATCCTCGCGCCATGAATGCTCTCCTTATCGGGTACGCCCGCGTCTCAACCTACGAACAAGACCTCACCGCCCAGCGCGTCGCGCTTGAACGGCTTGGAGTCCTTCCAACCAACGTCCACACCGACCAAGGCTTGACCGGCACGAATCGTTCACGACCCGGTCTCCGCGAAGCGCTCGCTTCCTGCCGCGACGGCGACACCCTGGTGATCGCGAAGCTGGACCGGTTGGCCAGGAGCCTCCGCGACGCGAAGGACATCGTCGACGAACTCACCGCAAAGAACGTCAAGCTCAACATCGGTGGCTCTGTCCACGATCCCAACGACCCCGTGGGCCGGCTGCTGTTCAACGTCCTCGCGATGGTGGCTGAGTTCGAATCGGACCTGATTGGAGCCCGAACGCGGGAGGGCATGCAGATCGCCAAGGCCAAGGGGCACCTCCGCGGCCGACAGCCCAAGCTCAGCGCCGCGCAGCAACGACATCTCCTTGAGGTGCACGAAGCCGGTACGCACTCGGTCGCCGAGCTCGCCGAACTATTCGGCATCGGACGAGCGACCGTCTACCGATGCATCGACCGCCAAGCTCACCCCGACCGCTGACCAGACCGATCCGCTCTCGAGCACACGCGTCCGAGAGCGGATCGGCTATCGAGACGCTGATTGCGCTTGCCCCGTGCGCCGCCCTGCCACGAGTACTCATCCACGCCGCGACCCAGCGAGCCTTCCGCGGCCGCGCAACCTCCCTTGCAGCAGCCCCCGACGCGCACATCGGCTGGGACGCCGCAGCTGCCACCGCCGACGCGGTCGCCTCAATCTCACGCAGATCCAAGGTGGCCGCCACCGTGACCGAGGCCTTCGACACCATCCGCGCTGGCTACACAGCCTGCATCGTGGACGCGCAGGCAGCCGGCGAGGTCGAGGCTGACGCCGACGCCGAGGCGCTCGGCACCTATTTCTGCGCGGTCATCGAGGGAATAGCGGCGATCGGACGCGTTGGGACCTCACGAGCGGCGCTCCTGCAGGTGGGGATCGCGAGCCTCGCGGCACTGCCGATCACACCGCTGGGTGCAGAGCACCTCGGAACCGCGGACGGTCCCTGGGACTGATCGTCGCCCGGTACCAGAGTGACGCGCGACGACGCGAGCGGCGGGACGGACCGCCACCGCGCCTCCAGTCCGAGTCTGGAGGCGCGCATCCCGCAGGCGCGACCGCATCCGCCCGTCGCCTGGTCGCGTGCTGGGCCGTCGACGCGAGCCACCCGTCCAGCAGGAGTGTGATCGCGACGCCGGGGACCATCGCGATGACCGCGACGGGGACGGGCCACAGCTGGTGCACTCGGGGATGGCCACCCGGCTTCGTGGCCGCCATCGCCGCGAACGAGGACGCGGACGCCAGTACGGCCCACGCGGCCGTCATAGCGATGATCGGCAGGGAGTCCCACCCGCGGTCGAGCAGGGCGTTGGCGAGCGGGAGGGGGACCATCACCGTCCCGACGATGAAGCCGGTCCTCGCCACGGTACGAGCACCGCGGTCGGGTGTTCCGATCCATCGGGCCGGTTCCCTCGAGGATCAGCGGCGCGGGCGACAAGCCTGCGTTAGGTTCGACTGAGACAACACCGGATTCCATGGGGGGACACAACGGTGACTGGACCGACAGACCTGACCGCGTACGCGCTGCCGGACCTGACGTACGACTTCGCCGCGGCCGACGACCTCGCACGGCAGTGCGACCTGGCGAAGACAACGGTGGAGCTTCAGTCTCCGTCGCGCGCGGCGCTCGTCGTGCTGGCCGGCACCGACTTCGCAGGCGGTTTCGCAGAGACGTTCCGGTCGAACGCGGAGATCGCCCAGGAGGATGCGCGCGAGCTCACCACGAAGCTCGGCGAGGTCGCGAGCGGCATCCGTGCGCTGAGCGATGCCGCGCGCGCCGAGAACACCCGTCGTCGCGAGGCCCGTGCCTGGCGGGATCGCGTGATGGCTCGCCGGACCGACATCGTCGACAGCACATGGGACCAGATCTTCGGTGAGGAACCCCCGCCGAGCAGTGGCAGGGTCGACGTTCCGGTCTTTCCGAGTACGAGCTACAAGGCGCGCACGAGGAGCACGCCGCCGCCGGGCGCCGGTGCGGGTACCGGGGGCAGTGTCTCGTCTGCGCGACCGGACCATCTCCGATCGTTCGCCTCCGGAACCAGCTCCCTCAACGGCAGCGTGCAGGCGCTGCCGGGGCGGATAGCGGCTGCCCTGGCGGGCTTCACCCAGAGGTGCGACTTCGGCCGCGTCGACCTGTTGCCGCTCCTCGCGGGCTTCCGGGCCTGGTCGGCCGCGAACGAAGGCGACGTGGACTGGGCGAACACGGTCGCAGCCGCCTTCGAGGCAGCCGGGGCGAGCGGCGATGTCGTCTCGCTGAACGACAGTTCGCTCCTGGCCGCGCTCCTGGCGGCAGGGGTGGGCAGGACGCGGACCGACCTCGCCTTCGGCAAGCCCTCGTTGCTCGGCGCGGTCCCCACCAGTGGCTTCGCAGCCGACCCCGTGAACACGGCGACCGGCAACTTCGTCGAGCTGGAGCGTGACCTCTCCTTCGCCGGAGGCGCTGAGGGCTTCGAGCTCACGCGGATGTACAACTCGTTCGACGTCGTCGGTGGGTCCTTCGGTCGCGGCTGGTCCTCGGTCCTCGACCAGCGCCTCGAAGTCCTCGCCGACCACGTCGAGTTGGTCCACGACGACGGACGACGGAGCACGTTCCCGACCCGGGGCGACACAGCGGTCCGTGCCGTCGGAGAGAACCTGTGGCTGGCACCAGAACCCGACCCTTCGGCGGGTTCGACGGCCGACCGTGAGGTACTCCTCGTCGTCCGCGACAATGCCGGCTCCTGGTGGTCGTTCACGACCAGCGGGCTGTGGATCGCGACCGGTACCGGGACCGCGGCGACCACCAGAGCCGTGCGGGACGGCGACGAGAGGCTCGTGCGGCTCCAGCACCGACGCGGACGGTTCATCGACCTCCTGCACCTCGATGGGCTGGTCCGTTCGGCGCGCTCGTCCGACGGCCGGACGGTCACGTACGAGTACGCCGACGACGGTGCACTCAGAACGGTGACGGGTCCCGGCGGAACACGGACGTACTCGTGGGACGTCGACGGTCGGATCGAGCGGGTGACCGCTGCGGACGGCGTCGTCGAGTGTGCGAACACCTACGACGAGCACGGTCGGGTGGTCCTGCAGACGACGCCGCAGGGGCGCACGATCCGGTTCGCGTACCTCCCCGGACGAGTCACGTCCGTCGCCGACGAGGACGGCACGCGCTCGAACACATGGACGTCCGATCGTCACGGTCGTGTGGTCTCGATCACCGACTCAGATGGTCGACGACAATCGTTGAGCCACGACGAGCACGGGAACCTGGTTGCCTCGACCGCGCGGGACGGGTCAGTCACGGTCCACACGTACGACGACCGTGGACGCCTCACTCGGACCCTGGCCGAGGACGGGACCGACACGCTCGTGGCCCACGACGATCACGACCGCGTGCACCGCGTCGAGCGCCATGGGCGAAGGGTTTCGTACGAGTACGCCGACTCTTCTGCGACGTCGCCCTCGCACGTCGTCGACGAACGGGGTGCCCGCTTCACGTTGGCATGGGTGGACGACCTGCTCGTCCGCGTCGAGGACCCGGCAGGTGTCGTGCTGACGTACGACTACGACCGTTCGGGTGATCTCGTTGCCGTCAGGGACGCGCTGGGCGCGACGACTCGGTACACGCGGGACGACGCTGGTCACGTCGTCACGACCACCACACCCATGGGACACCGAACGCGCTTCAAGCGTGATCCTGCGGGCCGCGTGACGTCATGTGAGGCCCCGGATGGGTCCGTGTGGAAGCTCGAACGCGACGCTGGTGGTCGTGTCACTTCGGTCGTCGATCCGGTTGGTGGGCAGACGACCTACGAGTACGGAGCGAGTGGAAGCCTCACGCGCGCCACGGATCCGCTCGGACGGGCGAGCGACATCCAGTACGACCGTCTGGGGAACGTGCACGAACTCCTTCAGCCAGACGGTACCCGCTGGACGATGCTCCACGATGGGCTCTCGCGACTGCAGGAGGTCACGGATCCGGAAGGTGGGCGATGGCTCCGGGAGTACGACGCCATCGGGCGCCCCACGGCCCGGATCGATCCCACCGGTGTCCGCTCCGTCGTCGAGCAGACAGACCGTCGTGCGTCAGTACCGTTCTTGGACCTCGACCTCGCGGGCCGCGTCGTCGCCGGGGCCTCGCCGCTCGGTGACCGTGCGACCATCGAGTACGACGTCTGCGGCCGGCTCTCGGCGTGGACCGACTCAGATGGTGGCCGGACGATGCTCCGGTACGATGCGGACTCGCGGATCGTGGAACGCATCGAGCCCTCGGGCGCCGTCACGACGTTCGAGTACGACGCCTGTTCACGGCTGGTTGCGGAACGAGTGCCCGGCGTCGGGACGACGCGGTACGGTCACGACCCTGCCGGACGCCTGGTCACTGTCGACGACCCGACCAACGGTCGACGGACGATCACCCGGGACCTTGCCGGGCAGGCGGACGCGGTCGACGACGCGCTCGGGCACTCCACGACCTTCCACCGAGACGTCCTCGGACGGGTGACACAGGAGATCAGCCCCTCTGGCGGGCGCACGCTGACCACCTGGACCGGGTGCGGTGACGTCTCATCCATGACCGACTCGATGAGCCGCGCCGTGGCGTGGACGCGGGATGCGGCCGGCCGGCCGACAGCCCGCAGGGATCCCGATGGCCACACGACCACCTGGGGACACGACCCAGCTGGGCGGCTGGCCGAGGTTCGTCAGGACGGCCGACTCGTTGCGGCAGTCGCGCGGAACGAGTCCGGCCGATCGGTCACGATCACCGACATGACCCACCCCGACGGTGAGCAGACCGTGCACCGGCTGGAGTACGGCGCCCGGCAGGAGTTGGTCCGGCGCACGACGAGTCGTGCCGGGCGGAGCACGACGACCCGATGGGAGTACGACGCCGCTGGCAATCAGCGCGCGATGACCACGCCAGACGGAGTCAGGACCGAGTACGACCGCGGTCGTGCGGGCATCCTGACCGGCATCAGGCGACCCGGCTTCCCCGACGCCTCGTTCCGACACGACGGTGACGGCCGACTGACCGAGGTCGTCGCCGGGTCCGTGGGTCAGTCGTGGCAGTACCGCGATGGCTTCGTCGTCGGGCACACGTCAGGCGGGCGGGCGACCACGCTTGAGCGCGACAGCCGAGGGCGTGTCACGGCTGTGCGCGATCCGGACGGCAAGACCGTGACGTACGAGTACGACGAGGCGTCGCAGTTGGTGGCCGCGACCGGGACGACTGCGTCGACCTGGACCTACGACCGGTCCGGCCGGATGCTCGAGGAGCGAAGCGCGTCCGGGAACACCTCGTACCTGCACGATCCTGCCGGAGCGCTTCTGCAGGCCGAACGCCGCGGCGATGGGACCGCGGTCGTCCGGTTCGAGTACGACGGCTCGGGCAGGCGTGTCCTCGCCGCAACCGACGACGGCACCACGACGTACGAGTGGGACGAGCTCGGTCAGCTCCGCGCCGTCGTGCGTGAAGACGGGGCAGGCGTCAAGCGCTTCGACCTGTGGGTGAACGCTCTCGGTGAACTCGCCGAGGTCGACGGAACGACGCTCTGCTGGGACCCGACGGCCCCCGTGCCCACCCTGCTGTCGATCGGTGAGGTTCCGATCGTCTCCGTACCGGGGATGCTCGGTGTCGACGGGATCTGGTCGACTTCAGGCTGGCGCCAGGCGCGCTCTGCGCAGATGCACGACCCGTGGTCCTCGGCCGACGTCGCGACGTCACCGAGCCTCCCCGACGGCATCGAGGTCAGCCAGACCGGCACCGTCATGGTCGCTGGGCTCGAACTGAGCGGAGCGCGAGCGTACGACCCGTCGGTACGGTCGTTCCTGTCCCCAGATCCCCTGCCCCCGGTGGCAGGTGCGGCCTGGGCCGACAACCCGTACGCCTTCGCTGGTAACGATCCGGTCAACCAGACCGACCCAACCGGACTCCGACCGATCACGGACGCTGAACTCGCGGCGTACGCAGCTGGCAGGCAGGGCTTGCTCGGGATCTCGTACCACTTGTCGAACAACGGTGCCTTCTCCATGGACGGGGACCTGCACGCCTCACACGCATTGTCGTGGCTGCTCGGCATGTCACTCCTCGACCCACGCAGGCCAGGTCCCGGCGTCGTCCTCGGCGCGCTGAGTCCGCTCCCGATGGTCGGCATCCCCGTCGGCATGGCGGCGGACTTCTACGCCGGGACCGTCCTGACGAGTGGGCAAGGCGAGATGCTGTTCGGGTGGGCGACTGGCACGTCACCTCGGACATTGCTCTACGGATCGGACAGCAAGATGACGCAGGTCGTGAAGAATGAGCTGCCGGGTAACCAGCGCAGGGACATCCTCGACGACTTGAAGGAGACAGGCGTCGCGACCGGGTACGGCTACCGGGCGGGACCCGCGTCGTTGACGAACCAGAACCTCCTGCGAGACATCCGCACAGTCGCCACCTGGCCGGTGGCGTCCGAACGGGACCGGACTCTCCTTGCCCTCGGGACGTACGACGTGGATGCGAGGGTCGTGTCGAAGGGCGACGACGGAACCGCCGTGGTCGAGTACACGGCAACGAACGAGACCACGCTCGGCTCGGCCCTGCGGATCCCCGGGCTCG
This sequence comes from Curtobacterium sp. NPDC088465, assembly GCF_044753165.1. Classification (NCBI taxonomy): domain Bacteria; kingdom Bacillati; phylum Actinomycetota; class Actinomycetes; order Micrococcales; family Microbacteriaceae; genus Curtobacterium; species Curtobacterium sp. NPDC088465. The sequence goes on along the minus strand of NZ_JBIVMR010000005.1, from coordinate 31,784 downwards.
ACTACGACGCGTTGAACCGAGCCGCTGGAGACCACGGGCCGTTCTCGCGGGTGACGGAGCGGTTCACGTGGAAGGAGAAGGTGAAGTGGTGACGAGACACTCGACGGGCATCGCGACGTCGATCGCGGTGCTGACGCTGTTGTTGACCGGTTGCACCGTCATGGCACAGCCCGAGCCGGAGGACTACACCGGCACCTGGGTGCTCGAGAGTGCGGACGGCGACCGAGTGACGGAGTTCACCGTGTCGGCGGACCGGACGTACACAGCGCGCAACATCCCGATCGACCTCGCGTGCCGAACCGGCAACGCTGCGACGAGCCCTCCGGGTTGTGCGAACGGCGAGGACTCGGCGAGCTTCTCCGGACGATGGACGGTGGCCGACGGTGACTCGCCCGGCATCCGGTTCTACTTCGATGACCACTTCGTGCGCCAGGGCTACCCGACCAACGGAGCACTCGGTTTCTACAGCGGATCACTCGATGTGCCACGTCCCGACTACCTCTTCGTCCGTTCATCGTCGGATTGACCGGAAGCCTCCTCCGCAGCCCGTCCGGTGACTGTCCTGACGGGGACCGCGACGACGATCGGGGAGTCTGGGCGGCGCGGATCTGCGGGACGCCCTACCGGTGGGGGCCCGTGGCTCGTGTCGGCTCCCGACCGTGCTGCACGAGACGCACAGCCGGTCCGTCGAGTACCCCGAGCGAGTGCTTGAGGCGAGAGTACGTCTGCACCGTCGTGATCGACGCGGCTCCTGCGTGGGCGATGAAGGCGAGACGCCGCACCGGCCAGGTGCGGAGGAGACGCTGTTCGGTCGCCGTGAGGCGCACCTCGATCCGCCACAGTGGGTCGAAGTACACCCCGTCGTTCCCCAACGTGTCGACCGCTTCTCGGTGCACTCTGGCCTCCCCGTCGTCCGCACCGACAGTAGCGGAGCGGACGGCCGCTCCAGGAAGTTCGTCCCGTGCCGCGCGAGCGACGACCGCAGGGATCAGGACGGGTCGGCGATCTCCTGGAGCGCTGCGAGGTGCGCACGCCACGCCGTCCGACCCTCGCGTGTGACGGTGAGCGACGTCCGGGGGGTCTTCCCCGTGAAGGCCTTCCCGACGGCGACGTACCCCGCCGTCTCGAGGAGCGCGACCTGCTTGCTCAGCGCCGAGTCGGTGACCTCGACGGCGTCGCGGACCTCGCGGAACCCCAGCGTGGTGGCACGGTCGAGTGCGGCCATGATCGAGAAGCGGACCGGGTTCAGCAAGTGACCGTCGAGCCGGTGACGGGGATGGACCGGTGCCTGGTTCGTCGACGTCATCGTCGTGCCTCGTACGACGCGCAGGCCATCGTGACCGCCAGGATCGCTCCGGACGTGATCCCGGACCACAGGACGGATCCGTGCGCCCAGGCGACGACGGCGATCGCAGCCCCGTAGGTGACGAACCAGCTCGCGATGTAGACCGTCCATCGACGGCTCCGCGCGAAGGCCGCTCGCCCGCGGATGGACACCGCGAAGAACACGATCAACGCGAAGAAGGCGGCGAGTGTGCCGACGTAGGTGAGGCCGAAGGCCGAGCCGGTCGTCAGACCCATCCCGAGGGTCCCGAACGAGGTCACCATGCCGAGCGCGAGGATGAACGTCACGTACGGCCACCGGGTGGACTCGTGCGCTCGTCGACTGAGGCGATCGGCGGTGTCGAGGAGCGTCCGCGCCTCTGCCGGGCTGATGCTGTTCTGGTTGTCCATGGTGTTCCCCTCTCGGGTTCCGAGCTTGGCACAGACTTGCCATGTTGGCAAGTGCTTGCCGATCGGCCAAACCTACCGCGACACGGGCGACGGACGGCTGCGGGTGGTCATGGCCGCGGCTGAGCGTCGTGGGCGTGGTGCGGATCCGATGCGAAGGCTCGTTCGTAGATCTCGTGCACGACAGCGGCCTTCGCGTCGTTGTAGCGCAGGCCGTTGCCGGCGTTCACGGCCGCTGCCTTTGCGTCCGCGTACACCTGCCGGTCCTCGGGGTGGGATCGCAACCACTCCACGAACAGGCGATGCCGTTGCGGCTCCGCTGCCCCCGGCTGCCACACGTGCAGGTTGGTGTTGGGATCGCCGAGGGTGAGCTGCCGGTGCGGGTCACCGGCGATCACGTCGCGGAAGACCAGACGGAACCCGACGGCCTCGAGCTCCGGGAGCCAGGTGCGTTCATCACCGAGGTCGGGCACGAGCAGGTCGGCGTCGATGACCGGCTTGGCGATCATCCCGGGAACGGCAGTCGAGCCGACGTGCGCGATGGTGTGATCGGCGCCGAGCGCACCTGCGACGAGGTCCCGTACGCGCGCGAACGCATCGGCCCAATGTGGGTCGTGGTCCTGGAGGCTGCCAGGGTCGACCTGTCGGAACGCGACACGCTGCGACTGACGGGCTGCGTTGCCGTCTGCGGTGAACGGCCGCCAGAGCGGGTGTGTGGCCACAGCCACATCATGGACCCTCGACGCGGCCGCTGGGCGAGGGATGTCGGGGGAGGGCCGAGAGCACTGCCCCGTGGTGGTGTGAGCACGACGTTCACACGGTCGGCGCGTGACCACCGCGGACGAGTGCCGGTCAGGCGCGGAGCGTCAACCCGTGAGGGTGGGTGCTCAACGTCACGGCGACCACCCGACCGAACGGGTCCCCGTCGAGTTGTACCTGTTCCGGTTCGTCGAACGCGAGGTGGAGTCGTCGCGCTCGGGTGGTCGGGAGCACCCGGGAACGCGGCAGCAACCGAGCGAGGAACCGACCGAACCCGGTGCGCGAGAAGAAGCGGTTGAGCGTGAGGGTGGAGCCGATCTTCGTCCAGCCGAACCAGCCGTTCGGTCGGAACGCGACGGCGTCCAGGATGCCGTCGTCGGGCTCGGCGCGCGGCAGGAGGAGCACGCCGGCGGTGAGGGTGCCGCAGTTGCCGACGATGATGGTGTGTGCGTGCATCGTCCTGGTCGGGGCGCCGTCGATGTCGTAGCGGACGGGGATCTGACGGTTCCCGACGATGGACCTGGCGATCGGGTCCGAGTACGCGACCCAACCGAACCGCTTCTTGACCCACGCGTTCGTGTCCGCCGCCATGCTCGCGTCGAGTCCGACACCGGCCATGACGAGGAACGCGTGGGTGGTCGTCGATCCATCGACGTCGGTCAGTTCGGCGAGCCCGACGTCGATCGGCCGGTCGGCGCCGGTGAAGGCGTCGTGGACGGCACTGTCGACATCGTTGCGGGTGAGACCGAGGTTGCGGGCGAACAGGTTCCCGGTACCGCTGGGCACGAGCGCGACCGGGACACCGGTGCCGCGGAGTTCCTCGGCGACGACACGGAGGGTCCCGTCGCCGCCGGCGACGAGGACGACGTCCGGCTTCGACTCGGCTGCTTCGCGTGCGGCTGCGCGACCATCGTCGTCTGCAGCGGTCTCGAACCATCGGGTGGGTGCCCACCCGTTGCGGGACGCCTCGGCGTCCACGAGGGTGCGCAGCCGTGCCGGGTCGGTCTTGACCGGGTTGATGACGACGGCTGCGATTCGCTGCCGTGGGGGATCCTGCACTGGTCCGTCCCGATCAGTCGGTGCGCTGGGCCGTGTTCCCGGAGCGGCGGATCGCCCCGAAGACCACGGTTCCGACGAACAGGACGATGCCGATGATCGCGAGCCAGAGCAGGCCCTTCAGCGCGAAGCCGACGACGGCGAGGATCAGCCAGAGGGTGAGGAGGACGATGACGGTCTTCATGGTGGTGCTTCCTGTCAGGGAGGGGGAGATGCCGGCGGTCCGCTCGACATCGACGACCTCGTCGCCGGTGCGGCAAGAGGGTCCGCGGCCGTTCCGCGGACTGGGCCACCACACCGGTGGCGGTCCGGGTCGGCTGCGTGTCAGATGCGGCTCGTGCGACGACGGTGCCGGACGATCAGCGTGATCGCCGTGCCGGCTGCCAGGAGCACTCCGGCGATGCCGAGGGGCAGCGCCGGGTCGCTCCCGGTGAAGGCCAGTTCACCGGTCGGGGTGTTCCCGCCCGGTGCCGCTCCGCCGGTCGTGCTCCCTGAGGGGGTGCCGGTGGGAGCGGTCGGGGTGTTCCCGCCCGTAGCTGCTCCGCCTGTCGGGCTCCCAGCGGGGGTGCTGGCGGGGGCGGTCGGCGACGCAGTGGGCGTGGGAGTCGACGAAGCAGCCGGTCGCACGGTGATCGTCACGGTCTGCACGTCAGCGGGCGGCGTGCCGTTCGACGCGGTGATCGTCACCGTGGACGTGCCGGGTGTGGTCGGCGTGCCGGAGACGACGCCGCTGGTGCCGTTGATCGTCAGGCCGGCGGGCAGCCCGGTCGCCGTGTAGGTCGGGGTGGGCGTACCCGTCGCGGTCACCGTGTACGAGTACGGCGTCCCGGCGGTCGCGGCGGCGGGTGCGTCGGAGGTGATGACCGGTGCGGTCGTCTCGGTCGGAGTCCCCGGGGCGGGGCAGCCGGTCGAGGCAGTGATGGTGTTCGTGTCGAGGGTCACAGCGCCGGTGCGGGCGAGCAGGCGTCCGACGACGGTGGCACCGGTGGTGGCGGTCACGGACTGCTGCGCCAGCACGGTCCCCTGGAACTGGGCACCGGTGCCGATGGTGGCGGAGCTGCCGACCTGCCAGAACACGTTGCAGGAACTCGCACCACCGGTGATCGTGATCCGGCTGGCGGATCCGATGGTCAGCGTCGATGCGGCCTGGAACACCCACACCGAGTCCGCGCTGCCGGCGAGGGTCAACGCACCGTTGTCCGCGAGCTGGAGCGCCCCGCCGGAGTACACCCCGGGTGGGAGGGAGAGGCCGTTCAGCTCGGTGAGGCCGGTCTGCGTCGGGGACAGTGACGCAGCGACGTCGTACGCCGTCGTGGTGTCCCGCTGCGCCTGCGCGGCTGCGGCGTCGGTCTGGTGCGTGGTGCCGTTGACGGTTCCGTTCGGCGCACCGCCGAAGCCGGTGATCGAGGTGCCGGGAGAGAGCCCCAGGTCGCCGTTGACGACTGACGGGCCGGTGTTCGTCACGGCGCTCGCGCCGAGGACACCGTAGGTCGACGCGGTGCCGAGGTTCACTGGGCCGTCGATCACGGTCGCGGCCGATGCCGCAGAGGTCGACATCATCGCCATCGAAGCGGCGAGGCCGATGCCGGTCAGGGCGAACGCGGTGCGGCGGAGGATACGGGACGTGGCCATGCGAGGCCCCTGTCTGAGTGGGAGAGCCACAAGGCGAGCGTCGACGACGCGAACATGATCTCCGGTCCCTGCAGTATGCGCCTGCTCGACGCAAAACGGTGCGGATCGTCGGATCGGCAGGCCGATGGTCAGGAACGGTGTCGTCGACCGGGCCCCTCCCACGGCCCGGACCTCGCGGCCGATCCGAGGACGGACACCACAGGCGACCCGGCCGGAGACGTTCCGCCGGGGGCCCCTCAGCAGGACGCCAGTCCGAGTCGGGATGCTGCTCGCGAGACGACCGGTCCGCGGCTGCGTCGCGCGTCTGCAACGGCTCGTCGCACTTGCTCGGCGTCCGCTTCCGGACGCGTCGGTGATCCAGCGTCGAACGGCGGGTGCGGGTCGTACTCCACGGCCAGTTGGACAGCGCGGGCTGCGGCATCGTCGTAGACCTCAGCGGCGACCGTGAGGGCGAAGTCGACACCACTGGTCACCCCGCCTCCCGTGATGATCCGACCGTCGCGGACCACCCGCGCCTGCTCGGGTACGGCTCCGATGGTCTCGAGCAGCGAGTGGGACGCCCAGTGCGTCGTCGCTCGCCTGCCGATGAGCAGGCCTGCGGCACCGAGTACGAACGCTCCGGTGCACACGCTGGTGACGTAGCGCGCGTGCTCAGCCTGCCGCTTGACGAAGTCGATGGCTCGCTCGTCGTCGAGCAGGTCGAAGGCACCTTGCCCTCCGGGGACCATGAGGACGTCCGCCTGCGGGGCCTCGTCGAAGGTCACCGTCGGCATGATCGCGAAGCCCGCATCGGTGCCCACCGGCTCTCGGTCGTGCCAGGCGAGGTCGATGGTCGCGCCGGGGAGCCTTGAGAAGAGCTGTACCGGGCCGGTCAGGTCGAGCTGTGTCACGTTCGGGAACAACAGCGCAACGAACCTGACGGGTCTGCTCATCCGTACATCGTCGCGGAATCGCGAGGATCCTGGTAGTCGGTAGTCGGTAGTCGGTAGTCGGTAGTCGGTGGTCGGTGGACCGCGCGACCGTCGTCGGACTCACACCTCCCAGTCCGACAGGGAGGTCCTGTCGCGGAGGAGACGGGCGAGTTCGGCGTGCACCGTCATGGTCTTCTCCAGACGCGCTGCCCTGTCGACGGAGAGCGTCCCCGCTTCCCAGTCCCGCTCCGCGATGTACGCCGTGTACGGGTTGACGACGCACTTGAAGTCGAGCATCAGGGACTGCGCGAGCGCGCCCGTCGCCATGTAGCTGTGCGGGAGCCCGGCAGCGCACACGAAGGTGACCACCTTGTCGAACCACGCAGCACGCCGGCCTTCCCCCGTCGCACCGGTGGCTTCGATGAGCGACTTGACCGCCGATGACGGCGCCCAGTTGTAGATCGGGAACGCCAGCACCACGCCGTCGGACTCCCGGATGACATCGTGCAGCGCACCGAATGCGTCGCTGTCGAAGACCTGGTCGTTGTCGAACGCCGGCAGCGGTGCCGTTGCGAGGTCGACGACCTTTGACCCGTGACCGCTCGCCCTCAGGAGGGATGCAGACCGCTCGGCCAGCCGGCGACTGGTGCTGACGGGATCGAGGCTGCACGAGATGACCGGCAGACGCAGGGGAGTCACCCCTGCACGGTACCGAGTCAGGTGCGGCGGAGCGTGGTGCGACCGGTCCGTGGCAGGTCCGTCCGGCCGAGCCCTGCTCACCCGTCGACGTCGGTCGACCCCGTTCCCTGGACCCGGCGCGGCAGGCCGCGGACCGCTGCGTGCCAGGCCCAGGCAGCGGCGAGGAACACACCAGTGGCGATGAGCCACAGGAGCCAGGGCATCCGCGAGTCCAGCAGTCCGAGGGTGAGCGGGAAGAGTGCCATCCCGATCGAGCTCGCGGTCTGGAACACCCCGATCGCTCGGCCTCGGATGCGTGGGTGCGGAGCTGCAGCCATGACCGCGTTCGCCGCGGGCAGGGAGATCATGTCCGCCGCGGCCAGCACGACCGCGACCACGACGACGTAGGACCACGCGCCCGGTCCGTGCAGCGGGGGAAGGACGATCAACGGTGCCGTCGTCGCAGCGGTCAGGACGGCGCCGAGCGCGATGAGCGTCCCGCGCCGTCGCCCGGCGACCCACCGGGTGACGGATGTCTGGAAGAGTGCGCACAGGCCCGTGGCGATGGCGAACTGGACGGGAGCGACCGCTGGGGACATGCCCCACCGCTCGATGAACAGGACACTGAACGCGACGTTCGGCAGCAGCATGGCGGGGCCGATCAGGAACTGGCCGAGCGCGATGAGACGCATCGACCGGTCGGCGACGAAGGCACGCAGCAGCCCGGAGGCATCGGCTGGTCCCGCTCCCGTCGGTGCCGCTGCCTGCGGGGTACGACGACCGGTGCGTTGCGTGGCGAACACGACGGCCGCTGCGACGCTGGTGACGACGTTGGCGAGGACCAGCCACCGCAACCCGTCCTGGTGTCCGTGCGCGAGGGTGACCGCAGCGACGATCGCGCCTGCCCCGAGGGCGGCGGCCTTCGTCGCTTCGAGGAAGGCGAACCAGCGCTCGAACGGGCGGCCCGCCGCGATGTCGTGCACGTACGCGGTCCACGAGGTCCAGTAGAGCCGTTCGGATGCATTGGCGAGGAAGATCGCCGCGAAGATCACCACCGGATCGTGGGCGGAGAGGTAGAGCGTGAAGCCCGCTGCGGAGAGCAGGTTGTTGAGGACCATCGACGCCCTGGCACCGAACCGGTCGGTGAGGACGCCGCCGACGAGTCCGATCGGGAGGGCCACCAGCGATGCGACGGTGGAGAGGACACCGATCACCGCCAGGGACACGTCGGTGGTGATCGTGAAGTAGACGATCGTCAGCGGCAGCGTGAGGCCGGCACCGATGGTGTCGGTCAGGACCGCGAACGTGACGAAGCGGTGCTCGTGGAGGCTCGCGAGTGGAGCCCGGAGCCGGGCAGGGGTGAAGCGCATGGAGGTGTTCCCGTGAGGTCGTCGCACCGCCGCCGAGCGGCGGCGCGGGCGTGCAGGAGCACACGAGCAGAACGCTCGCGGCGAGGAGGGCTGACCGTGTCGATCAGCTCAGTGCTGCGTTGCCGTGACTCCGGGCGGGACGGGCCGCGGTCCGACGAGCTCGGGCGCGGCTTTCGTGGGGAACAGTCCACGAGGGGCACTGAGCGGCATCGTCGCCACCTTCCCCGTCGTCGGACCAGACCGACGAACGATAGCAGCGCCCACGTCGACCGAGCAACGGCTGGTGCACCACACCGTTCGGGTCAGCGGCGCTCGCGCGCCTCCGGTCCGGGCCGGGAGGCGCGGGTCCTGCGGGTGCAGCGGCGCCCGCCCGTCACTTCGTTGCCTGGTGGACCGTTGCGACGACCGACCCGTACAGCACGAAGGCGGCGATGCCGCCGGGGAACATCGCGAGGACGGCCGCGGGTACCGCCCACACCTGGTGCACCCAGGGGTGACCTGCTGGCTCCGTGGCGGTCATCGCGGCGAACGAGCACGCGGAGACGAGCACGGCCCACGCCGCCGTCATGCAGATGATCGGCAGGAAGTGCCACCCGAGGCCGAGCAGCGGGTAGACGAGCGGGAGGAGGAACATCGCCGGCGCGATGATGAAGCCGGCCCTGGCCGTGGTGCGGAAGGCCTTCCGGCTGCTGTTGACCTGGGCGATGGTGCGCTGGTCGTCGACCTCCGACTCCGGCCATGAGTCGTACGGGAGGCCTGAGCTCGTGTCCTGGTCGTCCATCTACGGCAGCCCCGGCCAGGACACCGCGGGCCACTCGAGCTGCCCGGCCGTCGGTCGTTCTCGATGATCAGTGGTCACGGTTCCCCCTCGCGTTCCCCTGACGGCAGCGTACTGCTCTCGGCCTGATCTGCCGCCGCCGGACCTGCCCCCGCCTCCCGCTTCAGCCGACGTGCTCCCACGACGACAGCGCCGTCCAGTCCTGCGGGTCGAAGGCGAAGGAGCTGCCCATCGCGGGCTGGTCGAGTGCGCGGCTGATGGGCTCGCGTCGGAGGCTCGCCAGCAGGAGTGCGCCGACCCCGCCGTGAGCGATGAACGCGATGCCCCGCTCGGGCGTCTGTGCCGCGATGCGTCGGACCGCGCGCTCGACACGGCTCTGGGCGTCGATCGCGCGTTCCCAACCACGGACGGACCGGTGCGGTTCGGCGAAGAACGCGTCGACGGTCGGTTCGAACTCACGCGGGTCGAGGTAACCGGTCGCGCTGCGGTCCATCTCACCGAGGTCCTCGTCGACCTCGAACTCCGAGCCCCACTGTCCGGCGATGATCTCGGCGGTGTCCAGGGCCTTCCGCTCGCTGCTGCTGACGATGCGGAGGGGCTGGGGGAACAGCGTCGCGATGTGTGCGGCGCGGGCCCGTCCGACCGGCGACAGACCCCAGTCCTGGATCCGGACGGTCGGGTCGACGGTCACCTCGGGATGGGACACCCACGTGCACAGCATCGTTCGACCGTACCGACTCAGTCCGTGGCCGAACATGCGGTGGGATCCGGAGGTCGGTGGCTCCGCCGTCGGAGTGAGCGGAGCCACCAGGCCATCAGCGCCGAGCGACTGCGGATGCACCCTCACCGATGGTCGTGCCCGGGTGATCCTCGCGGTACCGACGCACCTCTCGCGGGTCGACATGAACGCCGCGGAGATCGACCGCGACCGCACCGACCGTGCCTGGGCCAGCCGCGGCGAACCACAAGGTTGCGAGCGCCACCATCCCCGCTGGCGCGGTGCCGAACAATGCGAGGGCCACCGCCGCCGCCAGTACTCCGCCGACGGTCGTGAGAGCGCGAGTCCTCGTCGTCACGAGAAGCACTTCTGCTGCACGGCAGAGATGCCGAGGAGCTCGGCGCCGAGCGCTGCCGCAGCCCCTCCGAGCGCCTGGATCTTCTCCCACTTGAAGGAGGCGCCCCAGAACAACTGCACCGCTTTGGAAACGCCGCCGAGACTGTTGATGAGCCGCTTGATCTTGAGGATCTTGGCAGCGGGGATGGCGGTCGAAGCGATCAACCAAGCGATGGCTCCGGCGCAACCGAGGACGTCCGCGCGGCTACCGGTCAGCAGTTCAGGGTGGTTCTCGCGGAGCCATTCGTGCGTTGCTGCATCCCCTGCGGTGAGGATGGAGTCCGGGATCTGCTCGATGAGGGTGAGGCCTCGCTGGAGGTCGGCCGCCTGGTGGTCGAGGCTCCTCGTAGTGGCGATCGATCCGAGCGGCATGTCCTGCTCCGTGGCATGCGCCGGAGGAGCGGTGAGTACGGTCGCGCACATTCCTGCCGCGACAGCCAACGTGATGGAGAGCTTGATGGAGTTCTTGTTGGTGAACGACGTCACGATCCTACCTTTCGTCCCCGGCGCCCCTCGCCGAGCTGGGACCAGCGTGCCCGGCCCTTGCCAGAAGAGCAAACGTGATATACCGGACACCTGTTAGCAGTGGCTCGAGCGATCGCGGCACGGGCTTCAACCGGCGGTGCCTCAGCCCCTGACCTGCGGTGCACCGTCAGTGTTCCAGCGGAACAACACCAGGTGCCAGAGGCCCGGGCGCTTCCTCGACGGATCGATCAGGCCGTCGGCGCCGAGTGCCACCAGGCGGTCTCGGACCTGCCACGAGGCCGGGACGCCACCGTCTGCGACGACCTGTTGCCACGGAGCGGTCGCGTCCTCGAGGTCGACCACGGCTTCGGAACGAGCGGCCCGGTCGCGGAGGTCGACGATCCGGGACGCCACCACGCCCACTTCGACGATCATCGGCTCCGTGGCGCGCTTGTCCGGATGCGCCACCAGTGCGGCCTCCACACCCTCGACCGACGAGCTGAGGTACAGCGTGGGCTCGTCAGCACGTGAGTACCGGCCTGCGGACCGTGACCCTGCGATGGCGGATGCGCGGAAGCGCGGGTCCACCGCGCGGAAGAAGGTGCCGCGCACCTCCGGTGCGAAGATGTCTCGGTCGTCGCTCACGAAAGCATCCTGGTGCGGCTCACGCCGGCGGCGTCGCTCCCGCGCCCTCGGTGTCGTCAGCGCCCGCCGGACCGGTACCGGCCTGGTCGAGGTTCTCGTGCGGGTCGCCCATGTCGCCGGTCGCCTTGCCTGCCGGGGACAGCCCGAAGTGCTTGCGGACGGCATTCGCCTGGGTGTCGGTCACGGTGTTCCCGGCTCCTGGGGACGGGGCATCCTTGATCGCGCTCTTCGAGTAGCCGACGTGCAGGTCGTTGCCGTCGAACGTGGCGTCCTCGACCGGGACGAGCACGGTGTGACCCCCGAGGAGTCCCGTTGCGACGCTGATGAACGCGGCACTGCCGTCCTCGGCGGAGGGGAAGACCTGCGCGACCTTGCCGACGGATGCGCCGTTGCGGTCCTTGACAGGAGCGTTCTCGATCTCGTGGATCTTCGCCTTGGTGATCATGTGCGTAGTCAACGCCCTGTGCCTGATGCTCCGCGGGTCTGTCACTCGCCGTTCCGCTGGAGCTCCTCTGCATTGCCAGCGGTGCAGACGGAGACGGCGTCGAGGCTGTACCCGCGTTCGTCGGCGAGGAAGTCGATGCTCGTGGCCGGGCCGCCCGTTCCCCGGACGCCCTGCGTCGGGTCGGTGCCTCCGCTCTCGTGGCGTTCGGTCGTGAGGCCCTTGTCCTTCCACAGCCGTTCGACCGTGGCGACGTCGTCGGCGGGATCTCCTGCACGCTGTTCGCGCATCTCCGTCAAGAAGTAGGCGGCACCACGTGCACCGTTGTCGCGCATGCAGCCTTGGACCGCCGGACCGCTCGCGACCGACCAAGTGTCGCCGACTGCACCGGCGGTGTCGTCGACGATCGTGACGACGGCGTCCTTCGCCTGGTCGGGGGGCTACTCGTTCTCCGAGGAGGGCCCTCCGGAGCACCCCATCAGTGCGAGCGCCGCAGCAGCGACGGACACCGCGGAGCCGGTGATCCTGTCGGCCTGCAGGCGACGTGCCGTCGTCATGTCCGCCCTGATCCTCACGCCTCGACACTAGCGAGACGGGCGGAACGACGGAGTCCGAGGCGGTCGGAGTGCTCGATCTCTGGGCGATCGCAGCCGCCTTGTCCGTGTTCGGCATCCTGTTCGTCATCGGCTCCGCCGCGACGCAGTCGCTCCTGTCGAGGATCGTGCCGCTGACGCGGTGAGCTACCTCCTCGCTGCTGTTCTCGTCACCCGCGTCCGACTCGACGAGCACACATCGGCGCAGCGTGCACGTCCGCGGTTGCGCCGCAAGAGGACCGCCTGCCGAGGATCTCTGTTCCGCCCGAGCGGTACCAGAAAGGCGGCGAGGACCCCGCACGGTTGCTGCGCAATGTGTGGAATACCCGCGCTAGCGTGCTGCTTCCCGGTGAGGTCGGGGTTCCGACTGGGGTGGGCCTGAGGGGGACATCATGGGGAAGATCGAGTTCGATGCGGCTGCAGCGAGCGCCGTCATCCGGGCGGCCACGTCGGCGGAAGACGAGCTCCGCGCTCAGTCAGGGACCCGCCGGTCTGCGGTCGAGGAGGCAGCGGCTGATTTTGCCGGTGTCTACGCCGACCGGTTCACCGAGTCTGCTTCGGCCGAGTCAGCTGACCGGGGCAAGCTGGCGTCCGTGCTGAACGACCTTGTCGGGCAGATACGCGAAGCCGAGTCCGCTGCGCAGGCCGAACAGGAACGCTTGGACGCCCTCGAAGCTTGGAACGACGCCGAACGTGAGCGCCAGCGCGTCGCAGCGATGTCCTTGCTCGATACCACCACCACCCTTCCCCCAGCCGCCATCCGTGCGCCGAAACCGTCGGAGGTCGCCATCCGACCACCGACGATCCACGCGGCCTTCGCACCCCGGGAACGCACGCGCTCCGGGGGCGGCACAGGAAACGGTCGTAGCTCGGCCGACCCAGCGCGACTGCGAGAATTCAGCACCGTCAGCCGGGCCAAGGACGCGGCCGCCGAGGGAAAGGCAGCAACACTTGCCAGCGCTTGGGAGGCATTCACCGTCTCGTGCTCCTGGGTGCAGATCGACGGGTGCACATTCGTGACTGGATTCGATCGGTTCCTCGTGGAGAACCGGGCCGATGCCGCATGGATCGACCGCATCGCTGATGCGTTCGAACAAGCCGGTAGCGGCGGATCGCTGGCGAACGCCAGGATCGACAAGGTGATCGACGACGAGCTCGTCCGCGGTGTCCAGCGCCTCTTCGCCGATGGGATGAGCCCGACCGAGGTCGCGGCGATGTGGTCGGACCTCGGGCTCACCCGGGAAGACGCAGCGGAGCTCGCGCTCCTCCCGACTTCGGTGCTGACTGCTCTGGGAAACCTTGAAGGGGCTCCGTACTGGGCACGCGGCGCCGCGAACGTCGCCGTTCTCGACCGCCGCATCGCATCCGCCAAGCAGTTCCTCGACGACATCGGTCGCCCAGATCGCGTCTACAGTGCGGAGGCGCGGGAGGACGCGGCAGACCTCTCCGCACTCGAATCAATCAAGTCTTCTCTCAACCCCAACGGTCGCAACGGAACCAGAACGCTCACGATGCTCAGCACAGACCACCCGCCCCTGGCGGCGGTGTCCATCGGAGATCTCGACGAGGCGACCAACGTCACGTGGGCGGTACCGGGGATGGGATCGAGCACGGGCAGTATGACCGACTGGACGAGCGCCGCTCAGAACGTCTACGGCGAGCAGGCGAAGGCGACCCCATCCGGCCGTGGTTCCACGAACGCCATCGTCGCCTGGATGGGATACGAAGCACCGCCGGTCCCTCCGGCGAGCTTCACCGTCTTCGGCAGCAACTACGCGAAGGCCGGCGGCGAGAAGCTGGCTGCCTCGATCAAGGGACTTGATGCGACGAGGGCCGGAGGAATGCCGACGGTCAACGTCCTCGGGCACTCATACGGCACGACGACAGCGTCCTACGCACTCACAACGGAGGGCGTGCACGTGGATTCGTTCACTGCCATCGCGTCGGCCGGGATTCCGGACAGCATCCACGGAGCGGACGACATCCACGCCGATAGGGTGTACGCCGGACAAGCGGAAGTGGCGAAGCCGATCATCGAGCACTGGGGTGGCGACGAGTGGGCGGCGGTCGGTCGGGGCCTCAGCTCCGATCACCACCAGGATCCGACTGCGCCGGAGTTCGGTGCGACCAGCTTCGGCGCCGACGGGGCGCCAGGCCTCAAGCCAGTTCGCGACCACGGCGTACACACATGGTACGGCGGCGGCTATCTGGACAAGGACACGCAGTCGCTACAAAACGTTGCATACGCAACCACGGGCCAACCTGAACGGTTGACGAAGTGATTCCCCCGATGTCGCAGAAGCGAACTGATGCGGAAGGAACTCTCGAATGAGGTCAAGTAGGCGGCAGACCGTCTCCGTCGTCAGGTCGGTCGGGGCAGTGCTGCTCGCCGTCACCGTTCTCACTGGTTGCACCGAAAGGTCTGGCATGAACACGAAAGAAGCAAAGCAGTCCATCGTGACGTTCGTCGAGGGATCGACCGACGTGGTGGGGGACGGCTGGGAGATCGGTGAGGGCCCCGGGCTCGGGAAGTGTGGTGTCGGCCTGGGACAAGGGGGCGTGCAGTACGTCTACGCCAAGGTTCGCCCAGCGAGCGCTGACCCGAAGGCCGACGTCGAGGCGGTGGAGCGGCACTGGAAGGAGCTCGGGGTCACAACGGAGCGGTACCAGACCGGCGGCGAGGACCCCATCCTCGGCGTTCGAGGCAGGGGTGGCCCGGTGAAGTCGTCCGACTTCCGCGCGGATCCCCGCGGGTACACGATCGACGGCAGCTCGCTTTGCGTCCCGGGTGACTTCGACAAGATGAGCCTCGAAGGCCAGGAATGACGACAGCGACCTGATCGCCCGATCGACCCGCGCCTCCAAGCCGGACCGAGCTGGGCACCTGACGGACGGCTCGCCCCGTTGCAGAGGCGAGGCTACCTGCGGAGCGGGGGCTACCGCCTTACCGGCACGGCGACGTTCGCGAGCTCGGCGCGCACAAAGCCGTTCCCGTGTTGGAGCGATCCCGTCCGGCAACGCTGACCACTCGACCAGGGCCGCCCATCGAGTGATCGGACCGACGCCGAGGTTGCAAGCCGCTCTGGCCGCTGTACATGGCGAATCCGGGGCTCATGGACGGCGGCGACGCGCTCGCCTCAACGGCGACTTGCTTCCTCCTCCTCACGCGGTGCTACTCCGCCTTCACCGTTCGTCGAATCCGTTCCGAGCCCGTCGGGGTGATCGCGAGCGTGTGCAACAACACCGGACTCCTCCTGCTCGTGACGCAGGTCGTGGTCGTGTACCTCATGGCGGGCCTGTACAAGGTCCAGGGTCAGCTGTGGCAGGACGGAACCGCGCTGTACTACATCCTGAGCGTTCCGGAGTTCTTCCTGCCCGGCGTGACGCCGTTCGTCCTGCAATCGGATTGGGTTCTCGTCATCGGCGCGTACGCGACCGTGCTCGCATCGGTGTTCTTCCCAGTGCTCGTGCTCTTCCGCCAAGGAAGACCGTTGGCTGTTGCGGTGATGCTGACGTTCCATCTGGCGATTGCAGTGCTGATGGGGCTCACATCATTCGCGCTCGTCATGGCGGCGTACGACCTTCTCTTCGTGAACCATCACGTGGTGCGCTTGCACCGCCGGGCGGCCCTGCTACGCCGCGCATTGGCCGGCTGTCGAGAGGAAACAGTTGATGAGAGACCTGTTGAGAGTACGGCGACACTGGCGGGCGAGCATCGGCGACGAGTGGGGCTGGCGTTCTGTGCGTCCCGCCAGCGGGCCGTACGCAAGGGCTGCTCTGGTCGAGTGGGGAAGTATCACCAAGGGACTCGTGGGGACCGCTGCGACGATGGTGCTTCCGCTTGACCGCGAGGTCCGTCAGTTCGCGCCCCGGTTCCCGGGGGCTGACTTCACCGTCCAAGACCTGATTGAGCACACCTCGGGACTCCCTCGCCTGCACGTCGGTATGGGACTGGTGCCGTTCCGCGATCCGTACCTTCCGACGATCGGAGCCCCTCTGGATCCGGACAGCGTCGTTCGCAGCGGAGACCGCGGACAGTTTGCGTACTCGAACCTCGGCTACGCCCTGCTCGGTGAGTTACTCGACGACGTCGACGGCAACTGGTTCCGAACGGTACGGAAGCAGGTCCTCGAGCCAGCGGGCATCACCACGGCCACGACAGCTCCACTGGAGACAGCCAGAGTCGTGCCGCGGAGGCTTGGTCGGCCCGTCGAGCCGTGGACGATGACCGGGTCGCCCTATGCAGCTGCAGGGGGCGTCTGGTCGACGTTCGAGGACCTGTGCCGATATGCGGACTGGGCTCTGGGAGACCTGGACGACCCGGCGCGGACGGTTGCTTGGCAACAACGGGATGCGACGATCTGGATCAACGGACAGGTACGTGCTGCAGGTGCTGCCATCGTGTCTGCGGGTGGCGTGACGGCGGTCGTACATGCCTTGGCGCAGCGGCTCTTCACTCCGGACCGCATCGCCTCAGCCGTCATCGAACGGGAGCTCGCAGGGCGTGGCGAGCGACGTCGATGAGATGAGCCGCGGCGGTCAGGAGGTGACCAACTCGAGCTGGCTGGCGGCCAGCCCCGCGCCGACGCGCAGGTGCCCACACATGTGACCGACCCGCCAGGAGCGACCCCTGCCTCCAGGCCGGATCGGGACCAGCGCAGGCGGGGACACGGCGGTCGGCTCGCCCCGTTGTTGGGGCGAGCCGTCCTGCGGAGCAGGGGACTACCGCGCTGCCGGCACCGCGACGCTCGCGAGCTCGGCTCGCACGATGTCCGCACCCGCGGACAGCGCACCGAGCTTCTGCAGGGCCGCCCCGCGCGCCAGCGGCGCCATGCCGCAGTTCGTGCTCGGGATGAGCTTGTCGGCGTCGACGTGGTCGAGGGCGCGGCGGAGGACTGCGGCGACCTCCTCGGGCGTCTCGACCTGCTCGGTGGCGACGTCGATCGCGCCGAGCATGACCTTCTTGCCGCGGATGAGCTCGACGAGTTCGAGCGGGACGTGTGAGTGGATGCACTCGAGGGAGACGATGTCGATCGAGGACTGCTGCAGGAGCGGGAAGGACTGCTCGTACTGCCGCCACTCGGCGCCGAGGGTCTCCTTCCACCGGTTGTTCGCCTCGATGCCGTAGCCGTAGCAGATGTGCACGGCGGTCTCGGCGCGCAGGCCCTCGGCGGCGCGCTCGAGTGCGGCGACGCCCCAGTCCTGCACCTCGTCGTGGAAGACGGTGAACGCGGGCTCGTCGAACTGGATGACGTCGACGCCGGCCTCCTGGAGCTCGAGTGCCTCCTGGTTGAGGATCGTCGCGAACTCCCACGCCAACTTCTCGCGGCTCTTGTAGTGCTGGTCGGAGAGCGTGTCGATCATGGTCATCGGGCCGGGGAGCGCCCACTTGATCGGGCGGTCGGTCTGGGCCCGGAGGAACCTCGCGTCCTCGACGAACACCGGCTCCGGGCGGCTCACCGCGCCGACGACCGTGGGCACGGCGGCGTCGTAGCGGTCGCGGATGCGCACGGTCTCCTTGCGCTCCTGGTCGATGCCGTCGAGGTGCTCGATGAAGGTGGTGACGAAGTGCTGCCGGGTCTGCTCGCCGTCGCTGACGATGTCGATGCCGTTGCGCTCCTGCTCGTGGACGGCGGAGCGGAGCGCGTCCTGCTTGCCCTCGACGAGGGCGTCACCCTCGAGCAGCCAGGGGGACCAGAGTCGCTCGGGCTCGGCGAGCCAGGAGGGCTTCGGCAGGCTGCCGACGATCGCGGTGGGGAGGAGCGTGCTCATGCGCGTGGGGGTCCAGTCGGTCAGTGGGTGAGGGCAGCGGGGGCGGCGGGAAGAGCCTGGTCGGCGTGTGCGGTCTGCTCAGCGAGCCAGCGGTCGAGGAAGTCGCGGTGCGGTGTGACGAGGTGCTCCTCGGTCCACCGGCCCTGCGTGACGCCGAGGCGGCTGCGTTCCTCGCGGTCGTAGGCGATGCCGGTCGACGTCCAGTCGTCGTGCTCGAGTGTCGGGCGGAACGTGCTCGGCGCGACCTCGTTCGCGTTGTAGATCTCCGGCCGGTAGATCTTCTGGAACGTCTCCATGGTGGCGATCGTGCCGATGAGCTGCAGGTCCGAGTAGTCGGTCAGGACGTCGCCGCGCGAGTAGAAGGCGAGCGGTGCCTTGGACCCCGGCGGCATGCAGTACCGGACCTGCATGCGCATGCGACCGAAGTAGTCGTCGGTGAGCGACGAGTGCTCGTGCTCGTACTCCGCACCGAGGACCGGGTGGACGACGCCCGTCTGCCGGTAGGTCTGGCTCGTCGAGACGCTGATGCAGACGACCGGCTCCGCGTCGAACTCCGACCGGAACGCGTCCGATCGCAGGAAGTGCTGGAAGAGCTGCCCGTGCAGCAGCCCGAAGTCGGCGGGGAGCGAGGATGCGGACGGCAGGCGGACGGCGAAGTCGTGGTCCCGCAGGTACGACGAGAAGTTGTTGCCGACGATGCCCTGGTGGCGCTCGCCGGAGTGCTGGTCGACGATCGTGACGTCGAGCACCTCGATCAAGGGGAAGCGCTCGACCTGTCCGCCGTCCTCGAACTGCATCGTCACCGACACGATGTCGAGCTCGACGCGGTAGCGATCCGCGTCCGGGTGACCGGCCAGGTCGTTGCAGCGCCCGTCGATGAGCGCGAGCGCGTCGCGGAGGTTCTGCTGCCGGTGCTCCCCGCGGGCCAGGTTCGCGAAGTTCGTCGTCAGGCGCGAGCTCTCGGCCGGCGAGTAGTCCTCGTCGAAGCGTGTCCTGCTGATGCTGAAGGTGATGTCGTTCGCCATGGTCCGCAGTCCGGTCGTCGAGCGCCCGCGGGCACTGTGGGATGAGTCCTCCGATCATGGCGGGAGGCGCGGGTCATCAGGTAATACCGAGACGCTATGCGGTCGCATAGCCTGTTCCTATGGCTCGCGTTGCGAACGACATCACCCTGCAGCAGCTGCGGTACTTCATCGAGGTCGCCTCCGAAGGATCGATCAGCGCGGCCGCAGACCTGCTCTACATCTCGCAGCCGACCATGTCGGCCGCGATGAAGGACCTGGAGGCTCGCATCGGCCGGCCGCTCTTCACCCGGTCCGCACGTGGGGTCGTGCTCACCGTCGACGGCGTCGAGTTCCTCGGGTACGCCCGCCAGGTCGTCGAGCAGGTGTCGTTGCTCGAGCAGCGGTACGTCGGGCGCCAGGCGTCGCGCCGGCTGCTCGGGGTGTCGGCCCAGCACTACTCCTTCGCGGTCGAGGCCTTCGTGCGGATGGTCGAGGGTGCCGACGCCGACCAGTACGAGTTCTCGCTGCGCGAGACCCGCACGTGGGACATCATCGAGGACGTCCGGACGCTGCGGAGCGAGCTCGGCATCCTCTACCGCAACGACTTCAACCGGCAGGTCCTCGGCAAGCTCATGCGGGACGCCGGGGTCGTGTTCACGCCGCTGTTCGTCGCACAGCCGCACGTCTTCGTCGCCCGGCGGAACCCGTTGGCGTCGCAGGAGCGGGCGACGCTCGACGACCTCGCCGAGCTGCCGCGGTTGACGTTCGACCAGGGCGCGAACAACTCCTTCTACCTGGCCGAGGAGATCCTGTCGACGATGTCGAGCAAGCGGGAGATCCGGGTGTCGGACCGGGCGACGATCTTCAACCTCATGATCGGGCTCGGCGGGTACACGATCTCGACCGGGCTCATCAGCGACGACCTCGACCCGGAGATCGTCGCCATCCCGCTCGACGTCGACGAGCGCATCGAGATCGGGTGGATCGCGCACTCCTCGGTGCCCCTGACGGAGCAGGCGCAGACGTACCTGGAGGAGTTGCGGGCGGTCGTCGTCAGCTACGGGGTCGAGCTGCTCGGGCCGCACTGATCCGTCGAGGATCTCCGCCGCTCGTCACTCGCCGTTGCGCTGCATCTCGACGGCGTCCCCGTCAGCACACTCGGACGTTGCTGAGACCGTGTACCGACGGGTGTCCGCCAGGAAGCTGATGGACGTGGTCGGGCCTCCTGCGCCGCGGAGACCGAGGATCGGGTCGTCGCCCCCGCTCTCGTACGGCTGCGTGGTGATCCCGGTTTCCTCCCACAGCTTCTCGACGACGGCGATGTCCGCTTCGGGTTCACCGGTCGGCTTCGCGAGAGCCGTGATGTACCTGTAGGCAGCGCCGTCGCTGCCGTCGCTCTTGCTGCACTGTTCGACCGAGGGCCCGCTGGAGACCTCCCAGTCGCCCTCGAGTGAGGAGGCAGTCCGGTCGACGATGTCCTGCACGGACTGCCGGGCCTCGGCAGTGCTCACGGCCCCGTTGCTCTCCGAGTCCACGCGGCTTCCTCCACTGCAACCGGTGATGACGACGATCGCTGTCGCCGCAGTGACGACGGCGATCACCGCACGGACGTGTTCCCTCACCGTCCGCATCGGTCAGGGATCCGCTCCGAGGACGATCCCGAGGACGATCCCGAGGCCGGCCTCGAGAGGTGGTACGCGGTCATCTCGACTCCTTGTCCCGTGGCGGCGTGAGCGACGACACGACGCCATCCTGCGCCTCGTCGCACCGAGCGAGCCGGGAGCCGAGTACGGGGCGGCCACGTCCCGTCCGCCGCGTGACGATCCCGGTGCACGGATGCCGCGGTTCGTGCACCGGGATCGTCACGGACGTGGACCCGATCTCGGTCTCGGGCACGGAGCGGCTGACGGCTGCGGACCGCGGTGCCGCCGGACGGGAGGCGCGGGGCGCGCGCACCACGCGCCTCCGGGCCGGCGCTGGGCGCGATCGCACGTCCGCCCGCAGCCCGTCACAGGACGCTGCGGTCGCGCCGTCAGCGGATGCCGCTCCCGCGCAGCGGAGCGGGGTCCGGCGCCTGGTCCGCCTGGACGGCGAACTGGGTCCGGTGCAGCTCCTCGTACCGGCCGCCCGCGGCGAGGAGTTCCTCGTGCGTGCCGCGCTCGACGACGGAGCCGTCCTCGATGACCAGGATGAGGTCCGCGCTCCGGATGGTAGACAGCCGGTGCGCGATGACCATCGCCGTGCGACCGTCGAGCGCCTCGCTCAGGGCGGCCTGCACGGCGGCCTCGGACGTCGAGTCGAGCGCGGCGGTCGCCTCGTCGAGGATCACGACGCGGGGCTGCGCGAGCAGGAGCCGGGCGATCGTCATGCGCTGGCGCTCGCCGCCGGACAGTCGGTAGCCCCGCTCGCCGACCATGGTGTCGAGCTGGTCGGGCAGCGACCGGATCAGCGGCTCGAGGCGTGCGCGTCGCACGGCGTCCCACACCTCGTCGTCGGTGGCCTCGGGGCGGGCGAGGCGCAGGTTGGCGCCGATGGTCTCGTGGAACAGGTGCCCGTCCTGGGTGACCATGCCCATCGTGTGCCGCAACGACGCGAAGGTGACGTCGCGGACGTCCGTGCCGGCGAGTCGGACGGCGCCGCTGTCGACGTCGTACAGGCGGGAGAGCAGCTGCGCGATCGTGGACTTGCCCGCGCCGGAGGACCCGACCAGGGCGACGGTCTGCCCGGGCTCGATCCGGAACGAGACGCCGTGCAGGACCTCGTCACCGCCGCGGGTGTCGAGCGTGGAGACCTCCTCCAGCGAGGCCAGCGAGACCTTGTCGGCGGACGGGTAGGCGAAGCGGACGTCGTCGAACTCGACCGCGACGGGACCGTCGGGCAGGGTGACGGCGTCGGGCTTCTCCTGGATGAGCGGCCGGAGGTCGAGCACCTCGAAGACGCGCTCGAAGCTCACGACGGCGCTCATGATCTCGACGCGGGCGTTCGCCAGGCTCGTGAGCGGTGCGTAGAGGCGGGTGAGCAGGAGTGCGAGGGTGACGACGTCGCCCGTGTTCAGCTGGCCACCGAGGGCGAGCGTGCCGCCGAGCCCGTACACGAGTGCGAGCGCGAGCGCCGAGACGAGCATGAGCGCGGTGACGAAGACGAACTGCAGCATCGCGGTGCGGACGCCGATGTCCCGCACGCGGGCGGCGCGGACGCGGAACTCCTCGGCCTCTTCGTCGGGGCGTCCGAACAGCTTGACGAGCGTCGCGCCGGGCGCGGAGAACCGCTCGGTCATCTGCGTGCTCATCGCGGAGTTGTGGTCGGCGGCCTCGCGGCGGAGTGCGGCGAGGCGGCTGCCCATCCGGCGTGCGGGGACGAGGAACACCGGGAGCATGACGACGGCGATGACCGTCACCAGCCACGAGGTGCTGAGCATGACGACGAGGGTCAGCACGAGTGCCACGGAGTTCGTGACGACGCCGGAGAGCGTCCCGCTGAAGGCCTGCTGCGCGCCGATGACGTCGTTGTTGAGCCGGCTGACCAGGGCGCCGGTGCGGGTGCGGGTGAAGAACGCGATCGGCATCTTCTGCACGTGGTTGAACACCGCGGTGCGGAGGTCGAGGATGACGCCCTCGCCGATCCGCGCGGAGTACCAGCGGGTCAGCAGCGACGACGCGGCGTCGGCGACGGCCACGAGCGCGATGACCAGGGCCAACCAGACGATCGTCGACACGGCGCCGCGGGCGGCGATGACGTCGACGACCTGGCCGGCGAGCACCGGCGTCGCGACCGCGAGGAACGCCCCCACGACGGACAGCGCGATGAACACCACGAGCTGCACCTTGTAGGGCACGGCGAACGTCATGATCCGTCGGAGCGACTCGCGGGAGAAGCCCCGCCCGGCGTCCTTCGCGGACGAGATCTTGTACAGCGAGCTCCAGGCAGCGCCTTCCATGCTCATGCAGCCAGGATACGTCGGGACCACCGACGCCCCGCGCCCCGGTCTGCGACGATCGGAGCATGCCCTCCGACGACCGGCCCCTCGAGCGCCTCGGCTTCCTGACCATCGGCTCGTTCGACCCCGTGCGCCCGGCCGACGGCCACGAGGAGACGCTCCGCGTGATCGAGCGAGCCGAGGCCCTCGGTTTCGACAGTGCCTGGCTCCGGCACCGCCACCTGCAGCACGGCATCTCGTCGCCCGTGGCGATCACTGCCGCAGCCTCGCAGCGCACCTCGCGGATCGCCCTCGGCACCGCGGTCACCCCGATCGGCGCCGAGAACCCGTTCCGCCTCGCCGAGGACCTCGGCACGGTGGACGTGCTGCTCGGCGGTCGGCTGCAGCCCGGCTTCTCCGTGGGGACGCCCATGCACTACGACCTCTACCGTGACGCGATCCACCCGGACACCGCCGAGCACGAGGACCTCGGCAACGACCGACTCCTGCGCTTCCGGGACCTCGTGCGTGGCGACCCCGTCACGGCGACCGTGGAGCGCCGGGGGATCGAGGAGTTCGCCACGACCGTCCAACCGCAGAGCCCGGGTCTCGCCGACCGGATCTGGTACGGCACCGGCAGCACGCGGTCCGCGGTGTGGGCGGCCGAGCACGGCTTCCACCTGCTCACCTCGAGCGTGACCCGGAGCGAGGTCGGCACGGACTTCGCCGCGAACCAGCGCGCGCAGGTCGACGCCTACCTCGACGCGCACCCGGACCCTGCTGCGGCGCGGGTCTCGCAGGGCCTCGTGGTCATCCCGACCGACTCGGCGACGCCGGAGCAGGTCGAGCGCTACCGGGCGTACGCCGGGTCCCGGGCCGGTCGGGTCGGGGTGCCGCAGGGGCCGGGGAAGCTGCTGTTCGCCGCCGACCTGGTCGGGAGCTCGGCCGAGATCGCCGATCGACTCCGCGCCGACGCCGGGTACCAGGTGGCGACGGAGGTGGCCTTCGCGCTGCCGTTCTCGTTCGCACCCGACGACTACGCGCAGATCATCGAGGACATGGCCGGTCGGCTCGGCCCCGAGCTCGGCTGGACCCCGGCCACGAGCGCCAGGTGACCGCCAGTCCGGAGTGGCAGGTTGGACGGGTGCACACCACCATCGACTCCGCGACCGAGGTCGTCTCCGGCATCCGTTTCCCCGAGGGCAACCGCTGGCACGACGGCCGGCTCTGGTACTCCGACATGCACACGGGCGAGGTCTTCTCGGTCGACCCCGGTGCGGCGGACGCGCGACCGCGCCTCGAGACGACCATCGACGGCCAGTCGTCCGGCCTCGGGTGGCTCGCCGACGGCCGGCTGATCGTCAGTGCCATGAACGCCCGGACGATCCAGGTCGTGCGTCCCGACGGCTCGAACGAGCCGTTCGCCGACCTGTCGTCGACCGAACCGTCGCTCCTCAACGACCTGGTCGTCGACGAGGCGACCGGCCGGACGTACGTCGGCGCGTTCGGCTACGACCTGTACGGCGGTGAAGAACTCCGCCCGGGACCGCTCTACGTCGTCGACCAGGACGGCTCCGCCCGGCTCGCCGCCGACGGCCTGGTGTTCCCGAACAGCGCGAACGTGCTCCCCGGCACGCGGACCCTGGTGGTCAGCGAGACCTGGGGTGGTCGACTGACCGCGTTCGACATCGAGCCGGACGGGTCGCTCACCGGCCGCCGCGAGTGGGCGACGCTGCCCGAGGGCGTCACGCCGGACGGCAGCACGGTCGATGCCGAGGGCGCGATCTGGGTCTGCTCGGTGGACACGGGGGAGTTCCTCCGCGTCGTCGAGGGCGGCGAGGTCACCGACCGCGTCGACGCCCCCGGCCTGTGCGCGATCGACTGCGCGCTCGGCGGCGAGGACGGTCGCACCCTCTACCTCGCCACCGCCGACAGCTACGACCCGGACACCACGGCGCGCACGCGCGCCGGGCGGATCAGCGCCGTCCGCGTCACCGTCCCCGGACCGTGACCGCACGACCGACCTGAGCAGTCGACGGCGGGGCGCAGCTGACGGACGGGAGGCGCGGTGCGGGCCGGCAGCGTGCCTCCCGTCCGACGGCTCCCGCGTGGTCAGGGCATGGTGAGTCGGGCGCGCAACCGTGCGCGCAGGTCGTCGTCGGCACCGACGGCGGCGAACGCCGCGTCGACGTCGGCGGCGACGTCCTCGACGATCGGTGTGACGGTGGCGAGCCACTCGGTCACCTGGTCGGCATCCCAGGTCGCCTGGCGGTCACCCGGAGCGTGGGTCCCGGTGCCGGCCATCGCGCGGACGGAAGCCGCGTGGTCCTCGGCGACGGCCGTCGGCGGGACGCCGGCGTTCGCGAGCAGCAGCGTGCTGATCATGCCCGTCCGGTCGCGCCCCGCACTGCAGTGCACGAGCACCCCGGACGGCGCGTCCGCGATCGCCCGCAGCGCACCGAGCACCAGGTCGGGCAGGATCCGCCAGTTGTGCCGCCAGTACTCGGGGGAGTCGAGGATCGGGAAGCACACCTCGCGGAACTCCGGGTCGTCCTGGTCCTCGGTCGGGGCCGCGACGACGGTGATGTCGGTGAGGGCGTCCGGAGCGACGAGGGGATCGCCCTCGCGACGCCCCACCTCGTCGGCGCACCGCAGGTCGACCACCGACCGGAGCCCCCACACGCGTGCGTCCTGCCACCCCCGGTCCGTGAGCAGTTCGCGGCGCGGACCGCGTGCGATCCGGCCGAGTTGCGTCGCACCGGTCGGGGACGACGGGGTGGGGAGCCCGCCGAGGTCCCGCACGTTCCGGTAGCCGTCCCAGTCGAGTCCACGCACCCTCCCACCGTACGACGGGTCCTGTCCGTTCGGCGCGCGCCCCCGGACGGGGGGAAACCGAGAGCAGGCTGCATGTCTACCGTGAAAGGCAACCGAGCGTGACACGAGTCACGTCCCCGACCGGAACCACGACCCGGTCCTCGCACACAAGGAGAGACCACATGTCCAGCGCAGCAACCCCCCGTACCGGTTCGACCCTCGTCCAGAAGGGCGCACTGCTCTTCGGGATCGTCTTCCTCATCGTCGGCATCGCCGGCTTCATCCCCGGACTCACGATGGACATGGGCACGCTGTCCTTCGCGGGCAACAGCTCGATGGCCATGCTCCTCGGCCTGTTCCAGGTGTCGGTGCTCCACAACATCGTGCACCTGCTGTTCGGCATCGTCGGCCTGCTCGCCGCCCGTTCGGCCGCGGGCTCGCGCTCGTACCTGCTCGTCGGCGGCATCGTCTACGCCGTGCTGTTCGTCTTCGGCCTCTTCGTCGCCGGCATGGCCGGGGCTGCGAACTTCGTCCCGCTGAACAGCGCCGACAACGTCCTGCACGCCTTCCTCGCCGTCGCGATGATCGTCCTCGGCGTGCTCCTGCCCCGCGCCGGACGCACCACCCGCTGACACCCAGCCCAGCGCAGACAGGAGCGCGTCGGTCCTCGGACCGGCGCGCTCCTGTCGTCCGTGGGCCACGGGCGTGCGCCGGGACGGACGGGAGGCTCGTGGTCGACCCGCACCGTGCCTCCCGTCCGCCGGGTCGCGCGGTCCGCACCGGCGGTGCCAGGATGCCGTCAGCACCGGTCGCGGACCGGGCGGATCGGTGAGGGAGACGGGCATGGCCGAGGTGTTCAGCGACGCGGAGCGAGCCGCGATGCAGCAGGCAGCAGCGGAACGGAAGGCGACGCGCGGGCTGAAGGGCGCCGCGAAGCGCGAGGCCGAGCGCGAGGCGTGCACGGCCGCGATCGAGGCACTCGAGGGCTTCGACCAGGTCCTGGCCGCGCGCTACCACGTGCTCGTGACCGAGGTCGCTCCGGAGCTCGATCCGAAGACCTGGTACGGGTTCCCGTCGTACGCGCGGGACGGCAAGGTCGTCACCTTCGTGCAGCCGGCCTCGAAGTTCGGTGCGCGCTACGCGACCGTCGGGTTCCAGGAGGACGCCACGCTCGACGACGGCGCGATGTGGGCGACCTCGTTCGCCGTCGTCGAGTGGACCGACGAGGTCGAGCAGCGGCTCCGGGAGCTCGTGCGCCGGGCGGCCGGCTGACCCCGCGACACCCCCCGGCCCCGTCGGGCGCTACTCGTACCGGAGCGCGGTCACCGGGGCCGCCCGCACGGCTCGTGCCGCCGGGCCGAGCGCAGCGGCGAGCCCGGTGCCCGCAGCGCCGACCACCACGACGACCACGAGCCAGAGCGGCACGACGGGCGCGATGAGTTCCGCACCCTTCGTCGCGCCGAGCAGGGTGTACGCCCCGGCCCAGCCGTACGCGGTGCCGAGCAGCCCGCCGAGCACGACCGCGACCGCGACCGTGATCGCCGTCTCCGCGAGGACGAGCGCGCGGACCTGCTGCCGCGTCGCGCCCACCACCCGGAGCAGTCCGAGCTCACGTCCCCGCTGCGCGGTCGTCAGGGCCGTGACGGCGACGACCCCGGCGGCCGCGATGACCCCCGCGGCACCGACGAGGCCGGTGAACATGACCGCGAGCTGGTCGAACTGCTCCTGGATGCCGCGGTAGTACTCGGGGTCGTCCGCGGCCTGGCCCTGGAGCATGCTGGCGTAGGTCGAGAACCCGACGGCGAACGTGGCCATGAGCGTCACCGCGATGAGCAGCCCCACCGTCGCGCGGGCGGTGCGCTTCGGCGCCCGGAGCGAGTTCCGTGCGGCCATCGCCGGCACGACCGACCGGGCGGACGCGGCGGCCGCGATCCGCAGGACGGCGGGGAGCAGCACCGGGGCGGCGACCACGACGCCCGTGAACGACAGGGCACCGCAGGCCACCGCGAGCAGCAGGGAGTCGACGCTCGTCGCGCCGAGCACCACGGCGACGCCGAGCCCCGCCGTGCCGAGCAGGGAGAGCGTGCTCGCGGTCACCGTGCGGCCGACGGAACGGGTCGTGCCGGGAGCGGCCTCGACGCCGGCCTCGAGCGCGCGGAGCGGGGAGATGGTGAGGACGGCGCGGGAGCCGATGCGGAACGCGACCGTCGTGATGACCGCGACCAGGAGCCCGATCGGGACCAGGGACGGCGGGGCGACGACGCCGAGCGACGGGAGCACGTCCGCGGCCGCGGTGACGGCGAGCGCGGCGTCCGCGACGACCGCGCCGAGGACGGTGCCGACGGCGGCGCCGACGATCCCGCAGGTCGCCCCGGTCCGGGTGACCTGCCAGCGGAGCTGCTGACCGGTGGCACCGAGGACACGTTGCAGTCCGAGCGAGCGGGTGCGGCCGGCGATGACGGTCGCGCAGGTGTTGGACGCGACCACGGCGCTGACGTACAGGGCGATCCCGATGAAGACCCCCGCCACGACAGGCAGGATCGCGGCCACCGTTGCGCTCGACCCGGTGCGTTCGCCGAGCTCGACGATCCGGTGCGCGGCCTCGGCGCCGGTGACGACGAGGGCGCCGAGGCCGGCGGAGAGGGCCGCGACGGCGACCGTGGCGCGGTGCTCGCCGAACGGACGGGCGCGCCGCGTCCTCGTGCGTCGGTGGCGGCCGCGGGGACGGGGCACGTCAGGACCCGCCGTCGCCCGGGTTCGGCGTCCAGGCGACCCAGCGGTCACCCGTCGACGTCATCGACCACGGGCCGCACCGCAGCACCGAGGTGGCCTTGTACACGTCCGGCGCACCGTCGACGTCCATCGTCGGCGCGGACTGCCGGGGCGTCGTGCTGCAGGCGTCGTCGGTGACACCGTCGGTGCTCGTGAAGACCAGCGTGGTCGGGGTCGTGTCGGAGCCCTTCCCGCCGGTGCCTGCGACCGAGGTGATGTCGCTGGCGTCCGAGGGCAGCCAGTCGGGTGCGGAGTCGAGGTCGGCGCGGGTCGAGGCCTCGGAGGTCACCCGGTCGTGGGCGAGGTCGCCGAGGGCCGAGCAGCCGGTGAGCGTCAGGGCGCCGAGGGCGAGCACGCCGACGGCGAGGGGAGCGGTGATCGTGGAGCGGGGCATGTCGAGCCTTTCGTGTCTGGGACGATCACAGCGCACCGCGGCCCACGGCGGGATCGGCACAGCGGAGGACCGACGTGCTCCTCCGGGATGACATCCGGTGCCGCGCCTACTCGACCATCGCCCGCAGGTCGGCGTACGGATCGCCGTCGTGCACGTGCGCCGACGGCGGCTCCGGCCAGTGCGTCGTGCCGTCGTCCGGCCAGCAGGGCACCACGTGGAAGTGCAGGTGCGGCACGCTCTGCCCGGCGTCGGTGCCGGAGGCCTGCAGGAGGACGGTCCCGGTCGCGCCGAGGGCACCCCGCAGCGCGAGGCCGACCCGTCGCGCCAGCGCCGTGCAGGCTGCGAGCGAGGTGGGGTCGGCGCTGAGCAGGTCCGCGGTGTGGGCGACCGGGACGACCAGCGTGTGCCCGGGCGCCAGCGCCGATGCCGGGAGCGGGGCGAAGGCGACGGCGTGCTCCTCGCGTTCGACCCAGGTGACCGGTTCCCCGCCGGCGATGATGCTGCAGAACGTGCACGACTCCATCGCTCCAGTCTGGTCGACGCCGACCAGGGGGAGTGAGGTCGTCCTCGCGGAGGACGCGACCGACACGGGGTGCGTCCTAGCGTGGGACCTCCGACGACGAAGGAGGACGACGTGTTCGAGAACCTCGCTGGTGCCCACGTGCTGGTGCTCGTGCTGCTGCTGACCCTGGACGTGCTGGCGCTGGTGCAGGTCTGGCGCGACCGACGCCGGAGCGACGCGGTGAAGATCGTCTGGACGCTCGTCATCGTCCTGGTGCCGGTCGTCGGCGTGCTCGGTTGGGCGGTCAACTGGCTCCTGGGGAGGGCGGCGGACGGCCTGCAGCGCACGGGGCGCTGACCCTCCGGCCCCACCGGCCCGTCCGGGGCGTCTGCTGCGTCCGAGGTGTCCGAGGTGTTCGAGGTGTCCGAGGTGTCCGAGGTGTTCGCGGTGTCCTCGGCGTCCGCGGGTCGGATCGGGGGACAAGAACCGCACAGCCTGCGGATCGCCCCGAGGGTCCGGCCTAGCGTGGCATCGTCATGGCAGCCGAACACCGCAGACCCGTCGAGCCCGATGCGGCTCCCACCGTCGCGCACCACACCGCGCACCACGCCGCGAGCGCCGAGCAGCCCTCGGGGCCGCAGGCCGAGCAACACCCCGAGCAGCACTCCGACCAGCAGCAGCCGACCGGCGGACGACCGGCGCAGCAGCAGGACGACGCCCCGGACCCGAACCGGTGGAAGGCACTCGTCATCTGCCTGCTCGGCGGCGGCATCGTCCTGCTCGACGTGTCGATCGTCAACGTCGCACTCCAGTCCATCTCGAGCGGCCTGAGCGGCGCGACCCCCGAGGCCGTCCAGTGGATCCTGTCCGGGTACGCCCTGGCGTTCGGACTGCTGCTCGTGCCCGGTGGCCGGCTCGGTGACGCCGTCGGCCGTCGCCGCATGTTCGTCGTCGGTGTCGCACTCTTCACGGTGGCGAGCGCGCTCTGCGGCTTCGCCCCGAACGGGTTCGTGCTCGTGGTCGCCCGCCTGGTGCAGGGCCTGGCCGGCGGTCTGCTCACCCCGCAGGTCACCGCGCTCATCCAGCAGCTGTTCCGCGGCAAGGAGCGCGGCACCGCCTTCGGCCTGTTCGGCGCGACCGTCGGCATCGCCACCGCGATCGGTCCGCTCGTGGGCGGCCTGCTCATCACGGCGTTCGGCACCGAGAACGGGTGGCGCTTCGTCTTCTTCGTGAACCTGCCCGTCGGGCTCGTCACGATCCTGCTCGCCTTCCGCTACCTGCCCACCACGCCGAAGGCGGAGCGCGGCCAGAAGCACGACTTCGACCCGGTCGGGATCGTCCTGCTCGGCGCCGCGGTCGTCGCGCTGCTGCTGCCCTTCGTGCAGTCGGAGCAGTGGAAGAGCAACGCCAAGTGGTGGCTCGTCGTCGCCGCGGTGGTGTTCGCGGTGCTGTTCGTGCTCTGGGAGCGCCGCTACGGCCGGGACCACGAGCCCGTGGTCGACCTGCGGCTGTTCCGCCGTCGGTCGTTCTCGCTCGGGGTCGGTCTCGCCACCGTCTACTTCGCCGGGTTCACCCCGCTGTTCTTCGTCCTGACCCTGGCGCTGCAGTCGGGCCTGCAGTACTCCGCGCTGCTCGCGGGTGTCGCCTCGGTGCCGTTCGCCATCGGCTCGGGCATCGCGTCGACCGTCGGCGGCCGGATCGTGCACCGCTTCGGTCGGCAGCTCATCGTGGTCGGCACCGTGCTGGTGCTCATCGGCCTCGGCGCGGTCATCTGGGTCGTCGCGGAACACTACGGCCCGGACCTCGGCTGGTGGCTCGTGCTGCCGCTGCTGGTCGCCGGCATCGGGTCGGGCCTGACCATCTCGCCGAACCAGACGCTCACGCTCTCCGAGGTACCGGTCCAGCAGGGCGGTTCCGCCGGCGGCCTGATCCAGGTCGGAGCCCGCGTCGGCTCGGCGATCGGCATCGCCGCGGTCGGCAGCGTGTTCTACTCGTCGCTCGCGAGCACGAAGGGCGACTACTCGCAGGGGCTCCCGCTCGGCCTCGGGGTCTCCCTGGTCTTCGTCGCGGCGGCGCTCGTCGCCGGGATCGTCGACGTCGTGGTGGGGAAGGTCCGCGGGACGGAGGCGTCCGTCTGAACGGGCGCGACCGTTGCGCGGCGACCAGCTGACGGACGGGGGGGGGGGGGGGGGGGGGGGGGCGCCCGGCCCCCCCCGCGGGGGGCCCGCCCCCCGGGGGGCGGGGGGGGGGGGGGGGGACCGCCCGCGGGGGGGTTCCGGGGAGGGGGGGGTGGGGGGGCGGCGGGTCCCCGTCCCTCCCCCCCGGCGCGCCGGGGCCCCGGCCCCGCCGCCGGGCCGGGGGGGGGGGCGCCCCCCGCCCCCCCCCCCCCCCCGTCCGTAGTCTCCGGAGCAATCCTCGCGGTTGGCTTGTCTTCCG
>NZ_JBIVMR010000004.1:0-137619 GCF_044753165.1 Curtobacterium sp. NPDC088465 | reverse complement strand
CCACAACCAAAGCTGCAATCGCACGGGGTCAAAATAATTGGCATTGACAATGTGCACGCTGTTGAGTTCTCAAGGACCAGACGCACCCCCCACTCGACTCCACGAAGGAGCTCCGCCAGAGGGGCATTGTGTTCTTGGTACCACCGGCATCGCGTCGGACCGAGGTCCTGTGGCTCATCCCGAGGGAGAGGGCCGGTGGAGTAGTCATCCTAAGCGTCGAAGCGATCGAGCACAAGGCTTGATCTGAACTTCGGTGGAGGATGGTCCCGCTTGAGGCCGGCAGGCTCTGGGCTCTCGCTCCAGCCGCTCCGCCGCACCTTTGGGGTGACGAGTAAGAACTCTACGCAGCGCTGGGCGGGAGCGCCAACCGCGCCCCACTCCCGGGCGTGTCGCACTGTGCAACTCCTCCGGACGCAGCGGTGCCCGGTCTCCGTCGGGAGACCGGGCACCGGGTGCACCGAGGGTGGATCGATCAGCCGAGCGTGACGCCCGCCAGGGTCTTCTTGCCGCGTCGGAGCACCACGACTCCGCCGGGCAGCGCGAGGCTCGCGAGCTGCGCGGTCGCGTCGTCGGCGCGGACGTTGTTCACGTACACGCCTCCCTGGTCGACCGCCCGGCGCGCTTCGCCGAGCGACTTCACGAGTCCGGTGTCGACGAGGGCGCGAGCGACGTCGGCCTCGCCCGGCAGCGACACCGTGCCGGGGAGCTCGGCGACCGCGGCACGCAGCGTCGCCTCGTCGAGCGCGGCCAGGTCGCCGTTGCCGAACAGCGCCGCCGAGGCGTCGATCGTCGCCCGGGTCGCCGCCGCTCCGTGCACCAGCGACGTGACCTCGAACGCCAGGGTCCGCTGGGCCTCGCGCCGGAACGGCTCGTCGGCGACCGCCTGCTCGAGTCGACCGATCTCCGCACGATCGAGGAACGTGAACTCGCGCAGCCGGGCGACCACGTCGGCGTCCGCCGTGTTGAGCCAGAACTGGTAGAAGGCGTACGGCGAGGTCATCTCGGCGTCGAGCCAGATCGCGTTGCCCTCGCTCTTGCCGAACTTCGTGCCGTCCGAGTTCGTGATGAGCGGGGTGCCGAGCGCGTGCACGGACACCCCCTCGGTGCGACGGATCAGGTCGGTGCCGGAGGTCAGGTTGCCCCATTGGTCCGAACCGCCGGTCTGCAGCGTGCAGCCGTACTGCCGGTAGAGCTCGCGGTAGTCCAGTCCCTGCAGGATCTGGTAGCTGAACTCGGTGTAGCTGATGCCCGCGTCGGAGTTCAGGCGTGCGGCGACGGCGTCCTTCTTCAGCATGGCGTTCACGCGGAAGTACTTGCCGATGTCGCGCAGGAAGTCGATCGCGGACAGCGGTGCCGTCCAGTCGAGGTTGTTGACGAGCCGCACGCCGTTCTCGCCGTCGGGGCTGAGGAACCGGGACACCTGCGCCTGCAGTCGGCTCACCCACTCGGCGACCGTCTCCGGGGTGTTCAGCGTGCGTTCCGCGGTGGGACGCGGGTCGCCGATCAGGCCGGTCGACCCACCGACGAGCGCCAGCGGCCGGTGCCCGGCGAGCTGCAGCCGGCGCATGGTGAGCAGCTGCAGCAGGTTGCCGCAGTGCAGCGAGGGTGCGGTCGGGTCGAAACCGCAGTAGTACGTGACGGTCCCGCCGTCGAGGGCCTCCTGGAGTGCCGTCTCGTCGGTGGAGACGTGCACCAGACCGCGCCAGCGCAGTTCGTCCCACACCGAGGCGAAGGTGGGGTCGTTCTGCTGGCGTGTCAGGACATCGGGATCGGTTGCGCTGGACACCCGACCATCGTAGCCACCGGGCGACGGCCGGGAGGATCGGCGCGGCCCCGTCAGTCGACCGCGCGCCGGTGCCGTCGGTACGGCGACACCGTCGGCTCACCGGTGCGCCAGGAGCGCCACGGGAAGGACGCGCCGCCGGCGACACCGGCGACGCCGGTGCGCGGTCCGCGCGAGATCCGCCGGACCGGAGCCGTCCCCGCGGGGCCGGCCACCGTCTCGGCGAGCAGCTCCGCGACCACGTCCGCCGGGTCGGCGGAGGCGAGCCGCGCCTCCAGACCGGGTGCGAGCACGAGCCGGAACGGTCCCGAGCCGTCGAGGAGCGACGTGCCGTCGTCCTCGCCGAGCACGGCACCGAGAGCCTGCCCGAGGTTGCCCGGACCGCGGGCCAGGGCGACGTCGGCGACCGACGGACCGCGGCGAGCCCGGGCGACCTCGATGCCGTCGACGACCTCGGCGGCGCGCAGGAGCGAGCCGGACGACGTGCCCTCCGGGCCGCTCACCACGTTCACGCAGGTGTGGATGCCGTACGAGCGGTACGCGTAGAGCGTGCCCGGCGGCCCGAAGAGGTGCCGGTTGCGCGGTGTCGGGCCGCGATGGCCGTGCGACCCTGGGTCGGTCGGGCCCCAGTAGGCCTCGACCTCGGTGATGCGCAGTGTCACACCACGCCCGGTGATCGTCGCGCCGAGCAGCGCCGGCGCGCACACCGGAGCCGGCTCGGCCAGGAGCGCGAGGAGCGCGTCGCTCATCGGGTGAAGGGCGCGCCCTCGGTCAGGTCGTGGACGCGACGGGTCAGGGCGGCGAGCTGCTCGGCGACGCGCTCCGGCGCCGTCCCGCCGACACCGGCGCGCGACGCGACGCTGCCCTCGATGGTCAGGACGCCGCGCACCTCGGGCGTGAGGTGCTCGGACACGGCGCGGTACTCGTCGTCGCCGGGCTCGTCGAGCTCGATCCCGCGCTCCTCGCAGTACCGGACCAGCGCCCCCGAGATCTCGTGCGCGTCGCGGAAGGGCACGCCCTGCCGGACCAGCCACTCCGCGACGTCGGTCGCGAGCGAGAAGCCCTGCGGCGCGAGCTCGGCCATCCGCTCCGTGTCGAAGGCGAGCGTCGCGACCATGCCGGTGAAGGCCGGCAGCAGCACCTCGAGCTGGGCGACCGAGTCGAAGACCGGCTCCTTGTCCTCCTGCAGGTCGCGGTTGTACGCGAGCGGCAGGCCCTTCAGGGTCGTGAGGAGGCCGGTGAGGTTGCCGACGAGCCGACCCGACTTGCCGCGCGCGAGCTCGGCGATGTCGGGGTTCTTCTTCTGCGGCATGATGCTCGACCCGGTCGAGAAGGCGTCGTGCAGCCGGACGAAACCGAACTCCTTGGTGTTCCAGAGGATGATCTCCTCGGCCAGACGGGACACGTCGATGCCCACCTGTGCGAGGACGAACGCGAACTCGGCGACGACGTCGCGGGCTGCCGTGGCGTCGATCGAGTTGTCGGCGGGGCGGGCGAAGCCGAGTTCGTGCGCGATCGCCGTCGGGTCGAGACCGAGCGAGCTGCCCGCGAGGGCGCCGGCCCCGTACGGGCTGACACTCGCACGGTCGGCCCAGTCGCGGAGCCGCTCGAGATCCCGGACGAGCGGCCACGCGTGCGCGAGCAGGTGGTGGGCGAGGAGCACCGGCTGGGCGTGCTGCAGGTGCGTGCGGCCGGGCATGATCGCCGCCGGGTGCTCGCTCGCCTGCTGCGAGATCGCGTCGACGAGGTCGATGACGAGGCGCCCGATCCGCCGGCCGTGGTCGAGCATGTGCATGCGGCCCAGGGTCGCGATCTGGTCGTTGCGGCTCCGGCCGGCGCGGAGCTTGCCGCCGAGTTCCGGGCCGAGGTCGGCGATGAGCAGGCGCTCGAGGGCACCGTGGACGTCCTCGTCGCCGTCGTCCGGCTGCAGGGAACCGTCGGCGTGGGCGGTCTCGAGGCGGTCGAGGCCGGCGGTCATGCGCTCGAGCTCGTCCTCGGTCAGGTAGCCGGCGGTGTGCAGGGCACGGGCGTGGGCGCGGGACCCGGCGATGTCGTAGGGGGCCAGCTGCCAGTCGAAGTGCGTCGACCGGGACAGCGCGGCGAGTTCGGCGCTGGGGCCGTCGGCGAAGCGGCCACCCCAGAGGGCGCCCGTGTTCGTGGCGTCGGTCTTGCTGGGCTGCGTCGCGTCGGTCATGTCGTCCTGCCTGGGGGTACGGGTCGGTCGTGCTCGGTTCGTGGGCGGTGCTTCGGGGGGTGGTACTGCGTGGTGCTGGTGGGGGCGGTGCTGCGTGGTGCCGGTGGGGCGTCAGTTCGCGCGGTCGCGCCGCGTGGCCGTCCGCGTCGGTCGGGCCCGGGCGCTCGCGAACGACACGCTCCCGGTGGCCGGTGCCCCGGCCAGCTCGAAGTCGAAGAGGCTCTGCTCCGACCGGCGCCCGGTGACACTCGCGACCCCGCCGTGCAACCGGAGCCGGACGTCACCGGAGACGTGCCGCTGCGTCTCCTCGATGAAGGCGTCGAGCGCGCGGCGGAGTCCGCTCGCCCAGCGACCCTCGTCGACCAGCTCCGCCCACTCGCGGTCCACGCCCTGCTTGCAGCGCAGGACCTCGCGTTCGAGGGTGATCCGTTCGAGGTCCTGGTGCGCGGCCACGAGCGCCGTCGCACCCGGTGTCTCCGCCACACGTCGGGCCTTGCGGCCGTCGAGCAGGTCGACGACCAGGTCGTGCCGACCGACCCCGTGACGGCCGGCGAGGGCGTCGAGCTCGCGCAGCAGCCGGAGGACCGGGAAGCGCTGCCCGTCGAGGGCGACCGGGACGCCGTGCTCGAAGGTCACGGTGACCTCGTCGGGCTCGGTGTCCGGCTGCGCGGAGACCTCCGCCGTGCGCGCCCAGTCCGCACGGTCGACCGCGGCCCACGGGTCCTCGAGGTCCGGCTCGGTGACGAGACGGCCCCACACGTCGTGCTCGGTACCGCCGGCCGGCACGACGGCCGTCGGCACCGGGAGGACCCGGAGGTCGGGATCGTGCCCGGCGATCGTGGTCGTGAGGGCGACCTCGTCCGGGGCGCTCGTGAGGTGCGCGACGGCGACCGCGCCGAGCTGCCGGGCCGTGCGGACCAGGTGGTCGGCGACGATCGGCAGCCGCAGCGCCGGGACGAGCGGGCGACCCGGGCCGCCGGCGTTCGCCCGGACCGCCGCGACGACGTACCGGTCGGCGTACTCGGTCTTCGCGTCGACCACCACGGCGTCCACCGCACCGGCGGCCCGCATCCGGTCCCGCACGGCGTCGACCTCGCGGGACCGACCGCCGAGGTCGACCACCAGGGCCAGGACCTCGTGGTCGACGGCGAAGTGCTCGACGGCTGCCGCCGGGTCCACCCCGGCGGAGCAGGCGACGACGATGCGATCGGTCACGGGACTCCAGTCGAGCGGGGTCAGGCGGCCGGGCTGCCGGTCGCGTTCGCGGCCAGGAGCCAGGCGAGCAGGGCCTTCTGCGCGTGCAGCCGGTTCTCCGCCTCGTCCCAGATGATGCTGCGCGGCCCGTCGATGACCTCGGCGGTCACCTCGAACCCGCGGTCCGCCGGCAGGCAGTGCAGGAACACGGCGTCGTCGGCGGCGTGCCCCATCAGCTCGTCGTCCACCCGGTAGCCCGCGAAGGTGTCGAGTCGGGACTGCTTCTCGTCCTCCTTGCCCATCGACACCCACGTGTCGGTGACCACGACGTCGGCGCCGGCGACGGCCGCCACCGGGTCGGTGACGACCAGGACGGAGCCACCGGTCTCGCCCGCACGACGCTCGGCGTCGGCGACGACCGCGGCGTCCGGGCTGAACGCCGCCGGAGCGGCGACGCGGACGTGCATGCCCGCGGTCGCTCCCGCGAGCAGGTACGACTGCGCCATGTTGCTCGCGCCGTCGCCGATGAACGCGACGGTCTGCCCGGCGAGCGAGCCGCGGTGCTCGCGGATCGTGAGCAGGTCGGCGAGGAGCTGGCACGGGTGGAAGTCGTCCGACAGGGCGTTGACGACCGGGACGCGGGTGCCCGCCGCCATCTCCTCGAGTCCGGACTGGGCGTAGGTGCGCCAGACGATCGCCGACACCATGCGCTCGAGCACGCGGGCGGTGTCCGACGGGGTCTCCTTGCCGCCGAGCTGGCTGTTCGCCGTCGTGATCACGAGCGGGCTGCCGCCGAGGTCGGAGATCCCGACGTGGAAGGACACCCGGGTGCGGGTGGACGACTTGTCGAAGATCACCGCGACGGTCTGCGGCCCGGCGAGGGGCTTCTCGCCCCAGCGGTCACCCTTCATCTGGGCGGCGAGGTCGAGGATCGCGGACTGCTCGGCCTGGGTCAGGTCGTCGTCACGGAGGAAGTGGCGGGTCATGCGGAGGTCTCCTGCTCGGCGGCGACGGCCGCGAGGCTCTGGCCGAGGATCGACACGAACTCGTCGATCTCGGCGTCGGACACGATGAGCGGCGGCGCGATGCGCAGGCTCGACTCGTTCGGGGCGTTGATGATGAGGCCGCGCTCGAGGGCGGCGGCGTTGACGGCGGGGCCGACGGGCGCTGTCAGGCCGACGCCGACGAGCAGGCCCGTGCCCCGGACCTCCTGCACCAGCGGCGAACCGAGGGCCGCGATGCCGGCACGGATGCGCTCGCCCTTGGTGACCGCGCCGGCCACCAGGTCGGCGCGCTCGATCTCCTCGAGCACCGCGTTCGCGACGCGGGTGCCGAGCGGGTTGCCGCCGAAGGTCGAGCCGTGCTGGCCGGCCGAGAACAGCTCGGACGCCCAGCCGAAGGTCACGAGGGCGCCGATCGGGAACCCACCGGCGATGCCCTTCGCGATCGTGACGGCGTCCGGCGTGAACCCGTGGCCCTGGAAGGTGAACCAGTTGCCGGTGCGGCCGACCCCGGTCTGGATCTCGTCGAGGATGAACAGCGCGCCGTGCTCCTCGGTCAGGCGACGCGCGGCCTGCAAGAAGCCCTCGGGCAGGTCGACCACGCCGGCCTCGCCCTTGATCGGCTCGAGGATGAGCGCGGCGACGGTGTCGTCGACGGCCGCCTCGAGCGCCTCGACCGTCGAGTCGATGTGCTCGACGCCGGCGATCATCGGCAGGAAGTCCTCCTGCAGCGCGGGCTTGCCGGTGAGCGCGAGCGCACCCATCGTCCGGCCGTGGAAGCCCTGCTTCAGCGCGAGGATCCGGGTCTTGCGACCGTCCGCACCCTTGTTCAGCCGCGCGAGCTTGAACGCGGCCTCGTTCGCCTCGGCACCGGAGTTGCCGAAGTACACGCGGCCGGCGTCCCCCGCACCGGTGATGCGCTTGAGGCGCTCGGCGAGCTCGAGCTGCGGCGGCGTCGCGAAGTAGTTCGAGACGTG
Organism: Curtobacterium sp. NPDC088465; assembly: GCF_044753165.1. Taxonomy (NCBI): domain Bacteria; kingdom Bacillati; phylum Actinomycetota; class Actinomycetes; order Micrococcales; family Microbacteriaceae; genus Curtobacterium; species Curtobacterium sp. NPDC088465. The sequence continues at coordinate 130,470 of NZ_JBIVMR010000004.1, read as the reverse complement.
CACGAGCTTCGCCGCCTGGTCGGCGACGGCCTCGACGAGGGCCGGGTGGGCGTGGCCGAGGGAGTTCACCGCGATGCCGGCCAGGAAGTCGAGGTACTCGTTGCCGTCGACGTCCCACACGCGGCAGCCCTGACCGTGGTCGAGCATGATCTTCGGCGGGGTCAGGGATCGCATGAGCGACGCCCCGAACCGGTCGTTCCAGGTCTGGGTGTGCGTCTCGGTGCTCACTGCTCGTTCCCCTTCTGCGTCGTGGCGGTGTCGGTGACGGTGGTGTCGGTGACGGCGGCGTCGGTCGCCGCGTGTCGGCCCGGGTCCGCTGCGGACTCGGGCACCCGTCGGCCGACCTCGGCGTGGGTGTTCTGGTTCTCGGTGCGACGGCTCGGGTCCGGGATCACCTCGGTGCCCGCACCGCGCAGGGTGAAGACCTCGAGCAGGATCGAGTGCGGGATCCGCCCGTCGATGATCGTCGCGCCGCCGACCCCGCCGACCACGGCGTCGAGGCACGCGGTCATCTTCGGGATCATCCCCGACTCGAGGCTCGGCAGCAGCGCCCGGAGCTCGTCGACCGCGATCAGGTCGATGATCGAGTCGCGGTCCGGCCAGTTGCGGTAGAGGCCGGGGACGTCCGTCAGCATCATGAGCTTGGCGGCACCGAGCGCGATGGCCAGCGCACCGGCCGCGGCATCGGCGTTGACGTTCAGCGCCTGGTCCGGGTGGGCGTCGTCGATCGCGATGCTCGACACGATCGGGATGCGTCCGGCCTCGATCGCCGCGAGGACGTCGGACGGGTCGACGTGCGTGATGTCACCGACGTGGCCGAGGTCGAAGTACTCGCCGTCGACGACGACGCCCTTCTTCTCACCGGTGAACAGCGAGCCGCCGTCGCCGGAGACGCCGACGGCCAGACCGTCACCGTGCTCGTTGACGAGGTCGACGATCTCGCGGTTGACCTCGCCGGCGAGCACGTCGCGGACGACCGTGATCGCCTCGGTCGTCGTCACGCGGTAGCCACCGCGGAACTCGGACGCGATGCCCTGTTCCTTCAGCGCCGCCGAGATCTGCGGCCCACCGCCGTGCACCACGACCGGGTGGAGTCCCGCGTAGCGCAGGTAGACCATGTCCTCGGCGAACGCCCGCTTCAGGTCGTCGTTCACCATGGCGTTGCCGCCGAACTTCACGACGACGGTCTTGCCCGAGAACCGCTTCAGCCACGGCAGGGACTCGATGAGCGTCGCGGCCTTGACGGCGGCGAGCTCGTGCTCTTCTTCCTTGGTCAGGTCGTCGCTCATCAGCTGGAGTACGCGCTGTTCTCGTGGACGTATTCGTGCGTCAGGTCGTTCGTCAGGATCGTCGCCGCGTGCACGCCGACCCCGAGCTCGATCAGGACGTGGGTGTCGCGCGGCGTCAGGTCGACCTCGTCGATCGGCCGGTCCGGGGCACCGGCGTGGCAGACGCGGACGCCGTTCATGCTGACGTCGACCGCGTACGGGTCGAACTCGGCGTCGGTGGTCCCGATCGCCGCCAGCACGCGGCCCCAGTTCGGGTCGTTGCCGAAGACCGCGGCCTTGAACAGGTTGTTCCGGGCGACGCTGCGCCCGACCGTGACGGCCTCGTCCTCGGACACCGCGCCGGTGACCTCGATCGTGATGTCGTGGCTCGCGCCCTCGGCGTCCTGCTGGAGCTGCCGGGCGAGGTCCGCGCACACCGCGGTCAGTGCCTCCTGGAAGTCGCCGACCTCGGGGGTCACCCCGCTCGCACCGGAGGACAGCAGCACGACGGTGTCGTTGGTCGACATGCAGCCGTCCGAGTCGACGCGGTCGAAGGTCACGCGGGTCGCCGCGCGGAGCGCCTGGTCGAGCTGCTCCGCGGTCTGCACGGCGTCGGTCGTGATGACGACGAGCATCGTCGCGAGCCCGGGGGCCAGCATGCCGGCGCCCTTGGCCATGCCGCCGACCGTCCAGCCGTCCTCGGTCACGACGGACTGCTTCGGCGTCGTGTCCGTGGTCATGATCGCGACCGCAGCGTCGGGGCCGCCGTCGGCCGCCAGCGCGGCGCTGGCCAGGTCGACACCGCGCAGCACGCCGTCACGGAACGTCTGGTCACCGCGGCCGATCAGGCCCGTCGAGCAGACGACGACGTCGCCGGCACCGATGCCGAGCGCGGCACCCACCGCCTCCGCCGTCATGTGCGTGGTCTGGAAGCCGAAGGGTCCGGTGAAGCAGTTCGCGCCGCCGGAGTTGAGCACCACGGCCCGGGCGACACCGTCGCCGACGACCTGGCGCGACCAGATCACCGGGTGCGCCTGGGCGCGGTTGCTGGTGAACACGGCGGCCGCGGTCGCGTCGGGGCCGTCGTTCACCACGAGGGCGACGTCGGGCTTCCCGCTCGTCTTGAGTCCGGCGGTGACGCCGGCCGCGCGGAAGCCCGCAGCGGCGGTCACGCCCTGGAGGCCCGTGTCGGGCTGGTCCGTCGAGGTCTCGTCGGTCACGGTGCGACTCCGTCCACGCTGAGGCCGAGGGTCTCGGGGAAGCCCAGGGCGATGTTGGCCGACTGCACGGCCGCGCCGGCGGTGCCCTTGGCCAGGTTGTCGAGGGCGCTCACGGCGACCACCCGGCCCGCGGCCTCGTCCACGGCGATGCCGACGAGCGCGGTGTTCGCGCCGACGGTGTCCGCGGTGCGGGGGAACTCGCCCTCCGGGAGCAGGTGCACGAAGGGCTCGTCGGCGTAGGCCTGTTCCCAGGCGATCCGGACGTCGCGCGCGCTGACCCCGGGCGAGAGCCTGGCGGTCGTCGTCGCGAGGATGCCGCGCGACATCGGCACGAGCACGGGCGTGAACGAGATCCGGACGTCACCGGCCCCCGCTGCCACGAGGTTCTGCTGGATCTCCGGGATGTGCCGGTGGGTGCCGCCGACCGCGTAGGCGCTCGCGGAGCCCATGATCTCCGAGGCGAGGTAGGTCGTCGCGAGCTTCTTGCCGGCTCCGCTCGGCCCGACGCTCAGCACCGCGACGAGGTCGTCCGTCTCGACGAGCCCGGCCTGGACACCCGGCTGGATCCCGAGCGTCACCGCCGTGACGTTGCAGCCCGGCACCGCGATCCGCTTCGTCGCCGCGAGCTCGGTGCGCTGCCGCCCGAGGCCCGCGATGTCGTCGACGTCCCGCCACTCCTCCGCCGTCCCGGGCGCCGGCGCGGCGTGCAGCAGCTCCGGCAGGCCGTAGGTCCACGCGCCGTGGTGCTCGCCGCCGTAGAACGCGTCCCACGCAGCCGGGTCCGTGAGCCGGTGGTCCGCGCCGCAGTCGACGACGAGGGTGTCCTCGTCGAGCTCGGCGGTGATCGCCCCGGACTGCCCGTGCGGCAGCGCGAGGAACACCACGTCGTGTCCGCGCAGGTTCGCCGCCGTCGTCTCGACCAGCGTCAGGTGTGCCAGCGACCGCAGGTGCGGCTGCGTCGCGATGAGCGGCTGCCCCGCGTTCGAGAAGGCCGTCACCGTCCTGACGTCGAACTCTGGGTGGGCGGCGAGCACGCGCAGGAGCTCTCCGCCCGCGTAGCCGGAGGCTCCCGCCACGGCGACGGATACGGACATGGGTTCCACCTTTGGTCGGACTGGTCGTCGAGAGAGTCGGAGGCGGCGGCCCCGGGCGGTGCTGATCCGGTGGATCAGTCGCGCAGGGTCGCCCCGAATCGCTCGCCGGCACGTCGGACGGCGCCGTCACGGGCCTCGGAGGCCTCGGCAGCGGTCAGCGTGCGGTCCGTGGCGCGGAAGCGCAGCGCGAACGTCAGGGACTTCTGTCCCTCGTCCACGCCCGTGCCCCGGTAGTCGTCCACGAGCCGAGCATACTCCAGCAGCTCTCCGGCGCCAGAGCGGACGACGTCCAGCACGTCACCCGCCGGGACGTCGACCGCGACCACGAGGGAGAGGTCCTGCGTCGCCGCCGGGTAGGACACGATCGGCGCCACCGACACGAGCTCCGGTGCCGCGGCGACCAGGGCGTCGAGGTCGAGCTCGACGACGGCGACGACGCGCGGCAGCACCGCGGCCTCGGTGAGGACGGGCAGCAGCTCACCGGCGACACCGACGACGGTGTCACCGACGAGCAGCGCGGCCGCACGCCCCGGGTGCAGGGACGGGTGGCTCGTCTGTGCGACCCGGAGCTCCACACCGACCGCCCAGGCGACGGCCCGGGCGACGTCGAGCGCGTCCGCGATGCCGTAGGGCTCCGGCTGCACGCCGGGCTGCTTCACGACACGGTTGCCGGTCAGCAACGCCGAGACGTGGAACGGCTGCGGCGGGAGCGACGCGTCGAGCACACCGAGGGTGTCGGGGTCGGGCCGCTCGGCGCCGGCGGGCACGGCGTCGGTGCCGAGCTGCACGTCCGTCGTCGGCAGGAACACGCGCGAGGTCTCGTACAGGGCGACGTCGACGAGGCCGCGGGACACGTTGCGGCGGGCGGCGTCGACGAGCGCGGGGAGCCCGCTGCGACGGAGCAGCGACTGCTCGCTGTCCAGCGCGTTCGCGAGCACGACGCTCGGACCACCGTCGCCGTCGATGCCCGGGTAGGCGTCCTGCGTGGTCTGCGAGACGAACGGAGCGGTGACGACCTCGACGAGGCCGTCCGCTGCGAGGGCGGCGGACACGCGCCGACGGGCCTGCTGGTGCCGGGTCAGACCGCGTCCGGGCGGGGCGATCGGCAGCACGCTCGGGATGCGGTCGTAGCCGACGATGCGGGCCACTTCCTCGACCAGGGTGGTGTCGTCGGTCAGGTCCGGTCGCCAGGACGGCGGCGTGACGACGAGCACCTCGCCGTCGACGTCCACCGTCGCACCGATGGCGCGCAGCGTGTCGATGACCTCGGCGTCGGTGTACTCGACACCGACGAGGTCGGCAGGCCGCGACGCCCGCATCGTGATCGTCGGGCGGGGCTCGGCGTCGACGAGCGTGGAGCCGAGGGTGTCCGCCGTGCCGCCCGCGAGCTCGACGAGGAGCTCGACGGCACGGTTCGCAGCGGCCTCGGCCACGAGCGGGTCGACCCCGCGTTCGAAGCGCTTCGAGGCCTCGCTCGGCAGCTTGTGCCGGCGGGCCGTCCGGGCGATCGATACCTGGTCGAAGCCGGCGGCCTCGATCAGCACGTCGGTCGTCGTGTCCGAGATCTCGGTGCGTGCACCGCCCATCACACCGGCGAGGCCGACGGGGCCGTCGTCGTCGGTGATGACGAGGTCCTCGGGGTCGAGCGCGCGGGTCGTGTCGTCGAGGGTGACGAGGGTCTCCCCCACCGCCGCGCGACGCACGCCGAGGCCACCGCGGACCTTCGCCAGGTCGTAGCCGTGCAGGGGCTGGCCGAGCTCGAACATGACGTAGTTCGTGATGTCGACGGGCAGCGAGATCGAGCGGACGCCGGCCAGCGCCAGGCGGGAGACCATCCACGCCGGGGTCGCCCGGGTCGGGTCGATGCCACGGACGACGCGGGTGACGAAGGTGTGCGCGCCGACACGGCCGCGGACCGGGGCCTGGTCGTCGATCGTGACGCGGAACCCCTCGCCCGAGCGGGGCGTCACGCGCGCCGCCGGGTCGCGGAAGCCGGCACCGGTGGCGTGCGCGTACTCGCGGGCGACGCCGCGCATGCTCATCACGTACCCGCGGTCCGGCGTCACGTTGATCTCGACCGCGGCGTCGTCGAGGCCGAGCAGCGCGATCGCGTCGGCCCCGACCTCGGGGTCCATGCCGAGGTCGGCGAAGCGCAGGATGCCGTCGTGCTCGTCGCCGAGGCCGAGCTCACGGGCCGAGGCGATCATGCCGTCGGACACGTGGCCGTACGTCTTGCGCGCGGCGATCGGGAACGGCCCGGGCAGCACGGCGCCGGGCAGCGTCACGACGACGAGGTCGCCCACGTCGAAGTTGTGCGCACCGCAGACGATGCCGCGGGGCTCGGACTCGCCCACGTCGACCTGGCACCAGTTGATCGTCTTGCCGTTCTTCTGCGGCTCGGGCTCGCGCTCGAGCACGCGGCCGACGACGATCGGGCCGGTGAGGTCGTAGGTGTGGACGTCCTCTTCCTCGAAGCCCACCGACACGAGGGCCGCGTGGACGTGCTCGAGGGAGACGTCGTCGGGCAGGTCGACGGACTCGCCGAGCCAACGGAGTGGGACGCGCATCAGACCACCGTTCCGAACTGCTGCGAGAAGCGGATGTCGCCCTCGAGGAAGTCACGCATGTCGTTCAGGCCGTTGCGGAACTGCAGGGTCCGCTCGATGCCCATCCCGAACGCGAAGCCCTGGTACTCGTCCGGGTCGATGCCGGCCGCACGCAGGACGTTGGGGTTCACCATGCCGCAGCCGCCCCACTCGACCCACCGCGCGCCGCCCTTGGCGTTCGGCTGCCAGACGTCCATCTCGGCGCTGGGCTCGGTGAACGGGAAGTAGTTCGGACGCAGGCGGATCTGCGCCCCGGCGCCGAAGACCTGGCGCGCGAAGTGCTCGAGCGTGCCGCGGAGGTGCGCCATCGTCAGGCCCTTGTCGATCGCGATGCCCTCGACCTGGGTGAAGACCGGCAGGTGCGTGGCGTCGAGCTCGTCCGCGCGGTACACGCGTCCCGGGGCGATCACGTAGAGCGGCAGCTCCCGGGACAGCAGGGAGCGCACCTGCACCGGGGAGGTGTGCGTGCGCATGACCAGGTGCCGGTCGACCGGCTCGACGAAGATCGTGTCGGCCATCGCCCGTGCGGGGTGGTCCGGGTCGAAGTTCAGCGCGTCGAAGTTGAACCACTCGTGCTCGAGCTCGGGGCCCTCCGCCACCTCCCACCCCATGCCGACGAAGATGTCGGCGACGGTTTCGTTGAGGACCGAGAGCGGGTGGCGGGAGCCCGGTGCCCGGCGGACCGGCAGGGCGGTGACGTCGACGCGCTCGGACTCGAGCCGGGCGCGTTCCTCGGCCTCGGCGAGGACGGACTCCTGCTCGGCGACCGCCGCGTTGACCCGGCCGCGTGCCTGGCCGACGAGCTTGCCGGCCTCGGCCTTCTGCTCCTTCGGCACGCTGCGCATCGACGCGTTCATCCGCGCGAGCGTCGACTGCTCGCCGGTGTGCTCCGCCCTGGCCTGCTTCAGCTCGGCCACGGTCGTCGTCGCGCGGACCGCGGCGAGGGCCCGGTCGACCGCGTCGGCGACGGCCGCTTCGCTGATCTCGAGGTGTTCTGACACGAGGCCCAAGCCTACCGGCCCCCGGGATACCGCCGTCCTGCACTGGACGGACGGTGCCGGAGCAGGACGGGTCAGCGCGCTGTGGAGGAGGACGCCACCCGCTGCGCGAACGCCGACTCGTACAGGCACACCGACGCGGCCGTCGCCAGGTTCATCGACTCGGCCCGACCGTAGATCGGAACCTTCACGGCCCGGTCGACGAGCGCCAGGTCCTCCGCCGTGAGCCCCCGGGCCTCGTTGCCGAAGACCCACGCGGTCGGCCCGTCGAGCATGCCGTCGGCGCGGACGTCCGGCAGGTCGTCGCCGGAGACGTCGGCCGCGAGGACCGTGTACCCGAGGGCCTTCGCGCGTGCGACGGCGTCGGCGAGCGTCACGCCCACCGAGACCGGCACGTGGAACAGCGAGCCCGTGGTGGACCGCACCACCTTCGGGTTGTAGGGGTCGACCGAACGACCGGTCAGCACGACCGCGTCGGCGCCCGCCGCGTCGGCGGCGCGGATGATCGTGCCGGCGTTCCCCGGGTCCCGGACCTGCTCGAGGATCGCGACCAGCCCGGGCAGCGTGCCGTCCGTGGCGGACGCGCCCTGCGCCTCCAGGCCGGGTCCGGCGTCCGGGAAGACGTCCTTCACCGACGTCGGGAACTGCTGGCAGACCGCGACGACCCCCTGCGGCGTGACGGTGTCCGCCATCGTGTCGAGCACCTGCTCGGTGACGAACCACGTGTCGACCGGTGCGTCGTCGAGCCCGTACCGTGCGGCGGCGGTCGGCGTCACGTAGAGCTCGCGGAGCAGCTCCGGGCGGTACTCGATCGCCTCGCGCACGGCCTGCGGGCCCTCGAGCAGGAAGAGTCCGGTGTCGGCACGGACGTCCTTCTTGGCGAGTGCCGCGACGGCCTTGACGCGTCCGGACTTCGGGTTCTCGAGGAGATCGCTCACGCGTCAAGTGTCGCAGCATGCACGAAGCCCCCGCTCCGTGGACGGAACGGGGGCTTCGGGGGCTGGCGTGACTACGCGGCCTTGGGGGCCGAGGTGTCGGCCGGCAGGGCCTTCTTGGCGGTCTCGACGAGCGCCGCGAACGTCTCGGGGTTGTTCACCGCGAGGTCCGCGAGGATGCGACGGTCGACCTCGACGCCGGCCAGGGAGAGGCCCTGGATGAGGCGGTTGTAGGTCAGGCCGTTCGCACGCGACGCGGCGTTGATGCGCTGGATCCACAGGCGACGGAACTCGCCCTTCTTCGCGTGACGGTCACGGTACGCGTAGACGAGGGAGTGGGTGACCTGCTCCTTCGCCTTGCGGTACAGGCGCGAACGCTGGCCGCGGTAGCCCTCGGCGCGCTCGAGGATGACGCGACGCTTCTTGGCGGCGTTGACCGCTCTCTTGACACGTGCCATTGATCTGTTCCTTTACGTTCCGCCGGCTCAGTGGCCGAGAAGCTTCTTGACGTTCTTGGCGTCGGCCTTCGCGAGGACCTGGTCCTCGTTGAGGCGGGCCTTGCGCTTGGCGCTCTTGACCTCGAGGTTGTGACGCATACCGGCCTGCTGCTTCATGATCTTGCCGCTGCCGGTGACCTTGAAGCGCTTCTTCGACCCGGAGTGGGTCTTCTGCTTGGGCATCGTGGTGCCTTTCCGTGGGGTGGGTGGGGAGCCGCGTCGTCGCGGGGTGGTCCGGGGAGGACCTATTCGGCGGGAGCCTCGGCCGGCGCGGACTCGGTGGCCTCGTCGGCCTCCTTGCCCTTCGCCGCGTGCTCCGACGCACGACGCTCGGCCTTCTGCGCAGCACGCTTCGCGTTCTGCTCGCCCTTGACGTCGGACTTGTTCTTGAGGGGGGCGATGATCATCGTCATGTTGCGGCCGTCCTGGGTCGGACGCGACTCGACGACGCCGAACTCGGCGATCTCCTCGGCGAACTTCTGGAGGAGACGGACACCCTGCTCCGGACGCGACTGCTCGCGCCCACGGAAGAGGATCATCGCCTTCACCTTGTCGCCGCCGAGGAGGAAGCCCTCGGCGCGCTTGCGCTTGGTCTCGTAGTCGTGCACGTCGATCTTCAGGCGGAACCGGACCTCCTTGAGGTCGGTGTTCACCTGGTTGCGGCGGGCTTCCTTGGCCTTCTGCGCTGCCTCGTACTTGAACTTGCCGTAGTCCATGATCTTGGCCACGGGCGGCTTCGAGTTCGGGGCGACCTCGACCAGATCCAGTTCGGCTTCCTGCGCGAGACGCAGAGCCATGGCGATCGGGACAACGCCGACCTGCTCACCCTGGGGGCCGACGAGTCGGACCTCGGGAACGCGGATTCGGTCGTTGGTGCGGGGATCGGTGATGCGGAGCTCCTTCAATCAAGTGGTGGCCGTCCGGCGCTGCTGCGCTGGACGACGGCACGAGAGAGGAGATCTGACGCACGGATCGGAACCCGTTCGGCAGCCGCCCGACACCGGCCCCGCGGGGCTGGCCTGCCGGGACGCGGTGCGGTCTGACGATCGCACTGCTGACCCGACGGAGCGGTTGGGACCCGGTAGCCTGTGGTGCACGGCCGCGGGTGGGAGAGACTCCTCTTCTACGACGCCGTCCGGGGCTCGGTCCGACTCCTGTGGAGACGATCTGGGCACACGGGCAGCATCTGCCGCCGATGAGTCTAGCAGAGGAGCACCGTGCCCGACACCCCCGAGAACGACACCCCGCAGGTCACGCAGGACGAGACCGCCGCCGGCGGCGAGGCCCGCGACATCGCCGAGGTGCCCGCGGTCGAGCTCATCAACACCGTCGCCGTGCACCTGCTCAGCGCAGCCGCCGTGAAGGTGGGGCTCGCCGACGACCCGCAGGAGCAGACCGACCTCGACGAGGCGCGGAAGCTCATCACGGCCCTCGCCGGGCTGGTGACGGCGGCGGCCACCGAGATCGGCGACCACCACGCCCGTCCGCTCCGCGACGGACTGCGCTCGGTCCAGCTCGCGTTCCGCGAGGCGTCGAGCATCCCGGACGCGCCGGGCAAGGGGCCGGGCGAGAAGTACACGGGCCCCGTCAACTGACGACGACGGTCGTCGTCACCACGTGACGGACGGGAGGCGCGGTGTCGGCCGGCACCGCGCCTCCCGTCCGTCAGCGGGTCACGCCGGGGGTCGGAGGATCAGGCCGCGCCGTCCGCCGCCAGCCGCGCGACCGCAGCCAGCGGGATGCCGGCCCAGTCGGGCCGGTTCCGCGTCTCGTAGACCACCTCGTACACGGCCTTGTCGAGCTCGAACGCGTCGAGCAGTGCGCGGTGGTCGGTCAGGTCGTCACCGGTCCCCCGGCGGTACCCGTCGAGGAACGCCTGCCGTGCCGCCTGCGCCCAGGCACCCGCGTCGACGAACTCGGCGTCGTGCGCGAGCGCGCCGGCGACGTAGTCGAAGGACCGGAGCATCCCGGCGACGTCGCGGAGCGTCGAGTCGGGCAGCGACCGCTCGGCGAGCGGGCGGAGCGGCTCGCCCTCGAAGTCGAGGAACACCCACCCGCGGGGCTCGGGCGCGGCGAGCACCTGCCCGAGGTGCAGGTCACCGTGGATGCGCTGCAGGTCCGGCCAGTGCGACGCGGCGGCACGGTCGTACACGGCACGGATCGCGTCGACGTGCGGCTCGACGGTCGGGGCCTCGCGCACGGCGGCGTCGAGCCGGCCGCGCATCGTCGCGATCGCAGCGTCCTGTCGTGCATCGTCGGCGGGCTCGGTCGGCAGGGCGGTGGCGAGCGTGCGGTGCACCTCGGCGAGCGCCTCGCCGAGCGCGGCGGCCTGCTCGTCCCACGGGGTGCCGGTCCTGGCGTCGCGGAGGGCCACGCGCCAGGCGTCCTCGAGGCCGGGCAGGAACTCCTGGGCGAACGCGAGGTGTCCGGTGGCCGTGCCGTCGGGACGGCCGGGGTCGGGCCAGCTCGCCTGCTGGGCGCCGTACACGGTCGGCACGCGGGAGCTGCCCGCGGCGGAGAGTGCGAGCTGCGTGGTGACGTCGGGGTTGTCACCGTGGTGGAGCACCCGGAAGACCTTGGTGATGACCCGGTCACCGGACGCGGTGTCGCAGATGACCGAGGTGTTCGACTGCTCGCCGGACAGCACCCGGGACGCGGTGACCTCGCCGATCGGCCGGAGGCTCGAGGGGTCGGCGTCGATGCGCGCCGCGAGCTGCTGCACCCAATCGGTGTCGGTGGTGGCGTCGACCGGGTCGACGGCTCCTCCGCCGGGGCCCGCGACGACCGGCACCTGGTAGAGGACGGGCCCGGTCGCGGCGTCGTCGAGGACCAACCGCGTGCCGTCGGTCTCGGCGATGGTGTGCAGCGCCGGGGTCCCACCCTTCGCGGCGTACCAGCGCTGGCGTGCGATCCAGCCCTCCAGCGTGCGGTCGTCGACGTGCTCGGGTGCCTCGGCGCTCATGCAGCGAACGGTACGCGCCGGTCCCGGGGCGCGCCCCGAGTCGTGGCGCACCGGTTGGCCCGCACCGGTTGGCCCGCACCGCTTTACAACGATGTACGGAGCGGCGAGCATGGACGTATGACCTCGCTCGACGGCACCGTCGCCGCCCTCCTGCCCCCGCTCCCTCGCGCCTCCGACCAGGACGGCTCGTACCCCCGACCGCAGATGCTGCGCGGCGCGTGGGCCGACCTCGACGGGACGTGGTCGTTCCGGAACACGGGCGACGACCCGACCTGGCGCTCCGGGTTCCCGGACGCCCGGGACATCACGGTGCCGTTCCCACCCGAGTCGCCGGCATCGGGCATCGACGAGCCCGGGTTCCACCCCGTGGTCTGGTACGCCCGGACGATCACGCGCGCCGAGCTCGACGCCGCCGGGTACGGCGACGCGGCACCCCGGCTCCTGCTGCACTTCGGCGCCGTCGACCACCGCGCGCGGGTCTGGGTCGACGGGCAGTTCATCGGTGAGCACGAGGGCGGACACACCCCCTTCACGCTCGACGTGACCGAGGCGCTCGGCACCGAGCCGGACGTGACGCACACCCTGGTCGTCCGCGCCGAGGACGACCCCCACGACGTCACCCAGCCGCGCGGCAAGCAGGACTGGCACGAGCACCCGCACGCCATCTGGTACCGCCGCACGACCGGGATCTGGCAGACCGTCTGGCTCGAGGCCGTGCCGACCGCGTCGATCGGGGCCCTGCGCTGGACGAACGTCGACCACGCGACGGTGCGGCTGACCGTCCGGCTCGCCGGGGAGCGCCCCGCCGGCGCGCGGGTCCGCGTCGCGGCGCACTGGTCCGAGGGCGACGAGGACCTGGCGACCGTCGAGACGGTCGTGCCCGTGACCGCGCACGAGGTCGAGGTCGTCGTGCCCGTCGCCCGGCAGCAGAACGGTCAGGCCGAGGACGAGCTGGTGTGGTCCCCCGAGACCCCGCGCCTGGTCGACGCGGTCGTCACGCTGCTGCCGGCCGGGGGCGACGTGCCCCTGGACGCCGTGTCGTCGTACTTCGGCGTCCGCACCGTGGGCATCGACGGCGGCGCCTTCCTGCTGAACGGCCGCGCCTACGACGTCCGCAGTGTCCTCAACCAGGGCTACTGGCCGGAGTCGCACCTCGCAGCACCGTCACGGCAGGCCCTGCGCCGCGAGGTCGAGCTCATCAAGGAGCTCGGCTTCACCGCCGCGCGGAACCACCAGAAGATCGAGGACCCGCGGTTCCTGTACTGGGCGGACCGGCTGGGGCTGCTCGTCTGGGGCGAGGCACCCGGCGCGTACGCGTTCTCCCCGCTCGCCGTGCAGCGGCTCGTGCGGGAGTGGATGGACGCCGTCGAACGCGACGCCTCGCACCCGTCCATCGTCACCTGGGTGCCGGCGAACGAGAGCTGGGGCGTGCAGCACATCGCGACGGACCCGGCGCAGCAGGCCTACGCCCGATCACTCGCCGACGTCACCCGGGCGCTCGACCCCACCCGGCCGGTGGTCTCGAACGACGGCTGGGAGCACACGAACTCCGACATCGTCACCGTGCACGACTACGAGGGCGACGGCCCCCGGCTCGCCGCGACCTACACCGACGACGCCGCACGGACGGCACTGCTCGGTGGGCGCGGGCCCGCTGATCGTCGGATCCTGGTGGGCGGCGCGACGGACCAGGGGCAGCCGGTCATGCTGACGGAGTTCGGCGGCGTGGACTTCCAGCCCGGGGCGAAGCGCGAGGACGGGTGGGGCTACACCTCGGCCGTCGACGGCGACGACTGGGTGGCGCGGATCACGGCGCTCTACGACGGCGTCCGGGCGAGTTCGTTCCTGGCCGGGTCGTGCTGGACGCAGCTGACGGACACGATGCAGGAGACGAACGGCCTGCTGAACGCCGACCGCACCCCGAAGGTCCCGATCGAGCGCATCCGCGCCGCGGTCACCGGGCGCTGAGGCCGCGCCCGGCACCCGGCGACCCGCGGAACGCAACGTGGGCGGTCCTGCGCAGCGGTACACCGCTGCGAGGAACCGCCCACGTTGCGTCTTGCGGAGCGGGGAGGTCAGGACGCCAGGAAGCGCAGGACCGCCTCGTTCCACTCGTCCTTGTGCGAGGCGAGCACGCCGTGCGGGCCACCCTCGATGACGTGGGTCTGCGCGTTCGGGATGGCCGCCGCGGTGCGCTGACCGGACGCCTCGAACGGCACGATCCCGTCCGAGTCGCCGTGGATGACGAGCGTCGGGACGTCGACCTTCGTCAGGTCGTCGCGGAAGTCCGTCGTCGCGAACGCCGTGGTGCAGTCGAGCGTGCCCTTCGGCGAGGCGAGCTCGGCGATCGCCAGGTCGTAGGCGCGCTGGTCCTCGCTGACGAGCGGCTTCTTGAGCAGGCCCGGCTCGCCGCCCGGCGTGTAGAACATGTCGACGAACTGGTGCAGGAACGCCGGACGGTCGCCCGTGATGCCGTTCGCGAACCAGTCGGCGAGGTCCTGGTCGACCGCGCCGTCCGGGTTGTCGTCCGACTTCCACAGGTACGGCGGCACCGCGCTGGCGAAGACGAGCTTCTTGATCTTCGCGGTGCCGTAGGTCGAGACGTAGCGCGCGAGCTCGCCGCCGCCCATCGAGAACCCGATGAGGGTGACGTTCGTCAGGTCGAGCTCGGTGATGAGCTTGTCGAGGTCCGCGGCGAACGTGTCGTAGTCGTAGCCGCCCCACGGCTGCGACGACTGCCCGAACCCGCGGCGGTCGTAGGCGATGACCCGGTGACCGGCCTCGACGAGTGCCGGGACCTGGCCCTCCCACGAGCGGCCGGACAGCGGCCAGCCGTGGATCAGGACGACCGGGTCGCCCGCGCCGAGGTCGTCGTAGTGGAGCTCGATGTCGTGGCCGTTCTCGGCGCCGACGGTGACGAAGGGCATGCTTCCTCCTGTTGGTGGTTTCCAGGGAACGTGCCCGATACAACGCCCGTCGCCCGGACGGATCCTGGAGGTGCGGTGACCGGACAGCGGGCGGCGGCTGCGGAGATGGGAGACTCGGGCGGTGACCGACCTGGCGGAGACGACCCGTGCCTCCCGGCCGGGGCTGCCGTCCCGCGTCCGTCGTGTGCTCACGGTCGGCCTGGAGGGACGGCACGGCGGGTGGACCGCTCCGCTCGTCGTGTGGCTGGCTTCCCGCGTGGTCAGCACCGTCCTGCTGCTCACGGTCTGGCTGCTCGCCACCGCGCACGGGTGGCGGTTCGCGTCGGTCCGACGCGAGGGGACGTTCACGGCGTTCCTCGGGTCGTGGGACGCGTCGTTCTACCGGACCATCGCCGAGCACGGCTACCCGACGACGCTGCCCACCGACGCGGCGGGTCACGTGCTGCCGAACCCGTGGGCCTTCCTGCCGGTGTTCCCGGCGCTCGCACGGTTCGTCCAGCCGCTCGTCGGCGGGTCCTTCTGGGCCGCAGGCGTGCTCGTCGCCACGCTCGCGGGCGCCGGCACGTGCATCGTGCTCTGGCGTCTCGTACGCGCGGTGACCGACGACCGGCGGGCGACCCGGGCGACGGTGCTCTTCGCGTTCGCACCGACGGGGTTCCTGCTGCAGGTGGCGTACGCCGAGAGCACGTTCCTGCTCCTGCTCTTCAGCGCACTGCTCGCCCTGGTGCGCCGGCGGTACTGGCTCGTGCTGCCGCTCGGGCTCGTCGCGGCGTTCACGAAGCCGGGGGTGCTCGCGCTCGCGGTGGCCCTCGCGGTGCACCTGGTCGTGCGGGTCGTCCGGGAGCGCCGGGCGCTGCCGGTGCGGGATGCCGTGGCGATCGTCCTCGCGGGGCTCGGGGTCGCGGCGGCGGGGCTGGCGTGGCCCGTCGTGGCGACGGCGGCGACCGGACGGCCGGACGCGTACCTCGCGACCGAGCTGTCGTGGTGGGTCGGGTTCGTCGGCCGGCAGCACTTCGCGCCGCTCACGCCGTGGTTCACGATGGCCTCCACGTGGCTCGGCCCGCTCGGCGTCGTGCTCGTGGTCGTGGTCCTCGCCGGGGCGGTGTGGTCCTGGACCCGACCGGGCGTACGGGCGCTCGGCGTCGACGTCGTGTCGTTCACCGCGGCGTACGCGCTGTACCTGGTGGCCGTGTTCCTGCCGCAGCAGAGCCTGCCGCGCCTGCTGATGCCGACGGCACCGCTGCTCGGGGCCGACGTGTTCACGGGGTCACGGCGACGGACGACCGTGTGGCTGGTCGTCGGGGTGTGCCTGCAGCTCGTCGCGATCGTGCTGCTCTGGTTCCTCGGGTACCCCTGAGCGTCGGCGCGGCGGCCGGGGCGCGGCGGCAGCGGCCAGGGCGCGGCGCCGCGTCACGTCGCGTCGCGGCGGCCCGTCGGAACGCGGTGTCGGGTGCCGCCGCACAACGGCGAGCACCTCGCGCCACGTGATCACGTGGCGCGAGGTGCTCCCGGTTGTGCGCACGACCGGCGCCGGCGCGACGCGATCGGCCGGCATGACCGGCGCCGGCGCAACGCGATCGGCCCGCGGGACCGGCGCCGACCGGCGCCGACGGGGCGGCAGGGCGGGTGACCGCGCCGCGTCGCCGCTACGCGTCGAACGTGTGGAACCAGGCCGTGCCGCCGGGGTGCTGCACGGTGATCATCTCGTCCAGGTCGCGGTAGGGCCCGTCCTGGTTGTGGCTCGCCGACTTGATGCGGATCGTGCCGTCGGGCTCCGTGAACACCTCGGACACGATCGTCACGTGGTCGGGCGATCGGTTGTCGTTCCAGTCGTAGAACACGATGTCGCCGACCTTGACCTTGCTGCGCTCGTCGAGGGAGCGTCGCGTCAACCCGAAGGTCGCCGCGTTCGCCGTCATCCACGGGTCCATCGCCGGGCAGTACGTCCACGTGGCGCTGTGCTGCGCACCGCCGGACCGGCTGTACCAGTCGTCGCGCTGTTCCCACCCACGGGCGATCAGCGTCTGGCTGACGTAGTTCGCGCAGTCCCCGCCGATCGGGTTCATCGTGCCGTACTCGGCGAGGTTGTAGTCCGCCCAGTACCGCATCGCGTACTCGAGCTGCCGGTCGACGTCCGTCAGTGCCGCGTAGGCCACCGAGGTCGTCGCGACCGCGGTCGAGGCGTCCGGGACCGGCGCGGCCGTCGGGGTCGGCGTCGCGGTGGCCTGGTCCTGCGTGGCGCCGGCCTGCCCGTCGTTGGCGGCACTGCCGTTGCCGTCCGACGACCGGTTCGCCGACGGGCTCGGCTCGATCGCCGACGTGAAGAGCGCGACGTCAGCCGACCCCGCCGTGTACATCGCCTGGTGCGGCGCCGTGAAGGTCACGGTCGTCGCCGAGGCCTGCACGTCCCGCGCCGCGACCCCGCCGACCGTGACCCCCTGCACCGCGGCGAGGCCGGTCCCCGTGACCGTCACCGTGACACCACCGGCGAGCGGCACCTGCGCGGGCTCGACCGCGGTCGCCGCGGGGCGGGCGCTCGACGAGCCGGAGGACGACGACCCGGGCGACGCGCCGCTCGGCCCGTCGCCGGCGCGGGTGGTCGCGCCCGACGACGCATCGTCGGCGCGGGAGCAGGCCGCGACGGCGACCCCGATGCCGGCGACGCCGGCGAGCGACAGCAGGGAACGGCGCGTGAACGAGGCAGTCATGACCGGACCAGGGTAGGCGACGGTACGGCAGGATCGCTGGCAGCACACCATCCACCGGAAGGATCGACCCGCACATGCCCGAGAGCCACGACTTCTTCGTCGCCGCCGACCCCGAGTCCACCCGCACGATCGTCCGTGACGCCCTCGTCCGCGAGGGCTACACGATCACCGACGGCGACCAGGGCACGCTGCTGGGCACCCGCGGCAGCCTGGGCCTCACCCTGCTCGTCGGCGGCTTCCTGAACGACCGGACGTTCCACACCCGGCTCGACGTGCAGCTGATGGTCGCGCCCGACGGCCGGACCGTCGCGCGACTGCTCCGCGGCTCGGGCCGGTCCGCGGTCAAGGGCGGCGCACTCGGCGTGGCCCGCGGCAACCGGGCGTTCGAGCAGGCCGCGAACGCGATCCACGCGTCGCTCGCGCAGGCCGGCGTCCTGACGGACAGCGTGCCGAGCTGACGCGCTCGCGGAGGAACGACGAAGGGCCACCCGATCGGGTGGCCCTTCGCTGCTGCTTGGTGGAGCTAAGGGGATTCGAACCCCTGACCTTCTCATTGCGAACGAGACGCGCTACCAACTGCGCCATAGCCCCAAGTGCTCGACCACACTAGCACCACCGGGAGCGCGAACCGAAATCGGCCCGCAACGTCCGGGCGCGCCGCGCACGGACGGTGTCAGACCGCGCGGCGCCGACGCATGACGGCGTCGAGGTCGGTCTGCCGGTACGCCTCGTCGTCGATGACCCCCATGCCGGCCCAGCGGCTCGGCGTCGCCGGCTGCTCGGGCTCGGCGGCGACCTCGGGCTCGGCGGGTCCGGCGGCAGGCGATCCGGCGCCAGGCGATCCGGCGGGGCGGGACGGCGCCGACTCCCCGGCCGGGGCACGGAGCCCGAGTCGCTCCGCCAGACGGCCCTGGTCGTGGGCGGAGAGCGACGCAGCGGCTTCCTCGACGTCGGACCGCATCCGGGACACCCGCGCGAGCGTCGGGTCGGTCTCCCCCGCCCGGATGGCCTTCGCCTCGGCCTCGGCCTCGGCCTTCGCCTCGGCCACGCGCTCGCGCAGCCGGGCAGCGAGCTCGGCGGACGACTCCGGCGACGGCGCGGGCGCCGCGGGGCGCTCGACGTACAGGGGCTTCGGCACGCTGGCCGGCGTCCAGCTCCGGTCGCGCGTCGGCTCGGCGGGCTGCTCGGTGGACAGCGGCGGTGCCGGGTCCGTCCACGCGGTCGACGGCCGGGAGGCACGGGTCACCGCCGCAGCGCCCGCCGCGGCACGCGCCTTCCGCGCCTGGGCGACCTGGTGCAGCTGCGCCAGGACCGCCGCGGACCCACCGGCGGCGACGAGCCCGGCGACACCGACGAGCCAGGCGCCCGGGGCCGCGACGAAGACGACCGCCGCGACGAGGACACCGAGCGCGCCGAAGAGGGTCGCACCGAGCCGGGAGCGGCGCATCCGCATGGCCGTGAGTGCGGGGACGGACGACACCCGCTCGAGCTGGGGCTGCTGCTCCGCGAGGCGCCGGGTGATCTCACGCTGCCGCGCGGCCTCGTGCGCTCGGACGATGGCGGCCCGCTTCGCTTCCTCCGACCGGGCGACGCGCTGCGCCTCGGCCAGGGACTTCGCGTTCATCTCGACCCGGACCTCGTCGGGGAGCTCGGCGGTCTGCGCGAGGATGCGCAGCGTCTGCTGCAGCCGGATCGCGTTCCGCTCGGTCGCGAGGTACTGCCGACGAGCCGCCCACGACGGCATGAGGTAGACGACCCAGAGCACGGCCGCGATGAGCAGGACGATGCCGCCGCCCCAGGAGCCGATACCTGCCATGGGGACACGGTAGGGGTGCGCGTTCCCCGGACCGCCCATTGCCGGACGCGTGTTGCGCGAGTCGCGACCGAATCCGTGGGACGCGGGTCGCGCCTCCAGGCCGACGTGACAGGACGACGGGACGACCGTCAGATGCGCGGTCGGGTGTCGAGCGGGGTCGCCGCCTCCTCACGGGCGGAGGCCGGGACGCTGCCCGCCCCGTGCGGGACGCGACCGGCGACCCAGCGGTCGAGGACTCCCTCGCGCACCTCTTCCGCGACGAGGGCGAAGCAGAAGTGGTCGCGCCAGTCGCCGTTGATGTGGATGTACCGGCGGCGCAGGCCCTCGAACCGGAAGCCGAGCTTCTCGACGACCCGCAGGCTCGGCGCGTTCTCCGGACGGATGCAGATCTCGATGCGGTGGATGCCGACGACCCGGAAGCAGTGGTCGACCGCCATCGCGACCGCGATCGGCGTGACGTTGTGCCCGGCCGCCCCCTCGACGACCCAGTAGCCGATGGACGCACTGGCGAGCGAGCCGTAGGTGATGCCGGACACGTTGAGCTGGCCGACGAAGCGACCGTCGAGCTCCATCGCGAACGGCAGACCGAGCCCGGCGCGGGCGTTGGCCTGCAGTGCCCGGATGCTGCCGCGGACGTCGGTGGAGACGTGTCCGGAGGGGTTGGTGGCCTCCCACGTCCGCAGCCACGAGCGGTTCGTGGCGAGGGCGACGTCGAGGTCACGGGTGTCGCGGAGCCGGAGGGGCCGGATCGTGACCCGCCCGTGGGACAGGGTCGGGATCGTCGTCATCGCTGTGGTTCCTCCGGTGCCCGGCGCTCGACCGGGTGGACGCACGAACGGGCCCGGGACGGACCCCGGACCCGTTCGTGACGGGGTGGCTACTCTCCCGCGTTGAAGTCCTTCAGCCAGGCCTTGAGGTCGGGGCCGAGGTCGTCGCGGTCCGAGGCGAGCTGCACGATCGCCTTGATGTAGTCCAGCTTGTCACCGGTGTCGTACCGGCGTCCACGGAACACGACGCCGTACACGCCGCCGGTCCACTCCTCGGCGCCCGCCATCTTCATGAGCGCGTCGGTGAGCTGGATCTCGCCACCCTTGCCCGGCTCCTGCTTCTCGAGGACGTCGAAGACCTCGGGGCGGATGACGTAGCGACCGATGATGGCCAGGTTCGACGGGGCTTCGCCCTGCGGGGGCTTCTCGACCAGGCCGGTGATCTTCACGACGTCGTCGGTGTCGGTCTCCTCGACCGTGGCGATGCCGTACATGTGGGTCTGCGACTCGGGGACCTCGAGCAGGGCGACGACCGTGGCGTTCTTCTCGCCCTGGACCTCGATCATGCGCTTGAGCAGCGGGTCGCGGGCGTCGATGATGTCGTCGCCGAGCAGCACGGCGAACGGCTCACGGCCGACGTGCATCTTCGCGCGGAGCACGGCGTGGCCGAGGCCGAGCGGGTCGCCCTGGCGGACGTAGTGCATGTCGGCGAGGTCGGTCGACTGGTTGACCTTCTGCAGCTTCTCGTGGTCGCCCTTCTTCTTGAGGGTCTCCTCGAGCTCGGCCACGTGGTCGAAGTGGTTCTCGAGCGCGTTCTTGTTGCGCCCGGTGATCATGAGCACGTCGGTCAGCCCGGCGCCCACGGCCTCCTCGACCACGTACTGGATCGCCGGCTTGTCGACGACCGGGAGCATCTCCTTCGGCATCGCCTTGGTCGCGGGGAGGAAGCGCGTGCCCAGGCCTGCGGCCGGGATCACCGCCTTCGAAATCTGGAAGCCCATGTCAGCGAACGTACCGGACGCCCACTGGGTCCGGGCATGGGCACTTCGGGGGACACGGCATCCCGCGCCCCACGGCGGGAAGCCGCAAACCCGCGCTCGGTAGACTCCCCGCCATGACCGCCGACCTCGGGAACGAGAAGCGCGCCCTGCGAGCCGAGCTCCGGCAGCGGCGGCGCACCCGGACCACGACGGAGCGCGACACCGACACGACCGCCCTGACGTCGACGCTGCAGCGCTTCGTGGAGGAACGGCAGCTGCGCTCGCTCGCGCTCTACCTGTCGGCGCCCGACGAGCCGGACGTCCGACCCTTCCTGCGCTGGGCGCAGGAGCACGGCGTCCGGGTGCTGCTCCCGATCACCCGCGAGGACGGCCTGCTCGACTGGGCGGTCGACGACGGGGTCTCCGAACACGAGGGCCTGCACGGCATGCCCGAGGTCGTCGGCGAGGTGCTCTCCCCGCTCGCGCTCGGGGACGTCGACGCGATCCTCACCCCGGCGGCGGCGGTCGGGCACGACGGCTGCCGGATGGGCTGGGGCCGCGGCTACTACGACAAGACGCTCGGGTCGATGGCGAACCGGCCACCCGTCTATGCTGTGATCTTCGACGCGGAGTACCTCGACGAGGTCCCGCGCGAGGCCCACGACGAACCCGTCGACGGCATCATCACGCCGTCGCGCATCATCACCTTCCGGAGTTAGGGTGCCCACCTACTCGTACCGCTGCACCGAGTGCGACAACGCCTTCGACGTCAAGCAGTCGTTCTCCGACGCCACCCTGACCGAGTGCCCCGTCTGCGGCGGTGCGCTGCGCAAGGTGTTCTCGCCGGTCGGCGTCACCTTCAACGGCGGCGGCTTCTACCGCACCGACTCGCGGTCGACGCCGAAGGCCGAGGGGTCGTCGGGGTCCTCCTCGTCGTCGTCGAGCACGCCGGCGAAGGCGGAGCCGAAGAAGACCGAGTCGAAGCCGGCCGCGCCCAGCGCCTCCTGACGAGGGCTCGTCTCCGTCGGTACGGTGGGGTCTCCTCGACACGGAAGGAGGCTCACGTGAAGGGCTTCAAGGAGTTCCTGCTCCGCGGGAACGTCATCGACCTGGCCGTCGCGGTCGTCATCGGTGCGGCGTTCACCGCGATCGTCACCGCGATCGTGAACTCGCTCATCAACCCCCTGATCGGCGCGGTCTTCAACGCGTCGAGCCTGGACAAGGCACTCGTCGTGTCGATCCCCACCGTCTCCGGGGACTCGGCGGACATCCTGTTCGGCGCGATCATCGGCGCGGTCCTGAACTTCGTCATCGTCGCGGCGGTGGTGTACTTCGCCCTGGTGGTCCCGGTCAACCGGCTCAAGAAGCTCGCCTTCGAGCGGGTGAAGAACGACGAGCAGCAGACGCCGCAGGACGTCCCGCCGACCGACGTCGAGGTGCTGCTCGAGATCCGCGACCTGCTCCGCACGCAGAACGGCGACGCGGTGGCGTCGGGCGGCGGTGCGCACGTCGCCCCGTCGACCGCTCCCGAGGGACCGGGGATCAGCGGCTCGACGAAGCTCTAGCCGCGGGCGTCCCGAACCACGGAACCGACGTCGAACCAGCCTCCGGGGTCGGTTCGACGTCGGTTTCCTGGTTCGACGGGGCAGGACGGCGCGGGCCGGACGGCGCGGGCCGGACGCCCGCGCCGCGCGCGTCCGCGTCAGGCGGTGCGGGCCGTCGCGCGGTGCTTCGCGGCGAGGGCCCGGGCGTACTGCACACCGGCGACGACGTGGCCGATCGTGCCCGCCCAGACGAAGACGAGCGCGAGCACCCGGATCCAGTCGTGCTGCGATGCCCACGACGTCGACGAGAACAGCAGCAGCGGCAGACCGACGAAGAGCAGCGCGGATCGGATCTTGCCGGTCCACGTGACGTCGAGGTCCGGGTCGCCGCGGAACCACAGGCCGGACAGCAGCGCGAGCACCGCGTCCACGAGGACGATGATCGCGACGCTCGGCCACGGCAGCAGGCCGACGAGCACGAGCGACAGCACGATGGCGATGATCGCCAGGCGGTCGGCGATCGGGTCGAGCGCCTTGCCGAGCTTCGAGCCCTGGTCGAACCGACGCGCGATGAAGCCGTCCGCCCAGTCGCTGACACCGAGGACGACGAGCGTGACGAGCGCCCAGCCGGGGTGGCCGGCCACGACGAAGCCGATGAACACCGGGATGAGCAGGAAGCGCACCAGCGTGATCAGGTTCGGCCACGTCTGCCAGTCGGGTCGCCGTCGCGCGGTGTCAGTCATCGACCCCAGGCTACCCGTCACCAGTGTGGGGGCACGTCGCGCAGCAGCTGGGCGTCGTTCTCCCCGTCGCGGTGGCGGGCCGGTTCCGGCGGCGCGGCCGGGTCGTAGCCCGGCACCGGCGCGGTGGTGACGCGCCTGGTGCGGCGGGGAGAGCCTCCCGGCCGGTCGGTCGTGTCGGTGCCGGTTCCGCCACCGTCATCTGCGGAACGGACGGGAGGCTCGACCTCCGTCACGTCGTCGGCCCGCGTCCACGAGCCCACCAGCTGGTCCGTCCCCGCCGTCACCGGACCGGCCGCGCGGGACGCGCGCCGGGACCCGCTCACCGGCGAGCGGGGCCCGGAGCGGGCACGCGGGGATGCGTCTCCGACCGGGTCATCGGCGTGCGGGGATCGGAGGGATCGAGATCTCCTGCGTCGCTCCACGGTCGACGCCGAGCACCGACGCCACGGTGTCCGCGACGCGGTCCGGGTCGGAGAACAGCTGGAACGCGTGCACGCGCACGTAGTGCCACCCGAGTCGGCGGAGCACCTCGGGACGGAGCCGCAGCGACTCGCGGAGCGAACCTCGGACGAGCGACGCGTCGGTCTCGATCGTGACGCAGACGCCGCCGTGCGCCGCGACCAGGCCGAGCTTGCCCCGGTGACCGAGTGCGACGGGGATGCCGCGCATCTCGAGTCGTCGGGCGAGGTCGACGAGCAGCGGGTCGGAGTCGTCGGGCACGTACTCGGCGGCGGTGCGCGCGCGGACCTCGGCGAGGATCTCGGCCAGCGCGACGGTGCCGTGGCCCATCCGCTCGGCCTCGATGTCCGACGGCTGGAAGCACGTGACGATGACCATCGACCGGCGCGCTCGGGTCATCGCGACGGCGAGCAGACGCTCCCCGCCGGGCTTGCCGAGCGGACCGAAGTCGCGCAGCACGCGGCCGTGCGGGGTCCGGCCGTACCCGATCGAGAACACGACGCGGTCGCGGCTCTGTGCCACGGACTGCTCGAGCGTCGCGACGATGAACGGCTCGGCGCGGTCGCCGATGACGAACTCGGTGAGGTCCTTGTGGCCCTGCGCCGCGGTCAGGACGGCCTGCTCGACGCGCACCGCGTGCTTCGCCGACGCCGTGATCACCATGAGCGACTCGGTCGGGCGGGTGCGGGCGTGCTCGGTGACGAGCCGGACCACGCGGTCCACCTCGGCGTCGACGCTCTCGACCGCCCCGGACTCGGGGTCCGGCACGGCCTTGCCGTCGCTGACGTAGTCGATCGCGATGGAGCCGTGGCCGAGGAACGAACCGGCCCACGGCAGCGACTCGATGCGGCCGCCGTAGAAGCGGCGGTTGACGAGCTCGGCGAGGTCCTCGCCGCCGGCGCGGTACGACCGCGTGAGCGACAGGGTCGGCAGGAGCGTCGACAGCTTCGCGAGCGCGGAGTCGGCGTGCAGGGCGTCGAGCGTGCCCTCGTCCACCTGCAGTGCCCGGTGGTCGGGGTCGACCGCGATCCGGAACGGCGACGGGGTCTGCGTCACCGGGTCGCCGAACACGACGGTCTGGCGAGCGCGACGGACGGCGCCGACGGTCTCGGCGATGGTGACGGCACCGGCGTCGACGAGGATCACCGTGTCGAACGGCATCGTGTCGGCGATCTCGGGGACCTCGTACGGCGAGGCGAGCCAGACCGGCGCGATCGACCGGGACAGGTGCGGCGCGGAGTCCTGCAGCAGGCGCGAGGTGATCGCGCCCTCCTTGAGCTGCGTCTTCAGCGACGTCGCCTCGTCCGGCCAGTCGACCAGTCCGACCTTCCAGTTCTCGGCGAGCTGCCACGCCAGGCCCTGGGAGACCCCGGCCGCGTGGGCGTCGTCGACGAGCCGGAAGTCGGCCTCGACCCGGTCGAGCATGTCGGTGTTGCCGCCGAGCAGCGCCCGGTCGGACTCGAGCATCGTCTCGAGCGCGGACTGCCACCAGGCGAGCTCGAGTTCGGCCGGCACCTGGGTGTCCGGCACGTGGCGGTGTGCCAGGTCGGTGATGAGTGGCTCGAGCTGCAGGTCGCGCAGGGTCTGCATGAGCTCGGTGCGCTCCTGCAGGTTGTGCAGGACGTCGGACTCCTCGGCCAGGCGGGCGACCGTCGGGACGAGCTCGTCGATCGGCAGGTTCGCGAGCTGGCGGTCCCGCTCGGTCCGGCCGAGGGGCTCGTCGAGTCGGGCGAGGTCCTGCACGACGTTCGAGAAGAGCACCTGCACGTCCCCGATGCCCGTGGGCACCTCGGGGTTCACACCGGCCGCGACGTAGCGCTGCCAGAGCACGCGCTGCTGCTGCACGCGGGTCAGCGCCTCGTGCAGGTCGGACACGTGCACGCCCGGTCGGACGTACTCACGCGCGAGCTTCTTCAGCCGGCGACGGTTCGTCGACGACATCGGGGCGCCCTCGCCACGAGGGGCCGTCGCGGCGACGAGCTCCGACACCGACCGGTCGAACACGACGGGCAGGAAGCGGTCGAGGGTGTCCCGGATCTCGGTGAGCAGGCGGAGGTAGATGCCGAGCTCGTTGATCGTCGTGAACTGCCGCATGTGGGTCGACGCCACGAGGTCGTGCGCACGGCGCAGCAGCGTCGGCAGGCCGTCGGCGTCGAGGTCCTTCGCGGTCTTGTGCGCCCGCTGCGCGCCGTCGCTCGAACCGAACTTGGCGCCGTACCAGGGCGAGTCGTCCGGGCCGTAGCGGAACTCGCCGAGGTTGGCCGCGCTGACCATGGTCTCGGCGACGCGCGAACGGCCCTCGACCATGCTCGTCACGGACCGCTTCGACAGTCGGGCGGTCGTCGACGGCGGCACCGGCAGGAGCGACAGCCGGGACAGCTCGACCAGGCAGTCGAGCACCGAGACGCCGAAGTCCGGGTCGACGCGGGTCAGCGAGCCGCGGTAGTCGGTGAGGACCTTGCGGAGCCGGACCAGGGCGTCGTCGACCTCGCGGAGGTTCGGACGCGCGGCCTTCTCGTTGCGCGCGATGCCCCGGACGACGTCACGGCGCAGGGTGCGCGGCGTGACGGCGACGCCCGGCAGCTGGACCTCGGCGAAGCGTGCGGCGATGCCCCGCAGGGTCGCCCGCCGCGGGCTCACGACGAGGACGCGCTTGTTCGCCGCGACGAGGCCGCCGAGCGCGTTGACGATCGTCTGCGTCCCGCCGGTGCCCGGCAGGGTCTTCACGACGATCGAGTTGCCCGCCGTGATCTGCGCGATCACGTTCTCCTGCTCGTCGTCGGCGTCGAGCAGCAGCGTGTCGGTCTCCGGGCTGCGCTCGTCCGACGGGGTCTGCTCGACCGGGTGGTAGGACTGCTCGACCTGCCACTTCGCGCTCGGGTTGCCGGCGAGCGCGTCGAGCACCGGGTGGGACAGGTCGCCGGTGTCCTCGACCATGCCGCTGGCGACCTCGGCGAAGGTCGAGACGACCAGACGCGCGTGCACCGAGAAGCCGGGGATGTGCGCGGTCAGGCCGCGGAGCCGGTCGATGACGGGGTTCGGGGTGAACGAGCCGTCCTGCTGCGCGAGCGCGACGAAGGACTGCGCGTCGAGGATGACGCCGTACTGCTCGTGCAGCGCGTCGGCCAGCCCGGGGTTGAGCACCGGCTCGCCGAGCAGGCGCACCTCGAAGTCACGGCCGTGCCGACGGATCGCGAGCGGGCGGAGGAGCACCGGGCCGCGGAAGTGCTCGTCGCCGTGCTGCCAGTCGGCCATGCCGATGCCGAGCTTCACGGCGTCGATCCCGCGCACGGTCGCGAGCTCGGTGCCCTTCGCCTCGACCTGGGCGGCCGCGACACGCGCGGCGCGCAGCGCGACCTCGTCGCGGATCAGGCTCGAGAGCAGCGTCGTCTTGCCGGTGACGAACTGCGCGAGTCCGCCGGGGTGCGTGGTGGACAGCTCGATCCGGGCACGCGGGTGGTCGCTGAAGTGCGTGAGGGGGCTCGTCCCGCCGACACCGGTCAGCTGCGTCCGCCAGGCGTCCCACGTGGGCTCGGCGGCGTTGCCGGCCTGGAGGCGCGGGTCGCCCAGGCTGATCGCCTGCGGGCTCGTGAGCTGCAGTTCCGGCCGCAGGGTGCGGTCCGGCTCGTCGCTCCGGTCGCCCTCCCGCTGCTCGCGCCCGTCCTCGGGCGCGTCGGCGCCCTGGACGGGGACGTCGTCATCCGCGTCGTCCGCGCCGTCGGTCACCCTGTCTCGCCACACATCCGACACTGTAGGCGGAAGCGGGCGGCCTCCCTGGCAATGACCCGACGTTTCCGGCTTTCCGTGCGGGCCCGGTACGGGGTCCGACCGGCCGGTGTGGTAGCAACGTGGCATGGCCATCGACGACCGCACCGCCCCGTCCGCCCCCGCACCCTCGTCGGCCCGGCCGGACCGGCGTCGGTCGGTCCCCGCCGAGATCTCCCGGTCGTGGCTCCTCGTGCCCGGCACCGCCGCCGACCGGTTCGAGCGGGCACAGCGGTCGCGCGCCGACCAGATCATCCTCGACGTCGAGGACGCCGTCGACCCCGCCGCGAAGCCGGGTGCCCGCACGACCGTGGCCTCGTGGCTCGCGGGCGGCGGTGAGGCCTGGGTCCGGATCAACGACGTCACGACGGACTTCTGGGCGGACGACGTCGAGGAGCTCCGTGGCCTCCCGGGCCTGCAGGGCGTGATGCTCGCGAAGACCGAGTCGCCCGCGCAGGTCACCGACACGTGGCACCGGCTCGGCGGCCACACCCCGGTGATCGCCCTGGTCGAGTCGGCGCTCGGCATCGAGGAGGCGACGTCGATCGCGAAGGCACAGGGCGCCTTCCGTCTGGCCTTCGGCTCGGGTGACTACCGCCGCGACACCGGCACCTCGGCCGACACGCTCGCCATGGCCTACCCGCGCTCCCGGCTCGTCGTCGCCTCGCGCGTGGGCGACCTGCCGGGTCCGATCGACGGCCCGACGGTCGGCTCGGCGCACGCGATCCTCCGCGAGCAGTCCCAGGTGGCGGTGTCGCTCGGCCTGACCGGCAAGCTCTGCCTGGACACCGAGCAGCTGCCGGTCATCAACGAGGTCATCTCCCCCACGCCGACCGACGTCGCCTGGGCGCAGGACTTCCTCGACGACTTCGACGCCCGCGGGCAGGTCATCCGCGACGGCTCCGACCTGCCGCGACTCGGCCGCGCGCAGAAGATCCAGCGGCTCGCCCGGGCGTTCGGCGTCGAGGCACGGTAGACCGGTCGCATGACCTGGTCGCACCCGTCCGGCGGTCCGCCGCAGTCCTCACCCTCGGGTCCGTCCCAGTCCGGCCCGGGCAGCACCGAACGCGCCGCGTGGGCGCGTGGCGGCACGACGCTGTTCCCCGCGGGCCGGGTCGCCGACCGGGTGTCGACCGTCCTCCTGCTCGCAGCCGGTGCCCTCCTGACGCTCCTCACCCTGGTGGTCGGGATCATCGCGGTCGTCTCGGCCACCGCGAGCTGCGACGCGGCCACGGGGTGCTCGCCGGGCCGCTTCCTCGGCGGCGCCGCGATCGCGGTCGGCGGGTCCTTCGTCATCGGGGTCGCGACGGTCGTGCTCGCGGTCGGCGCCTGGGTGCGTCGTCGTTCGTCGTGGTGGATCGCCGCGCTCGGGTTCGTCCTGGCGATCGTGGTCGTCACCTGGGGCGGGGTCGTGTTCGCGCAGGCGACCGACCCGGCGACGGGGGCCGGCCAGGTGACCGCACTGCAGCTCCCCTAGCGCGGCGTCCGCCGGACGGGAGGCGCGTGGCGGGGCCGCCACGGGCCTCCCGTCCGGCGGCCCCGTCGGCCTGTCCCGTCCGCGCACGCTGGGCGTCGCCCCGGTCGACCGGCGCAAGCTGGGCGCATGAAGCAACGAGTCATCGGAGACGTGTCGGTCAGCGCGATCGGACTGGGCGGGATGCCCATGTCGATCGAGGGGCGGCCCGACGAGCGACAGGCGATCGCGACCATCCACGCCGCCCTCGAGGCGGGCGTCACCCTCATCGACACCGCGGACGCCTACCACCAGGCGGCCAAGGACGAGGTCGGGCACAACGAGGAGCTCATCGCGAAGGCGATCCGCGAGTTCCACGGCGACACCGACGCGGTGCTCGTCGCCACGAAGGGCGGCCACCTGCGGCCGGAACCGGGCGCGTGGGCGCAGGACGGCCGACCGGAGTACCTCAAGGAGGCCGCGAAGGCCTCGGCGAAGCGCCTCGGTGTCGACGCCGTCGGCCTGTACCAGTTCCACCGGCCGGACCCGTCGGTGCCCTACGCGGACTCGATCGGGGCACTCGCGGAGCTCCTCGACGAGGGCGTCATCCGCATGGCGGGCATCTCGAACGCCGACCCCGACCAGATCCGTGAGGCGAACGAGGTCCTGGGCGGCCGCCTCGTCTCGGTGCAGAACCAGTTCTCACCGGCGTTCCGGTCGAGCGAGCCGGAGCTCGAGCTGTGCGACGAGCTCGGCATCGCGTTCCTGCCGTGGAGCCCCCTCGGCGGCATCGCGAAGGCCGCCGACCTGGGGACCGCGTACGAGGACTTCGCCGTCATCGCCCGCGAGCGCGACGTGTCGCCGCAGGTCGTGGCGCTGGCGTGGGAGCTGCAGAAGAGCGACGTGGTGATCCCGATCCCGGGTGCGTCGCGGCCGCAGTCGATCCTGGACTCGGTCGTCGCGGCGACGGTGAAGCTCCGCGACGAGGACGTCGCTCGCTTGGACGCTGCTCGACCGGCGGCCTGACGGGCCGGAGCACCCGCACGACGACGCCCCGTCCACCGATCGGTGGACGGGGCGTCGTCGTGCTGCGGCGGTCAGGACGTGCAGGCCTGCTGGAACTCGGTCCCCGCGTCCTGGACCTTCTGCGTGGTGTCCGAGAACGCCGACAGGTCCGCCGACTGCGGGTCCGCCGTGATCGCCTTGATCTGCGTCAGCATGTCGGTGTACGCCGACCGGAACGCCTCGGCCTTCGGCTTGACGTCGGCGTTCTGCACCGCGTCGACGCCGTCGGACAGCGACTGGTCGAACTCCTCGAGCTTCGCGACGGCTGCCTGCGGGTCCGACTGCAGCTCGGTGACCTGCGACTGCAGGCCCTTCGCGGCGTCCTCGACCTTCGACTGGAACGCGTTGCACGCCTCGGCCTTGCTCTGGGAAGCGGCCTGCGGCGCCGCGGAGCTCGGGGCCGAGGAGGCTGCCGAGGTCGACGAACCGGAGCCCTCGGCGCCGCCGTTCCCGGAGCCCCCGTTCGAGCAGCCGGCGAGCAGTGCGACGGCGAGTGCCGCGGTCGCGACGGCGATGGTCTTCCTGGACATGGACGTCCCCCCTGGTCGTGCCCGCGCGACGGAGCGGCGCGGATCGGCACCGACGGTACACGGCGTCCGTCGGGCCTGCCGTCCCACGAGCCGTGCCGGCCTGCCCTGCCGCGGGGCGTACGGTCGAGGGCATGCAGGCGATCACGGCACACGACGGCGGACTCCGACTCGACGAGCACCCGGACCCGGTCGCCGGGCCGGGCGAGGTCCTCGTCGAGGTGGCAGCGGCCGGGGTCAACAACGCCGACCTGCAGCAGGTCGCGGGCAACTACCCGCCGCCGCCCGGCGCGTCCGAGGTCCTGGGCCTCGAGGTCTCCGGGACGGTCCGCGCGCTCGGCGACGGCGTCGACGGGTTCGCGGTCGGTGACCGGGTGTGCGCGCTGCTGTCGGGCGGCGGCTACGCGACCCTCGTGGCCGTGCCCGCGGCCCAGGTGCTGCCGGTGCCCGACGGCGTGGACCTGGTCGAGGCCGCGGGACTGCCCGAGGCCGCGTGCACGGTGTACTCGAACGTGGGGATGATCGCGGGGCTCCGGCCCGGGCAGACCCTGCTGGTGCACGGCGGCACGGGCGGCATGGGATCGCACGCGGTCGTCTGGGCGAAGGCGCTCGGTGCCCGGGTGATCGCGACGAGCGGCGGGGAGCGCAAGGTGCGTGCTTCGAGGGAGCTCGGCGCCGATCTCGTGGTGGACCACCGCACCGAGGACTTCGTCGAGCGCGCCCGCGACTTCACCGACGGCCGCGGGGTCGACGTCGTGCTGGACGTCGTCGGGGCGGACTACCTCGCGAAGCACCTCGACGTGCTCGCCCCGAACGGGCACATCGCCGTGATCGCCGCCGGCAGCGGGCAGAAGGGCGAGCTCGACTTCGGCGCGATGATGCGGAAGCGCGCGACCATCAGCGCGACGACGCTCCGTGCCCGGCCACTCGACGAGAAGGCCGCGATCGTGGCCGCCGTCCGCGAGCACGTCTGGCCGCTCGTCGCCGACGGCAGCGTCCGACCGATCGTCGACTCGGTGGTCCCGCTCGCCGAGGCCGCCGAGGCGCACCGCCGGGTCCGCGAGGGCGAGGTCATCGGCAAGGTGCTGCTCGCCGTGTGACCCGGGTCAGGCGTGGACGCGGGGTCAGGCGTGGACGCGGGACAGGAACTCGACGAGCGCCGGGTGCTGCGGCCGGTCGAGCACGTCGGCCGGCGCACCCTGCTCGACCACCTCGCCCTGGTGCAGGAACACGATACGGTCGGCGACGTTGCGGGCGAAGGACATCTCGTGGGTGGTCATCAGGATCGTGGCGCCCTGCTCCTTGAGCTCGCGGACGAGGTCGAGCACCTCGCCGACGAGCTGCGGGTCGAGGGCGCTCGTCACCTCGTCGAGCAGGAGCAGCTCCGGCGACGTCGCGATCGCCCGCACCACGGCGACACGCTGCTGCTGCCCGCCGGAGAGCCGGTCCGGGTACGCCCCGGCGAAGTCGCCCAGTCCGATCCGGTCGAGCAGTCGGCGGGCGGTGGCCTCGGCCTCGGCCCGGGCGATGCCGTGCACCCGACGGGACGCGAGCGTGACGTTGTCGAGCACCCGCATGTGCGGGAACAGGTTGAACTGCTGGAAGACCACGCCGATCCGGGCGCGGGTGGCGTCGACGTCGGTGCGGGGGTCGGCGATGTCCGTCCCCTGGAGCAGGATCTCGCCGTCGTCGATGCCCTCGAGCAGGTTCACCGTCTTCAGCAGTGTCGACTTGCCGGAGCCGGACGCCCCGATGACGCAGATGACCTCGTGGCGGTGCACGGTCAGGTCGATCCCCCGCAGGACCTCGTGCTCGCCGAACGTCTTGCGCAGTCCGCGCAGTTCCAGGACCACCGACTCGCTCACACCGTCCCCCCGATCTGCTCGCGACGCTGCTGCCGTCGAGCGATGGCATCCGTCACCCGGATGAGCGGGAGGCTGATCACGACGAACAGCAGCCCCGCGACGAGGTACGGCGTGAAGTTGTAGGTCTCGGCCTGTGCGATCTGAGCGCTCCGCACCGCGTCGACGGCGCCGAGGATCGACACCAGGCCGACGTCCTTCTGCATCGAGACGAAGTCGTTCATGAGCGCCGGGGTGACCTTGCGGATCGCCTGGGGCAGCACGACCAGCCGCAGCGTCCCGGCGTGGGACAGGCCGAGCGACCGGGCTGCGAGGCGCTGGGACGGGTGCACGGCCTCCATGCCGGCGCGGAGCACCTCGGCGACGTAGGACGAGTACGTGAGCACGATCGCGATGGTGCCCCAGACCTCCGGGGGTTGCCGCGGGAAGATGCCGAGCCCCGGGATGCCGAAGCCGACCAGGTAGAGCACGATGATGAGCGGCAGACCCCGGAACAGGTCGGTGTAGGCGGTGGCGAGCATCCGCAGCGGGAAGAACACCGGGTTCCGCAGCCCCCGCACGACGGCGAGCAGGGTGCCGAGCACGGCGACGCCGATCGCGCTGAAGAACAGGATCCGGATGTTCAGCCACAGCCCGAGCAGGACGGCCGGGAAGGTGTCGATCGCCGTCTGCGGGTCGAAGAACGACTGCTGCACCGCGGCCCAGCCGGGCGTGTTCACGACGCCGAGCCAGACGACCGCGATCACGACGAGCGTCGAGACGACCGACACGACGACCGAGCGGCGGCCGCGCTGCCGACGGTAGAGCCGTCGTTCGAGCTCGACCTGGCTCGGCGCTGGAGCGGTCACCGGGGTGCCGGCACCTGCTGGGGCGGTCACCGGGCTACTTCAGGACGGGGGTGTTCGTCTCCGAGGAGAGCCACTTCGTCTGCAGGTCGGCGAGCGTGCCGTCGCTCTCCAGGGCCTCGAGGGCCTTGTCGACCTTGCTCGTCAGCGCGGAGCCCTTCGGCAGCACGAAGCCGAACTGTTCGCCGGAGCCGTCCTCGGGGAACTGCGCCGAGACCGTGCCGTCGTCGAGCTGCGCGGCGGCCATGTAGAACGCCGTCGGCAGGTCGGTCACGATCGCGTCGATCTGCCCCGACTGCAGCGCCAGCACGGCGTCGTCGTTCGAGTTGAACACCTGCGGGGTGACGCCGAGCACGTCCTTCACGGAGCTGATGCTCGTGGAGCCCGAGGCGACACCGATCGTGTCGCCCTTCAGTGCGGCGACGGTGGTGTCCTTCGCGGCCTTCGACCCCGACGTCGTCACGACGGCCTGCGTGGTCGTGTAGTACGGCGTGGACATGTCGACGGCCTTCTTGCGCTTCGCGTCGATCGAGAACTGCTGGACGTTGAGGTCCCAGTCCTTCGGGCCGGGGGCGATGGCGCTGTCGAAGGTGCTGCGCTTCCAGACGACGTCGCCCTTCGCGTAGCCCATCTCCTTCGCGACCGCGTAGGCCACGGCGGACTCGAAGCCCTTGCCGGACTGCGGGTCGTCGTCCTCCACCCAGGGCGAGTAGGCCGGCTGGCCGGTCGCGATCGTGAGCTTGCCGTCCGTGACGGTGCCGTCGCTCCCGGCGCTGCTCCCACCGGCGGAGCAGGCGGCGAGCGCGAGGGCGGCGACCGTGGCGGTGGCGACGGCGAGGGACAGACGGCGGGTGCGGGTCACGGGAGGGCCTTCGTCAGCGGGACAGAGCGGGGTGGAGCGGGCAGGAGGCAGTGTACCGGCGCGTGGGATACCACCGCGACGCGGATGACCGTCGACTACGCGGTCGCGGCGTCGCCGTCGGTGTCGCCCGCCATCGTGAAGTCGTCGAACGAGAACCCGGGCGACACCATGCAGCTGAGGAGCACCTCGCCGTCGCCGGGCAGGGTGCGCTGCCAGACCCCACCGCGCACGAAGGCCTGGGCGTCGTGCAGCCGGTGCCGGCCGGCGTCCGGGCCGAGGGTGATCCGGTCCCCGGGCTCGGGCCGGTCGCCGGAGCCGCCGAGCTCGAGCACGACGGTGTCCGGCCCGTGCCACATCCAGATCTCGTCGCTCGTGACACGGTGCCAGGCGGAGGCCTCGCCCGGGGGCAGCAGGAAGTGGATGAGGGTCGCGGCGGGACGCTCGCCGGCCGGGGTCTCGACGGTCGAGGGCGAGGTCCACGTGCGCACGTACCAACCGCCCTCCGGGTGCGGCTCCATGCCGAGGGCGGCCGCGCGCTGCGGGACGTCGAGCCACTCGATCAGCTCGCCGCCGACGGTGCGGCGGGCGACCATGCCGGGGCGGGGTGCGGTGTCGGTCATCGTTCCTCCTGGGGACGGACGTGGTGGGGGACGGGGCCCCGGGTGGGGGCTGTCTCGGGCTCGAGCGGGTGCACGGTGCCGTCGGTGGCCCGCACGACGCCGCGGACGATCGTCGCGACGGCGCGGCCGGCACCGTCCTCGACGAGTTCGGCGAGTGCGTCGGGCACGGTCCGGGCGTCGACGTCGAACACGGCCAGGTCGGCTCGTGCCCCGACGGCGAGGTGTCCGACGCGGTCCGGCCCGACCGCCGTCCCCATCGCGTGCGCGCCACCGAGGGTCGCCGCCGCCAGCAGCCGCTCGTGCAGGTCGCGGTGCGCGTACCCCTGGGCGCGGGCGATGCGGTGCAGTGCGGTGACGTCGGCCATCGGGTCGAGGGACGGCGACGACGACAGGGAGTCGGTGCCGATCGCGATCGGGCTGCCCTCGCGCAGGTAGTCCGCGACGGGCGGCGGGTCGAGGCCGATGACGGCGTTCGACCGGGGGCAGAGCGCGACCGTGGTCCCGCGTGCCCGCAGGAGGGCTCGGTCGGACGCGGTCACGTACACGCCGTGCGCGATGTGGCAGTCGGGGCCCAGCACGCCCAGCCGGTCGACGAACGCGGTGGCACTGGCGCCGAAGCCGAGCGCCCGCATGGCCCGGAAGGACGGCACGTTCGCCAGGTGCCAGTCCGCGGTGTGCCCGACGCCGTCGACGCCCTCGAGCCCCGGGACCGGCCCGAGCGAGACCCGCTCCCCCTCGAACGCCGCCTCGCCCAGGTGCAGGTGCAGCCGGAGCCCCCGCTGGCGCACGATGTCCGGCAGTTCGAGCAGCGGTGCCACGTCGAGGGAGTACGGCGCGTGCGGCGACAGCCCCGCCCCGGGCGTGGTCGGGATCCGTGCGAGCTCGTCGAGCACCTGGTCGCGCCCGTGGGACTCCCACGCCGCGTTCTCCCAGTCCATGACCTCCCAGTAGGCGATCCCGCCGAGGCGGTGCTGCTCCAGGACGTCGGCCGCCTCGATGTCGGTCACCACGTCCGCGATGCTCGTGACGCCCGCCGCGATCGATGCGACGGCGCCCGCGGACGCCTCCGCCCGCCAGTCGTGCGGGAGCGCGTAGTCCACGTTGAACGCAGCCGCCCAGTCCTCGAAACCCGCGTACTGCCGTTGACCGACACCGGACATGCCGGTGTACTGCAGGTGCGTGTGCGCGTTGACGAGACCCGGCAGGAGCGCGCCCCGCCAGCGCCGCTCCGTGCACGTGCGCCCGGCGGCGTCGAGCTGGTCGACCACCCACGACCGGTCGCCGACGTGCAGGATCCGTCCGTCCTGCACCGCGACCGCCCCGTCGGCGATCGGCGGTGCCGTCATCGGCACGACGACGCGCGCCGAGTGCACCACGACCGGCGACGCGGTCACCGGGGTGTCCCGAACCGGTGCGTCCGCACGTCTGGCTCGCGGTCGGCGGGCTGCTCGGCGATCCGGACGGGAGGAGCGACCCGGCTCCCCCACGCGGCGAGCGCGACGCGGGCGGTCGCCTCGTCCACCGCGGGGTCGACCGGCACGACGGCGCGCGGGAGTTCGTCGCCGCGCTCGAGCAGCATCCGGAGGGCGCCGAGCTGCACCGCGAAGGACAGGTCCATGATCTCGACGGGGTTGCCCTCGGCGGCGCTCGTGTTCACCCCGTTGCCCCCGGCGAGGACGAGCACCTGGTGGCCGTCCGGCCAGGTCAGGCGCTCCACGTGCTGCGCCACGGCCGTCCGGACCGCACCGGCGGCGGCCGCCGCGGACAGGGCGACCTCGTCGTCGACGCCCCCCGCGACGGACACGACCGCACCGACCGCGCACGCGCGCAGGACCGTGTGGTCCACGGTGTCCGCCACCCCGGAGGCACTCACCACGAGGTCGGCGTCGCGCACCGCGTCGACGAACGGTGCGACCGCGTGCCCGGCGAAGCGCGCCTGCAGGGCGCGGACCGGGTCGACCTCGGCGACCGTGACCCGGAAGCCGAGCGCGACGAGGACCTGGGCGACCCCCTCGCCGACGGGACCGAAGCCGGCGACGACCACCGTGCCTCCCGGCCGGACCCGGTGCACGGCGGACGGGAGCGGGTCGACCAGGTCGAGCGTCGCGAACACCGTGGACTGGCCGGTGCCGAAGCGGTTGTCGAAGCAGGTCTTGGCGCGGGCGTCGTTCACGGCGACCACGGGGATGCCGAGCTCGCCGCGCTCGGCCATGACGCGGAGGGGTCGGAGGCCGCTCGTCGTCTCCTCCGCGGCGCCGAGCATGGTCGGCAGCAGCTCGGGCCGCTCCTGGTGCGCGAGGCGGATCAGGTGCGAGCCGTCGTCGAGGAGCACGTGCGGACGCGTGTCGAGCATCGCCAGGGCGAGACGGTGCTGCTCGGCGAGCGAGGCCGTGCTGTCCGCGTGGACCGGCATCCCGGCGCGGCGGAGCACGTCCGCGACCGCGTCGTCCGTCTCGTCGGCGTGCGCGTACACGACGACCTCGGCGCCCGCGTCGCGCAGGAGCAGGCTGAGCACGGCCGTCTTCGGCTCGAGCACCATCGCGACGCCGATCCGGGTACCGCGGAGCAGCCCGCCGTCACGGAGCTCCGCGGCGACGGCACGGGCGACCGGCATCGACCTGCGCGCCCAGCGGATGCGGTCCTCGGCGGCGGGGTCGTCCTCGGGCTCCCGACCGGTGGAGACGAGGAACACGTCGTCGGAGAGCGTCGGGACGGCGAGCACCCCGGGGCGGGCCGGGGCGACCGGGCCGAAGGCGTCCTCGTCGACCGCGGGGGAGTACCGGCCGGCGTCCACCACCACGAGGGTGGCGCCGCGGGGCCGGTCGGTCTCGCGCTCGACGGCAGCGGTCGACTCGTCCGGGTCGCCGAGGCACCAGAGCTGGTCGATCGGCTCGTCGTCGACCGGCTCGTGGTCCGCGGGGGCGGGGTCCGCCGCGGTGCGTGCACCGAGCCCGGTGAGCAGTGCGACGAGCGCCGCGGCGTCACGCGGGTCGCCACCGAGCACACGGACGGTGCGGCCGGCGACGAGGAGGTTGGTCGCCGCGGCGAAGCGTCGGACGGCTGCCGCGGCCCATGCGGCCCGCTCGGGGTCGGGTCGCTGCGGCATGGGGCCATCGTAGGGCGTGCGGGTCGGCGCGGAGTCGCGCGGGCTGACGGTCACGCGGTCACGCGGTCACACGTCGTCGGGGCGTGGGCGGTGACGCGGGAATGTCCCGCGGCCGTCGGACGTACTGTGAGGACATGACTGATGCGACGTTCGACAAGGTGACGATGTTCGGCGCGGACTGGTGCCGCGACTGCCGACGCTCGAAGGCGCTCCTCGACCGCCTCGGGGTCGACTACGACTACGTGGACGTCGAGGCGGACCTGTCCGCCGCCGACCGGGCCGAGGCCATCAGCGGCCGCAAGAACATCCCCGTCGTGGTGCTGCCGAACGGCAAGCACTTCGTGGAGCCCTCGGACACCGAGCTGCAGGCGGAGCTGGAGTCGTCCGGAGCGGTGTGACCCTCGTCTGTACCTGCGCCTCCATGCAGGCTGTGAACATGCTGGGGAAGAGCGGTGTTCAATCGGGGCCGACCCAGATCGCGGACACCCCCGGACCGCGACAGGTCTGACCCAAGGAGGACACCGTGCTCGGTCTCATCATCAGCCTCATCATCATCGGCCTCATCGCCGGCGCCCTCGCCCGGCTGATCATCCCCGGCAAGCAGCACATGTCGATCCTCATGACGATCGTGCTCGGCATCATCGGCTCGTTCGTCGGCGGCTTCCTCGGGTTCCTCATCTTCCAGCACGACCCGATGGACGGCTTCTTCCAGCCGGCCGGCATCATCGGCTCGATCATCGGTGCCGTCATCGTGCTGTTCCTCTACACGCGCTTCGCGGGTCGCGGCGCGCGCCGCTGACCACCGGCAGGCGCCACTGACCGACGTGGGGGTGTCGGAGCGGCACCACGAAGGACCCCGGACCGTGACGGTCCGGGGTCCTTCGTCGTCCCGTGCGACCGGTCGACCCCGAGCAGGGGGGACAGGGTGCTGACGGCCGTACATCGGCAGGGGCGTAGCGTCCCCGCCATGACCGACGAGAACGAACGCCCCCGTCCCGAGGACGACGCCGCACGGCTCGGACTCGTCGTCGTCGGCGAGGCCGCCGCACTGCACGCCGGGGACGACGCCTCGCTCGACGCCAGCGAGGCGAACATCCGCGAGACCGTGGACAGCATGGTCGACGAACCCCTCACGCCCCGGCAGGAGGAGGTCATGGAACGCCTCGCTGCCGCTGGCGGTACCCTCACCGCGGGCCTGAGCGGCGCACTCGCAGCGAAGACCGGCGGGCAGGTCGAGGACGTGCTCGAGGGCGCCGCCCGCAGCGTCGTCTGGCAGCAGCGTCTGGCCGCCGAGCGGGACGCGCTGCAGGGACAGCCGCAGGAGTCGACCGACGGCGACCTGGCCACCGACGGCGACCCGGCCACCGACAGCGACCCGGTTGAGGACCAGCGCGAGGACGCCGGCGGCCAGCAGCGACACCGGGACGACGACGGGCGCGACCGGGGCTGACCCGACCGCGCCCGTGCGCACGACCGTGCCCGTCAGTCGACCGGCGCGGCGTCCTGTTCACGCGCGACCGCCCGGGCAGCGGCCTGGCCGGTCGTCGTGCTCTTCACGATGTCGCTCAGCGTGAAGCCGGCCGTGGTGCCGAGCAGCGCGTCGACCTCGCTGAACTGGCTCACGACGCTCTTCGACAGGGCGCCTGCGCCGTCCGAGGACACGACCGTCAGCTTGTCGATGTTGCCCATCGGCGCCGCGAGCTCGCGGGCGATGCTCGGCAGCGTCTCGAGCGCCTTCACCCGGAGCACGGCCTCGGAGTGCTGTGCGAGCGCGTCGGCCTGGGCCTTCGTCGCGTCGGCCTCGGCCTGACCCTTCGCACGGATGGCGTCGGCCGCGGCCTCACCCTCCGCACGTGAGGCGTCGGCGGCGAGCTTGCGGGCGGCAGCCTCGGCCTGGGCCTCGGCGGCGACCGCCTCGGCCGAGATGCGTCGGGCCTCGGCCTGCGCACGGGCCGTCTCGACCTGGGCAGCCGCAGCAGCCTCGGCCTCCACCCGGGTCTTGCGCGCGTTCGCCTCGGCGACCGCGCTCACCTCGGACTCGAGCTCGGCACGACGGAGCTCGGCGCGCTTCTGCGCCGTGATCTGCTCCTGTTCGACGACGCCCTGCGACGCGCGAGCCTGCGCGAGCGGACCAGCCGCTGCGGCCTCGGCCGAAGCCCGGTCGGCGTCGAGCTGCAGCGCCGCACGACGGATGGCGAGGGTGTTCTCGGCCTCGGCGATCGCCTGGTCGGCGGTGGCCCGGGCCTCGCGTGCCTCGCGGTCGGCCTGGGCCTCGGCGTTCTCCGCCTCGAGCCGGACGCGGGCGCGCTCGGCACGACCGAGGTCGCTGATGTAGTCGTTGCGGTCCGAGATGCCCTTGATCTCGAACGAGTCGACGTCGAGACCCTGGCTGTGCAGGGCGTCCTTGGCGACGTCGAGGACCGCCACCGTGAGCTGGTCGCGGTTGCGGATGATCGTCGACACGTCGGTCGCGCCGATCGACGCGCGGAGCGAACCGGACAGGACCTCGCGCGCGAAGTCGTCGATCTTCTTCTCCTGGCCGAGGAAGCGCTGCGCAGCAGCACGGATCGACGCATCGGCCTCGCCCACCTTGACGAGCGCCACGGCCTCGACGTCGATCGTGACGCCGCGGGAGTCCTGCGCGTTCACGTTGATGTCGATGGCACGCGAGGACAGCGAGATCTTCGCCACCCGCTCGAAGAACGGTCGGACGAGCACACCCGCACCGAGGACGACCTTGATGCCGGACTCGACGGTCTCGGTGCCGTCGGGGTTCTTGACCTTCCGCGACCGCTTCCCGGTGATGATGATCGCCTCGTCCGCACCGGCGTTGCGGTAGACGAGCTTGGCGTACACGAGCGCGATCACGGCGAGGACGATGATCCCCACGATGACGAGCGGGACGGCGCCGAGTGCGAGCAGGACTTCCATGATTCCCCCCAGCGGCTCCGGCACGGTCGGTCGTGACCGGGATTCCGCATCTGTTGTTCCGTTGCGCCCATCCTAGGAGCGCGGGGACCGCAGCGGCAGGACGGCGACCGGAGCTGTGGAGAACCGGACGGCCACCAGGACCGACCGGCCACGCGACACGGTCGCACGCACGACGGGAGGCGCGGTGCAGGTCGGGACCTGCACCGCGCCTCCCGTCCGGTCCAGCGCTGTGGCGCTACGCGCCCTGCTGCCACCAGCTGTCGAAGGGCGTCGCGGGCACGCGACGCTTGTGCTCGGTCGCTCGGTAGCGCGACTCGATCGCCTCGGCGACCTCGTCGGGGACGTCGTGCCCCTGCAGGTACGCGTCGATCTCGACGTAGGTCAGGCCGAGGTTGGCCTCGTCGGTCTGCCCGGGCAGGTCGTCGAGCAGGTCCGCGGTCGGCGCCTTCTCGTACAGGCGAGCCGGCGCCCCCAGGTGCTCGAGGAGCTGCCGCCCCTGGCTCTTCGTCAGCCCGGTCAGCGGGGTGAGGTCGACGCCGCCGTCGCCGTACTTCGTGAAGAAGCCCGTCACGGCCTCGGCCGCGTGGTCCGTGCCGACGACCAGCAGTCCGCGCTGCCCGGCCACGGCGTACTGGGCGACCATGCGCATGCGCGCCTTGACGTTGCCCTTCACGAAGTCGCTGAGCGCGACGCCGGACGCCGCGGTGTCCTGCACCACGCCGTCGACGCCGTGCTCGATGTTCACCACGATGCCGGGGTCGGCGGCGATGAACTGCAGCGCGAGCTGCGCGTCGTCCTCGTCGGCCTGCACCCGGTACGGCATGCGGACGGTGACGAACTCGGCCTCGCGTCCCTCGGCGCGGAGGGACTCGACGGCGAGCTGGGTGAGCCGTCCCGCGAGCGTGGAGTCCTGCCCGCCGCTGACGGCGAGGACGAACCCCTTCGCGCCGGTCGTGGTCAGGTAGTCACGCAGGAACGCGACACGGCGGGCGACCTCCTGCTCGGGGTCGATGGTCGGCTGGACGTCGAGGTCCGCAGCGATGGTGGCTTGGAGTTCACGCACCCGACCAGTATCCCGCCGCACCGTCGCGCGCGACCGGATTCACCGGAGGCACGCGGCTGGTGTTCACCCGTTCGACTCAGGCGACCGTCGGGGCGGCGGGGTGCCGGATGG
This sequence comes from Curtobacterium sp. NPDC088465, assembly GCF_044753165.1. Taxonomy (NCBI): domain Bacteria; kingdom Bacillati; phylum Actinomycetota; class Actinomycetes; order Micrococcales; family Microbacteriaceae; genus Curtobacterium; species Curtobacterium sp. NPDC088465. The sequence continues at coordinate 88,736 of NZ_JBIVMR010000004.1, read as the reverse complement.
TGTTGTCGTGGTCGGCACCGATCGCGCACGTGCAGACCACACGGAGCATCTCGTCGGTCCGGGTGAGCCGGAAGCGTTCGACGTGCGGCGGGCCGACGTGACGGTCGAACGGATGGGTGTCGTGGTCGTGCACGTCGGGTCCTCCCTGATCCGGGTCCCGCTGGTGAGACGGGACGGGCCACACGGCCCCTGCCGAGGATCATCCGCGCGCAGGCAGGACGGCGCGAGCCCCCGTCCGGGGGCCGCGTCAGACCTGCTCGCCGAGGAAGTCCGCGTACGAGGGTTCGTCGTGCTCGGGACCGGCGGGCACGGAGGCGTCCGAGGTGCCACCGACGCGGTCGGCGATCAGCTCGGCGACCTCCTCGGGCGAGCGCATGCCGTGACGGTGCCAGTCCTCGACGGGGCGGGGCGTCACGAGAGCACCTGCAGGGTCGTGGCAGCGAAGGTGGAGACGGGGGTGCGGGTGTGCCCCGCCGGGAAGTCGAGGTGCGTGCAGCACGGGTACGTGGCGGTCATGAGGACCAGCCCTTCATCGAGGTGTTGCTCACCTCGGATCCGACCGGGCCGTCCCGCTGTGCCAGACCCCGCGGACCGCGAGGGCATCGTGACGACGGGACCCTGTGAGTGAACCCGGTGACCCCAGCGTAGAAGCGGGACAGGAGCGCGTCCAGGTCGATGCGCTTAGCGGCGTCCCCAGACGTCCCTGGCCGCGGGTCGGCTGCGTCGGGACCGCGGGTCGGCTGCGTCGGGACCGCGGGTCGGCTGCGTCGGTAGCGTGGGAGGCTCCGCACCACCACCGAGGAGCCTCATGCCCCTGTTCGGCAACCACCCCGCCACGTCCGACGCGACACCGGGTCCACTCGCCCGCAAGTGGACCGACGGGTTCGGCAGTCTCGCGACCCGGTGCCTGCAGGTGATCGTCGTGCTCGTGATCGCGATCGGCATCGTGTACGCCGCCGCGACCCTGAGCGTCGTGACGATCCCGGTGCTCCTCGCCCTGATCATCGCGTCCGCCATGCACCCGGTCGTGTCCTGGCTCCGACGGCACAAGGTGCCCTCGGTGCTCGCGACCCTCGCGGTCCTGCTCGGCGTCCTCGTCGTGCTCGGCCTCGTCGGTTGGCTGATCGTCGTCGCGGTCATCTCGCAGTGGCCCGACCTGCAGAAGTCGGCGATCAGCGGTTTCCAGCAGCTGCAGGACACCGTCGCGCACCTGCCGTTCTCGATCTCCGACCAGCAGGTCGACCAGGTGGTGAACGGCGTCCAGGACTTCCTGACCAGCTCGCAGTTCGGGTCGGGCGCCCTGGCCGGGGCGTCGGCCACCGCGAACTTCCTGACCGGCCTGGTGCTGATGATCGTCGTGCTGTTCTTCTTCCTCAAGGACGGGCCGGCGATCTGGGAGTTCCTGCTCCGTCCGTTCACCGGCGCCCGGTACGAGCGTGCACGCCGCGTCGGTGACCGCGTCGTGCAGACCCTCGGCGGCTACGTCCGCGGCACGGCGAGCGTCGCGGCGGTCGACGCGATCGGCATCGGCGTCGGGCTGGCGATCGTCGGGGTGCCGCTCGCGCTCCCCCTCGCCGTCGTCGTGTTCATCACCGCGTTCATCCCGATCGTCGGCGCCACCGCCGCGGGCATCCTCGCCGCGCTCGTCGCCCTCGTCGCGAACGGCCCCGTGGCCGCGCTGATCGTCGTGGGCATCGTGGTGCTCGTCAACCAGCTCGAGGGCAACCTGCTGCAGCCGGTGCTGATGGGCAAGACGCTCAAGCTGCACGGCCTGGTGATCCTGATCGGCCTGACCGCGGGCACCGTGCTCGCGGGCATCACCGGCGCGATCATCTCGGTGCCGCTCCTCGCGGCAGCCTGGGGCGCCGTGCAGGTGTGGGGCGGTCCGGACCGGCCGGCGGAGCCGTGGCGCCAGAAGCGGCCGGAGACCGCCGAGCGGCGGTAGCGGGTCCCACGGGACGGACGGGAGGCGCGGTGCCGGTCGGTACCGCGCCTCCCGTCCGTCGTGTGGGCGCGTCGGCGCTGCCGATGTGCCGACAGCTGCGTCTGCGCCCGTCCGGGTCGCGGCAGCGTGGCGCTGTCGTACGACGCGGCCGCTGTCGCACGACGACGGACAAGTCGCACGAACCGACCTCGCTCGTGCCAGAGCGGCCGAAACGACACCGCCGCTGTCGCACGACGACGATGATGTCGCACGACCCGACCCCTCCTCCCGATGCAGGGGACGTCCCGCGCCGAAGCACCCGTCGATCGACCCGCGCGATGTCGGTCGATGCACCCGCAACCGATGCAGGCGCACAGGACGACACCGCGCTCGTCGTTCGACGCGCGCAACGTCGAAGTACGTGTGTGCACGCGGCTCGGAGGAGCCACACGCCCTCTCCCGACGCACGCCACGGACGACGAACGGGAGCCCCCGCGCGCGGCAGGGGCTCCCGTTCGTGTCGGTGCGGTGTGTGTCAGTCGGTACCGGAGTCGAAGGCGGCGCCCTCGGACGCGGCGTCCGTCGCGCGACCGAGTGCCTCGTCCTCGCTGGACACGACGGCTCCACCGAGGATCTCCTCGGCCTCGCCCGACTGCAGCTCGCCGACGAGTTCGCCCGTCGCGCCGCCGATCAGCCCGGCCGCCGCGTACTGCTCGAGGCGCGAGCGCGAGTCCGCGATGTCGAGGTTGCGCATCGTGAGCTGCCCGATGCGGTCGTCCGGGCCGAACGCTGCGTCGCCGACGCGCTCCATCGAGAGCTTGTCCGGGTGGTACGACAGCGCCGGACCCGTGGTGTCGAGGATCGTGTAGTCGTCACCGCGCCGCAGGCGCAGCGTGACCTCACCGGTGACGGCGGAGGCGACCCAGCGCTGCAGCGACTCGCGCAGCATGAGGGACTGCGGGTCGAGCCACCGGCCCTCGTACATCAGGCGACCGAGACGACGACCCTCGTTGTGGTACGCCGCGACGGTGTCCTCGTTGTGGATCGCGTTGAGCAGACGCTCGTAGGCGATGTGCAGCAGTGCCATGCCCGGCGCCTCGTAGATGCCGCGGCTCTTGGCCTCGATGATGCGGTTCTCGATCTGGTCGCTCGCGCCGAGGCCGTGGCGACCACCGATGGCGTTCGCCTCGTACACGAGCGCGACGGCGTCGGCGTACTCGACGCCGTTGATCGCGACCGGGCGGCCGGCCTCGAAGCGGACCGAGACCTCTTCGGTGGCGACCTCGACGTCGTCACGCCAGGCGGCGACCCCCATGATCGGCTCGACGATGTCCAGACCGCTCGAGAGCTCCTCGAGGCTCTTCGCCTCGTGCGTCGCTCCCCAGATGTTCGCGTCGGTCGAGTAGGCCTTCTCGGTGGAGTCGCGGTACGGGAACCCACGGGCGACGAGCCACTCGCTCATCTCCTTGCGGCCGCCGAGCTCCTCGACGAACTCGGTGTCGAGCCACGGCTTGTAGACGCGCAGCCGCGGGTTGGCCATCAGGCCGTAGCGGTAGAACCGCTCGATGTCGTTGCCCTTGTAGGTGGAGCCGTCGCCCCAGATGTCGACCCCGTCCTCCTTCATGGCGCGGACGAGCATCGTGCCCGTCACCGCGCGGCCGAGCGGCGTCGTGTTGAAGTAGGTCTTGCCGCCGGAGCGGATGTGGAAGGCACCGGTCTGCAGGGCGACGAGGCCCTCTTCGACCAGGGCGCTCTTCGCGTCGACGATGCGGGCGATCTCGGCGCCGTACTCCTTCGCGCGACCCGGGACGGCGTCGATGTCCGGCTCGTCGTACTGGCCGATGTCGGCCGTGTACGTGCAGGGCACCGCTCCCTTCTCGCGCATCCAGGCGACCGCGCAGGAGGTGTCGAGACCTCCGGAGAACGCGATGCCGACTCGTTCGCCGACGGGGAGACTGCTCAGGACCTTGGACACGGGGTCAATCGTACGGGGCGCTGGGCCCGGGCTACCGTCCAGGGCGACGGTTGTGGAGAACCCGTTCCGGCCCAGACGACGGCCGGTGCCCCCGGACGAGCACCGCAGGGACGCGAACCCCGACTCGACGTGGTGCCCCTGGAGGGACTCGAACCCCCAACCGTTTCCTTAGGACGGAACTGCTCTTCCATTGAGCTACAGAGGCTGGCCCGTCCACTCTAGCGGCGGTACGGCTCCAGGAACGCGCAGACCTCGTCCACGAACAGCTCCGGCTGCTCGAACGGCGCGAAGTGCCCACCCCGGTCGAGTTCGTGATGGTGCACGAGGTTCGTCGTGCGCTCGAGCCACTCCCGCGGAGCCCGCACGATGTCGCCCGGGAACACCGAGAACCCCGACGGCACCTCCACCCGTCGACGCAGTTGCGCAGCGGGGATCGCCGCATTCGCGTGGTACATCCGCATGGAGGACCCGATCGTCGCCGTCGCCCAGTACTCGGTCAGCAGCGCCAGGACCTCGTCCTGCGTGTACACCGACCACAGGTCGCCGCCGCAGTCACTCCACGACCGGAGCTTCTCGACGATCCACGCAGCGAGACCCGCGGGTGAGTCGGTCAGCCCGACGGCGGCGGTCTGCGGTTTCGTGCGGTGCATCATCGCGTAGGCGCCCTCGGCGGTCCGCCACCGCTCGGTCTCCTGCACGAAGGCCCGCTCCGCCGGGGACAGCTCCGTGGTGTCGATCCCGGGCCACGCCAGCCCACCGTCGATCCGGTGCACGGCGACCACACGGTCGGGGTGGTCGAGTGCGAGGTACCGGACGACGTGCGTCCCGATGTCCCCGCCGGAGGCCGCGAACCGGTCGTACCCGAGGTCGGTCATCAGTGTCGCCCACATGCCGGCCACCTCGCGGGCATCGAGCACGCGCGGTGGCGCGTCCGAGAACCCGTACCCGGGCATGTCCGGCACGACGACGTCGAACCCGGCCTCGACGAGCATCGGCAGGACCTTGCGGTACCGCCACCCGGAGTCCGGCCACCCGTGGGCGAGCAGCAGCGGGAGGGCGTCGGGACGGCCGGATCGCGCATGGAGCACGTGCACCCGGACGCCGTCGACGACGTGCCGCTCGGACGGCAGCGCGGCGAGCTGCTCCCGGTGCCCGTCGAAGTCGAACCCGTCGGCCCAGTACTCGACCAGCGGCCGGAGCTCGTCCACGTCGACGCCGAGCGACCACCCGGTGCCGGCGGGGGCGTCCGGCCAGCGGGTGGCGCGGAGTCGGACACGGAGGTCCCCGATCGTGGCGTCGTCGATCACGGGCGTCTCGCTCATGGCTCGCACGCTACGCCTGCCCGCTCCTTCCCATCACTCGCGCGATGGGAGGACGTTCCGCGCATCGGAGGCTCGGAGGAACGTCACCCCACGAGCGGATCGGTCTCCCACGCGTGGGACGGTCCATGCAAGCAACCGTGCGCACGCCAGTGCGACCACGCGACGGACGGGAGGCACGGGGCGGCCCCGCCACGCGCCTCCCGTCCGTCGCGACGCCGGGCCGGCGCTACGCGGCCACCAGGTACTCGTCCCACTCCGACTGCGGGCGCTCGATCCCCCGCACCACCCAGGACGCACCGTGCGGCGCCTTCGGCCGGAAGCGCAGCCGCCACCCCATCTCCTGCGGGGTGCGGTCGCCCTTCGTGTTGTTGCAGGCCAGGCAGCAGGCGACGAGGTTCTCCCACGAGTCCTGGCCGCCGCGCGACCGGGGCTGCACGTGGTCGATCGTGGTGGCGTGCCGGTCGCAGTAGGCACAGCGGTTGGCGTCACGCCGCAGGACCCCGCGTCGCGAGACCGGCACGAGTCTCGCGTGCGGGATCCGCACGTAGCGGGTCAGGATGATGACGGACGGACGATCGAAGCTCGCGGAGGACCCCGAGACCGGGTGGTCGAGGTCGGCGGCGATGACGGCGGCCTTCTGGTTCATGACCAGCACGAGGGCCCGTCGGTCCGAGATCACCGCGAGGGGCTCGTAACCGGCGTTGAGGACGAGAGTGCGCATGGGTTCCCTTCCGACGGTGCCTGGACGGCTTCCAGGCGCTGCGGGTGCGTCGGGTCGATCGACGTCGACAGGGGACCGCGACCTGTGACCACGCCCTGAACCACGAAGAGCACCACCCGGATGGGCAGTGCTCTCGTCAGGCAGGGGCGTGATGGTGCACGCAGGGGGCGGTCGACCGTATGTCCACGAGCGCGCGCCGACCCGTGGTGCGGGTCGTGCGGAACGCTGACATGAGGTCTCCCGTGTTCGGGCCGGATCGGACCGGTGCAGCACCAGGGTACGTCGGAAACCGGCCCGACACGAGGGTGTGCGGACCGGTTTCCGGGAGTGTTCACGGGAACGACACCAGGGTCGTCACCGTCGTGCGGGTGCTCGGGTCAGATGCCGAAGCGCACGATGTGGTAGCTGCTCGTCCAGATCGGGCGGATCGAGACGGAGCCACCGGGCTTCGGCGCGTCCATGATCATGCCGTTGCCCATGTAGAAGCCGTCGTGCGAACCGTCGTTGAAGATGACGACGTCGCCCGGCTGCGCCTGGGACTCGGGGATCGTGGTGCCCGCGGCGTCCTGCAGCGGGACCGAGTGCGGCAGGCTGATGCCGTACTGCGCGTAGACGTACATGATGTAGCCCGAGCAGTCGAAGCCGGACGGGTCCGCGCCGCCGAAGACGTACGGGGTGCCGATGTACTGCTTCGCGGTGGCGACGACGGCCGGCAGCGAGAACGGGGTGTTCGCGGCAGCCGCCGTGGTGGCGATCTCGTTCGCGGACGGGCCGCTGTACGACGAGTACTGCTTCGCGGTCTGCGCGCGCGCCGCCTGGGTCGCTGCGGCCTGGGCCTGCGCAGCCGCGGCCTGCTCGGCGGCGGCCTTCTGCGCGGCCTCGGCGTCGAGGGTGGACTGCGCGGTCGCGCCGTAGCCGTCACGCGACGTCCCGGCGAGGGCCACGGCGTCGGACACCGAGAACTGCTGTGCCTGGGTCGTGCGGACCTGGCGCTGCGCGTCGGCGGCGGTCGAACCGGTCTGCTGCGTCGCGGCGAAGGCCGGGGCGACGGCCACGGTGCCGAACATGCCGGCGGCGACCGTCAGCACGACGGGGGCGAGGAACCGGCGCTTGCGGGCCGAGCTGCTCGCCTTGGCGGTCTCGGCGGCGCGGGCGGCCTGCGCAGCGCGACGGCCGCCGGGGAGCGGTGCGTCGCGGACGGGGGTGATGCGACGGGCGGGGGCTTCGGTCTGGCGCGCGGACCGCCGGGTGAGCGGGGCGTCGTTCGCGGTGTTCGTCGGGTTGGCGGGCGTCTGGTCGTCCGCGGCGGAACCGGTCTGCGTCAAGGGTGGTGTCTCCGGCGTCTCGTCACCGTCTCCGCCTGGGTCAGGGCGGAGGGGCGGACCCCATCCGTTCGTCATCGTTTCCGATCGAGGCAGGAGACGGGTTCGAGACGTCCTGCCACGGGTCCTGGGCCTCGTGGGCGGCCCGGGGACTCGACGAGTGTACGTGGGGGCCGTTACCTTGTCGAGATGAAACGACGGTTCGGTAACGGAACGATCACGAACCCCTGATCAGCGGCGATCGACCCTCGTGACCTTGTGCCGATTCTCAGGCTCGGACGGCGCCCCGACGGTCAGTCCCGCTCGATGTAGACGTGCTGCGCGACCTCGGTCGGCAGCTCGATGCCGGCGTCCTCGCCGTCCACCCGGACCGCGACGTACGCACCGGCGCGCTGCACCCGGGCGACACGGCCGGGCATGACGCCGGCGGTGCGCAGCTGGTGCAGCAGCTCGGGCTCGAACTGCACCGGTTCGCCCAGGCGACGCACGACGCCGACCGCGACGGCGTCCGTGCCGTCGGTCGCCGCGACGATGTTCTGCACACCGTCGAGGAACTGCCCCGCCGTCGGTCCACCGATCTCGGCGAGCCCGGGGATCGGGTTGCCGTAGGGCGACTCCGTGGGGTTGCCGAGCATCTCGAGGAGTCGGACCTCGACCTGCTCGCTCATCACGTGCTCCCAGCGGCAGGCCTCGTCGTGCACGAAGGCCCAGTCGAGTCCGATCACGTCGGCGAGGAGCCGTTCGGCCAGCCGGTGCTTGCGCATCACGTGCGTCGCCCGCGAGCGACCCTCGCCCGTGAGCTCGAGGTGGCGGTCACCGGAGACGACGACCAGACCGTCGCGCTCCATCCGCGCGATCGTCTGCGAGACGGTGGGACCGGAGTGTCCGAGACGCTCGGAGATGCGCGCGCGCAGCGGCACGATCCCCTCTTCCTCGAGGTCGAGGATCGTCCGCAGGTACATCTCCGTGGTGTCGACGAGATCGGTCACGGTCCGCCTCTCATGTCTGGGCCCAGCCCGATCCACCCTACTTGAGCAGTGCGACAAGACCGCACCGACGGGCGCGCTCCACGGCCTGGAGGCGCGGGTCGGGTCCGCCCCGTCCGGCCGGTCCAGGGTCGGTGACGGTGGGATACCGCTCGCTAGGATCGGCGCATGGCAGACATCGTCATCCCCGCCGAACTCCTCCCGACCGACGGACGCTTCGGCTGCGGCCCGTCCAAGATCCGCGGCGCGCAGCTCGAGTCACTCGTGACCCGCGGGGCGACGATCCTCGGGACGTCCCACCGCCAGAAGCCCGTGAAGGACCTCGTCGGCAGCGTCCGCCGCGGCCTCGCCGACCTCTTCCAGCTCCCGGACGGCTACGAGGTCGTCCTCGGCAACGGAGGCTCGACCGCGTTCTGGGACGCCGCCGCCTTCGGGCTGGTCGAACGTCGTGCCGAGAACCTGTCCTTCGGCGAGTTCGGCTCGAAGTTCGCCAAGGCCACGAACACCCCGTGGCTCGAGGCCCCGCACGTCGTCGAGGCGCCCGGCGGCTCGCTCGCCGCGCTCGAGCCCGTCGAGGGCGTCGACGTCTACGCCTACCCGCACAACGAGACCTCGACCGGCGTCATGGCGCCGGTCGTCCGCGCTGCGGGTGACGACGGCGCGCTGACCGTCGTCGACGCCACGAGCGCCGCCGGTGGTGCCGCGTTCGACGTCGCCGCGACCGACGTCTACTACTTCGCGCCCCAGAAGAACTTCGCCTCGGACGGAGGGCTGTGGCTCGCCCTGTTCTCCCCCGCCGCGATCGAGCGCGTCGAGCGCATCGCCGCCTCGGACCGCTACATCCCGGAGTTCCTCTCCCTGCAGAACGCCGTCGACAACTCGCGGCTCGACCAGACGCTGAACACCCCGGCGCTCGCGACCCTGCTGCTGCTCGACGACCAGGTCGACTGGATCAACCAGTCCGGTGGTCTGGCGTGGGCCGACACCCGCACGAAGACGTCGTCGTCGACGATCTACGACTGGGCCGAGGCCTCCGACCACGCCACCCCGTTCGTCACCGACCCCGCCCACCGGTCGCAGGTCGTGGCGACGATCGACCTCGACGAGTCGATCGACGCGAAGGCCGTCGCCGCGACGCTCCGCGCGAACGGCATCGTCGACACCGAGCCGTACCGGAAGCTCGGCCGCAACCAGCTCCGTGTCGCCACGTTCACCGCGATCGACCCGGACGACGTGGCGAAGCTCGTGCGGGCGATCGACTTCGTCATCGGCGAGCTGCGCGGCTGACCCGGCTCGCCAGAGCCCGCGGAACGCAACGAAGGCGGTTCCTCGCAGCGTCGTACCGCTGCGAGGAACCGCCTTCGTTGCGTCTCGTGGATCGCCGGTGTCAGGCGCCGTGGCGCTCCGGGTCCGTCTCGGACGGGTCGAGCCGGTCGAGCTCGAGGTCCTGGTCGGGGTCGGTCGGCCGGACGCGGGACGCCCGACGACGCGAGCCGCGGGAGCGCACCGGAGCGGGGTCCTCGGAGTCGTCGTCCGCCGCGTCGTCATCGGAGTCGTCGTCCGCCGCGTCGACGTCGACGCCGTCGAGCTCGTCGTCGTCCGACTCCGCGAGGTCGTCCTCGTCGTCCTCGAACTCGTCGTCGTCGTCGTCCGAGGCGTCGTCGTCTGCCTCGTCGTCGTCCGGGTCGTCGTAGTCGGACTCCTCGGCGTCGTCGAGGTCGTCGTCCTCGTCCGACTCGTCGTCGTCCTCGTCGTCCGACTCGTCGTCGTCGTCCTCGTCCGCCTGGCCGGCGCGGTACTCCGCCATCCGGTCCGCCCACGGCACCCAGTCCGGAGCGACCAGCGAGCCGTCGCCGGGCATCAGCTCGACCTCGAGCACGGTGGGCTCGTCGCCCTCGACCTGCGCGATCGAGACCGTCCAGCGCCACCCGGGGTAACCGGGCATCCGGTTCGAGAACAGGACCGAGACGACGCCGTCACCCTCGTCCACGGTGCCGACCGGCTGACCGACCGTCGACTCCGGCGTGACCTCGAGCAGCGCCTTCCGCGCGAGCTCCGTGTGGTCGATCATCAGGCGTCCAACTGGTCTGCGACGTGGCGCAGGATCGCGGCGAGGCGTTCGCCGTTCTTCGGGTAGCGCCCGTGGCGCAGGTCGCCGCTGACCCGGTCGAGCTCCTTCACCAGGTCCTCGACGATCACCGCCATGTCATCGGCGGAGCGGCGGGACATCTTCGCGAGCGAGGGCGCCGGCTCGAGCAGCCGCACGGACAGCGCCTGCGAGCCCTTCTTGCCCTGCACGACGCCGTACTCGAGGCGGGTGCCGGCCTTGACCGAGGTGACGCCGTCCGGCAGCGAGGACGCGTGCAGGAAGACCGGCTCACCGTCGTCGCCGGTGATGAACCCGAACCCCTTCTGGTCGTCGTAGAACTTGACCTTGCCGGTGGGCATGCGTGGACTCCTCGTGGTCGTGGAACGGCCGTGGTGCGTCGGATATCCTGGGCCGATGGCCAAGCCGACCCGATCCACCGGGAACACGCGCGAACCCGCGGACACCCCGGTGACGTTCAATCGTACCGAACGCGTCCTCGGGTTCATGATCGGCGGCATCTTCATCGCCGGTCTCCTCTGCATCATCGCGATGGTCGTGATGTGGCTGACCGTCCCGAGCGCCAACGGATCGATGCCCTGGCCGGTGATCATGGCGGTCCCGCTCATCGGTCTGCCCATCGGCATGGTGCTGGTCCTCGTCCTGCTCGGACTGACCTGGACCAAGCGCGCCCGCGAGAACCGGTCGGACCGCTGAGGACCCGCGCGGACCGGAGCGGCGGACGATGACGACCACCGCCGACCTCGCCGCCCGGCTGCGGGGGATGTCCGACGACGAGCTGGAACGGCTCGTGGTCGCCCGCCGTCTGCCCGCGGCCGTCCTCGCCGAGTCCGGCCCGCAGCACGCGGCCGACTTCTTCGACCTCGCCGAGGCGCTGCGCACCGACGACGCCGTCGACGCCGCGCTCGAGCACCTGCCCCGGGCGACCCTCCTCGCCCTCCGCGACGGGTCGGCCGACGCCGACGCGCTCGCCCCGGCGGTCGCGCTGGGCCTCGCCGACGACGCGGGCGCGGTGGACGACGCCGTCGCCGGACGACTGGCCGCCCACGCCGAGGTCGCCGGCCTCCGGCCGGGAGGCACGGCACCGGTCCGCCCCGCCGCGCCCGACGAGCAGGTGGCCGACCAGGAGCGCGCCCGCGCGACCGGCGCGGAGCGTGCGTTCACGACGATGACGGTGCTCGCCGAGCTGCTCCGCGCGGTCGACGCCGGCGAGGTCCGCGAACTCGTCAAGGGCGGCATCGGCACGCCGCTCGCCCGGACCCTCGGCGAGCGCGTCGGCACCGACCCGGACGTCGTGCCGGACCGGCTCACGCTGCTGGACCGCACCGGCCTCGCGCACCCCGGCGAGGGGCGCTGGGCCGTGTCGTCCGAGGGGCGCACCTGGCTCGTCGCGGCCTGGCCGGACCGCTGGGTGGACCTGGCCGGGCGGTGGTGGCGCTCGCTCGACCCGGCCGTGCACGACGTGCTCCGGGCGGCCGACGACGACCTGCACGACCTGGTCGCCGTCGGACGCTGGGCCTTCCCGGCGGGCGCCCGGTGGCTCGACGCCGTCCTGCTCGACGTCGCCGGCACCGCCGAGGTCCTCGGGCTCGCGGTCGACGGCACGGTGACGGCGACGGGCCGAGCGGTCCTCGACGGCGATGCCGACGCCGCAGCCGACGACCTGCCGCCGACCGTCGACGGCGTCTACCTGCAGCACGACCTGACGGTCATCGCCCCGGGGCCGCTCACTCCCGCCGACGACGACGCACTCCGGAGCGTCGCCGACCTCGAGGCACCGGGGTTGGCCGCCCGGTACCGCGTCTCCGAGGACTCCGTGCGGCGGGCGGTCCGGGCCGGCAGCACGCGTGAGGACCTGCTCGCGCTGCTGGACCGACTCTCGGCGACCGACGTGCCGCAGCCCCTCACCTACCTCGTCGACCAGGTGGCGTCGCGGGACGGCGGCCTCGTGGTCGACGTCGCGCCGGACGGTCGCGGGGCGGTCGTGCACGGGACGCCGGACCAGCTCGACCTGGTCGGGGTCGACGCCGAGCTGCGCCAGCTCACCTGGGAACGCGCCGACCTGACGACGCTCACCGCCCCGCACCCGCCGCACGTGGTCCACGCGGCGCTCGAGGAGCAGCGGTACCCGGCCGTGCTGACGGCCGCCGCCCGTCCCGTGGCCTCGGACGCGCCTCCCGGCCGTCGGCGTGGTGGCGCCGGTCGGACGCCGGAGCAGGCCGCCCACGCGCTCGTGGAACGCCTGCGCCTGACGACGGAGCGCGGCGACGCGGAGCCGGAGCAGGAGTGGCTCGGGCGGCAGATCGACCTGGCGGTGCGCGGGAAGACGCCGATCCGGCTGACCGTCCGCATGCCGGACGGGTCGGAGCGACCGATCTCGATCGTGCCGACGTCGGTCGCCGCCGGGCGGGTCCGCGGCCGTGACACCGCGGTCGACGTGGAGCGGACGTTGCCGCTGTCGCTCGTCGTCGCGGTCGAGAGCGAGGCCTGAGCCGCGCGTCCCTGCACAGCCGCGCCCCGCGAGCCGGTTCTCCACCGTTGCGCACCGGGGGCGGCGGCTCGCAGCCGCGCCGCCTAGGCTGATCCGTCATGAACGGACCGCTGATCGTGCAGAGTGACCGCACCGTGCTCCTCGAGGTCGCCCACCCCCAGGCCGAGGACGCCCGGCACGAGCTCGCGGCCTTCGCCGAGCTCGAACGCGCCCCGGAGCACGTGCACACCTACCGGATCACGCGCCTCGGGCTCTGGAACGCCCGCGCGGCCGGGCACGACGCCGAGTCGATGATCGGCACGCTCGAGCGGTTCGCGAAGTTCCCGGTCCCGCAGAGCGTCACGGTCGACATCCGCGACACCGTCTCGCGGTACGGGCGGCTCGTCATCCGGCGCGAAGAGCGCGAGGACGCCCCGGCGATCGCGAACTCCCCGAGCGAGGAGCTCGAGCGCCAGCCGGTCCTGCTCCTCACCGCCGAGGACCCGTCGGTCCTGGCCGAGGTCACCCGGTCGAAGCGCATCAAGCCCCTGCTCGGCGACCAGCGCTCCCCCTCGGAGATCGCGCTGCAGCCCTGGGCACGCGGGCAGGTCAAGCAGGAGCTCGTCAAGCTCGGGTGGCCGGCGGAGGACCTCGCGGGCTACACGCCGGGGCAGCCGCACCCGATCGACCTCGACACGGCGTCCTGGCACATGCGGCCGTACCAGGAGCAGGCCGTCGACACCTTCTTCGCGCAGGGCTCCGGCGTGGTCGTGCTGCCGTGTGGTGCCGGCAAGACGCTCGTCGGCGCCGGGGCGATGGCGACCGTCAAGGCGACGACGCTCATCCTCGTGACGAACACCGTGTCCGCCCGGCAGTGGCGGGACGAACTCCTGCGCCGGACGACCCTGTCCCCCGAGGACATCGGCGAGTACTCCGGCACCACGAAGGAGATCCGTCCCGTCACGATCGCGACGTACCAGATCCTGACCGCTCGGCGGAAGGGCGAGTACACGCACCTGTCGCTCCTCGATGCCCTCGACTGGGGCCTGATCGTCTACGACGAGGTCCACCTGCTCCCCGCGCCGGTGTTCAAGCTCACCGCCGACCTGCAGGCACGACGGCGGCTCGGGCTCACGGCCACCCTGGTGCGCGAGGACGGCCGCGAGAGCGACGTGTTCTCGCTCATCGGGCCGAAGCGCTACGACGCCCCGTGGAAGGAGATCGAGGCGCAGGGCTACATCTCCCCGGCGGCCTGCTACGAGGTGCGGATCGACCTCCCCCACCAGGACCGCCTGGAGTACGCGGCGTCGGGTGACGACGAGCGCTACCGCATGGCGGCGACCTCACCGGCGAAGACCCCGGTGGTGCGCGAGCTCATCGAGAAGCACCACGGCGAGCAGATCCTGGTGATCGGGCAGTACATCGACCAGCTCGACGACCTCGCCGCGTCACTCGACGCCGCCGAGATCACCGGGTCGACACCGGTCGACGAGCGCGAGCGGCTGTTCCAGGCGTTCCGCGAGGGCTCGATCGACGTGCTCGTGGTGTCGAAGGTCGCGAACTTCTCGGTGGACCTCCCCGACGCCACCGTGGCGATCCAGGTGTCCGGGTCGTTCGGCTCCCGACAGGAGGAAGCGCAGCGTCTCGGCCGGTTGCTCCGCCCGAACAAGGACGGCCTGCCGGCGTCGTTCTACACGCTCGTGACGCGGGACACGGTCGACCAGGACTTCGCGCAGAACCGGCAGCGCTTCCTCGCCGAGCAGGGGTACGCGTACACGATCCTCGACGCCGACCAGGTGCTGGCGGCCGCGTAGCCACCACACGACCCGCTCCCAGGAAACCTCTAGGGAACGGTCAGAGGATGGGTCCATGACCGATGGCCCCAAGATCCTGATCGTCGACGACGAGCCGAACATCCGCGACCTCCTCACGACCTCGTTGCGCTTCGCCGGGTTCGCCGTCCGTGCGGTCGGCAACGGGGCCCAGGCGATCTCCGCCGTGCTCGAGGAGGAGCCCGACCTGATCATCCTCGACGTGATGCTCCCGGACATGAACGGCTTCGGCGTCACCAAGCGCCTCCGCTCGTCCGGGTACACGTCGCCGATCCTCTTCCTCACCGCGAAGGACGACACCGAGGACAAGATCACCGGGCTCACCGTCGGCGGCGACGACTACGTCACCAAGCCGTTCTCGCTCGACGAGATCGTCGCGCGCATCAAGGCGATCCTCCGTCGCACCATGAACGACGAAGAGGACGCCATCATCCGCGCCGGCGAGCTCACGATGGACCAGGACACGCACGAGGTCACGATCGGCGACGCGCAGATCGAGCTGTCTCCGACCGAGTTCAAGCTCCTGCGCTACCTGATGCTCAACCCGAACCGCGTGCTGTCGAAGGCGCAGATCCTCGACCACGTGTGGGAGTACGACTTCAACGGCGACGCGGGCATCGTCGAGTCGTACATCTCGTACCTCCGCCGCAAGCTCGACCAGTACTCGACCGAGCCGATCATCCAGACGAAGCGCGGGTTCGGCTACATGCTGAAGGCGTCCAAGGCGTCCTGACGCCGGGCACACGGCGACCGTCCGGTTTCACCGGGCGGTCGCCGCTTATCGTTGGGGCAGCATGCACACGCGAATGAGCCACTGGTGGGACGGGATCTCCCTCCGCACCAAGATCACCGGCATCACGGTGCTGCTCGTCGCGCTCGGGCTGCTCGTCGCCGGGCTCGGCACCATGACGGTGCTCTCGACGTACCTCATGCAGCAGCTCGACAACACGGTCAAGCAGACGTCCGAGCAGCTCGAGGGCCAGAACATCAGCGACGGCCAGCAGTACTGCACGCTGTCGATCGTCCTGTCGCCGAGCGCCTACGTCGCGGCCTACGACTCCCGCGGCGACAAGATCTGCCAGACCCGTGCCTCCAGCCGGCCGGACATCCGCTCGCTCGACTTCTCCGCCGCGGCGCAGAGCTCGCAGCGGTTCTCGCTGTACGACAGCCAGCACGACCACGAGTGGCGCGCGCAGATCATCCCGGCGTCGCTGCAGAACCAGTCGAGCGGCACCTCGGAGACCGGGTACGTGCTCGTCGCCGTGTCGAGCGCCGACACCGACAAGACCATCGGCCGCTTCACGATCATCTTCCTGGGCTTCGGCATCTCGGTGATCCTGCTCGGCGCGATGCTGACACGGCTCCTCGTGACGGCCACGTTCGACCCGCTGCGCGACGTGGAGGACACGGCCGCCCGGTTCGCCGCCGGTGACTTCAACCAGCGGCTCGAGGCCGACACCCCGAACACCGAGGTCGGTCGCCTCAACCGCTCGCTCAACGCGATGCTCGAGCGGATCGACTCCGCGTTCGAGGACCGCGAGCGGACGATCGACCAGATGCGCCGCTTCGTCGGTGACGCCTCCCACGAGCTCCGCACGCCGCTGGTGTCGCTCCGCGGCTACGCCGAGCTCTACCGGATGGGGGCGCTCCGCAAGGAGGAGGACGTCGCCCAGGCGATGGACCGCATCGAGAAGGAAGCGCAGCGGATGGGCCTGCTCGTGCAGGACCTGCTCCAGCTCGCCCGCATCGACGAGTCGAAGCCGCTCGAGCTCGGCCCGGTCGACCTCGTCGCCATCGCGCGCGACTCGGCACTCGACACCATGGCGTCGAACCCCGACCGCGAGATCCAGGTCCTCGTCGAGGACGCCGTGACGGGCGTCAGCGTGCCGCAGGCCGTCCGCCCGGGTGCGTTCGGGCAGGTCGACACCGGCGAGACGCCCGTCTCCCCGCCGTCGGCGAACTCGACCGGCCCGATCGCGTTCTCGCGGCAGACGATCGCGCGCCTCCGTGCCCGCCGCAACCGCGCCATGGGCGTCGAGGGCGGCGTACCGACCGACGAGACCACACCCCTGCCGACCGTCGTGCTGCCGGCCCGTCCGCCGATCGTCCTGGCGGAGGAGAACAAGATCCGCCAGGTCGTGACGAACCTGATGGGGAACGCCATGCGCTTCACCGCGCACGACGACCCGATCGAGATCGGCATCGGCGTGGACGACGACCTCGGCATGGCCCACATCGACGTCATCGACCACGGCGAGGGCATCCCGCCGCAGCTGCGCGAGAAGATCTTCCAGCGCTTCTGGCGGGCGGACACCTCGCGCGCGCGGGACACCGGCGGCTCGGGCCTCGGCCTCGCGATCGTGTCGGGCATCGTGCACGCGCACAACGGCTCCGTCGAGGTGTTCGACACCGAGGGAGGCGGCGCGACCTTCCGCGTCTGGCTCCCCCTGCTCCCCCGCGACTACACCCCCACCCCGAAGTCCCCCGCCGCCTGAAGCGCCGGCCCCGGCCGTCGCCGCCCGCCGCCGCCGGCCCGCCGCCCGCCGCCCGGCCGTCCCGCCGTCCGTCCCCGTTCTGGTCGCACGGCTTGCCGCTCAACTCCGGCCGACGCGGCATGTCGTGCGACTCGAACGGTCGCAGGCGGCAGGTCGTGCGACCGGAGCACGGCGCGGACCTGTGGGAGCGAGCGACATCAGAGCTGCCGGACCGGCTCAGGAACGGGCGGCGAACGCTTGACGGAGTCGCTCGAACAGCACCGCAGGTCGAGCCGCGTCGGCAGCCGTCGCGTGCACCACGATCCACCCGTTGACAGCGAACCCGTTGCCTCGGCGTTGATCGTGTCGGAAGACGTCGCGCTCGCGGTGATGGTCGCCGTCGTACTCGAGCGCGATACGGAGCTGTGGCCAGCACATGTCCACCCGTCCGAGGAACGTACCGCGCTCGTCGAACACCTCGTGGTTGAGCTCGGGCTCCGGGAATCCTGCATCCACGACGTCGAGGCGGATCAGCGTCTCCATGGGTGACTCGCTCCCCGGACGCACGGCCTCGAGTGCAGCCCGCGCGAGGACGACCCCGTGCCCGCGGGGACGGAGCGCACGCGCGAGATCCTCGATCCTGGCGAGTCCCGCCCGTCCGACGAGGTGGTCGCCGAGGACGACGAGCGCTCGGAAGTCGAAGAGGGTCGCGCACTCGGCCCAGGCGCGGGCCGGCGTGCTGACCGGGAGGCCGTCCTGCTCGACGGTCTCGTCGTCGGCCACACGATGGGCCGTGACACCCGGACGCCGCATGAGGCTCGCTCCGCCGATGGTCGCCACGTGTACCCGCGACCCTTCGCGGTGTTCCCTCGGCACCGGCGCTCCCCACACGCTGACTGCGGTCGTGTGGCTGAACCGCTGGTCGGGGCGGAGCACCAGGGCGATGCAGTCGACCAGGCTCGCGTCGCGGTCACGAGGCACGCGGACGCCGTGGACGGGACGCCGGAGATCAGCGCGGCGCATGCGGCTCGTACCCTCGCCGTACCGACGAGCTTGTGCGACGGTGAAGGCCCGTTCCGCGAGGCCGTTGGGCAGTGCGCGCGGAGTGGTCATGCTCGTAGCCTGGAGGCGCACGGCACCACCCGAGCCAGAGGCGGGCGCACCTGTGGAGAACGACCGCAGCCGAGCCTCCCGTGCGGGAGAAGCACCTACGTCCTGGTAGCACGGCATGCCGCGCGCGGTCGTTGCGGGCGCACGACCTGCCGTCGAAGTCGAACCTGAGCGGCAAGTCTTGCGACCGAAACCGAGCCAGGGCCGCGCGCCCGCACGCGGAAGGGCCCCGCACGCGGAAGGGCCCCGCACGCAGCGCGTGCGGGGCCCTTCCGGCTACCGGGACTAGAAGTCCATGCCACCCGTGGGGTCGCCGGCCGGCATGGCCGGGTTCTTCTCCGGCTTGTCGGCGACGACGGCCTCGGTCGTGAGGAACAGACCGGCGATCGACGCGGCGTTCTGCAGCGCCGAGCGCGTGACCTTGGCCGGGTCGATGATGCCCGCGGCGACGAGGTCGACGTACTCGCCGGTCGCGGCGTTGAGGCCGTGACCCGACTCGAGCTCGCGGACCTTGGCGGCGACGACGCCCGGCTCGAGACCGGCGTTCAGCGCGATCTGCTTGAGCGGCGCGTCGATGGCGACGCGGACGATGTTCGCACCGGTCGCCTCGTCACCCTGCAGGTCGAGCGAGTCGAGCGCGACGGACGCCTGGATGAGCGCGACGCCACCACCGGCGACGATGCCCTCCTCGACGGCGGCCTTCGCGTTGCGGACGGCGTCCTCGATGCGGTGCTTGCGCTCCTTGAGCTCGACCTCGGTCGCGGCACCCGCCTTGATGACGGCCACGCCACCGGCGAGCTTCGCGAGGCGCTCCTGGAGCTTCTCGCGGTCGTAGTCGGAGTCGGTCGCCTCGATCTCGGAGCGGATCTGACGGACGCGGCCCGCGATCTGCTCGTCGTCGCCGGCACCCTCGATGATCGTGGTCTCGTCCTTGGTGATGATCACCTTGCGGGCCTTGCCCAGCAGGTCGAGGGTCGCGTTCTCGAGCTTGAGGCCGACCTCTTCCGAGATGACCTGGCCGCCGGTCAGGATCGCGATGTCCTGCAGCATGGCCTTGCGACGGTCGCCGAAGCCCGGGGCCTTGACGGCGACGGACTTGAAGATGCCACGGATCTTGTTCACGACGAGGGTCGCGAGGGCTTCGCCGTCGACGTCCTCGGCGATGATCAGGAGCTGCTTGCCCGCCTGGATCACCTTGTCGACGACCGGGAGCAGGTCCTTGATGTTGGAGATCTTCGAGTTGACGATGAGGATGTACGGGTCCTCGAAGACGGCCTCCTGGCGCTCCGGGTCCGTGACGAAGTACTGCGACAGGTAGCCCTTGTCGAAGCGCATGCCCTCGGTCAGCTCGAGCTCGGTGCCGAAGGTGTTCGACTCCTCGACGGTGACGACGCCCTCCTTGCCGACCTTGTCGATCGCCTCGGCGATGAGCTCGCCGATGGTGGGGTCGGCGGCCGAGATCGACGCGGTCGCGGCGATCTGGTCCTTGGTCTCGATGTCCTTCGCGTTGGCGAGGAGCTGGTCGGAGACGGCGGCGACGGCCTTCTCGATGCCGCGCTTGAGCGACACGGGGTCGGCACCGGCGGCGACGTTGCGGAGGCCCTCGCGGACGAGCGCCTGGGCGAGCACGGTCGCGGTGGTCGTACCGTCACCGGCGACGTCGTCGGTCTTCTTGGCGACCTCCTTGACGAGCTCCGCGCCGATCTTCTCGTACGGGTCGTCGAGCTCGATCTCCTTGGCGATGGAGACACCGTCGTTCGTGATCGTGGGGGCGCCCCACTTCTTCTCGAGGACGACGTTGCGGCCGCGCGGGCCGAGCGTCACCTTCACGGCGTCGGCCAGGGTGTTCAGGCCGCGCTCGAGGCCACGACGGGCCTCCTCGTCGAAAGCAATGATCTTAGCCATGTGAGTTTCTCGTCCCTCCCGGACGTCGTGCGTGGGGGTCGTGCTGGCACTCAGCGCAAGCGAGTGCCAACGCCGATTCTGGCACTCGCCGGGTGTGAGTGCAACACAGTCGGGAGGCGCGGCTCGACTTCCCAGGACACGTTGCGGCCGGGACCCGGCACGGTCGGCCCGGGCGGTGGCTGCTCGGCGGGCGGAGCGCCGTGCACGACGAACGCGCCGCCCCCGAGGGGACGGCGCGTTCGTCGAGTGGTCCTGGGCTCAGGCGGGACGGACCGCCTCCGCCTGTGGGCCCTTCGACCCGGTGCCGACGTCGAACGTCACCGCCTGGCCCTCCTCGAGGACCTTGTACCCCGACATGTCGATCGCCGAGTAGTGCACGAACACGTCCTGGCCCCCTCCATCCACGGTGATGAAGCCGAAGCCCTTCTCGGCGTTGAACCACTTCACGGTTCCGTTGGCCATGATCTCTTGCTCCCTGGTGCTGCAGTTGCGGACGACGCCATCGCCGTCTGGCGATGACTCTCGTGCAACAACGGCGGCAAGGCAAGAGGTGTGACGTTCTTGCACGCCGATCGCGTCAGAAATCAACGTGCCCGAAACACCTCCGTCACACAGCGCGCGTCAGCCGCCGTAGTCGGCGCCGAGCACGACGCTGACGTCGGCGTTCGGGAACGCCGCCGACTGCTCCACCGTCGCGATGCCGAGCGCCTTCGCCACACCCTGTGCCACGGCCTGCTGCTCGGGCTGCTGGTAGTACACGACCGAGGTCGTCGTCCCCGTCGTCCCGGCGTCACCCGTCGAGGCGACCTGCCAGCCCGCGGTGGTCAGTGCGCTGCTGGCGCGGGCGGCCAGACCGGTCGTCGTCGTGCCGTTCAGCACGACGACGCTCGTCGCGCCCTGCGCCGAGGGCTCCGCAGCGCTCGGCTCCTCGGACGCGGGCGCCGACGGCGACTCCGAGGGCGTCTCCGACGGCGCGGCCGACGCCGAGGAGCTCGACGAGGGGCGCGGCGACGAGGTCGACCCCGGGAACGAGTAGCTGCCGTTCAGCAGCGCGAGCACGAGGACACCGACGAGCACGAGCACACCGGTCGCGAGGGCGCCCCAGGCGAACGCGATCCACCCGCGTCCACGACGACGGGCACCGCGGTGCGCTCCGACCCGGGGGCCGTCGGTGACGTCGTCGAACCGGTCTCGCGGGAATCTCTCGGTCATCGTTCCTCTTCACGGGGATCGGGCGCGGGGGCGACGAACGCGCGCGCCGCTCGTGCTCGGGTGCGTGCGTGCCGGAGCCGCTGCAGCCGACCGACCAGCTGGGGGTCGAGCGCGAGTGCGGCGGGCAGGTCGATCACGCGGTTGAGCACCTGGTAGTAGCGCGCCGGCGACATGTCGAACTCGACCCGGATCTCCGCCTCCTTCGTGCGGTCGTGCCGCGCCCGGTCGTGCTCGAACGCGAGCACGCGCTGGTCGAGCTCGCTGAGCTCGTCGGTGGGGAGGGCGGTCACGGCACTTCCGGTCACGGTTCGGTCACGGGTCTCGCACATCGTAGGGGTGCCCGGCGGTCCGACCCTGGCACGCGGCTGGACTGTCGCGAAGCCCGGTTCAGGCTGCGGGCCGCCGGAACCACCGCACCCGGACGCCGAACGGGTCGCAGACCGCCGTCGCCACACCGTCGAGCGACACCGTGGCGAAGGCGTCCGGGTCCGCCGGGTCGACGTCGTCGGGCAGCGTCGCGGCCACCCCGCGCAGGATGCCCGTCCGTTCGACCGCGACCCAGTGCACGCCACGCTCCGCCAGCCGGTCGACCACGCGCTGGCGGTCGGCGCCCGGCACGTAGACGAGGGTCCCGGTGGTGAGCACCACGGGACGGACGCCGTCCGGCAACGCGTCCAGTGCACGGTCGAGGTCGCCGGGCAGCGTGCCACGGATCCGGACGGGAGGCACGGCGAGCGTCGCGCGCGCCGCCTCGCGCATCAGGGCGGTGCGGTCCGTCGCCTCGGGCGGGACGGCCTCGACCAGCCGGTCGAACGCACCGGGCTCGGCGAGGTCGATCGGGTTCGGGTCGAGGGCGACCCGCGCGCCGATCCGGATCGGGGTGCCGGCCGACTCGGGGACCGCGCCGCTGGCGTCGACCGTCAGGTGCACCGACGGCTCGGCGACGGCGGTGTGCACCCGGACCGTGCCGTCCCCGGTCCGGTGGTCGAGCGTCACCCGGTCCGGGATCGAGCAGAGCCCGGCGGCGGCCCCGGCGTCGACGAGGCCGAGCGGCCGCGGGTCCGCCGCGGCGAGCGCCGCGAACAGCGGGACGACGGGACCGAGCCGCCGCGGGTCGTTGGCCTGCACCGTGGCGGCGGCGAGCGCCGTGACGAACGCGGCACGGGCCTCCCGGCCGAGCGCACGGAGCGCTCCGGGGTCCGACGGGTCGGCACCCAGCCGACGTGCGACGGCGAAGACCAGCTCCGGTTGCCGCTGCTGCTCGGGGACCGCGTCGAGGAGCGCGACCAGGTCGTCGTCGACCGAGCGTGCCCAGGCCGCGTACGACGGCGAGGCCGGAGCGATGCGCGCCGCGTAGGTGGCGTACCGCTCGCGCGTGACGGTCACGGGCGGTGCATGCCGACGTGACGGATGCCGGCCTCGTCGTAGGGCGCACCGAACCGGACGAAGCCGTGGCGTTCGTAGAGGCCCGCGACGTACTCCTGGGCGTGCAGGACGAACGGCTCGTGACCGTGCGTCTCGAGCACCCCCGCGACCAGCCGTCCGGCGATCCCCTGCCCCCGGTGGTCGGGGTGGGTGGCGACCCGGCCGATCACCCAGGCCGGCGGCTCGCTGGCCGCGGGGTGGTCCTCGTCCGGGGCGGGCCGGACGAGGCGGAGGTACCCGACCGGATCGTCGTCGGCTCCGAACCACCAGTGCTCGGTGTCGGGCTCGCAGTCACGGCCGTCGAAGTCGTCGGCGGTGACCCGCTGCTCGAGGGCGAAGACGCGGTTCCGCAGCCGCACGATGCCGTACAGTTCGTCCGTCGTCAGGCGGGTCCAGCGGGCGTGGCGGACGGAATGCTCGGACATCGTCGCGAGTTTACTGAAGGGGTCGGGCATCACCATCGAGCCCCGACCGGAAGCAGGAGGAAGCAATGGCGTACAACGTCGACAAGTCGGACGCCCAGTGGCGCGAGGAGCTCTCCCCGGACCAGTACGCCGTGCTCCGGCAGGCCGGGACCGAGCGCCCGTGGACGGGTGAGCTGCTCGACGAGGAGCGCGCCGGCACGTACACCTGTGCGGCGTGCGGCGCGGAGCTGTTCCAGAGCGGCACGAAGTTCGACTCCGGTTGCGGCTGGCCGTCGTTCTACGAGTCGGTCCGCCCCGAGGCGGTCCAGCTCATCGAGGACAAGTCCCTCGGCATGGTCCGCACCGAGGTCCGCTGCGCGAACTGCGGCTCGCACCTCGGGCACGTGTTCCCCGACGGCTTCGGCACCCCGACGGGTGACCGCTACTGCATGAACTCGCTGTCGCTGAACTTCTCCGAGCAGGGCGAATGAGACCCCGACGCGTCCGCCGGTAGGATGGGCGCGTCAGCCGGCATGGCGCAATTGGTAGCGCACCGTACTTGTAATACGGGGGTTGCGGGTTCGAGTCCCGCTGCCGGCCCCAGATCACGGCTCCTCGTGCGGCCCGAGGCGGAGCCGTCACCGCACGTCGAGCTCGCCGTCCGCGTCCCGTTCGATCTCGCCGTCCGGGATCCAGACGACGATGCGGTCCAGGCGCACCCGCTCGAACGACGACCGCTCGTCGCGCAGCAGGTCCGTGACCTCCTGCGGCAGCGGGAAGCGCTGGTCGCGGCCCACCACGATCGCCTCGAACGGTGCATCGTCGACGTCGCGCACGCCGCGCGCACCGACGTACTGGTCGTAGTCGCTGGGGGTGATCGCGCCGAAGAAGATGCGGCCGTCCCGGATGCCCTCGCTCCGCAGCAGCGGCAGGAGGCGCGCGACCCCCTCGGGGCGTGTCTGCCAGACCGCCCGCGCGGTCGGGATGCTGCCGACGAGTGCGACGACGACGAGGAGTGCGGCGAGCGCGCCGGTCAGCGGCCGGGGGCGGAGCACCGCGAGCCGACCGAGTCCGACCGCGGCGAGCAGGACGATCCAGGGCGTCCACGCGCTGTAGTAGGTCGGCAGCGCGATCTTCGCCGCCACCGTGTAGAACGCGACGAGCAGCAGGAGCGGTGCGGCGAGGAACACCACCAGCCGGTCCGGACGGACGACGACCGCGAGCAGCACCCCGGCGGCCAGGACGACGAGCACCGGCAGGCCGACGCCCTGCGCCAGGAACCACCAGTTCCCCCACCACGGTGCGAACTGGTGGGTCTGCCCGGCGATCACGGCGAGGTGGCCGTTCTCGTTCTGCCCCTCCTGGAAGGCCAGCATGTAGAGCACCGCCGACCGCATGCCCATGGGGGCGTACAGCGCGACGACCGTCACCGCGAAGACCACGGCCCAGACGAGGCCGCCGACGACGAGCCGACGCCACTGCCGGAACAGCAGCGGGGCGAGCAGGAACACGGGCACCAGCACGAGCGTCGACGCCTTCGACGTCACCGAGGCGGCCATGAGCACCGCGGACAGCGGGAGCCACCACCACCGGCCGGTCCGTGTCCAGGTCCACACGGCGAAGAGCGCGGCCAGGGCGAAGAACACCATCACCGGGTCGAGGAGCGCGACACGGTCGAGCCGCGCACCGGATCCACCCCGGGGCGTCAGCGTCCAGAGCGCCGCGGCGGTCCACCCCGCCCAGAAGCCGACCTCCGCGCGGAGCCACACGAACATGACGGCGGCGCCGAGGACGACGAGGGCGGCGACGAGGACCCGGGGCGCGGTGGCCCCCTCGCCGCCGACGAGCTGCGCGAGCCCGAACAGGTACTTCGCCGTCGGCGGGTGCTCGCGGTTCTGGTCGAACGCGCCGTGCACGTACGCGAAGCCGGCGCGGACGTAGGTGGCCTCGTCGCCGCCGATGTTCTCGTCGGCGATCCGCCAGAAGCACTGGTAGGCGGCCGCCAGGGCGAGCAGGACGAGGGCGACGATCCGTACCGCTCGGCGGTCCTGGAGCACGAGGGCGTGGCGTCGACTGGGCACCGGACGATCCTACGGCGGGAGCCGCCGCCCTCCGGCGGGAGCACGGAGGGCCCGGACGATGGACGTCCCGGGCCCTCCGGCGCGCGGAACGCGGATCAGGAGGCGTTCCGAGCGCTCGACGCGGTAACCAGCCGGTCGTCCCTCGATGGTGTCACCGCACCCGGTGACGTGTCCACGGTTCCGGTCCGATCCACGCGAACCCGCACGGATGTGCAGGAACCGGCCGGTCGGACTGCGTCCCCGCTGTGTGCGCGCCGGGCGGATGCCCGGCGCGCACGGCCGTGCTCCGCGTCCTATCGCGATCAGTGTCCGACCGCGATCAGCGTCCGCCCGTGATGCGGCGCTCGCGCTGGGCGACGCCGGCGGTGCCGTAGGGGTAGTCGTCGACCCGCGGGGCACTCGCGTCCGTCAGGGCCTGCAGCTCGTCGTCGGTGAGCACGAGGTCGGCAGCGCCGAGGTTGTCCTCGAGCTGCGAGACCGTCCGGGCGCCGAGGATGACGCTCGTCACCGCGGGCCGCGCGAGCAGCCAGGCGAGGGCGACCTGCGACTTCGAGGCACCGTGCGCGTCGGCGACCGCGGAGACCGCGTCGAGCACCTTCCACGTGCGCTCGTCGCCGTTGCGGGCCTCCCACGCCTCCATGCCGCGCTGCGGGTTCTCGCCGAGACGTGTCGAGCCCGTCGGAGCCTCGTCGCGCTGGTACTTCCCGGAGAGCCAGCCGCCGGCCAGGGGCGACCACGGGAGCAGACCGATGCCGGCGTCCAGGCACGCGGGCACGACCTCGTGCTCGATGTCCCGCACGAGCAGGTTGTACTGCGGCTGCAGCGTCACCGGCGGTGCCCAGCCGTGGGCCTTCGCCTCGTACACGGCCTTCGTCACCTGGTAGCCGAGGTAGTTCGAGAACCCGTAGGTGCCGATCTTGCCGGCGGACACGGCGTCGTCGAGGAAGCGCAGGGTCTCCTCGATCGGCGTCAGGGCGTCCCACGCGTGCATCTGGTAGAGGTCGATGTGCTCCACACCGAGCCGCTCGAGCGAGGCGTCGAGCGCGACGCGCAGGTGACGGCGGGACAGGCCGAGGTCGTTCGGGCCGTCACCCTGGGGGAACCGGCCCTTCGTCGCGAGGACGACCTGCTGCGCCTCGGTCGGGTGGGCGGCGAGCCACCGGCCGATGATGCGCTCGGACTCGTTGCCGGAGTACACGTCCGCGGTGTCGACGAGCGTGCCGCCCGCTGCGACGAACGTGTCGAGGATCTGGTGGGAGGTGGGTTCGTCGGCCTCACTGCCGAACGTCATGGTGCCGAGGGTCAGCGTCGACACCGATGTCCCGCTGTTGCCGAGGAGTCTGTAGTCCATGGCCGGGACGCTACGCCCGGTCTCCTCCGCCAGCGGGGACCTGCCAGTACCCGTCAGGGGTGCGCACCGCCCCCTCAGCGCCCCTCGGACAGGAAGGCGATCGCACGCTCACGGAAGTCGCGCGACGTGGGGGCGTTGAAGTGGTTCCGACGCGGGATCTCGAAGAACGACGCGTCCGGCGCCGCCTCGGCCAACCGCACGGCGCTGTCCCGGATCCCGTCCTCGCTGCCCGCCGCCATCAGGATCGGCTGCGCGGGGGCGTTCTCCGGCGTCGGCTCGACGCTGTTCCGCATCCCCTCGACCATCGCGACGAGCGCGCGGAGGTCGTTCCCCTCGACGTTCGCCGCCATCTGCAGGTACCCGTTCGTCACCCGGTCCTCGACCGGGGTGCCGTCGGCGATGTACGCCTTCGCCTGGTCGACCGCCACGCGGCGCATCGGGTCGGCGTCCGGGATCCCGCCGAGGACGGCCCGCGAGATCCGGTCCGGGATCTGCTCGGCGGTGTGCCAGCCGACACGGGCGCCGAGCGAGTACCCGAGGAACGCGACGTCGTCGAGCAGGTAGGTGTCGACGACCGTGGTGACGTCGGCGACGAGCAGGTCCATCGAGTACGCGGACGGGTCGTGCGGCTTCGACGAGGCACCGTGCCCGCGCTGGTCGAGCGCGACGACGCGGTAGCCCGCTCGGACGAGGTCACGGGTCCACCCCGAGGCGTGCCAGTTCAGGACGGCGCCCGAGGCGAAGCCGTGCACGGCCACCACGACGGGGGCGTCCGGCTCGCCGAAGTCGTACGTCGCGAGCTTCAGGCCGTCCGGGGACATCACGGCACGGGGACGGGGCGCTTCGGGGACGAGTGACATGGCGCGACCAGGCTACCGGGGCATGGTGGTGGCCATGGACGGCTACGGCGGCGATCAGGTCCGGGCGGCGGAGCGGCCGCACCTCGAGGCGGGCGAACCCCTCATGCAGCGCGCGGCGGCGGGGCTGGCCCGCATCGTCGGCGAGCTGCTCGACGACCCGGCGGTCCGCCCGCAGGACGGCCCGGGGTCGGTCCTGCTGCTGGTGGGCAGCGGCGACAACGGCGGTGACGCCCTGTTCGCGGGTGCGCACCTGGCGTCGGACGGGAGGCACGTGACGGTGCTGCGCGTCGGCGCACGTGTCCACGAGGCGGGCCTGGCAGCGGCGCTGGACGCCGGGTCGCGCCTCGCCCCACCGGCACGGCCGGACCGCCGCTGGCGCGTCGCTCCGGAACCGGCGGCGTGGGCCCCGGACGGCCCGACGGACCCTGACGACGCCGGTGCGGCCGACGTCCTGCGGGCCGCCGCGACCCCGGACGCCGAGCGCCTGGCGGCGGTCGCCGCCGAGGCCGCCGCGGGAGCCGACCTCGTGCTCGACGGCATCCTCGGCATCGGTGCCGGCGGCGGCACCCCCTTGCGCTCCCCCGCTCGGCAGGTCGTCGACGCGATCCGCGAGCTCGCCCGCGACCAGCGCGCCCCGTTCGTCGTCGCCGTCGACGTGCCGAGCGGCATCGACGTCGACACCGGCGCGGTGGCCGACGACCACGTGCTCCACGCCGACGTCACCGTGACCTTCGGCGGGGTCAAGGCGGGCCTGCTCACCGGCCCCGGGGCGACGCTCGCCGGGCGGATCGAGCTCGTCGACGTCGGCATCGGAGCGGACCTGGCGACGATGGAGCCGCTCGTCCGCACCTGACGCCGGTCAGCGCCCGACACCGACCCGGCGTCGGCGGGAACGGGATCAGGCCGCGCCGGCGTCCACCCCGTCGACGACGTCGGGACGCGCCTCGAGCCACGTGTCGACGAAGTGCCGGTAGTTGGCGGCGATCACCTGCTCGGCCGCCTCGTGGTCGAGCCCCTGCTGCACGACGTCGTCGAGCGCGTCCTCCCAGTTGCTCCGCCCGATGGCGAAGCCGACGAAGCCCTCGACGGGTGCTGCGACGCGCAGCCACTGGTCGAGCTGGTCCTCGGGGGCGTCGCGGCCCAGCACGATGCACTGCACGTGGTCCCGACCTCCGGCGCGCACGGCGGCGACGACGCGCTCGGCGTCCTCGGTGCGGTCGAGGCCCTCGAGCTTCCACACGTCCGGCTCGACCCCGTGCTCCTGCAGGTACCCGATGGTCTCGACGACGAGTCCCGGGCGGACGTCGCGGTCGTAGTCGTCCGCCTGCGCCTGCTGGTCGTCGGTGCCCGGGACGAGGAGCTCGACCAGGAACGCACGGTCGGCGTCGTGCAGGGCGCGGGAGACCTCGGCGAGCCGCTCGGCCTGCGCCTGCCGGTCGCCGGCGTCGAACGCGGGGTTGTCGCGGACCAGGACCTTCACGAAGTCGGGGTCGAACGAGTCCACGTGCGCGAGCCAGTCGTCGCCGTACTCGAGCTCGAACCAGTCGCGGCCGGACCGCTCGATCGGCATCGCGAGCTGCAGCCCGGCCTCGCGGACGAGCCGGGCGACGTCGTCGCCGTAGCGCTCGTCGACGAGCACGCCGGTGCGTGCGCGGGAGGCCCCTGCGGCGAGCGCGGTGAGCACACCGCGGTACACGAGCTGCTTGCCGGCACGGACGCGCTGGGCGTCGGCCTCGTCCGCGGGCTCGCCGGACTCGTCGCCGTAGGTGTGCTCCAGGAGCGAGGACCGCTGGTCCATCGCGAGGAGGAAGAGGGGGTGCTGTTCATCGAGGTCGGCCATGCCGCCATGCTGCTCGCACCCCCTCCGTCCGCGCTCAGTGGGCGCGGTACAGTTCCGGCTCCGGCAGCCCGTGGGCGGCACGGATGCTGCGCGAGATGCCCTCGATCGCCACGAGCGCATCGACCACGGCCTCGGCGGTCACGGGGAACGGCATGTTGTGGATCGTCTCGCTCTCCACGGTGGCGGCCTCTGCGACGGCCCGGAGCACGTCCCGGTCGTCGACGGTCAGCCCGATCTCGGTCAGGGTGTTCGGCAGTCCGACCCTCGTCGTGAAGACGACGAAGTCCTCGATCTCGTCGGCGGGCGCCCCCTCGAGCACGAGCTGCGCGATCGTCCCGACGTTGACCTTCTGCCCGTGCGCGAGGCCGTGCGCTTGCGGGGCCGCGGTCAGGCCGTTGTGGATCGCGTGCGCCGCGGCGAGGCCACCGGACTCGAAGCCGAGCCCGGACAGCAGGGTGTTCGCCTCGACGACCTTCTCGAGCGCGGGCGTGACGACCTTCGCCTTCACGGACTCGATCGCCTGGAGCGCGTTGTCGTGCAGGAGCTCCCACGACAGTTCCGCGAGCGCGACACCGGTCTCGGTCTGCAACCCGCCGGCCATGGTGTCGGCGTTCGCGCGCTTCGCGGCACGGGCCTCGACCCAGGTCGCGAGGGCGTCGCCGATGCCCGCGACGAGGAACTGCACGGGGGCGTTCGCGACGAGCTTCGTGTCGATGAGCACGAGGTCCGGGTTGTGCGGGAAGAAGCGGTACTCGATGAACTCCCCCTCCTCCGAGTAGACGACCGCGAGCGCGGAGGTCGGGGCGTCGGTGCTCGCGGCGGTCGGCACGCTCGCCCAGCGGATCCCGGCGAGGTGCCCGGAGGCCTTCGCGGCGTCGATCGCGGACCCGCCGCCGAGGCCGACGACCACGTCGGAGTCCGTCTCGCGGATCTTCGCGGTGAGGTCGTCGATCGCCTGCGGGGTGGCGAAGCGTCCGAAGCCGACCCGCTCGACCGGCAGGCCGGCGGCGTCGAAGCTCGTGCGGACGGCGTCCTCGACGATGCCCCACACCACGTCGTCGGCGACGAGCAGCGGACGCTTCCCGATCGGCGCGACGAACTCCCCGACGCGGGTGATCGCGTCCTTGCCCTGCACGTAGCGGGCGGGGCTCATGACGGTGCTGATCGGAGTGGCCATGGTGCTGCTTCCTTCCGGGTGGATCGTGCTGTTGTACGACAGGTGTCGGCGGTGCCGACGCACCGGACGCTACGCGGGTCGGCTGCGGGTACGGTCGGCGGCATGACGTTCAACGAGGACTCGCAGCTCAGCGGCGGGAAGGTGAAGCGCCGCGGGCGTACGGCGGCGATCGGTGGTGGCGGCGTCGGTGTCGCGGCGATCGTGGTGTTCCTCATCGCGCAGTTCACCGGGGTCGACCTGAGCGGCATCGTCGGCGACGGCAGCGGCACCACCCAGATCCAGCAGCAGGACGAGACGGTGCAGCCCGCCGAGGAGTGCCGCACCGGCCGCGACGCGAACCAGCGGGTCGAGTGCCGCATGGAGGGCGCGGCCGAGTCGCTCGACGCCTACTGGACGGCCGAGGCCGCCGACCTCGGGATCTCGTACACGACGCCGGGCTTCGTGCTCTTCGACGGGTCGACGGACACCGGCTGCGGCCAGGCCTCGGCGGCGACCGGCCCGTTCTACTGCCCGCCGGACCGCTCGATCTTCCTCGACACGGCGTTCTACGACGACCTGCAGTCCCGGTACGGCTCGTCCGGCGGTCCGCTCGCCCAGATGTACGTCGTCGCGCACGAGTGGGGCCACCACGTGCAGCAGCTCCAGGGCACCTTCGCCGACACCGACCGCTCCGGCACCAGCGCGTCCTCGGGCAGTGTCCGCGTCGAACTGCAGGCGGACTGCTACGCGGGCTCCTGGGTGGGCTCGGCCACGACCACCCGCGACGCGAACGGCGAGACGTTCTTCGAACCCGTCACCCGGGCGCAGATCGCCGACGCGCTGTCCGCCGCGAGCGCCGTCGGCGACGACAGCATCCAGGAACGGGCCACGGGTCGCGTCGACCCCGACTCGTTCACGCACGGGTCCAGCGCCCAGCGCCAGGCGTGGTTCACGCGGGGCTACGAGCGCGGGGCCACCGCCTGCGACACGTTCAGCGTGCCGGGCTCCCAGCTCTGATCCGCGGGCCGCGGACGCACGCTCGGGTCACGAGCCGCCCCCGGACGCACGGGAGGCTCCCCACCGGTCCGGTGGGGAGCCTCCCGTCCGTCGGTCTGCCGACCGGTCGCGACGTCAGCCGGCGGACGCGCTCGCGGAGGGGGTCGGGGTCGCGGTGGGCGACGGCGTCGCGTCCGACGCCCCGGCCGCCGACACCACGAAGGTGCGGAAGTCGTCGTTGGTGATCGGCGCGGTGAGCTCGTACTGCTTGCCGTTCACGAGCACCAGGGGCGGCCCGGGGAACTCGTCGAGCGACGAACCGGGGATGTCGCCGCCGGTCACGTCGGCCGTGCGCTCGTCGACCCACTTGGCGTAGGTCTGGTCCCGGATGCAGTCGCGGATCGCAGCCGCGTCCTGCACGCCGTCGACCCCGGTGACGAGCCGCTCGAGCTGCGCGTCGGTGAGGCCGGAGGTGCCCTGGTCGGGCTGCCGCGCGAAGAGCGCCTGGTTCACGGCGTAGAACTGGTCGGGCGACCGGTCCGCGACGCAGGCCGCGGCGTTCGCGGCGCGCAGCGAGTACTTCGTGCCCTGCGACCGGTTCGTCAGCACGGCGACCGGGTGGATGTCGACCGTCGCGGCGCCGGAGTCGACCAGGCTCGCGATGTACTCGCTGTTGGCGTCCTCGAACTGCGCGCAGGTGTCGCAGAGGTAGTCGACGTACATGGTGATCCGCACCGGGTCGGACGCGTCGGTCGCGTCGGGCGTCGGGGACGCCCCGACCGGGCTCAGGCCCTCGCCGATCGTGATGCCGCCCTGCGACATCGTGGACGGTCCGGGGCCGGCGGGCTTCACCGAGTCGACCAGCACCAGCGTGACGACCGCCACCGCGGCGAGGAGCACGACCCCGAGCCCGATCTGCAGTCCCAGGCGTGTGCCGCGCTGCCGGCGCTTCTGCTGGGTCCGTGCTCGCTGGGCCCGCTGCCGTGCGGCCTCTCGTCGTTCGTTGCGCGCGGCGCGTGCGTCACCCTCGGGGCGGTTGGTCATGCGTCGTTGGTCCTCACGTTGCTCCTGACGTCCGCACGGCCTCGCCTTCCCCCGTACGCCGGACGGACCCGCCGATCGTAGTGGTCCTTCCTGGGACCAGCCAACCAGGTCGGACCGGACACTGGCGCTGGCGGGGGAACTCGTGTTGTATGAGCACCGATGGTCGACGACGACCATCCGGGGCCCCCACGGGCAACCGCTTCACAACGGATCGTCCGGCACGTACCTGCCGGTGAAGGAAGGATCGAACGCTCATGGCGTCCGTCACCTACGACAAGGCAACCCGTCTCTACCCCGGAGGCACCCGCCCCGCGGTCGACTCCCTCGACCTGGACGTCGCCGACGGCGAGTTCCTCGTCCTCGTCGGCCCCTCGGGCTGCGGCAAGTCCACCTCCCTGCGCATGCTCGCCGGCCTCGAAGAGGTCAACTCCGGCGCCATCCGCATCGGCGAGCGCGACGTCACCGACGTCCCGCCGAAGGACCGCGACATCGCGATGGTGTTCCAGAACTACGCGCTGTACCCGCACATGACCGTCGCCGAGAACATGGGCTTCGCGCTCAAGATCGCCGGTGTCGGGAAGGAGGAGCGCGCCACCCGCGTGCAGGAGGCCGCGAAGCTCCTCGACCTCGAGCAGTACCTCGGCCGCAAGCCGAAGGCGCTCTCGGGTGGTCAGCGTCAGCGCGTCGCGATGGGCCGCGCCATCGTCCGTCAGCCGCAGGTGTTCCTCATGGACGAGCCGCTGTCGAACCTCGACGCCAAGCTCCGCGTGCAGACCCGCACGCAGATCGCGTCGCTGCAGCGTCGCCTCGGCGTCACCACGGTCTACGTCACGCACGACCAGACCGAGGCCCTGACCATGGGTGACCGCATCGCGGTGCTCAAGGACGGCATCCTGCAGCAGGTCGGCTCCCCGCGCGACCTGTACGAGAAGCCGAACAACGTCTTCGTCGCCGGCTTCATCGGTTCGCCGGCCATGAACCTGCTGCCGGCCGACGTCATCGAGGGCGGCATCAAGTTCGGCACGCTGAACCACCCGCTCGACCGCGACACCCTGTCGAACGCGCGCTCCGGCAACATCACCGTCGGCATCCGCCCCGAGGACGTCGTCGTGTCGACCTCGGGCGAGGGCCTGCCGGTGACGGTCGACGTCGTCGAGGAGCTCGGCGCCGACGGCTACCTCTACGGCCACGCCGACGTGAACGGCCAGCGCACGGACATCGTCGCCCGCGTCGACGGGCGTTCGCACCCGTCGATCGGCGACACGATCGTCATCACGCCGAAGCAGGGCCACGTGCACGCCTTCGACACCGAGTCGGGCGAGCGCCTCGACGACAAGGCAGTCGTCAGCGCGTAGTCTGCGCAGTTCCCCCGGGAGCCCGCGCCCGCCTCACCAGGGCGGGCGCGGGCTCCCGCTGTTCCACCCACCGGACGCCGTGCGCGTGGTGCCGCCGCCACGAGCCCGACGTCCGGTACCGCGCCCTCCAGGAGCCAACCGTGCCCGACTCCCTCGCCATCACCGCCGCCACCGTCGACCCCGGCCTGCTCGACCTGCCGTGGGACCTGCCGCTCGAGGACTGGCCCGACGACGTCATCGTCGCCCTGCCGAAGGGCATCTCGCGGCACCTCGTGCGCTTCGTGCACCTGAGCGGGTACGTCGCGGCCGTCAAGGAGACCGGGGAGGAGGTCGCGCGGGCCGAGTACGAGATGCTCCGCACGCTGCAGCGCATGGACGTGCCGTGCGTCGACCCGGTCGCGGTGATCACGAACCGGGCTGACGCCGACGGCGAGCCCCTGCACCCGGTGCTCGTGACCCGACACCTGCGCTTCTCGCTGCCGTACCGCGCGCTGTACTCGCAGACCCTGCGACCGGAGACCGCCACGCGCCTGGTCGACGCCCTCGCGCTGCTGCTCGTGCGCCTGCACGTCATCGGCTTCTACTGGGGCGACGTCTCGCTGTCGAACACCCTGTTCCGCCGCGACGCGGGTGCCTTCGCCGCGTACCTCGTGGACGCCGAGACCGGGAAGCTCTACCCGGGCGGCCTCTCCAACGGACAGCGCGAGAACGACCTCGAGGTGGCCCGGGTCAACATCGCCGGTGAGCTCCTCGACCTCGAGGCCGGCGGGCGCCTCGACGAGAACGCCGACCCCGTGGACGTGTCGAACCGGATCGTCGCGCAGTACCGGACGCTCTGGAAGGAGCTGACCGGCACCGAGCAGTTCGACGTCAAGGAGCGCTGGCGCATCAACGACCGGGTCGAGCGTCTGAACGCCCTCGGGTTCGACATCGAGGAGCTCTCGATCCACACCACCGAGGGCGGCTCGCAGGTGCGGATCCAGCCGAAGGTCGTCGACGCCGGACACCACCAGAGGCGTCTGCTCCGGCTGACCGGGCTCGACGCCGGCGAGAACCAGGCGCGGCGGCTGCTCAACGACCTCGACGCCTACCGGGCGCGGAACGGGCGGGACCAGCTCGACGAGGAGATGGTGGCGCACGAGTGGGTGTCCCGGGTGTTCGAGCCGGTGATCCGCTCGATCCCGCGTGACCTGCGCGGACGTCTGGAGCCCGCCGAGGTCTTCCACGAGCTGCTCGAGCACCGCTGGTTCATGTCCCAGGAGGAAGAGCGTTCGGTCTCCCTGCCCGAGGCCACGACGGCGTACATCAACGACGTGCTGCGGCACCGCCGCGACGAGCGGCTGCTCATCAACCCGCCGACGTCGTCCATGACGCTGCCGATCCCCGTCGTCGAGGACGACACGGCAGACGAGGACGACGTCGAGGACTGGCGCGCGACGGTGTAGCCGGACGGACTGGAGGCCCGGTGCCGGTCTCGTGGACCGGCACCGGGCCTCCAGGTGGTCGGGTGGCTGCGCGCTGCGCCACCGCGCAGCGCGCGCCTACTCGGCGCGACGGCGCCGAGCGACCTCCCACAGGGTGACGCTCGCGGCGATGCCCGCGTTGAGCGACTCGGTGGCGCTGGAGATCGGGATCGAGACGATCGCGTCGCAGGTCTCGGTGACCAGGCGGGACAGACCCTTGCCCTCGGACCCGACGACGATCACGATCGGCCGGTCGGCGAGCTCGAGAGCGTCGAGCTCGACGTCCCCGTCGCCGTCGAGACCGAGCACGAAGAGCCCCATCGACTTCAGCGACTTGAGCGTCTGCGTCAGGTTCGGCGCCATCGCGACGGGCGTGCGCGCAGCGGCACCGGCACTCGTCTTCCACGCCGACGCCGTGACGCCGACCGAGCGGCGCTGCGGCACGATGACGCCGTGGCCACCGAAGGCCGCGGTCGAGCGGATGATCGCGCCGAGGTTCCGCGGGTCGGTGATGCCGTCGAGGGCGACCATGAGCGGGACCTGGTCGCGGGAGAACGCGCGCTCGGCGAGGTCCTCGGCGACGGCGTACTCGTACGCCGGGACCTTCAGCGCGACACCCTGGTGCACGCTGTCGTGGCCCGTGATGCGGTCGAGCTCCGGCCGCATGATCTCCATGATCGGGACGCCGCGGTGGTTGGCGAGCGCCAGGATCTCCTTGACGCGGTCGTCGACCTCGATGCGGGCGGCGATGTACAGCGTCGTCGACGGGGTCTTCGTGCGCAGGGCCTCGAGCACGGAGTTGCGCCCGGTCACGAGCTCGGAGTCGTCGCTCTTGCGCTGCGGCGGCCGACCGGTGCGCTGCTGCGGCGAGCTCGACGCACCGTGACGGCCGCGGGCAGCGTCGAGCCGGTCCTTCGCCGCCTTGCGCTTGCCGGCGGGGTGGTACGGCCGGTCCTCGGCCTTCGGCGTGGGCTTGCGCCCCTCGAGCGCCTGCGCGCCCTGGCCGCCGGAGCCGACCTGCTTGTTGCCCTTGCGGCCGGAGCGGACGGCGCCGGGCCGACCCTTCTTGCTCCCCGAGACGTTCTTCATTGCTCTCTCCTGTCCGGCACGGCCGTTGTCAGGCGATGCTCCAGCGTGTTCCTGCTGCGGTGTCCTCGATGGTGATCCCCGCGGCTGCGAGGTCGTCCCGCACCCGGTCCGCCGTGGCGAAGTCGCGTGCCGCACGGGCCTCGGCGCGCTCCTGCACGAGGCGGTCGACGAGCGCGGCGAGCGGTGCGGCCGAGACGTCCTGCGCACCACCGGACCAGTGGGCCGCTCGCGGGTCGATGCCGAGGACCTCGACCATGGCGGCCACCTGATGGTACGCGACCCCGAGCGCTTCCGCATCGTCGGCGTCGAGCGCGGCGTTCCCGGCACGGACCGTCTCGTGCAGCACGGCCAGCGCCTGCGGCACCGCGAGGTCGTCGTCCATCGCGGCCGCGAACGCGTCGGGCACGGCCGGGGCGTCGCGGAGCGGGACCCCCTCGAGCCGGGGTTCCGCGCGGGCCAGGAACCCCTCGATCCGGTCGTAGGCGGCCTCGGCCTCGGCCAGCGAGCCGTCGTGGTGGTCGATCGAGGACCGGTAGTGCGCCGCGCCGAGGAAGTACCGGACCACGGCCGGACGGGCGGACGCGAGGAAGTCGGCGGCGAAGATCGAGTTCCCGAGGGACTTCGACATCTTCTGCCCCTCGACCGTCACCAGGCCGTTGTGCAGCCAGTACGACGCGAACGGGTCGCCGGCCGCGGTCGACTGCGCGAGCTCGTTCTCGTGGTGCGGGAAGCGCAGGTCGAGGCCGCCGCCGTGGATGTCGAACGCCGGGCCGAGGTAGCGCCGCGACATCGCCGAGCACTCGATGTGCCAGCCCGGGCGGCCCGGCCCCCACGGGGAGTCCCAGGTCGCCGTCGTCGGCTCACCCGGCTTGGCGCCCTTCCACAGCGCGAAGTCCCGCGGGTCGCGCTTGCCGCGGGGGTCGGCGTCGGTGGCCTCGACCATGTCCTCGCGTCGCTGGCGCGTCAGGGCGCCGTAGGACTCCCAGCTGCCGGTGTCGAAGTACACGTCGCCCGTGCCGTCGGCGGCGGCGTACGCGTGCCCGCGCTCGATCAGCCGCTCGATGATCTCGTGCATCTGCGGCACGCTCGCGGTCGCCCGCGGCTCGTACGTCGGGGCGAGGATCCCGAGGGCGTCGTACGCGGCGGTGAACTCCCGCTCGACGCGGTACGCCCGGGCGAACCACTGCTCGTCGGTGCCCGCGGCCAGGTCGAGCACCTTGTCGTCGATGTCGGTGACGTTCCGCACGAGGGTCACCCGGTACCCGCGGTACGTCAGCCACCGGCGCCACACGTCGTAGACCAGTGCCGAGCGCAGGTGCCCGATGTGCGGCGACGACTGCACCGTCGGCCCGCACACGTACATGCTCACCTGTCCGTCGACCAGCGGGACGAGGTCGACGACGGCTGCGGCGCGGGAGTCGTACAGGCGAACGGTCACGCCCCAAGCCTAGGACGTCGGACGCGCCGGGTGACGGAGGGGGTCGGCAGCGGTCAGCGCGGCCGGACGACGGCGGTCGCGATCGCCGCGAGCCCCTCCCCGCGCCCGGTCAGGCCGAGGCCGTCCGTCGTCGTGCCGGAGACCGCGACGGGAGCACCGACGACCGCGGCCAGGGCGGCCTGCATCTCGTCGCGTCGGGCACCGATGCGGGGACGGTTCCCGATCACCTGGACCGTGACCGAGGTCGGCGCGAGACCGGCCGAGCGCAGGAGCTCGACGGCCCCGCGGACGAAGACGTCACCGGTGGCCCCGGCGTAGCGCGGGTCGGAGGTGCCGAAGCGCCCGCCGATGTCACCGAGGCCGCCCGCCGACAGCAGTGCGTCGCAGACCGCGTGGGCGACCGCGTCGCCGTCGCTGTGCCCGGAGAGCCCCGGTTCGCCGGGGAAGTCGAGCAGCCCGACCCGGCACGGCGACGCGGCGTCGAAGGCGTGCACGTCGACCCCGAGGCCCACGCGGACGTCGGGCGCCGCGGCTGCCGCACCGGTGCGGGAGGCCACGAGCGCCTCGGCCCGTGCGAGGTCCCACCGCGTGGTGATCTTGAACGCGTCGGCGTCACCCGGCACCGTGCGGACCGTTCCCCCGGCTGCCCGGAACACACCCGCGTCGTCGGTCTCGGAGCGCTCGGCGCCCGCGTAGGCGGCCCGGAGTGCGGCGAGCGGGAAGACCTGGGGCGTCTGCACCCCGACGAGCGCCGACCGGTCGACGGTCTCGACCACGACGTCCGCGTCGACACGCTTGACGGTGTCCGTGACGGGCAGGGCCGGGACGACGCCGTCACCGGTCGCGCGTGCACGGTCGAACACGGCGTCGAACTGCGCCGCCGGCGTCAGGCAGCGGGCGGCGTCGTGGACACCGACCCACTCGATGCCGTGCGGCAGGGCGTCGAGGCCCGCCTGGACCGAGGCGTGGCGGTCAGCACCGCCCGCGACGACCACGGTGAGGTCGACCGCGCGTCCGGCGGTCGCCGCGACCAGGGCGCGGCACTCGTCGAGCCGGGCTGCGGGTGCCACGACCACGAGGACGGTCGGCTCGGCCAGGGTGAGCACGGTGCGCAGGGCGCGGGTGAGCATCGGTTCGCCCGCGACCGGGACGAACGCCTTCGCGTCCCCGATGCCCAACCGCGTGCCGGACCCGGCTGCGACGACGACGACCGCCCTGCTCACCCGATCGGGGAGCAGGGCGGTCGTCGTCGTGTCGTCCAGCGGCGGTCCGCGCTACGAGGCGAGGACCTCGTCGAGGACGGTCGATGCCTTGTCCTCGTCGGTCTTCTCGGCCAGGGCGAGCTCGGAGATCAGGATCTGCCGGGCCTTGGCCAGCATCCGCTTCTCACCCGCGGAGAGCCCGCGGTCCTGGTCGCGGCGCCAGAGGTCGCGCACGACCTCGGAGACCTTGATGACGTCACCGGACGCCAGCTTCTCCAGGTTCGCCTTGTACCGGCGCGACCAGTTCGTGGGCTCTTCCGTGAAGGGCGCCCGCAGGACCTCGAAGACCTTGTCGAGGCCTTCCTTGCCGATGACGTCACGGACGCCGACCAGGTCGACGTTGTCCGCCGGCACCTCGATCGTCAGGTCACCCTGCGTGACACGCAGCTTCAGGTAGACCTTTTCCTCGCCCTTGATGACGCGCGTCTTGACTTCAGAGATGGTTGCCGCCCCGTGGTGGGGGTAGACGACGGTCTCGCCGACCTCGAATTGCATGTATCAGGCTCCGTTCCCAGGACCCCCAGTTTACCACAAGGACCTTTCGGGTAAGGGGCCTGGGCGGCCCGCACCCCCGACGATCGGTAGGATGGACGCGGACCGCCTGGTCCACATCGTGATCTTCCGGAGGAATCTCTTGCGAGCTCGGGTACTCGTGTCCGTCGCCGTTGCGGCATCCATCGCGCTCGGCGCCACCGGCTGCGAGTTCATGTCGCCCGCGCACACCAAGGAGATCAAGCAGATCACCGACGGCGTGAACGTCAGCACCGGCTCGATCGACATCCGGAACGCGCTGCTCATCTCCGACGGCGGCGAGGACGCGCGCTTCGTCGGGAGCTTCATCAACACCGGGTCGAAGGACGTCACCATGAGCGTCGAGGTCGGCGGCGTGACCCAGACGGTCGAGATCCCGGCGAACTCGCACGTCGATCCCGCCGTCCCGGCCGGTCCCTCGAGCGAGGCCGAGTCCAGCGTCCAGTCCGGAGCCGAGACGCAGGGCACGCGCTCCGCCGGCCAGCCGGAGCTCGTCTTCTCGGGCGCCGACGCCGTCCCCGGCTCGCTCGTCAAGACGTACTTCTCGTACTCGGGCGCCGAGGGCGTCTCGGCCAACGTCCCGGTGCTCACCAGCGCCCTCGAGGAGTACCAGACCCTCGCCCCGACGACGTCCCCGTCGGCCACCCCGTCGAGCACGGAGACCTCGCCGTCGGAGAGCGGCTCCGAGCCCACCGGCGACGCCACGGCTCCTGGCACCCAGTCGGGCGACTCGCAGACCGACTCGTCCGAGGGCGACAGCGGCACGAACTGACCGCCGCGCGCCGGACGGGCGCGACGACCTGACGCAACGCACCGGAGGCCCGGTGCCGGTTCCGAGAACCGGCACCGGGCCTCCCGTGCGTCGCCGGTCAGCCCTCGATCCGGTACCCCAGACCGCGCACCGTCACCAGGACCTCCGGGGCGCTCGGCACGCGCTCGATCTTCGACCGGATGCGCTTGATGTGCACGTCGAGCGTCTTCGTGTCCCCGAAGTAGTCCGACCCCCACACGCGGTCGATGAGCTGCCCGCGGGTGAGCACGCGTCCGGCGTTCCGGAGCAGGAGTTCGAGCAGCTCGAACTCCTTGAGGGGCATCGGCGTCTCCGCCCCGTCGACCGACACGGTGTGCCGCTCGACGTCCATCCGGATCCCGCCGACCTGCAGGATGCCGCTGTCGCCCGGGTCGTCCTCGGTGCGCCGACGCAGCACCGCCCGGAGCCGGGCCAGGAGCTCACGGGTCGAGTACGGCTTCGTCACGTAGTCGTCGGCGCCGAGCTCGAGCCCCACGACGATGTCCACCTCGGAGTCCTTCGCGGTGAGCATGATGATCGGCACGTTCGAGCGCGTCCGGACCTGCCGGCAGACCTCGGTGCCGCTCAGCCCGGGCAGCATGAGGTCGAGCAGGATCAGGTCGGGGTTCTCGGTGTCGAACTTCGACAGCGCGGTCACGCCGTCCGCGGCGACGGCGGTCTCGTACCCCTCGCGCTGCAGGAGGAACTCCAGGGGCTCGCTCAGGGCCGGCTCGTCGTCGACGATGAGGATCTTGGTCACGATGACTGCTCTTCCAGTTGCTCTTCGAGTGCGGTGGTGAGTTCGGGATCCGCCTCGGGCAGGCGGATCGTGAAGGTCGAGCCCTTGCCGGGCTGCGACCAGACGCGGACGTCGCCGCCGTGGTTGCCGACGACGTGCTTGACGATGGCGAGCCCGAGACCGGTGCCGCCGGTCGCCCGCGACCGTGCGGGGTCGACGCGGTAGAAGCGCTCGAACACGCGGTCGAGGTCGGCCTCCGGGATGCCGACGCCCTGGTCGGTCACCGCGATCTCGACGAAGCCCTTGGTCGAGCGGACGCCGACGCCCACACGGGTGTGGTCCGGGGAGTACTTGACCGCGTTGGCGATGAGGTTCGACACCGCGACCTGCAGCAGCCCCGGGTCGCCCATGACCCGCAGCTTCGACCGCTTGGCCCGCACGATCTCGATCTCCCGGGCGCGGGCGACGACCTCGTTCGCGTCGACCGCCGCCTGCACGATCTTGTCGACCGACGTCTCCTCGCTGTTCTCGAGGGTGTCGACCGACTGCAGCCGCGACAGCTCGATGATGTCCTTCGTCAGGGCCCCGAGCCGCTCGGACTCGGTGATGAGCTGCCCGGCGAACCGCTTCACGTGGTCCGGGTCGTCGGCGGCGACGACGAGGGTCTCGGCGAGCAGGCCGATCGCCCCGATGGGGGTCTTCAGCTCGTGCGAGATGTTCGCCACGAAGTCGCGTCGGACCTCGTCGATGCGGCGGCTCTCGGTCAGGTCGTCGGCCGTGACGAGCACGTAGCGGTTGCCGAGCTGCGCCGCCCGGAAGCTCAGGTAGCCGACCAGTTCCCCGCTGCGCCCGCGGGGCAGCTCGAGGTCCTCCGACCCCATCTCCCCGCTCCTGCGCACCTGGTCCACCAGGGCGACGAGCTCGGCGTGCACGAGCTTCCGCCGCACGACGAGCCCGACGGTCAGTGCCTGCGGCGACGCGGCGACGACCGTGTTCGAGGGGTCGACGACCACCGCCGGGTTGTGCATCGTGGCGATGACCGCGGCGACGCCGTCGGGCAGCGTCCGTTCCGCGACGTCGGCTGCCCGGGCCGTGCGCTCCGCCGTGATGACCAGCACCACGACCCCTGCGCCGAAGACCCCGCCGAGGAGCATCGACAGTGGCACGAGCCACGCGTTGTCCATGCCGCCAGTGTAGGGATCGTCACGCGGGGTTCCGACGCCGTTCACCCCGCTTCCGCGCCGTCGAGGCCCCGGATTGTGAGGTGTTCAGCCGCAGGTCACCGTTCGTTCACCTGGGCTGACGACACTCGTCCGGTACGCATCAGAGAGGCACATCCCCCATGCGCGAAGTCTTCCAGCAGGAGCTCCAGGACGTCCAGGAGCGTCTGACCGAGATCGCCGGACTCGTCGAGTCCGCCATCACCCGTGCGACGCAGGCGTTCAGCGAGTCCGACGTCGCCCTCGCCGAGGAGGTGATCGCCGACGACGCCATGATCGACCACGCGGCGAACAGCCTCGACGAGATCGCGATCGACATCCTCGCGCGGCAGGCGCCGGTCGCCCGTGACCTCCGCGTCGTCGTGACCGCGCTGCGCGTCAGCTCGTCGCTCGAGCGCATGGGCGACATGGCCGAGCACATCGCGCAGCTCGCCCGCCAGCGCTTCCCCGAGAAGGTCGTGCCGAAGGGCCTGCGCGGCACCTTCAAGCAGATGGGCGCGCACGACGTGCAGATGGCCCAGAAGCTCACGCGCCTGCTCGCGACCGAGGACATCGCCCTGGCCGCGGAGATCCGCGACGAGGACGACGCCGTCGACGAGCTGCACGCGAGCGTGTTCGACTTCGTGCTCGGCGAGACCTGGAAGGGGAACCCGATCGACACGGTCGACGCGACCCTGGCCTCGCGCTACCACGAGCGCTTCGCGGACCACGCGGTGTCGATCGCCAAGAAGGTCGAGTACCTGGCGACCGGCGACTGGACCGGCGCCGCGTCGGTGACGGCCTCCCCCGCCTGACGGGTTCTGCCAGGATCGTGGCATGGCTCAGGTCGCGATCGTCGTCAACGGGATGCCCGGTTCGGGCAAGAGCACGGTGGGCGCCGCCCTGGCCGAGGTGCTCGGCTGTCCCTTCCTGTCGAAGGACCGCATCAAGGAACCCCTGGCCGACGTGGTCGGTCCGATGATCGGCTCGCGCGAGCTCGGCGGCATCGCGATGGACACGATGTGGTCGATGGCGCGGGCCGTCGAGAACGGGGTCGTCCTCGACGCCGTCTGGCTGCCGTCCCGTGACCGCGACCGCCTGGAG
This sequence comes from Curtobacterium sp. NPDC088465, assembly GCF_044753165.1. Taxonomy (NCBI): domain Bacteria; kingdom Bacillati; phylum Actinomycetota; class Actinomycetes; order Micrococcales; family Microbacteriaceae; genus Curtobacterium; species Curtobacterium sp. NPDC088465. Next base: position 45,249 of record NZ_JBIVMR010000004.1, on the reverse strand, counting down.
GCCGGACTCGCCTCCGCCGGCTCACCGCGCGCCGTCGAGGTGTTCTGCCAGGTCGACCGGGTCACCGCCGCGGACCGGCTGCGCGACCGGTACGAGCCCGGAACACTGCCCGTCCGGCACGAGGTGCACGGCGACCTGGCGGAGATCCTGGCCTTCTGGGACGAGCACGGCGACGCGGCCGCACCGATCGGGCTGCCGGGCGTCCCCGTCGTGCGGGTCGACACCGGTCGCCCCTACGACGTCGGGGCGCTCGTGCAGGAGATCGCCGACCACTTCGTCTGAGGTCCGCGCCGGGTGCACGAACGCCCCGCCGGTGTCCGGCGGGGCGTTCGTCGTGCTGGTGCTACTTCTTGGCGCCCTGCGCGGCGACCGCGGCGGCACCGGCAGCGGCGGCCTCCGGGTCGAGGTAGTACGAGGGCTTCGTCGGACGGAAGTCGTCGTCGAGCTCGTACACGAGGGGGATGCCCGTCGGGATGTTGAGGCCCGCGATGTCGTCGTCGGAGATGCCGTCGAGGTGCTTCACGAGGGCGCGGAGCGAGTTGCCGTGCGCGGTGACCAGGACGGTCTTCCCCTCGCCCAGGTCCTTCGTGATGTCGGACTCCCAGTACGGCAGCAGACGGTCGATGACGAGCTTCAGCGACTCGGTGCGGGGCAGCTGGTCGCCGAGGTCGGCGTAGCGGCGGTCCCCGGCCTGCGACCACTCGGCGTCGTCCGCGATGGGGGGCGGCGGCACGTCGAACGAGCGACGCCACTCCATGAACTGCTGCTCGCCGTACTGCTCGAGCGTCTGGGCCTTGTCCTTGCCCTGCAGGTCTCCGTAGTGGCGCTCGTTGAGGCGCCAGTCGCGCTTCACCGGCAGCCAGGCCAGGTCGGCCTCGAGCAGGGCGATGTCGGCGGTCTGGATCGCGCGGGTCAGCAGCGACGTGTAGAGGACGTCGGGGACGATGCCCGACTCGGCGATGAGGGTGCCGGCACGCTTCGCCTCCTTCTCGCCGAGCTCGGAGAGCCGGACGTCGACCCAACCGGTGAACAGGTTCTTCTGGTTCCAGTCACTGTTGCCGTGACGCAGCAGGACGAGCGTGGAGGTCATGCGTCCGAGTCTACCGAGCGGGTGCGCCTCGGTACCCTGGGGTCCATGCCCATCGGGAACGTCACGCGCGGGACCACCGGGTACAACCGGCTCCGTCGTGTCGACCGCTGGATCGCCGCGCTCCCCGTCCTGCGCCGGACGGACGACCCGCTCGTGGCCGACGTCGGGTACGGCGCCCGACCGACGACGACCCTGGAGCTCCGCGACCGGCTGGCCCGGGTCCGACCCGACGTCGAGGTCACCGGCATCGAGATCGAGCCGTCACGCGTGGCGCTGGCGAACGCGGGCACCCGTGACGGGGTGACGTTCCGGCTCGGCGGCTTCGAGACGCCGACGCCCGGTGGCCGCCGTCCCGCCGTGATCCGGGCGTTCAACGTCCTGCGGCAGTACGACGAATCCGCCGTCGTCGACTCGTGGCGGATCATGCAGGACCGCCTGCAGCCCGGCGGGACACTCGTCGAGGGCACCTGCAACGAGGTCGGCCGCGTGGCGTCCTGGGTCACGCTCGACGAGCACGAGCCGCACACGTTCACGGTGTCCCTGCGCGTCGCCGACCTCGAGCTGCCGAGCATCGTGGCGGAGCGACTGCCGAAGGCCCTGATCCACCGCAACGTCCCCGGGGAGCGGGTGCACGCGTTCCTGCTCGACCTCGACCGTGCGTGGGCGGTCGCCGCTCCGCTCGGCACGTACGGCCCCCGCCAGCGGTGGATCGCGACGGTGCACGGCATGCGCGACCGGGGCTGGCCGGTACTGCACGGGGTGACGCGCTGGCGTCTCGGCGAGCTCAGCGTCCCGTGGTCGGCCGTCGCTCCCGCCTGAGCGGCCGCCGCGCCACGAGACTCGCCCAAGCGGACACGTCCACGGTCGTGCGGGCGCGAACACGTCCGCGGGGCCGAGTCTCGCCGGACCGCGTCCGACGACGACTACGAGCGGCGCACGGCTCCGAGCCGGGGCAGGCGCGGGACGTTCGCCGTCGCGCCGGCCTCCGGCGGGACGATCGTCTCCTGCGCGGCCGTGACCACGACGTCGTCCACGGTCAGGGTCAGCGTCACGGCGGGGTCGAGCGAGCGCTTCACGACCGCGAGCCCGACCGGCCCGAGCTCGTGGTGGAGCGCCGACGCGGTGAGCCGCCCGACGTCCTTGCCGTCGAGCTCGACCGCGGTGCCCGGCGCGGGCAGCACGCCGTCCGAGCCGTCCAGGTGCAGCATCACCACGCGGCGCGGCGGGTGCCCGAGGTTGTGCACCTTGGCGACGGTCTCCTGCCCGCGGTAGCAGCCCTTCGACAGGTGCACGGCGGAGCGGAGCCAGTCGAGCTCGTGCGGGATCGTCCGCTCGTCGACGTCCGCGAGCGAGGGCCGCCACGCGGCGATGCGCAGGGCCTCGAACGCGAGCAGCCCCGCGACCGGCGTGTCCGACGCTGCCAGCGCAGCCACGGCGTCCGGGGTGACCACGTCGATGCGGAGGGTCCAGTCGGAGGCGGGATGGGCCTCCGGGGCGGCGTAGCCCCATCCGCCGGGCGTGACCGACGACCACGGGTCGACCCACTCGACGACCACGCCGTCGGGCGCTGCCGAACCCGCGAAGCGGCCGAGCGTGACGAGGTCGGCCGACCGGTCGGCGACCTCGACGCGGAGCATGAAGCGCATCGAGTCGAGCCAGCCGGCGAGCGGTGCGGCGTCCGCGGGCTCGGTGAGGAGCCAGGTGACCTCGCCGTCGTCGACCACCCGGGCGGCGTGCTCGACGCGGCCGGACTGGTCGAGGACGAGCGTCTCGGTGCTGACGCCGGGCTCGAGCCCGGTGAGCAGCTGCGAGGTGATCGAGTTGAGCCAGGACAGGCGGTCCGGTCCGCTGACCGTGACGACCCCGAGGCCGAGCTCGACGACCGCGCGACCGGAGGCGAGCGCCCGCTGCTCACCGACGGGGTTGCCGAAGTGGGCGGCGGGACCGGCCTCGGTCGCGACGAAGCCGTCGCGCCCGCTGAAGGCGGACATCAGTCGACCTTCGCGAGCTGCCCCGAGGCGTGCGAGGTGAGCTGCTGCCCGAGCGCGGCGATGTCCCACGCCCAGAAGAGCTTGCCCTCGACCAGGCCGTACAGGCGGGTCGCGGCCGAGTAGTCCTTCGCGTTCGGCGAGCGCATCACGGCGTCGGTGGCCAGGTCGATCCGGCCCTTCCTGACGCGGCCGACGTAGAGCTCGTTGACGCCGGTCGGGTGGATGATCGCGGCCTCGACGTCGAAGCCGTCGGTCGTGTTCCGGAGCGCCTCGACGCTCTCCACCGTGCTGAACGGCGTGGGACCGTCGCCCATGAGCATCGCGGGACCGCGGTCACCGGGCTCGTTCGGCCGGTCGATGCGCCAGTAGCCCATCTCGGCGGCGAGGGGCGTGTGGTCGTCGTCGAGCAGCCACGTCGTCGAGGAGTAGTTGAGGTACGGCAGGCCGTCGTGGCTGAAGCTCACGCGCTGGCCGAACTCGTACTTGCGGGGCTCGTCCTCGTCGCCCACGGGGTACTCGACGACGCCCGTGCCCTCCCAGACACCGACGAGCCAGGACAGCGGGACGAGTTCGGGCGCCAGACCCTCGGGCAGTTCGATCAACGCTGACCCTTGAACAGCTTCACGACGACGACGACCGAGATGAACGCGATCGCGAGCGACGCCAGGCCGAGGAGGCCCACGTAGAACAGCTCGAGCGCAAGCAGCGAATCCATGCCGCGAGTCTACGCGGGACGCCTGACGGCGCCAGGGGGCGTGCCGCGCGGTCGCAGGTCGCGCGGTCGCGGGTCTCGGGTCGCGCGGCTCAGCGCGCCAGCAGCACCACGGCCGTGACGAGCACGACGACGAAGGCGCCGGAGGACGCGATGCTGATCCGCTCGACCAGCCCGTCCTTGGTCGCGGTGATGAGCTGCAGCACGAAGCTCACGAGCACGCAGAGCACGAAGACGAGCAGGAGCCAGGCGAACGAGTCCTTCTGCGTCAGGGCCAGCACGAGCACCGCACCGACCACGGCGAGGACCCAGACCGGCAGCACGGAGGTGAGCCGCAGGCGGCGCTGGTCGAGGGGCGGGACGGGCTCGGTCACGCGTTCCATCATGACAGGGCCTCGCCGACCGGGACGCCCGACCGACCGGCCGGTCGGCGGGCCTCTTCCGACACATCACTAGGATGGCTCCACGACGTCCCCTCGTTCTGGAGGTCCTGTGGCCCAGCTCCTGGTACTCACCTCAGCCGCGCCCGGCGACGTCCTGCCGAGTCTCGGTCTCCTGAGCCACCGGATCCGCCACGTCCCGGCCGAGGCCGCCCAGCTGGTCAACGCCCCGCAGAGCGACCTGATGTTCGTGGACGCCCGCCTCGACCTCGTGAGCGCCAAGGCGCTGTGCAAGATCCTCGCGACGAGCGGCTCGACGACGCCGGTCATCCTCGTCGTGACCGAGGGCGGGCTCACCGCGGTGAACAGCGAGTGGAACGTCGACGACGTCGTGCTCGAGAGCGCCGGGCCCGCCGAGGTCGACGCGCGCATCCGCCTCACCACGGGACGCGCCGCCAAGAACCCGTCGGGCTCGAAGATCCAGGCCTCCGGGGTCGTCATCGACGAGGCGAGCTACTCGGCGAAGGTGCGGGGCCGGCCGCTCGACCTCACCTTCAAGGAGTTCGAGCTCCTGCGCTTCTTCGCCTCCCACCCCTCGCGCGTCTTCACCCGCGAGCAGCTCCTGAGCGAGGTCTGGGGCTACGACTACTTCGGCGGCACCCGCACGGTCGACGTGCACGTGCGACGGCTCCGCGCCAAGCTCGGCGACCTCGAATCGCTCATCGGCACGGTCCGCAACGTCGGCTACCGCTTCAACGTGCACGACGACGAGGCCGACCGGCTGGCGGCCCAGTAGTGCTCGCCGTCGTCGAGATGCTCGCCGCCGCCGCGACCGCCGCGGGCGAGGCCCCGCCGTTCTCCGACCAGACCCTGGTCGACGTGCGCGCCGGCCGTGCCGCGGTGGTCGGGGACGAACGCGGGGTCGCCGTGGTCCGGGACGGCGAGCTGGAACTCGTCGTCGCCCCGGAGGCCCGTGGCCAGGGCGTCGGGTCGGCACTCGTCGCGCAGGTGCTCACCCCGGGCGCCGGGGGCGCGACGGCGGCCTCGGGCGTTCCGCGCCTCGCGTGGGCGCACGGGGACCACCCGGCCGCCCGTGCCCTCGCCGACCGGTACGGCTGGACTCCGGTACGGACCCTGCTGCAGCTCCGGGCGACGGTGTCGGACGAACCCACCGGGGCCGATGTCCCCGACGGGTACCGGCTCGACGCCTTCCGCCCGGGCGACCCCGAGGACGAGGACGCCTGGCTGACCCTCAACGCCGCGGCCTTCGCGCACCACCCCGAGCAGGGCCGGATGACGCTCGAGGACCTGCGCGCCCGCGAGGCCGAGCCGTGGTTCTCCGGCGACGACCTGCTGCTCCTGCGCGACGACTCCGGCGCGCTCGCGGGATCGTGCTGGCTCAAGGTCGAGGACGGCGTCGGCGAGTTCTACGCGGTCGCGGTCCGGCCGGACCTGCAGGGGCGTCGGCTCGGCGGGGTCCTGATGCGCGCGGGCTCGGCCCGGCTGGCCGGTCGCGGACTGACCGCGTCTGCGCTCTACGTCGAGGGCGACAACGAGCCCGCGCTGGCGCTGTACCGCCGGTCCGGCTTCACGCAGCACGCGATCGACGTGCAGTACGCCGCAGGGTCCGGCCGGTAACATGACGCGAGGTCGACGAGGGGTCGACCGGGGGCAGTCGGGGGCAACGTGACGGAGCAGGGTCGGGCGCAGTACGGCCGCGGCGAACCGCTCGGTGCGTCGTACCGGCTGGTCGACCTGCTCGGCACCGGCGCGACCGGCGAGGTCTGGCGCGCCGAGCACACCGCGACCGGGGAGCACGTCGCCGCCAAGCTGCTGCGCGCCGAGCTCGCCGCCGACCCGACCGTCGTCGAGCGGTTCGTCCGCGAACGCACCGTGCTGCTCGGCCTGCAGCATGCGTCGATCGTCCGGGTGCGCGACCTCGTCGTCGAGGGCGACCGACTCGCGATCGTCATGGACCTGGTCGGTGGGGGCTCCGCCCGCGACCTGCTCGCCGACGCCGGGACGCTGCCGCCCCGGGACGCCCTGACGATCACCGCCGAGACGCTCAACGCCCTCGCCGCCGCGCACGGGCAGGACGTCACCCACCGCGACGTCAAGCCCGACAACGTGCTGCTCGCGTCCCCGTGGGTACCGGGCACCACGGGCGACGTCCGGGTGTCGGACTTCGGGATCGCGTCCGTCATGGCCGACCGGCAGCGCACCACGACCGGGCTGCTCGGCACGCCGCAGTACATGGCCCCCGAGTCGATCAGCCAGGGGCGCTCAGGCCCCGCGGCCGACGTGTACGGCGCCGGGGTGATGCTCTACGAGCTGCTCGCCGGACGCACCCCCTTCGCCGGACCGGGCACCGACTTCGCCGTCGCCTACCGCCACGTCACCTCGGACCCGCCGCAGCTCGACGTCCCCGCGTCGCTGTGGACGGCGGTGTCGACGATGCTCGCCAAGGACCCGGCCGCACGACCCGCGGCCGCCGACGCCGCGGCCACCCTGCGCCGCCTTGCCCGACAGCTGGCCGACGCCCCGGCGCTGGCCCCGACTGCCGAGCCGGAGTCCTTCGCCGAGGTCGAGCGGCCCGCCACCGTGGTGCGCGGACTCCGTCCCGGCGGCGGTACCGCGTCCGACGGTCCCCCGGCGGACGGCTCCGGCCCGTCACCTGCTGCGGAGGACGCCGGACCGGTGCCCGAACTCGGGCAGGCGGGCTCGCAGACGGTCTTCCGGCCGCTCGCACGCCCTCCGGTCGCCGCCGCTCGCGAACCCGAGGCCCCGGCGCGCGGCCGGTGGCAGCGCCCGGACTGGCTCACGAACCGCATGCTCGGGCTCGGTGCCCTCGGCGTGGTGCTCGTCGCCGCACTCGTCGTCGGCGGGGTCGTCTGGCTCCCCGGCGCCCTGGGCGGCAAGGACACCCCGAGTGCGGCCCGCACGGCGCAGGCCGCGAGCGCCTACCAGCAGGACCGTCCGCTGCCGACCGGACTCTCGACGACCCGCAAGGCGACCGTCGACCCGCAGGCCGGCACGGTGGACCTGTCGATCACGTACGCCGCCCAGTCCGCGACGCTCCGCGGCCCGCTGCTCGAGGTGGTGCCCGGGGTCGGAGCGCGGTCCGAGTGTCCCGCGGTGACGTGGACCGGCGACGAGGTGAGTGGTGCCCGGAACCAACCGTCGCTGACCGGCGTCGACGTCCGCTGCGGCTGGACGCTCTCCGACGTGGTGGTCCCGGCGGGCGAGGACCTGACCGTGCAGGCGACCGTGCGGCTGTCCGACGTGCCCGACCAGGCCGGGCTCCAGGAGTGGCTCGACGCGGCGGGCAGCGCGACCACGACGGCCGTCACCGACCAGGCCGTGACCGGGACCTCGTACCCCGTGCAGCGACTTCAGGGCGTCGAGGTCCGCACGCCCGACCGCACGGTCAGCCAGACCACGCTGCCCGTGACGCTCGTACCGGTGTGGCCGAGCGGTGCCGACGAACTCAACCCCCTCTACCGCAGCCCCTCGACCGGGAAGCCGTCGGAGATGCTCACCGACGTCGCCGGCGGGGAGGCCGGGGTGCGCTTCGCCGACGGGTGCTCGGGTGCGCTGGCCGTGTCCTCGGACGGCCTCGTCGTGACCGCACTGTCCGTCGCGCCGTCCTGCACCGTCCGCGCGACGGTGGGCAACTTCACGGACCTCGAGAGCTCGCCCTTCGGCATCACCACCCGCGACTGACCGGCGTCCGCCCTCGCGGGACGTGACATGGGTCACGCCGGGAGGCGCGCGGCGGGCGTGCACCGCGACTCCCGGTCGCGGATCCGCCGGACGGGAGGTGCGTGGCGGCGGTGTGCCGTGCCTCCCGGTCGCGGACCCGCCGGACGGGAGGCACGTGGCGGCGGTGCGATGCGCCTCCCGTCCGGTGGTGGTCGCGCCGGTCAGGCGCCGGCAGCGGCCGTCTGGACGAGCCGGACCGCACCGCCCGATGCGGCGTAGCCGCGGCCGACGGTCAGCGCGACGGGGGCCCGTCTCGGCAGCGTGACACCGAGCAGTTCGCCGTCGTAGTCGACGTCGGGCTGCAGCAGCACGCCGCAGCGGGACTTCCGGACCGATCGCGTCCAGTGGCTGTAGAGCGATCGGAGGTCGGCGGACCGGCCGGCCGCGACCACGCACAGGCCCGGCCGTTCGGAGGACAGCAGCGAGGCGATCGACTGGTCGGCGTCGTCGAAGCGTTCGGCGTCGTCGACGAGCAGCAGGACCGGGCCCCGCTCCAGGCGGAGGCCGGCCAGCAGGGCGGGGACCTCGTCCGCACCGACCGCGAGGCGGTCGAACACACCGTCGGCGAGCGGGGACCGGCGGTCGCAGACCGCCCACACGGCGGGGCGGACGCCCTCGGCGGACCGTGCCAGGTCGGCGAGGGCGAGGAGCACCGTCGACTTGCCGGAGCGCGCCGGGCCGGCGACGAGCACGTGCTCGCCGTCGTAGACCTCGAGCGCCGCGGTGCCGAGGTCGTCCTCGGCGATCCCGACGGGCAGGCGCCACGGCTCGGTGTCGAAGCGTGCCGGAGCACCGAGGTCCTGCACCCGGACCGCATCGGGCAGGCGGCCGACGGCGCTCGTCTTCGGCGCGGCGTCCGGCCACGCGGCGGCGATCTCGCCGACCGCCGCGGCGAGGGGCACCGACGGCGTCGCGACGTGGCTCTGCAGCTTCGTCGTCGAGTCGACGTAGCGCCCGGGCACCGGCGGCGGGACGTCCTTCGGGCGGACCCCGATGGACGCGTAGTCGTACGGGTCGGCCAGGCGGAACATCCACTTCTGGGTCGTGACCTCGTCCATCGCCGACGGCACGGCCTTCGCGCGGGTCGTGGAGACGGCGAACGAGATGCCGAGCGCCGGCCCCTCCGCGTACACGCGGTACAGGGCGTCGAGCAGCTGCTGGCCCTCGAAGTCCTGGTACTCGTCCCGGAGCGCCGCGAGGCCGTCGATCAGCACGACGGCGCGACGCCCGCCGGGGCTCGCGCGCCGACGCTCGAGGTCCGCGCGCAGGTGCCGGAGGAAGCGGGCCTGCAGCTCACCCGCCCCCGCGCCGGAGCCGACGTAGGCCGTGGTGTGCGGCAGCTGCGCGAGCGGTGCCAGGTCCCCCGGTCCCATGTCCAGGACGAGGAGGTCGAGGTCGTCGGGGCTCGTCGTCCGCGCGAGACGCAGGGCCAGGGCGGACAGGGCGGTGCTCGTGCCGCTGCCCGGGATGCCCATCAGGACGAGGTTGCCCTCGTCGAGGTCCCAGCCGCCGGCGACCTGGCGCTGGTGGTCGGGGTCGTCGGCGAGCGCGACGGGCACGAAGCGGCGGGCACCGTCGGACGGTTCCGGGACGTCTGCCAGGTCGACCCGGGCTCCCAGCGCCTCGGGCCAGATGGGGCGGGGTGCCGCGTACCCGGCGGCGTCGTTCGCGGCGCGGATCGCCTCGATGAGGACGTCGAGGTCGGTGTCGTCCGACGCACTCGGCCCGGGTGCGGGCGCCGGTGCCGGGACGCCGAACACGTCGGTCGGGCGGACGGAGACCGGCTGCTCGACCCGTTCGTCGCGCGCGCGGCCGGTGACCAGGGCGGTCTGCACCGGGGTGATGTCGTCCTGCCCGAGCTTCACGTAGGCGCGGCCGGTCTGCTGGCGGCCGATGCCCGCCGCGGCGGGCACGCCGATGACGTTCGTCGAGTCCTCGCGGCTCTGCACGCGGAGCGCCACCCGGAGGTTCGTGTTCGCGAGGATGTCCTCGCTCACGACGCCGGCCGGCCGCTGGGTGGCCAGCACCATGTGCACGCCGAGCGTCCGGCCGACCGCAGCGATCGCGACGAGCGAGGTCAGGACGTCCGGGAACTCCTTCGCGAGCATGGCGAACTCGTCGACGACGAAGAGCAGGCGCGGCATCGGCTCGGTCGGCCGTGTCGCCAGGTAGGCGTCGAGGTTGTCGATGTCGGCGCCGGCCGTCGCGAAGACCCGCTGACGACGCTCGAGCTCGGCCTCGAGCGCGCGGATGGCTCGGTCTGCCAGCTGCTCGTCGAGGTTGCTGATCGTGCCGATGGTGTGCGGCAGCCGCTCGCAGGCGGCGAAGGCGGCGCCGCCCTTGAAGTCGACGAGGAGGAAGTTGAGCCGGGTGGGGTCGTTCCGGGCCGCGAGGCCGGCGACGAACGAGCGGAGGAACTCGCTCTTGCCGGAACCCGTGGTCCCACCGACCAGGCCGTGGGGGCCGTCGCGCACCAGGTCGATCTCGAGGACGCCGGACTCCGAGGAACCGACCGGGGTCGAGGTACCGGTGCTGGTCTGCCAGAGGGTCCGGATGCCCTCGGCGGTGGTCGTGTCGACGGCGGCGGTCCCGTGGCCCGCGCCAGGGGCCGCGGCGCGAGCGGTGCCGCCAGGGGCCGCGGCACTCCGCGCGAGGAGTTCGGGCAGGCGGACGAGCGACGGCAGCGATGCACCGGGCACCGTGAGTTCGGGGTCGTCGAAGTGGGCGACGGCGCGGGCGGCGCGCTCCGCCGTGTCCGGGGTGAGGCCGGCGAGCACGACGTCCTCGACCCGCGTGCGGTCCTCGGGGCGGTAGACCGTCGCGGCCGCGTCCGCACCGACCGTGACGATGGACGTGCAGGCAGCGGGCAGCTGCTGCTCGTTCGTCGCGATGACGATGCCGCTCACCCGCTGGCGCCGCTCCCCCGGGCGCAGCGACACACCGGGGACCGCGCGGCCCTGGCCGAGCAGGCTGCGTGCCGGGGCGTCGCGGCCCTCGGTGAGGACGTCGGAGTCCACGACGACGAGCAGGTTCGGCGTGGGCAGCTCGTCGAGCGACTCCTGCAGCCCACGCAGGACGGCGGCGCTCTGGTCGCGCTGCGCCGACATCCACCGGGCGCCGGTGCTGCTGCCCGCGACGCGCGTGTGCGGCAGCCAGGAGGCCCAGGACCAGTCGTCCTCGCGGCCCGCGTCGCAGAACACCCCGACCGTCAGGTCCGCGGGTCCGCAGTGCACGGTCGCCTGCGCCAGCAGGCTGCGGGCCAGGGCGAGCGCACCGTCGCGGTCACCGACGATGCCGACGACGCCGGCGTCCGACAGGTCGGCGACGACCGGCGCCGCCGTGAGCCGGCTGTCCGCGATCGCGGCCTTCGCCTCGTCCTCGAGCTTCGACGACGCCGCCCGCTGGTCGACCTCGGGACGCCACGGCGCGTCACCGGTGCCGGCGTGCAGGCTGAGGAAGTCGTCGTCGTCCGACCGACGCTGCCACAGGTCGGTGGTGGGGACGAGCGCTCGACGCACGACGGTCGCCGGGTCGGGCACGAGGTCCTGCCGGCGGGCCGCCTCGACGGCCGCGGCCGCGGCGATCTCGCCGCGGAAGGTCTCGACCGCCTCGGTGAAGCGCGTCTCCTCCTCCTTCAGGTTCTTCGCCCGGCGGTGCTTCTGCTCGAACCACATGCCGATCGCGGTCACGGGGCTGAGCAGCGCGAACAGTGCGAAGCGGGCGTCCCCGAGCAGGAGCACCATCGCCCCGGCGAGCACGAGCGGAGCCGCCACCGTGATCCAGCTGAACTTCGACGCCGGGGCGACGTCCCTGCGCGTCGGCGGGGACACCGGCTCGGTGTCGGTGAGCCGTCCCGGCCGGGGCGGTCGGTTGAACGGCGCCGTGGCGGCCGGCGTGAGGTTGGGCAACGTGCCCGCTGCCGGCACGGTCGTCTCCGGCAGCTCCGGACGGAGCAGCAGGACCGCGCCGCCCACGATGACGCTCGTGGTCCCGGTCAGCAGGACGCCCTCGTCGTCGATGCGCTCCCCCGCGATGACCGTGCCGTTCGTCGACCCGGAGTCGCGCACCCGGACACCGTCGTCCTCGCGCTCCACGGTGCAGTGCTCCCAGGACGCGCTCTCGGTGGGGAGCACGACGTCCGCCTGCGGAGCGCGTCCGACGACGAGCCGACGGCTGCGCGGCACCGGGACGACGACGCCCGCCCCGAGGCCGCCCGCCAGGGTCACGCTCCACCCGTCGACGGCGCGCGGTGGCTCCTCGGTGGTGCGGGCGACCCGGGACCCTTCGAGGAGCACCAGGTCGCGCAACGGGGTGTCGGAGCTCGTCCGGTGACCGTCGACCGCCAGGGGTGTGCCGGGGTCGAGCGGGGTGCCGAGCGACGCCGCGACGAGGTCTCCCAGCGTGGAGGACTCCGCCCACCCGTCGGCCTCGATCGTCTCGCGGCGGTCGTCGAGCTCGATCAGCAGGCGCATGGGCGGTCCTCCCTGGGCGTGGTGCGGCGGTGCGGGTGGTGCAGGTGGGACGGGGTCAGTCGGTCGAGTCGGAGAACCAGACGAGCGCGGGCGTGGCCCCGTCGTCCTCGGTCGCAGCGGCGGGGCGGAGCCCGAGGTCCTGCGCGGAGGCGGCGAGCACGCCGGCGGGATCGCCGAGGGCCTGTCGCGAGCCGAAGTCGAGTGCCGGGCCTGCGAGGCCGTCTCCGGCCCCGAGGTCGAGCCGGGCCAACGCGTCCGACACCGCGGCGGCGTCCGTGCTCCGGGCCGTCCCGACGGCCGTCACGAGCGCCACGACGGCGTCGTGGCTGCGGGCGTCGGCCACGGTCGCCACCGAGGCGAACGACCGGTCGCCCGTGAGGTTCTTCGCGTCCGCGTCGTCGGCGAGGACCCGCACGCCGCCGAGGAACGCCGACATGGCGCGGCCCTCGGCGTCCGAGGACAGGGCACGGGCGTCGTCGGTCTCGACCCCGACGGTGCGGAAGGCGCCGCTGAGGCTGCCGCCCGCCTGGGCGAGCGCAGCCGCGAAGGCGGGGCTGGTGGCCTCGGGGGTCAGGACGACCGGAGCGGTGACGTTGGCCTCCTGGAGGGCGGCGACGAGCGCTCCCTGTCGTCCGGCCGGACCGCTGACGACCACGGCGTCGGAGTCGGGTGCCGCCTGCTCGTCCCCGCCCTGCTCGGCTCCGGCCTGCTCGGCTGCAGCCTGGTCGTCGGCCGTCGTGGCGTCGGTGGAGCCCGCCGCCGCGCCGGTGCGCTGCGCGACGGTGGTGGCGAGAGCGCCGAGGTCGGGTGCGCTCGTCGCGTCGACGACGTGGGCGAACCGCACTCCGGACGGCGCTCCGCCGCCCAGGTCGACGAGCAGCGGCGACGCGGCGTCGCCGAGCGCGTCCTGCAGCGCCGTCGCGACGGACTCCGTCGACGGCGCGGTCGACCAGGCGTCGTCCGCGCCGGCCGCGTACGGTGCGACGACCGGGATGCCGGCGTCGGCCGCTGCAGCGAAGGCACCACGGACGTGGTCGCCGGACGTCGCCACCACGATGCCCGAGACACCGTCGGCAGCGAGCGCTTCGACGGCCTTCCGTGCGCCGTCGGTCGATCCGCCGTCGTTCTTCGTCACGAGTTGCACGTCCGTGCCGCCGAGCTCCAGGCGGCGCTGCGCCACCAGGGCACCCTGCGCGGCGTCGTCCCACTGCGCACCCTCGCCGTCACCGAGCGTGACCACGACGCCGATCTTCGTGCCGTCGGGGACGTGGGAGACACTGATCGGCACCGGGGCCGTCGCGGAGACCGCCTCGGCCGGGGTCGATGCCGAGACACGCACCGCGAGCAGCGCGGTGACGACGGCGGCGACCACGAGAACGGCCACCGCGACGATGATCGCGGTGCGGCGGCGCTTCCGGGTCCGGGCGGCGTCGGGCGCTGCGGTCTCCGCGGGCTCCGCTGCGGCCGCCTCGGTCGAGTGGTCCTGCACGTGGCTCATCGCTCGGCTCCGATCCGGAAGGCGTAGAGCGTCGTCGACGTCGCGCTGGACGGAACGTCGAGACGGAAGGCGGGGAGCTTCGCCGCCCGGTCGAGCGAGGCGCGGAACTGCTGCTGCTGCAGGAGGATGCCCGCGACGTCCTCGGCACGGACGTTGGCGTAGCCGGAGGCGTTCTGCGAGGCGAGGGCGAGCTGGTAGTCGGCGGAGTCGGACTTCGCCGCGCTCGTGGCCATCGCGCCGAGGATGCCGGAGCCGTTGACCTCGCGGTCGCCGAGGTCGAGCATCACGCGGTTGAGGTCGCCGGTGAGCAGCGTGCTGGCGCCCTCGACGTCGCGGACCGAGGCGCTGGTGCTCGCGTCGATGCGCTGGAGGCTCGCCGCGGTCTGCTCGTCCACGGACGAGGCGAGGCTGCTGCTCTGCTCCTGCAGCGAGCCCTTCTGCTCGTCGATCGTGCCCTTCGACTGCTTCGTCACGTCGTCAGCCGTGGACCGGAGCCCGGCGATGGACTTGTCGAACGCGTCGCGGACTTCTGACGCGTTCGACGACGCCGACTTCGACACATCCGTCACACGCTCGTCGAGCAGCGCCCGGACACTCGACTCGACGCGCTTCTGTTGGTCGTCCGCCGTCTTGCGGAGCTCGTCCTTGACCTTGTCCTGCTGTTCCTTGAGCGCGCCGAGGTCGGCGCCGACCTCGTCCGACTGTGCGACTGCGGCTTCAATGTTGGTCTTCAACTGGTCAAGCTGAGCCGCGGCGCCGGCGTCGTCGGATCCAGCCCGTCGAACGGCCTCCACAGCCGAGCGCACTGCGGCGATGCGGTTCCGCAGTTCGACGAAGGCTCGACCGAATGCACTGTCGGGGTTGGATACGTCGGTGGACTGCTCGATCTCGCCCCATGCTGCCGCCTGCTCGGCGAGACGCTGGTCCATGGGCGCGGAGAAGGGGGCCGGTGGCTTCTGCGGCCCCGGGCCGTCCTCAGACTCGTCACAGGGGGTTGCCGTCAAGTACGCCCGAAGATCGTCCGCCTGCTCCTCGGTGAGACCAGAAGTCGGGCCGCCGATGATCGGGAGGTCGAGGTCGAGGTCGGGGTCGGGGCCGTCCTCGTCCTCTCGCTTCGTGACCAGCGCACAGATGGCATCAGCGAGTGCCGCGTTCTGCGCCTGCATCGACCTCGGGGGGAACGAGTCCTCCGTAACTCCGATGACGTCCCGAGCTGCGGCAGCCTTCACGTGCACCGCATCGACGTCGTCGCCGAGGACACCGATGCTCTGCTCGACGGCGCCGATGCTCTCGTCGAGTTCGTCAAGAGAACCGTTCAGCGACCCCGATGCGGAACCAGCCTGGGAAGCGAGGCCCGCGAGCGCTTTCTGCAGCGCTGCGACCTTGGCGACGGCAGCATCTGCCTTGTCTGTCTGGAGCGAATCTGCGAGCGCCTTTCCGGTGTCCGCGAGTCGGACGGCGGTGGCGGTGATGTCCTTCGAGGACAGGAAGAGTACGCACGTGAACGAAGTCGACTCTGCAGGGCACGTCGCGTCCGTCGGTTCAGCCGGACCGATCGATGCTGCCAGGTCGCTCGTCGCCTGCTGCTTGCACGCCTCGCTCGCGTCGGCGTAGCCCTCGAGCTGCGCGGACACGCGCAGCAGGTTCCCGTAGACGCTCGAGCCCGCTGCACCGGTCCGCGGGACCGCGTTGCATCCCTCACCGTCGAGCACCGGCGTCGGCGCCGTCGCCGACGTGTCCCCGAGCAGGGCATCGAGGCTGCCCGTCGTCTGCTGCAGCTGCTGCAGCACCGTCGACTGCGTCGCCTGCACGGTGGAACCGAGGTCCCCGTTCAGCGAACCGAGCTCACCCGACAGCGACTGCATCGTGCTCGCGAGCGACGCGCTGCTCTCCTGCAGCCGCTCCGCCGTCCGCACACCGAGGGTCTCGGACGTCGACTCGAGGTTCGTGCGGACCTCGGTGATGGTCCCGCCGGCACGGGCGAGGACCTCGTTGACCTGCGCGATGAGGTCGATCGTCCGACGCTGCAGGGCAAGCTCGGAGTCCGTCTCGGACCCGAACGCCCCGTTCATCACGCCGCTGGTCGACAGGTCGGTCGTCAGCCCGGGCTGCGCCGCGACGTCGATGGCGGGCGTCGAGAAGTCACGGACGTCGGCGACGAGGTGCAGCGTGCTGCTCGCTCCCGACGTCGGCGGCGCCAGCAGCCGGCCCCACTGCACGACGGCGTCACCGGAGGCGTTGGTGCTCACGACGCCGTCGGTGGACGCGCCGCCGTCGACGGACTCGGTCACGATGCGGTCCGGTGCGACCCCGTCGAGGACGGTCGACGCGGCGACGCTGAACGGAGCGCCGACCAGCGCCGGCGTGGAACGGGAGGCCCCTGCGACGTCGTACGACAGGTTCTGCGACCGGACCGTGAGGTTCTCGACGGTGACGTCGATCTCGACGCGACCCGAGTACCCGTCGAGGTCGGCGAGGTCGGTCCCGGAGCGCTTGTCGGTCGTGTACTGCGTGGTGATCCGCAGCGGCAGGTCTCCCGCCGCGTCCTGCACGTCGTGGTCGACGGTCTTCGAGGACGAGCGCGTGCCGGCGACCGAGATCGTCGTGTCCGAGATCGCGTTCACGGCGCCGTTCGTCGTGAGCGTCGTGTCCACCGTCTGCAGCACGCGTGACGGATCCGTCACCTGGTCCTGGTCGGCGGTGCACCCGGCGAGCACCAGCGCGAGTGCGCCCGTGACGGCCACCACTCCCGCGATGCGGCTCCCCTGCCGAGTTCCGGTACCCCCGGCGCGCGTCAACATCACGATCGTCCCCCTCAAGAATCGACTGCGCTGTCGATCCTAACCGCTGAAATACCGTGAGGTTCCGTCCTCCACAGGTGGGGACCACCCCCGTTCGAGCCACAGCCCGGCGACATACGAACTTGCAGCTCCTCCTGGAATTGATACTCTGCACATTGCCCTGGGGGGATCGCCGAACGCCGGATGGTGGTCGGGGATGCATGATCGAGTGGTCGACCGTCGTGAACGTGGCGGTCGGCCACTCGGTTCAGGGGCCGCAGCACGAGGGGGACGACACATGTGGATCACGATCACGTCCGTGGGGATCGCGATGGTGGCGGCGTTCGTCATCACGAGATCCGTGACGGCGGTGACCAAGCACAGCGACCGACGCCGGCGCGAGCGTGGGGAGCCGCTGCCGAACGAGGGCGGTGCGCTCGTCACCGTGCGCCTGCGGACCTTCCAGTGGGTGCTCATC
This sequence comes from Curtobacterium sp. NPDC088465, assembly GCF_044753165.1. Classification (NCBI taxonomy): domain Bacteria; kingdom Bacillati; phylum Actinomycetota; class Actinomycetes; order Micrococcales; family Microbacteriaceae; genus Curtobacterium; species Curtobacterium sp. NPDC088465. The sequence goes on along the minus strand of NZ_JBIVMR010000004.1, from coordinate 28,086 downwards.
CGCGTGGTCGCCATCATCTTCCTCGTGGTCGGAGCCCTGCTGGCGCTCGGCGCCGCCACGACGATCTCGACCGGTGTCGAACCCAGCCTCGTCGTCATGGCGATCGTCCTCCTGCTGGCCGGCATCGGAGGCATCGTGCTCTCCCGCTCGATGCGCCGGACCCGGGTGCTCGCCATGGAGGACCACCTGCTGGTCCGCCAGGGCCTCCACCAGGAGCGCCGCGTCGACCTCGGCGAGATCGCTGCGATGCTGCCGATCGCGAACCAGTACGGCGGTCTGCAGGCACGTGACGCGACCGGGAAGCGCCTCTTCTCCGTCATGGGCCTGGCCCGCGGGTACGCGGAGCTCGAGGCGTACCTGCAGGAGCGCGTCGTCCGTCCCCGTGCAGTGGCCCCCGCAGCGCTCGGACCGGACGGCGTCTCGATCCCGTCCTGGCGGGGTGCCGCGTGCAGCGCCGACTGGACCACCGTCCCACTCGGCCCCGGCGGTCGCCCACGCCCGGTCATCCGACTGTTCGTCGGCGGCGACGTCGTCGTGCTGCACCCCGCCGAGGTCCGGGCCCTCATCGACGGCCGGACGGCGGTCGCCGAGTCCGACTCGCAGCCCCTCGCGTTCCTCGCCAGCCCTGCGCTCGTCGCCCCGACCTCGCTCGGGGGTCGGCAGCTGGCCGGTCTGCCGCCGGAGAGCCTCGCACTCCTGTACGACGCGCAGGACGCACCGGCAGTCGTCCTCCGTGACAGCGATGCCATCACGTTCCGCGCGTGGGTGAGCGGGCTCCCGCGCTGACCGTCGGACGCTGATCACCGCAGCCCGGCCTGGAGGCGCGGTGCAGCCCGTCCTCGCGACCCGCCCCGCGGGGTCAGTCGCCTTGCTCCGTCGCCTGCTGCTCCGGTGACGGTCGCGCGGTCACTCGGTCGGGGTGCGTGGCGGGAACGATCCAGCGCGGTGGGCTGACGCGACACCGGCGGCCAGACGGCGAGCGCGCCGTCGAGCGGCGAGCACCTGTCGCCTGGCTCTCGCCCACCGCCGCGTGTGCCTGGTGCGGATCTTCCGGATGATGCCCTCGACCGTCTGCACCGCGAGGAGCGGTGCCCCCACGGCCAGCAGCGGCAGTGCGGTGAACGCGTAGCTGCGACCGTCGTCGACGTTCCGGGCGAACATCCCGTGCAGCTCCTCGGACCGGACGCCGGCGGTCGTCGGATCGTCCGGGTCGACCATGATCGGCAGGCGCTGTCCGACCCGGTAGAAGTCTGGATCGCTCGACACCGTGTACTCGTCGAGCGTCGTCTCGTACTCCACGCCCTCGTACCGTTGCCGCGTCACGGGCGTGTACTCGGTGTGCCCACGTCCCTTGTAGCCCGTGTAGTGCACACGCTCGACGTGCACGACCTCGCCGGTGACGATCACACCGGTCCGCCGGAGAGCGTCGTCGTACCGCAGCGCCTCGTCACCCTCGCCGTGCAGGATCGCCCCCAGCGCGGCGGCGCAGAACGACCCGTGCACAGCATGAACGGGCCGAGCTCACGCAGCCACTCCCCACCCGCTGTGCGCAGCCCGCGGCCCACCGTCTCCTTGCGCCGCCTCGCCCCGACGTCCGGGAACAGCACCCGAGCGAGGAGCGCACCGGCGAGCACCGCGGGCAGCCACCCGTACTGCAGCGGCCCCCAGCCCGACACGTGGTCCACGAGGACACCGAGCACGACGAAGCTCCCGAGGAACAGCACCGTCGGTACGAGGCAACCCGCTGCGCCGACGCGCACGAGCGCCGCACCGTAGCCGAGTCCGAGGACGGTGACGACGGCGAACGCCCAGCCCGGGACGCCGAAGTGCCCGAGCTCGATGAGCCCGCTGCTGGTCACTGCCACCGCCGCGAGGAGCGCATGGAAGACCCGGCGTGCAGGAGCCACCCCTCCTCAGCCTCCGCCGGGGGTCAGCAGTCGGCGCTGGTGACCGAGAAGTCGATCGTGCGGTCCGTGCCGTCGAAGACGTACGAGTAGCGCATCACGATCGCCTTCGACAGCAGGTCGCGCGACTCCTTCTTCTGGCAGACGTTCGACACGACCGACGACTTGAGGTCCGCCGCGGTCAGGCTCGCCGGATCGACCGAGGAGTCGATCGTGTAGGCGTACTCGAGCTGCGCGCCGTCGGCCGTCACGCCGTCCCAGCGGGTCACCTCGTCGAGCTCGAGCGGGAAGGTGTAGTTCTCGTTGACCTGCTTCGCCGCCTCGGTCGCGAGGGCCGACGGCGAGGGCTCGGCGGTGGCGTTGAAGAACGCACGGACGCCCAGCGACGCACCCACCGCGGCGATGACGGCGACGACCGGGATGAGGATCCGGAGTGCGACGTTCTTCCCCTTCTTCTCCGGGGTCGGCGGCTGCCAGGGGGGAACGCTCGCGCTCGCGCCGGCGTAGGGCTGCTGCTGGTACCCGGGCGCCTGCTGGCCCGGCTGCTGGGAGCCGGGCGCCTGCTGCCCGTTCGGCTGGCCGAAGCCGGGCGCCTGCTGGTCCGGCTGCTGGAAGCCGGGCGCCTGCTGGTGGTTCGGCTGCTGGAAGCCGGGCGCCTGCTGGTCCGGCTGCCCGTTGTTCGGCTGCCAGTCGCCGGGCTGCCCGTTGTTCGGCGTCGTCATGGTGGTCCTTCGCGGTCAGCACTCGCGCGCCGGACCTCCCCGAAGTTCCGTGCCCCTGCCGCCCGCGACCGGTCTCACACGCCCCCTCGAGCGCCGGCGCCCCCTGTGCGCGGTACTCGATGTCAAGCGCCAGCAGGACCGGCGCCTGCATCCAACGTATCAGGCCGGGGTGGCTCCGACCCTGCTCCCGTTCCGGCACGGTCAACTACGTCAGCACCATGGCGATCCTCAGCGTCGAGGCTTCGACGCCTCGCGACGCACCTGTCTGCCTGTCAACCTCGATCCTCTTCGGGCAGTGGTGCCGAATCCGATACGATCACCGGGGTCCGGAAGAAGTGCAGCACCGAACGCCACCGGTAGGAAGCAGCGCCCACCGCGAACCGGTGACCAGTGCCTCGCTTGAAGCTCGCAGCCAGACGCTCCTTGTTGGCCTCGTCGACGCCCCGGCGCAGAACGAGTGGTCCACAGTCATCCGTGGCGATCTTGACCTGATCGTACGTGGCCCCGATTCCACGTCCTGACGTCGATCCACCCGTAGCGGGAGACGCCGATTCGACGACGCAGGTCACCCAGATGGGGTGCTCCCGGTCGTAGTGCCTGAACACCTCCCCTGCTACCAGGAGCCCAGCGACTCCGAGGACGATCACCCCGAGCATCCCGAAGACGAATCGGTTCCCTCGCTTCGCCCCCGACGCGCGCCTCACTTGCGCCTTCCTGACCCGTTCTCTTCTCATCCTCGCTCCCATCCCCGAACCTCTGGCACCGCCCCGAGCACGGACAACGGTGCACGCAGACTCAGCGAGGCCTCACCCAAGATGATCCGGTACCTCTTGCCCCTCTCGAAGGTCGATGCGACAGCGGCACTGTTCTCACTCGTGATGCCGTCCCGGATCACGAGATGCCCACAGTTGGACGTGTGGAGGTCCACCTGCTCGGTGTACGAACCCACACCACGGCCGGAGTGCGTAGAAACTGCGGAAGCTTTCGCGTTCGAGATCACGCAGTCAAAGGTGACCGGGTGATCTTCGTCGTATGCCGCGATCCATTGCCGCCCGAAGAAGAAGAAGGCCGCCACCGCGAGTAGGACCAGGATTGCCGCCGCGAAGACGAATCGCCCCCTGACGACCGACAGCATGCTCGGTGGAAAGTGGTCACGGTTCAGCCTGCTGTGCGACACGCACCCCTCACTCTCATGCACGTGAGCATTCGAAATCTCCCGCTAACTCGATCGCTGAACTTCGACAGCCTGGTGCAAGCTTCGGAGCAGATTGCGGAGACGGTAGGAAGCAGCGCCGAACTTCAGCTCGTAATGGCCGCCAGCCCTGAACTCCGCCGCAATCTCCGAAGCATTATCTGCCGACACTCCCTTGCGGATGAACAGGACACCGCAGTCTGAAGAGTCAAGACGCACCTGATTGAACGACACACCGATACCACGCACAGATCTTGACGACCCGTCACCCGCGGTCGCTGCGATGATGCGGCATTTCGCAACGAGCGGGTGAGCAACGTCATATGCCTTCAGCGTCAATGGCGCAACAAAAATTGCAGTGAATATCAACACCATCCCGAGCAACCACGAAAAGAAAATAATTCTCTTCGAACGCATTGAGCGCTCTCTCCGCATCAACTTGAACTCCTTGAATCGATCGCTGTCGCGCGCACGGCCGTCCAGATTCAGTGTTCGCGCTTCGTATGGCCGATCTGGCCGTTGATACCGTCTTGAACCGGGCTGCCATCGCGGTCGCCTTGAGATTCCAACATCCCGAAAGCAACACCGTCGGCGCAGCCGATCAGTCGGCAGGTGGTCTCGCCAACGAACGAGGTCGAGCGGGCAACGTTTGAAGCAACGACGTGAGTGTGACAGGGGCGGGGCCTACGGCGTCAAGGGCATCTTCGATTTTCCGACTGAGCCGCGCTTCTCACGTCCAGTCAACCCACGCAGGCATCTCAGCGCTGAAACCGGCCGGAAATGCGGCTCCGGTCCCGGTCGCGGCAAGATATTCCTCTGCATCGCTGCTCCACTCAGTCTTTACTCCTTCGTCCGCGGCATCTGCTCCCGATCCGTGAATCTCACTCGACACTGCCGATTGGCGCGCCGAGTGCCTGCGAACTGCCCAAGGTCCGGTCGAGAAACACCAACTGAAGGCGCTCAACGGCCCCCGACAGGCTCGTAGCCGTACACCACGCGAGCGATGCTGACGGCTTCAAGGAAACTCCGCAACTTCCAGGATCCTCCGCCGATATCGAATTCGTAACGGCCTCCGCGATCAAGCTCGTTTGCTATCTCGGCGCGGTTGGCAGTAGTCACGCCGGCCTCGAGAACGAACTCTCCGCAGTTCGTCTTGATGAAGACCTGGTTCGTGGAACTGCCGATCCCCTTTGACGAGCGCGTAGAGCCGACAGCTGACTCTGCACTCGTGACGGTGCAATCGATCGAGATGAGGTGCGACTTGTCATAAGCAACAAGAGCCAACGGCCCTCCGATCAGGAGGGCGAGAGGCCCAAGCACGATAAGCGCAAGCACGGCGAACACCTTGATCCGCTTCTGGACCACTCTCCGGCGAGCATCGTTCATCCTTGCACCTCACTCAAGCGCTCGGGACTCGTCCAGCAAGATCAATCAATGCAGCCTCTCCTTTGAGCGGTCGGAGAAGCCGCGGGAAATTGCCCGTCAGTCAACCGGCGAGAAACTGAATGCCGTCGGATCGCGATGGAGAGCCTCAAGCACGCCCCGCAACTTCCAGCTGCCCTCTCCAACTTGAATTTCGAAGACAGAGCTCTTTTCGAGTTGCTTGACGAGATCAGCCGAGTTCGCGCGCGTCACACCCTCACGCAAGATCAGGTTCCCACAATCCGAGGTTCTGATCGTCACCTGCGGAATCGAACCGCCGATGCCGCGATTCGATGGGCTTGCTGCGCGCCCATCAGCTCCATCCACGTGGCAACGAATTTCCGTGCGATGCGAGCGATCGAAGTTGGTCAACAACGCCGGACCAATAAAGAGTGAGAAGACTGCGACCACGACGAATACGCCGAATGATACCAGGCGAACGGCATTCCCGTTCGGCCTCGGCCTCCGACCTCGCTCCTGCGATGAATCACCAAGTGTCTCGCGCACTCCCACCTCTCAGTTGGTTCCTTGCCCTTGGTGCTGCAAGAATCTTGGCCCTTGCGCACCCGTCACGACTCCGTTGAGTGCGTCCGGAATCAAGGAAGTACCGCGATCCCCGTCGGGACGAAGGTACTCATTCCCTACCGCTGACGCGCCGCCGATGAGTCGGTCTGTCGTGAAGTCAATTCCTTCGTTGACCCAGCTTCGGGCGACAGTAGTCGAAGCACGCCGACCTCCTTCAATAACGCCTCCCCGCAGGTGGAACGCGTCACCAAGTTTGTTCGACACGATGCTACCTCCACCGCCAGTCACCATCCCACTGCCGGTCGTCCGAAGGAAATCGCCAGCGTTCCGCTTGCCGTCAAGGGTGGGGTCGGACAAGTAATCCGTCCCGTTCGAGAACCCTCCCTGCATGCTTCCAGATACGGCACGTCTCCCGGTGGACCCAAGCATCTTCGACACGGGCTTGGCGAACATCGGTGATGTTCGCGTCGCACTGTACTTTGCGAGTTTCGAGAGGCTCCCCGCGGTTCCCCCGCCGAGCAGCCCGGTGAGACCACCGATCACGGACTGACGACCGACCTCCTTCCAATCCACGTTGCCGCTGTCCGGTCCTTGCTGAACGATTGAGAATCCTGCCCCGAGCGCGGCACCCGAGACTCCAGCCATCGCAAGGGTGACCAGGAAACCACCGGGCACGAGCATTGCCGCTACTCCGACGCCGATGAGCAGGCCTGCCGCAATTGCCTCCTTGTGATCGCCGATCCACTGCCCGGCCTTCGACAGGAAGCTCTGGTTCGCATCCCGGTACGCCGCCAGGTCCTCATCCGTCGCCGGTCGCAGCCCCAGGGGGTCGATCGCGTGCATCGGGTCGTTCCCGGCGTACGAGTACGGATTACCCGCCCACGCCGCACCGAGCACGGGCTCCAACGGGTCCGTCGACAGGAAGCCCCGCGCCGCCGGGTCGTACACGCGCGCCCCGAGCCACTCCAGCCCCGCGATCGACAGCCCGCCGTCAGCGGTGAGCGAGACGCCGGTGGGTAGCGCCGCTCCCTCGACCGATGCGAGCACCGCCCACGGATCCGAAGGGTCCGTGGAACGAGCGCTCCGCCAGCCTGCGATCGACCAGGCATCACCCACGGCGACCGCGCCGCCCGGCAGGTCGAGCACGCTCTCCCCGCCGATCGACACCATGGCGGGCAGCGGCACGGCGGAGTCCCACCACACCTCGGCGCCGCCGACGTCGGCGAGCTCTCCGAGCACGTCGGTCCACACCTCGGCTCGACCGGTCTCGCCGTACGAACGGTCCCGCGACACGACGGCGGTCAGCGACCCGAGGTCGGACCAGGCGTACTCATCGGTCGACCCGTCGGGGTGGGTGCGACGGATCCGTCGACCGAGCCCGTCGTACAGGTACTCCGTCCGCTCCTCGCCTCGGACGCAGGCCGTGAGCTGCCCGGCGGCGTCGTACTCGAACGTCGTCGCGGCACCGTCGACGACCTCGCGCAGCAGCCGCCCACCGTCGCCGTACTCCCACGCGGAGTCGCCCGCGCGGACGAGCTGCCCGGCCTCGTCGTACGCGTACTCGACACGACCGTCCGGACCGTCGATCGCCGTGATCCGGCCCTGGTCGTCGCGCTCGACGCGCGTGACCATCGCGCCATCGGGCGTCGTCGTCGTGTGGGCGACCAGCGCACCCCGCTCGTACGACCACGACTGGACGATGTCGCCGGTCGACGCCTGGACGATCCGCCCGGCTGCGTCGTAGGCGAAGGTCGCCGCGGCGAGCCCTTGTCGTTCGACGGCGACGGCGCGGCCCACTGGATCACGGCGCCACTCGACCCGTGCGCCCGTCGGGTCGATCCGCGCCGTCCGGTTACCGTCGGCGTCGTACTCCCACCGCACGGATCGCCCGCCGCGGCTCCGTCGGACGAGGAGCCCGCGGCGGTCGTACTCGAGCTCGTGGTCGACCGTCCGACCCGCTCCACGAGTGTGGTCGGTGACGACGACAGTGCGGTCGACGGCGTCGCGTCTGGTCTCGCTCACCAGCTGACCGTCGACCAGGACCTTCGTCGAGCGGCCGGCGGCGTCGAAGGTCCAGCTGGTGGTCCGCCCCTCTGGGTCGATCTGCTCCACCTGGCGACCGGCGGCGTCGTACCGAGCCGTCGTCTTGCGACCGAGCGGGTCGACGACCGCGACCACGCGGTCCGCTCCGTCGTACCGGCGCCGCGTGACACCGCCGGCGGGGTCCGTGACCTCGATCAGCCGGCCCCGCTCGTCGTAGGCGAAGCGGGTGGTGCCCCCGAGCCCGTCGACGGCCTCGACCAGCTGCCCTGCAGCGTCGTAGCGGAATCGTCGCTGCCCGAAGCGTGCGTCGTGGCTGGAGACGAGCCTCCCGGCCCGGTCGTAGCGGTACCGGCTCGTACCGGACCCCGCCGTCGTCTGCGCGACCACGCGGCCGACAGCGTCGTAGGTGGTCTCCTCGACCTCGCCGGTGGGCAACGTGCGGGCGACGACGCGGGAGTCCGCGTCGTACGTGAGCGTCGTCCGCGCTCCTGTGGCGTCCACCGCTGCGGACGGGCGCCCGCAGGCGTCGTACTCGTAGGTCGAGCGGGCGCCGGACGGACTGACGATCGCCGTCACCCGCCCGCCCAGGTCGCGCTCGATGCGCGTCAGGCCGCCTTCGCCGTCGACGAGTTCGACGGGCCGACCAGCTGCGTCGTACGTCACCAGCTCGGAACCGGTCTCGTCACTCGTCTGCTCGACGGGTCGCCCGAACTCATCGAAGCGGACAGTGGTCGCGGAGAACGCATCACGCAGGGTCGCGACGCCGGTTGCGACGTCCCGTGCGACCTCCTGCCGGACGCCGGTCGGGTCGACGGTCGCGGCGAGGCCGCCGTTGACGTCGTACTCGCGCCGCCACGTCGCGCCCGTCGGGTCGGTGACGGCCTGGAGGCGCGACAACCCGTCGTGCGCGAACGTCCAGACCGCGTCACCCGGCAGGGCGAGCGCGGCGACGTTCCCCTGGTCGTCGAACGTCCGCGTGACCCGCCGACCCAGGGGGTCGACGGTGGTCGCCAGCTCGCCGCTCGCCGCGTACTCGGAGGTGGTGCGGGCACCGAGTGGATCGGTGATCGATGCGACGCGCCCACCGGCCGTGTGCTCGTACCGCCAGACCGCTCCGTCGGCGTCGCGGCGCTCGACGAGGAGCCCCGCGGCGTCCCAGCGGTACTCGGTCCGGGCGCCGGACGGGCTGACCGCGGCGACCGGACGACCGGCCGCGTCACGCTCGATCCGGGCGGTGTCCCCGACCGCGTTCGTGGTCGCCACCAGCTCGCCGAACTCGTCGTGCGCGAGGTCGAGGACGACCCCGGTCGGGTCGACCACGTGGGTGAGGACCCCGTCCGTCCACGTGAGCTCGGTGCGGCCGCCGACCGGATCGACGATGACGGACGGGTCGCGGTCGTCGCCGCGGTACTCGTAGGACACGACCGCACCGGCCTCGGTGACGACGGTGGTCACCCGGTCCTGGTCGTCGTAGCCGTAGGTGACGTCACCGCCGGAGGGGGTCACCGTCCGGGTCTTCCGACCGCGGTCGTCGTAGGCGTGCACGGTGACGGAGCCGTCGCGTTCGGTCGCCGACACCAGGTTGCCGTGTCGGTCGTAGCTCATCGACTGTCGCCGGTCGTCGGAGTCGATGACCCCGACGAGCCGGCCCTTGGCATCGGCGATGTAGGAGTTCGCGCGCGAGCCGTCGTGGTCGGACACGACCGTGACGCGGCCGGGCAGGTAGGCGAAGCGCACCGCTCGGCCGTGCGGACTGACCTGTTCGACCACACGGCGCTGGTCGTCGTAGGTGTTGTCGACCTCGACGACCCCTGCAGCCGATGTCACGGTGACGACGAGGTCGTCGTCGTTCCACCCGTAGCGGCGGGTACCGACGGGGTCGGTCACGCTGACGAGTCGCCCGCGGTCGTCGTACCCGTACTCGACCCGCCGACCGTCGGAGGCCCGGAGGACCGCGACGCGTCCGTCGACGTGCTCGATCTCGACCCAGCGGCCGCGTTCGTGGTCGAGGCGGACGACGAGGTCGTCGGCGTCGCGGACGACCCGGACCGCCGTCCCGACTCCGCCGCGCTGCCCGGTCCAGAGACCGGACGGGGTGAAGTCGATCCGGACCCCGGCGTTGTCGCGCACGACGAGCAGGTCGCCCTCGGCGGCGAGCCAGCGGTTCTCGCCGACCCCGCGGTCCCAGCCCTCGCCGGAACGCGGGAAGCGGATCTGACGGCCGTCGGCGCCGACGAACGTCGCCCCCTCGTCGTCGAGGAGCAGGCGCGTCTCGAGGACCGAGGACCAGCCCGGGCCGAAGATCCCGACGTGCTCGTCGAGCGAGTTGTACATGCGGGTGACCTCGAGCGAGGCCGAGGCGCCGGTGAACCCGAGGTCGAGCTCCGGTTCGAGGAAGTTGCCGGTCGTGGTGTTGACCGGGTCCATCGAGAAGCCCGTCGTGGGCTGGGCGCCGTACGCCGACGGCGGTTCGAACTGCAGGTCCTGCCGGGTCTCGGAGACCCCGGCGGCTGCGAGGGCCGCGGCGAGCGCGGAATTCGCGACCGTCGAGACGTTGCCCTCGCCCCCGGCCGCGGTGAAGGCATCCGCGACGGTGTCGGCCCAGGTGGCGTCCTGGCCGTTCGCCTGCAGCCACTTGTCGAACGCGTTCACCAGTCCGCCCGCGTCGATGTGACCCCACGAGCAACGCGCGGCGAACTCGGCGAGCTTGCCCCGCAGCTGCGCCGGCTTCCCTTCGAGCGCCTGGTCGAGGGAACGCGTGCCGGTTGCGAACGCACGGAGATCAGCCGGGCGCGCTGACGAGGTACCACCGCCGCCACCACCGCCCGAGCCGGGGGTCGGTGTGTCGCGCGCGGTGCTCGGGCCGCCTGCGGGACGGAACGTCGGAGCTGCCTCGTGGTGGACCTCCGGCGGCTGGGGCGCACCGTGCAACCTGTCGCCGAGCCACTCGATGAAGTTCCGGTCCTCGTGCTCCTCGTACCAGTCGCGGGCCTTCTTGCGGCGTGCGTTCTCGCGCTCGGCCGCCTCCTTCATCTGCTGCACCCATGTCGCGACGGTCCGCAGGTTGTCGGCGATGGTCCTGCCGTCGTTGTGCGCCTTGTCCGAGTTGCTCGCGAACAGGTCGGAGAAGTGCCCGCGGAACTCCTGCGCCGCGGTGGTCACGTAGGACGTGCGGCTCCCGCTCTGTCCGTCGATGGACTCAGCAGAACCGTTCAGCGCGTGGATCAGCGCATCAGCCGTCGCGTTGTCGAACTCGACGGGCTCGTTGCCGTGCAGGTCGGCCATGGTGCATCCCCCGGTTGTGTTGCAGCTCGTTCTGGTCGTTCTCGTGGTGCGGTCGGCCCCCCCGACCGCGAACGCCCGGCCCACCGAGACGGCGGACCGGGCGTGGGGTGGGTGCTTACGCGCCGCCACCCGCGGTGAAGATGTCCTGCGAGATCTTGTCGAGCTGCGTGCGGAGCTGCTCGAGCTCGGTCTTCGCCTTGTCGAGGGCAGCCTTGGTCTCGGGCCAGGTCGACCCACGGAACGTCGAGGCGAGCGGGCCGTCCCACACGTTCGAGTCGGACAGGATGCGCCCCTGGGCGTCGAGCTGCGAGATCTGGTCCGTGAAGCCGCCGTTCACGATGGACTGGATCTGTCGGATGGCGGACTTCGCCTGCTCGGTGGAAAGGACACGCGACATGGTCAACCTCATTCTCTTCGTACCTGCACCCCCGCGCAGTGGAATCCCCCCGGAGGCCTGAACGCCGCCCACCATACCCGCGAAGCCCGGCAATGTCACCGTCCGTATATCGTGACGTTTCCTCCCCCACTTCGAGGGGTGCGACCGGCGCGACAGGCAGACGCCCCTGCACAGGCGGGTCGTTCACGCTCCGTTTCCACAGCGGCCACCTGTGCTCCTCCGGGCAGCGGGGGCTGGTGGCAGGATGTCGGCATGGACACCGAACCGCAGCTCGACGGCGAATCCGTCGCTCCCGACCTCGACGACTTCGACGAGGTCGTCGAGATCGAGCACGAGTCGCTGCCCTCGGACCGCTACTTCGACCGCGAGCTGAGCTGGCTCCGCTTCAACCAGCGCGTGCTCGAGCTGGGTGAGGACCGCACGCAGCCACTCCTCGAGCGCGCCAACTTCCTGGCGATCTTCGCGTCCAACCTCGACGAGTTCTTCATGGTGCGCGTCGCGGGCCTCAAGCGTCGCATCGACACCGGGATCGCGGTCCCGACCAACGTCGGGCGAGCACCGAGCGACGTGCTGCGCGACATCGCGGCGAAGGCGCACGAGCTCCAGGACCGGCACGCCGCCGCCTTCATCGAGTCGTTGAAGCCCGACCTCGACGCCGCGGGCATCCACGTCGAGCACTGGTCCGACCTCGACGAGGCCGACCGCCTGCGCATGCGTGAGTACTTCAACGAGCGGATCTTCCCGGTGCTCATGCCGCTCGCGGTCGACCCGGCGCACCCCTTCCCCTACATCTCCGGGCTGTCGCTGAACCTCGCCGTCCGGGTCCGCAACCCCAAGTCCCAGCGGCAGGAGTTCGCGCGCCTCAAGGTGCCGCAGAACTTCTCCCGCTTCATCGCGCTGCCCGACGACGGATCCGGGCGCATGCGCTTCATCCCGCTCGAGGACCTCATCGCGAACCACCTCGACGACCTGTTCCCGGGGATGGAGGTCCTCGAGCACCACGTCTTCCGCGTCACCCGCAACGAGGACGTCGAGATCGAGGAGGACGAGGCCGAGAACCTCATCCAGGCGCTCGAGCGCGAGCTGCTCCGTCGCCGCTTCGGCCCGCCGATCCGGCTCGAGATCACCGAGGACATGGACCCGGTGACCCTCGACCTGCTCGTGCGCGAGCTCGACATCACCGAGCAGGAGGTCTTCCGGCTGCCGTCGCCGCTCGACCTCGGTGGGCTGTTCGAGATCGCGAAGATCGCCCGCCCGGACCTCCACTACCCGCGCCACGTCCCGACGACGCCGGTCCAGTTCCAGCCGGGTGAGCCGAACACGAAGCCCGACCTGTTCCGCGCCATCGCCTCGCGCGACGTCCTCGTGCACCACCCGTACGAGTCCTTCGCGACGAGCGTGCAGGCGTTCCTCGAGCAGGCGGCCGCCGACCCGAACGTCCTGGCGATCAAGCAGACGCTGTACCGCACGTCCGGCGACAGCCCGATCGTCGAGGCCCTGATCGACGCCGCCGCCGCGGGCAAGCAGGTCCTGGCCCTGGTCGAGATCAAGGCGCGGTTCGACGAGCAGAACAACATCACCTGGGCGCGCAAGCTCGAGAAGGCCGGTGTGCACGTCGTGTACGGCCTGGTCGGACTGAAGACGCACTCGAAGCTCGTGCTCGTCATCCGGCAGGAGGGTGGCACGCTCAAGCACTACAGCCACATCGGTACCGGCAACTACAACCCGAAGACGTCCCGCATCTACGAGGACATGGGGCTGTTCACCGCGGACGACACGGTGGGCAAGGACCTCACCCGCCTGTTCAACGAGCTGTCGGGCTACGCGATCGAGAAGAAGTTCAAGCGCCTGCTCGTTGCACCGCTGCACCTGCGCAAGGGTCTGGTGAAGCGGATCCAGACCGAAGCCGCGAACGCCCGCGCCGGCAAGCCGTCCGGCATCCGGATCAAGGTCAACTCGATGGTCGACGAGCAGATCATCGACGCCCTCTACCTGGCGAGCCAGGCCGGTGTGCCCGTCGACGTGTGGGTGCGCGGCATCTGCTCGCTGAAGCCGGGCATCGAAGGCGTCAGCGAGACGATCCGCGTCCGGAGTGTCGTCGGCCGGTACCTCGAGCACTCGCGGGCCTTCACGTTCCACAACGACGGCGACCCGCTGGTGTTCATCGGCTCGGCGGACATGATGCACCGCAACCTCGACCGTCGCGTCGAGGCTCTGGTCCGGCTCACCGACCCGGCACACGTGGCCGAGGTCGAGGAGATGTTCGACCTGGCGATGGCGGAGACGACGAGCTCGTGGCACCTCGAGTCCGACGGCGAGTGGACGCGCCGCTCCACCGACCCGGACGGCCGCCCGCTCGACGACGTGCAGAATGTGCTCATGCGGAAGATCTCGGCCCGGAAGCGTTCGGCTCGGTGAGCGGCGGCCCCACGGGGCCCGTCGTCGCGGCGGGCGCGGTCGTCTGGCGTGAACGGGACGGAGTACCGCTGGTGCTCCTCGTCCACCGGGACCACCACCAGGACGTCTCCCTGCCGAAGGGCAAGGTCGACCCCGGCGAGAGCATCCCGACGACCGCCGTCCGGGAGATCGACGAGGAGACCGGGTACCGCGTGCACCTCGGGGCGCCGCTCGGCACGGCGGAGTACGTGCTCCCGAGCGGTCGCGACAAGGTCGTGCACTACTGGGCCGCCCGCGTCGGCTCGAAGGAGTACGACCGCGCGGGCAAGTTCCGTCCGAACGACGAGGTCGCCGCGATCGAGTGGGTGACCGTCGACCAGGCACGGGCACGGCTCACGTACGAGCGCGACGTTGCGATCCTCGACCGGTTCGCCGACCGCGTCGCCGCCGGTGAGCACCGGACCTTCGCGCTGATCGCCCTCCGGCACGCGAAGACCGTGCCCGGTTCGGACTGGGACGGCCCCGACGCCACCCGCCCGCTGCTGCCGGTCGGACGGTCCCAGGCCAAGGCCGTCGCAGCACCCGTCGCGGCGTTCGGTCCGAAGAAGATCGTCAGCAGCACGGCGGCGCGGTGCCTCGCGACCGTCGAGCCGCTCTCCGCGCGCACGAAGGTCGGTGTCTCCAGCACGACGGACATCAGCCAGGACGCCCACGACCGCGGCGCCGCCGACGTCAAGGGCGTCGTGCAGAAGCGGATCGCGAAGGCCAAGTCCGCGGTGCTCTGCTCCCACGGTCCGGTGCTGCCGGACATCATCGCCCGCATCGCCTCCGCGACCGCGGACGACCGTCGTCGCTTCGACCTGCGCCGCGCCGCGATGCTCTCGGTGGGGGACTTCGCCGTGCTCCACATCGCGGGCGAGAAGCTCGTCGCCGTCGAGACGCACCGCAACACCGTCCCGGCCTGAGTCGAGCGGGGCGGAGACGACCGTCCGCTCGGTGAACACCAGGCCGAGCGCCGAGGCGGTGGTGAGCCGCGCCTCCAGGCCGGGCTCCGCGACGGTCGTGAGCCGCGCCTCCGGACAGGCCACCACGGAGACCCTTCGGACCGGCGCTCGGCGCGGCGATCCGACCCGCGCCGCCGCCGCACGAACCGATGCACCTGCATGGGTCTCACCCACGCACGGTGACCCGATCCTGCACCCACCACGGCTCGGTCGTCCGGCACCCGAGCCGGGACAACCCCTCGTTCACCTCCCGTTCACCGAGGAGCGTCATCCCCGTCACCTCGCGTCCCTACAGTCGCTCCCGGGTCAGCACCGGCCCGAGGGACCAGCAGCGGTCCCGCCTGCACTGACATTCCCGAAGGGACCCCTGTTGAACATCAAGCGAATCGGTTCGATCGCAGCGATCGCGATCGCCGGCGCCGTCGTGCTGTCCTCCTGCGCGGCGAACGAGAGCGGCAGCGGCGACACCGCAGCGCCGACCTCGAGCTCGGGCACCGACTACTCGAAGCTCTCGGGCACGCTGACCGGCTCCGGCTCGTCGGCGCAGCAGACCGCTGAGGCCACCTGGGCTGCGAACTTCCAGAACGTCGCCTCCGGCGTGACGGTCAACTACTCGCCGGACGGCTCCGGCGCCGGTCGCAAGAACTTCATCTCGGGTGCCGCGGACTTCGCCGGCTCCGACGCTGCACTGAAGGACGAGGAGCTCTCGGGCTCGTTCGACCTGTGCACGGACAAGGCCATCGACATCCCGGTCTACATCTCCCCGATCGCCATCGCCTACAAGGTGGACGGCGTCTCCGACCTGACGCTCGACGCGAAGACCATCGCGGGCATCTTCTCGGGCAAGATCACCAAGTGGAACGCCTCGGAGATCGCCGACCTGAACAAGGGCGTCGACCTGCCGGACTCGAACATCACCGTGATCCACCGCTCGGACGACTCGGGCACCACGCAGAACTTCTCCGAGTACGTCTCGGCGAACGCGTCGGACGTCTGGACCGAAGAGCCCAGCCAGACCTTCCCCTACCAGGTCGGCGACTCGGCCAAGGGCACCTCGGGCGTCGCCTCGGCGATGGCCAGCGCCTCGAACGCCATCACCTACATCGACGACTCGGGCGCCGGTGACCTCGACAAGGCGAAGCTCATGGTCGGCGACAAGGCCACCGAGATCTCGGCCGAGGGTGCTGCCAAGGTCGTCGCGGACTCCGAGACGGTCTCGGGCCGTGAGGAGAACGACCTCGCGATCGACATCAACCGCAAGGACACCGCCGAGGGTGCGTGGCCGCTGGTCCTCGTCTCCTACGCGATCGCCTGCCAGGAGTACAAGGACGCCGACAAGGGTGCGCTCGTGAAGGGCTACCTCGACTACGTCGTCACGCAGGACGCGCAGGAGGCCGCCGCGAAGGAGGCCAAGTCGGCCGCCCTCTCCTCCGACCTGTCGGAGAAGGCCGCGAAGGCCGTCGCCTCCATCAAGTAAGGCCCGCTGAGCACCCGGACGCCGGTCCCACCCACCCTGACCGGCGTCCGGGTTCTCGCCCGTCCGGCCCGGACGCAGCACCAGCACCACCGGGTACGCCCGGCCCCACCAGCACCACCCCGTCGCCTCCCCCGGCCGCTCCTCCACGAGCCCGGCCTCCCCTCCGACAGGAGTCCCATGACGACCGCACCGGCCCAGCCAGGGGCCACCGTCTCCCCCGCCAAGCCGAAGGCCGTCGTCCGCGTCGGCGACCGGGTGTTCTCGACCGCCTCGGTGGTCGCCGGCAGCCTGATCCTCTTCGTGCTCGTGCTCGTCGCCGCCTTCCTGGTGTGGCAGAGCCTCCCGGCCTTCTCGGCGAAGGTCGGTGAGCTGCCGAACAACGCCTCGAACTTCTGGGTCTACGTCGGTCCGCTCGTCTTCGGCACCGTCTACTCGGCACTCATCGCGCTCGTGATCGCCGTCCCGCTCTCCCTCGGCATCGCGCTCTTCATCTCGCACTACGCACCGCGCCGCATCGCGCCGGTGCTCGGGTACGTCATCGACCTGCTGGCCGCGGTGCCGTCGGTCGTCTACGGCCTCTGGGGCATCGTGGTCCTCGCGCCGCTCCTCAAGCCGTTCTACGGCTTCCTCAACGAGTACCTCGGCTGGTTCCCGCTGTTCTCCGGCCAGGTGTCCGGTACCGGCCGCACGATCCTGACCGCGTCGATCGTCCTCGCGGTGATGGCGATCCCGATCATGACCGCGGTCATGCGCGAGATCTTCCTGCAGGCGCCGACCCTCAACGAGGAGGCCGCGCTCGCCCTCGGCGCCACGCGCTGGGAGATGATCCGCCTGTCCGTCCTGCCGTTCGCGAAGTCCGGCATCGTGTCGGCGATCATGCTCGGCCTCGGTCGTGCGCTCGGCGAGACGATGGCGATCGCCCTCGTGCTGTCGGTCTCGACGAACGTCACCTTCCAGATGCTGACGTCGCTCAACCCCTCGACGATCGCGGCGAACATCGCCCTGCAGTTCGCCGAGGCGTCGGGCACGGCCCTGAACGCACTGGTCGCGTCGGGCCTGATCCTCTTCGTCATCACCCTGGTCATCAACATGCTGGCGCGCTACATCGTGCGCAAGCGGGTCTCCTGAGAGGTCACGCCCGATGTCCCTCGCCCTCCGTCAGACCGGCACCGCCGGCAACGTCTACGCCAACGGCAAGCTGCACAAGTCCGTGCCGTGGCTCCTCCTCGTCGGCTCCTGGGTCGCCCTGGTCGCGGTCTTCGCCCTGCTGAACGCAGGCGGTGCGGTGAAGGACTTCAACGTCGTCGCCGCCCTGTTCCTCGGCACCGTCCTGTTCGACGTGCTCATCGTCGTCGTCTCGCGCATCGTCGAGGGCGGGCGCAAGGCGGTCGACCGGCTGATCACCTCGCTGGTGGTCACGGCCTTCGTCATCGCGGTGCTGCCGCTGGTGTCGCTGCTCTGGACGGTCCTGGCCGACGGCCTCGCCCGCTTCGACGCCCAGTACTTCAACTCGTCGATGCGCGGCGTCATCTCCGAGGGCGGCGGCGCACTGCACGCCCTCGTCGGGACGCTCGAGATCACGCTGTTCGCCGCGCTCATCTCCGTGCCGATCGGCCTGCTCACCTCGATCTACCTGGTCGAGTACGGCAAGGGCGCCCTCGCGAAGGGCATCACCTTCTTCGTCGACGTCATGACGGGCATCCCGTCGATCGTCGCCGGTCTCTTCGCCTACTCGCTGTTCGCGCTGTTCCTCGGCCCCGGTGCCCGCTTCGGTCTCGTCGGCTCGATCGCCCTGAGCGTGCTGATGATCCCCGTGGTCGTCCGCTCCACCGAGGAGGTCCTGAAGATCGTCCCGATGGAGCTCCGCGAGGCGTCCTACGCACTCGGCGTGCCGAAGTACCTGACGATCCTCAAGGTGGTGCTGCCGACGAGCCTCGCCGGCATCACCACGGGCGTCATGCTGTCGATCGCGCGCGTCATCGGCGAGACCGCGCCGCTGCTCGTGACGGCCGGTTTCACCGCGAGCATGAACTACGACCTGTTCAAGGACCCGATGATGACGCTGCCGGTGTTCGCCTACACGCAGTACTCGCAGCAGGGCGCCAACCCGGTGCCGTTCGTCGACCGGGCCTGGACCGCGGCACTCGTCCTCATCCTCATCGTGATGGTGCTCAACCTGCTCGCCCGCTTCATCACCCGACTCTTCGCCCCCAAGCTCCCCCGCTAGCACCGAGCGCCCGCGCTCCGGCCGACAGCATCGGCCAGCACGGCCCGCCCGCGCACCGCGTCAGCGGAGCGGCAACGACCACCCACCCCGGAGGAAACCACGTGTCCAAGCGCATCGAGGTCGACGGCCTCAACGTCTACTACTCGAAGTTCAAGGCCGTCGAGGGCGTCGACATGACGATCGAGCCCCGCACCGTCACCGCCTTCATCGGCCCGTCGGGCTGCGGCAAGTCCACCTTCCTCCGCACCCTGAACCGCATGCACGAGGTCATCCCCGGCGCGTACGTCGAGGGCTCCGTCAAGATCGACGGCGACGACCTCTACGGCCAGGGCGTCGACCCCGTGCTCGTCCGCCGGCAGGTCGGCATGGTGTTCCAGCGTCCGAACCCGTTCCCCACGATGTCGATCCGCGACAACGTGCTCGCCGGCGTGAAGCTCAACAACAAGCGTGTCTCGAAGTCCGAGGCCGACGACGTCGTCGAGCGCTCGCTGCAGGGCGCGAACCTGTGGAACGAGGTCAAGGACCGCCTCGAGAAGCCCGGCATGGGCCTGTCCGGTGGGCAGCAGCAGCGGCTCTGCATCGCCCGGGCGATCGCCGTGCAGCCGGACGTCCTGCTCATGGACGAGCCCTGCTCGGCGCTCGACCCGATCTCGACCCTCGCGATCGAGGATCTGATCGAGGAGCTCAAGAAGGACTTCACGATCGTGATCGTCACGCACAACATGCAGCAGGCGTCGCGCGTCAGCGACAAGACCGCGTTCTTCAACATCGCGGGGACCGGTGCGCCCGGCAAGCTCATCGAGTTCGACGACACCGCGACGATCTTCTCGAACCCGTCGGTGCAGGCGACCGAGGACTACGTCTCGGGTCGCTTCGGGTGATCGGCACCCGGTCCGTCTCCTGACGGTCGGCCTGGAGGCCCGGTGCACGTCCGCCACGGACGGCACCGGGCCTCCGTCGTGCGCTCCACTGCCCCGCACGGACGAACGGCGGGCAGCGGATGATCCGCCGCCCGCCGTTCGTCCCTGCGGGTGCTACGCCTGGGTCGTGGGGACGGCCATGAGCGGCGTCGAGGTCGGCTGGTCGGAGCCGCCCTCCGGCTCGACCGTCATGCCGATCGCCGCACCCGGCGTGAGCTTGCCGTCGAGGACCGCCGTGTGCACGCCGTTGCGGGCGCTGTCGACCAGACCGGCGGGGACGATCTCGCCACCCTCGGAGCCGATGTACCAGAGCTCGTACGTCTTGCCCTGCGGCGCCTGCTCGACGCCGTCGAGGATCACCGCGGACTTGCCCACGTCGTGCGACCAGACCACGGTCGCGGAGCCCCCACCGGGGACCTTCGCGGTCGTGCGCTGGAAGTCGGACGCGGCGTAGATCGAGTCGAGCGTGCCGGAGGCCTGCGTGGTCCCGGGGCTGGTCCCCTCGGTCTGGCCGAAGTTCGTGCCGACGCCGAGCCCGACACCGAGGAACACCACGGCGACGGCGGCTGCGGCGGACAGGGCGGCTGCCGGACGCTGGAACCAGCGGCGGCGGGCCTTCGCGGATGCCGCACCGTCGGCGTACCCGGCGGCGTCAGCCGCTCCGAGACCGATGACGTTCCCGGTCTCGGCGACCGGCGCCGGGGCGGGAGCTGCTCCGACGACGGGCGCGGGGGACGCGGCGGAGGCGAGCGGAGCCTCCAGGCCGGCGACCGGCGCCGTGCGGTCCGTCGGCGCGGCCTGCGGGGTCCGTGCGATCTGTGCCATCAGCGACGCCTTGAGCGACGCCGGAGGGTCGATCGGTTCGACGGCGTACGCGAGCTGCAGCGCGGTCTCGCGGAGCGAGTCCGTCTCGGCCTGCAGTTCCGGCGACGTCGTCAGAGCGTGCTCGAGGAGCGCGCGCTCGTCGTCCGAGAGGGCGTCCAGGGCGTGCGACCCGGTGAGCAGGGCAGGGTCGTCGTGGCGTTCGGTCATGACGTCACCCCCATCTCGTCTCGGAGTCGGATCATCCCGTCACGGAGACGGGTCTTGACGGTGCCGATCGGGACACCGAGCCGTTCGGCCATCTCGCTGTGCGAGTAGCCGCCGTAGTACGCGAGCTGCACCGCCTGGCGTTGGAACTCGGTGAGCTTGGCGAGCGCGCGGCTGACGCGTTCGTGCTCGATCCGGATCTCGACCGACTCGGAGACCTGGTCGAAACCGGACTCCAGGTCGCGGATGCCGATCTTGGTGTCCCGGTCGTGCGACGCCTGCGATGCCCGGACCCGGTCGACCGCTCGTCGGTGGGCCATCGTGAGGACCCAGCTGGCGGCGGTGCCGCGCGAACGGTCGAAGCGGGTGGCCTGCTGCCACACCTCGAGGAAGACCTCCTGCGTGACCTCCTCGGACTGGGCGCGGTCCTTCAGGAGTCGCGTCACCAGACCGAGCACACGACCCGAAAGGGCGTCGTAGAGGTCGGAGAAGGCTGCCTGGTCGCCGGAGGCGACGCGGGCGAGCAGATCGTCAGGCGACACGGGGGTGGGCTCGGCGGAGCTCCAGGCCTCGGTGTCGTGTTCCACGAGCGCAAGCATTGCAGGTTTCCCCCCTCTCGGTGGCATCGGTTCCGACATGTGCAATCACTTCGCAGGTCGGGTTCGGGTGGTTCGGATCCTCGCGGCGGTGGAGTCTGGGCGAGGGCCGCACGACCCGCAGGGAATTGACCGGCGGGTACCGGACCGGGTCGAGCGGGCCCTCGCTGTGACGTCCGCGAGGAGCGTCACACCAACTGTTCGGCACCGTCGCCCGAGCGGATTGGGCGACGTGCCCGTCCCGGGTGCAGGAACTGTGTCCGGCTCGTGTCTGCTGGTCGCCTGCTGCGCGTCCGCCCGCCCGGTGTGCAGGGTGCGGATGTGCGCACGGGACCTCTGCGCGGCTGCGCGCGCTGCGGCTGCGCGCGCTGCGGCTGCGTGCGCTGCGGCTGCGTGCGCTGCGGCTGCGTGCGCTGCGGCTGCGTGCGCTGCGGCTGCGTGCGCTGCGGCTGCGTGTGTCCGTGACGCGCCCGACCGCGCAACGTGTCCACCGAGAGTGAACACGGCCACGTGCACAGGACGTGTCTCGTAGGATCGATCTCGCCGGGCCGCAGCAAGCCCCGGGCTCCAAAATTCGCCGCTTCGAGCGGCCTCGCGCCGAGAGGCGCTTCTGCGGCCCGGTCTTCGCATGTCCGGGGGCGGTCGGGTCAGGCCGTCCACCGTCGCAGGCCCTGCTCGTCGCCGTCCGCCGTCGCGGTCTGTCGCTGCGCCCCGCCCTCGCCCGGACGTCGCCCCGTGTGCTCATGCGTGTGACGTCCGAGCGGGGGCGCGATCCGGCGTGGGCGGTAGCCGGTCTGGAGGCGCGGCGTCGATCCGCCCCGCCCCTCGCTCAGTCCAGGCTGTCGCGACGCCAGAGCGCCGCCGCCTCGGTCAGGTCGGCCGCGAGCTCCGTCAAGCGCAGCGCCCGACGCGTCAGCTCGCTCGCGCGGTCCCCCGCGGTCAGGTCGGCGTCGTCCGCCACCGAGGTCGCGCCCGCCGCGGTCAGCCGGCAGAACGCCGCGCCGCGGTCGAGCGCCACCGCGAGGTCCCCCGTGTAGAGGCCGTGCAGGATGTGGTCCGCCAGGGTCAGGATCTCCGCAGGACCCGTCGGCTGCTCGGCACCCGCGACGGCCTCGTCGATCGTGCCGATCCGCTCCGTGCCCCGCTCGAAGAAGTACGCGATCTCCTCCGGGTTCTGCCGGATGACGACCCGCACCAGGTAGATGCGCCACAGTGCCCCCGGGAGCGTGTGCGCGCCCACGCGGGCCCACAGCTCGGCGATCGCATCGATGCCGTGCACGTCCGTGTACGTCACGAGACGCTCGACCACCGCCGGGTCCGGGTCCTGCCGCACGCGGTGGAGCAGCGCGTTCGCCGTCTCGTGCGCGACACGATTCACCAGTGCCGGGTCCTCGCCGCCCTGGATCGCGGCGAACTCCTGGTCGGTGAAGTGGACGGGACGGTGGTGATCGCGAGGCACCCGGCGAGTGTAGGCGCGGCCGCCGACGCCCACGTCCCCCGTTCGCCACGAACGCAACGGGGCGCGCACGGGTACCGTGCTCCGGCAGGGAGGCACTCCTCCCGGACGTTGAGAAGAGGAGACTCCATGAACGCCCTGCTCGTCATCCTGGCCGTGATCGCGGTCGTCCTGCTGTTCGTCGGTGGCTTCACCGCGAGCCTCAAGTTCCTGCTGTGGGTCGGCATCGTGCTGCTCGTCATCGCGGTGGTCATGTGGCTCCTGCGGACGCTCACCGGGCGCCGCAGCTGACCGACAGCACTGGTTCTCGTCTGGAGGCCCTCACCCGCTAGCCTTGCGGGTGAGGGCCTCTAGCTCAGTTGGTAGAGCACCGGACTTTTAATCCGAGGGTCGTGGGTTCGAGCCCCACGGGGCCCACCTCCTCTTTCGTGAGACGCCTACCGGGGTACAACTCCGTCACAGGATGTTCATGGTGCGTCTTGTGCACAGTCCAGACCCTGTTCAGCGGTTTGCCTGCACAGCGCCGATAGTGTCGTTCCCGGTCCTGATCCACGGACCGAACAGGACCGCAGCACCAGAGAACGAACGGGGTACACCGTGACCGAGCCCATCGACGCCACGCAGGCCAGCACCACCGGTGACGCGCGCCGCATCGTCGAGCTCGCCGCAGCGACGAACACCACGATGAGCAACCAGCTCCTCCTCGACACCCTCCGCCGGAACGCCCGCGTCACCACGCGGCACATCCGCACCGACTTCGTCGAGGTCGCCACCGCCACCGCCGTCCTCGGCTACGTGTGCCGGCAGGGCAAGGAGTACACGGCCCTGCGCGGCGACGACCCGGCCTGGGCACAGGAGATCGGGCGCTACGGCACGGAGTCCCTCGCGGTCGAGGCGCTGCGCATGCGCCGCGCCTGACGCACCGGAAGCACGTACGACGAAGGCCGCCCCGGACGGGGCGGCCTTCGTCGTGTCCGGAGGTCTCGTGGTCGCTCACGTGCTGCGCATGCATCTCGCGTTCGCAGGTCTCGTGCCCGCCGTCCTGGTCGCACAACGCGCCGCCCGAGATCGTTCCGGTCGCACGACGTGCCGCTGGCCGAGGACCTGAGCGGCATGTCTCGCGACCAGGAACCACGACCGGGTCCGGCCGGGTCCGGGTCCGGGTCCGGGTCAGGATCCGGCAGAGCGGTCCCAGGCGAGACCGCGGCGCTCAGGACCAGACGCGGCGGATGCCCCAGGTGCCGGTCCACGACTCGTCGGGCTCGAGCCAGCGCAGGCCCTCGCCGGAGTTCAGGGCGTTCGCGGGCGCGGTCATCGGTTCCACCGCCACGGCGAGCCCGGTGCCGTCGCCGCGGGGGAACTCGCGGGACGTGAAGACCTGCACGTACGGGAACGACTCGTCCTGCCAGAGCTCGACGCCGTCGCCCTCCGGACCGTGCAGCGTCGTGCGCCGGACGCCGTGCTCGTCGGCGGCGACGTCCCGGTACGCGGTGTCGAGGTCGGCGTCCCCGGCGCGACGTCCCGACCGCAGGTCGTAGGGCGTGCCCTCGACGGACACCGTGCCGTCCGGGATCTTGTGCTCGTCGACCGTGAACGCCGTGGCGGCGTCGAGCGTGACGACGAGGTCCTCGGCGGGCGTGTCACCCGCACGCAGGTACGGGTGGGCGCCGACCGCGAACGGAGCGCGGACGCCGGAGCGGTTGACGATGGTGTGGGTCACCCGGACCCCGTCGTCGACGAGCTCGTGGTGCACGCGGGTCTCGAGCGTGAAGGGCCAGCCGTGCTGCGGGTGGATCGTCGCCTGCTGTTCGATCGACGACTCGGTCTGCGACACCACGCGGTACGGCGAGAACCGCAGCAGCCCGTGCGAGGCGTTGCCGTACTTGGGCTCGGAGACGTCCAGCTGCTGCCGCTTCCCGTCGAGCTCCCAGACGGCACCGGCGACGCGGTTCGGCCACGGCACGAGCACGATGCCGTCGGCGCCCGGCGGCAGCGACGTCACCGGGAACGGCTCGGTCAGGTCGAACCCGGCGACCCGGAGCTCCCGGATCCCCGCGGCGACCTCGGTGACGACGGCCTCGACGACCCCGTCCGGTCCTGCGTGCCGGAGGTGGTACTGCGCTCCGGTGGGTGCTGCTGCGGTCATGGCTGCGACTTCCTTCCGTCTGGTGCTGCACGGCCGTCCTCGTCCGCCACGACCACCTCGACGCCGGCCGCCCGGATCGGAGCGACCGCGTCCGCCGTGGCCCCGGCGGTGACGACGACGTCGATGTCCTCGAGCGGACGGACGACACCGAGGTGGGCCCGGCCGAACTTCGAGCCGTCCGCCACCACGACGGTACGCCGGGCCGCGGCGGCGAGCATCCGCTTCGCCTCGGTCTCGGGCAGGTTCACGTTCGTCAGGCCGTGCTCGACGTCGAG
The DNA here is from genome assembly GCF_044753165.1 of Curtobacterium sp. NPDC088465. NCBI lineage: Bacteria > Bacillati > Actinomycetota > Actinomycetes > Micrococcales > Microbacteriaceae > Curtobacterium > Curtobacterium sp. NPDC088465. Next base: position 3,069 of record NZ_JBIVMR010000004.1, on the reverse strand, counting down.
TCCGGTCCCCCCGAGGAACACCAGGTCGGCGGCGATCATCGGCAGCACGGCACCCATGAACGGCGCGACGAGGGAGTGCTGCAGCGGCCGGAGGGTGCCACCGGTGACGACGACGGTGAAGCGCGGGACCGCCCGCTCGAGCGCGAGTGCGGTGGTGAGCGAGTTCGTGACGACGGTGACGTCGACCAGGTCGGACCGCGCCACCAGGGCCTCCGCGACGGCCGCGGGCGTGGTGCCGACGTCGAGCACGACGCACTGACCCGACCGGACCAGGTCGGCCGCAGCGCGGCCGATCGCGGCCTTCGCCACCTGGTGCTCGACGGCGGTCTCCTCGAAGGGGCGCTCGGTGGAACCGACCCCGAGGCGGACCGCACCGCCGCGCACCCGCCGGATGCGGGCCTCCTGGTCGAGCAGGGCGAGGTCCTGGCGGACGGTCACCTCGCTCGTGCCCAGCGCCGCCGCGAGGGCGGCGGTCCGGACCAGCCCGGGCGCGCCCTCGACGATGGAGACGATGCGGTCCTGCCGCAGCGGCGCGGGCAGCGACCCGGCGAGGAAGGAGAGGTCGTCGTCCACGGCACGAGTTTCGCGCACTTACGGAGCCTTTCGCAACGCTTCACGAGCGCGGTAGGGTGGGTCGGTGATCACCAAGCGCGTGACGACGCTCGCCGACGGCCGCGAGCTCATCTACTTCGACGACGCCGACACGCAGCTGCCCGCCGAGCGCAGCATCGACCAGCGTGTCCTCGACCCCCGACCGGAGACGGCTCGGATGCGGCAGGACGTCCTGACCGGCGAGTGGGTGTCCATCGCGGCGAGCCGGCAGAACCGCGTGTTCCTGCCGCCGGCCGACCAGGACCCGCTCGCGCCGCAGACCGCCGCGAACCCGTCGGAGATCCCGAGCCGCTACGACGTCGCGGTGTTCGAGAACCGCTCGCCCTCGTTCGGACCCCTGCTCGAGGCCGAGGACGGCCCGGAGTCGCTCGGATCGCTGTCCGACGTCGGGCTCAACCGCCAGCTCCGGAGCGTCGGTCGTTGCGAGGTCGTGTGCTTCTCCCCCGAGACGAGCGGCTCGTTCGCCTCCATCAGCGAGTCACGCGCCCGCACCGTGGTCGAGGCCTGGGCGGACCGCACCGCGGCGCTGTCGGCGATGCCCGGCATCCAGCAGGTGTTCCCGTTCGAGAACCGGGGCGAGGCGATCGGCGTCACGCTGCACCACCCGCACGGGCAGATCTACTCGTACCCGTACGTCACGCCCCGCACGCAGCGGCTCCTCGCGTCGATCGAGCGCTTCGGTCCCGACCTGTTCGAGCAGCACCTCGCGAACGAGCGCGCCTCCGAGCGCGTGGTGCTGCAGGGCGAGCACTTCACCGCCTTCGTGCCGTTCGCAGCACGCTGGCCGATCGAGATCCACATGCTGCCGCACCGGCACGTCCCCGACTTCGCCGGCCTGACCGACGCCGAGAAGGACGAGCTGGCGCACATGCACCTGCGGCTCACCCGCGGGCTCGACGCGCTCTACGACACCCCGACGCCGTACATCGCCGCGTGGCACCAGGCGCCGGTGCACACCGCGCGGGACACCGTGCGGCTCATGCTGCAGATCACGTCCCCGCGTCGCGCGGCGGACAAGCTCAAGTTCCTGGCCGGCAGCGAGGCCGCCATGGGCGCCTGGATCGGGGACCTCGTGCCCGAGAAGGCGGCCGAGTTCATCCGAGGAGGGATCGAACGCGCATGACGTTCCAGCAGGTCTACGGGTACGAGCCGGCGGTGCGGTACTCCGCTCCCGGCCGCGTCAACCTGATCGGTGAGCACACCGACTACAACGACGGCTACGTGCTGCCGTTCGCGATCGACCGCCGGACGGTGGCGTCGATCGCGCAGCGCGACGACCGGCTGATCCGGGTCGCGTCGGCCTTCGAGCCCGACACGGTGCACGAGCTCTCGCTCGACGCGCTGTCACCGGAGAACATGGAGGGCTGGTCGGCCTACGTCTTCGGCATCGCCTGGGCGCTGCGCGAGCAGGCGGGTGCGGACCTGTCGGACAAGACCGGCTTCGACGTCTTCATCGAGTCGGACGTCCCGGTCGGCGCCGGCCTGTCGTCGAGCGCCGCGATCGAGTGCGGCGTCGCGCTCGCGTTCACCGACTTGTGGGAGCTCGGCCTCGACCGCAAGGCACTCGCCCGCGTCGGGCAGTACTCCGAGAACCACGCCGTCGGCGCCCCGACCGGCATCATGGACCAGTCCGCCTCGTTGCTCGGTGAGCAGGACGCGGTCGTCTTCCTCGACTGCCGCACGCTCGACACCGCCGTGGTCGACCTCGCGCTCGAGGCGAACGGCCTCGAGGTCCTGGTCATCGACACCCGCGTCGAGCACGCCCACGCGACGGGCGGCTACAAGGCCCGGCGCGACTCGTGCGAGCGCGGCGCTGCGGCCATGGGCGTCGAGGCACTCCGCGACGTCGCCGTCGAGGACCTGCCCCGCGCACAGGAACTCCTCGACGACGAGACCTTCCGACGGGTCCGGCACATCGTCACCGAGGACCAGCGGGTCCTCGACACGGTGCGCACGCTCCGCGAGCAGGGTCCGCGCGCGATCGGCGAGCTGCTCGTCGCCTCGCACGCATCGATGCGCGACGACTTCGAGATCTCGGTGCCGGAGCTCGACCTGGCGGTCGAGACGGCGATGGCGCACGGCGCTGTCGGCGCACGCATGACCGGTGGCGGCTTCGGCGGTGCGGCGATCGCGCTGGTCGACCGGGAGGCCCGTGGCGCGATCACGGACGCCGTCATGTCCGCCTTCGCCTCGGCCGGGTACCGCGAGCCCACCGTGTTCACGGTGCACGCCGCGCAGGGCGCCCGGCGCGACTGACGCGCGGCAGCGCGAGGCGCCGCGCATCGCGCGGCGCCTCGCGCGGCGCCTCGCGCTTCCGCACAACCGGAAGCGGGGGGGGGGGGGGGGGGGGGGGGGGGGGGGGGGCGGGGGGCGGGGGGGGGGGGGGGGGGGGGGGGGGGGGGGGGGCGGGCGCGGGGGGGGGGGGCCGGGGCGCCCCCCCCCCCCCCGGCCCGCCCG
>NZ_JBIVMR010000003.1:166414-553759 GCF_044753165.1 Curtobacterium sp. NPDC088465 | reverse complement strand
TCATCGCCCAGCTCGCCCGCTTCGGCATCGTCGGGGCCGTCGGCTTCGTCGTCGACCTCGGGGTGTTCAACCTGCTGCGGGCGACGGTCCTGTCGCCGGACGAGATCCACTCGGGTCCGTTCTGGGCGAAGGTCGTGTCGACGATCGTCGCGATCTTCGTGAACTGGATGGGCAACCGCTACTGGACCTTCCGGAACCAGCGTCGCTCGGTCGCCGCGAAGGAGGGCCTGGAGTTCGTCGTGGTGTCCCTCGGCGGCATGGTGATCTCGCTCGGCTGCCTCGGGGTTTCCCACTACGTGCTCGGTTTCACGTCGGCGCTCGCGGACAACATCTCCGGCAACGTGATCGGCCTGGTGCTCGGCACCGTGTTCCGCTTCTGGCTCTACAAGGCGTGGGTGTACCACCCGGACCGCGTCGAGCGCGAAACCGACCGTGCCGCCGACGCGGAGGCCCCCGCAGCGCAGCGCTGACCGGATCGGTGCCGTCGGGACCGGTGTCGCGGCCTCAGCCCTCGCCCTGGTCGACCGACATCTCGATCGTGTACTCGAGCGTCTGTTCCGGGGACGGCCCGGTCTTCACGTAGCAGGTCACCGGGGTCGTGCCCGGGTAGAAGAGGCCCTCGCGGTCCACGCAGGTGTTGTCGACGATGCCGGGCTGCGTCCCGGACGTCCACCGGAGCAACACCGGGTCCTGGCCGTCCGTCGTCGCGGATCCGGCGACCGCGGCGAGCGGGGTACCGGAGATCCGCATGCTGCTGATCACGGCATCGGTGAACCGGGTGTCGCCGAGTCGCGCGTCCGTGATCGAGGCCCCGGTCAGGTCGGTCTGCGTGAGGTCGGTCCCCCGCAGGTCCGCGCCGGTCAGGTCGGCACCATACAGGATGGTGCCGGTCAGGTCGGCGCCGGACAGGTCCGCACCACGGAGGTCGGCGAGCCGGAGGTCACGCTGGCGCAGGTCGGCACCGGCGAGGTCCACGCGCGGGCAGTGCGTCCGGTGGTCCACGGACGGCGCGTCGACGACGGCGCAGCCGCCGATCGTCTCGGTGGCCGGATCGGCGGAGGTGCGGTCGAGGACGACCGCACCGGCTGCTGCGAGGAGCACGACCATGCCGACGACCGCCAGGGTCCGTGGCCGGGAACGGCGCCTGGTGCGCTGGACGTCCGTCATGCCCCGCCTCCCGACGATCCGGTGAGCCAGTCCGGCAGCACACGCAGGGCGACGTCCGAGTACCAGCTCGGGTCGCGGGCGTTGGCGAAGAAGGCCACCGGCGTCGAGTACAGGACGAGGACGACGAGCACGACCACCGCCAGTGGGACGCCCGCGACGCGTCGCACCCCGACGGGCAGGGATCGCCACGAGGCCAGCCCCGCTGCCAGGGCGAACGCGTAGACGATCGGCAGGACCGGCAACAGGTAGCGCCCGGAGAAGGCGAGCTCCTGGTCGAGCTGCAGGACCGTCCGCACGTTGAACACGAACATGGCGACCACGTACACCGCGGCGATCGCGAACGCCCAGACCGTGGCCCTGCTCCGCAGCAGCTTCCGGAGGGTGAGGAGCAGGGCGAGGCACGCGGCGACGAACACGACCGTGCCGAGCAGTGCCACGCCGGGATCGAGCACCCAGGCGGAGTTCCGGTCCCGGTAGAAGAAGATCGACTGCAGGTAGGTGGTGCACCAGCGTCCGACGAACTCAAGGGCGTCGACGGACGGCTGCGACTTCCCCGTGACGATGTCGAGGTCGTGCACGCGTTCGAAGGCGTAGTTGCGCGCGTAGATGTCGAAGGTCAGGCACTGCTGGTGCGTGTGCAGCTTGTCGCAGTCCGGGTTGACCTGGCGGTAGCGCACCAGGTTGATCCCGTACCGCTCGACGAGGACGACGGCCGCGACGACGAACGCGACGAGCCGAGCGGTCGTCCTGACGGTCCGGCGACGCAGGTCCGTCGCCAGGTCCGACGCCGCACGGCGGGGGTCGAGCGCGCGGCGGAGACCGTCGCGCTGTGCGACGAGGACGATCGCGAGGACGATCGCGACGACCACGAAGGGCAGGAACGTGTACTTCGTGATGATCGCCCATGCGCCGGCGACGACCGCTCCGCCCAGCGCCGCCGAAGCGGGGTCGCGGACGTACCGGACCGTGAGGAGCAGGCAGACCAGGAACAGGGTCGTGGCCGGGGCGTCGTAGCTGACCGCCGCCGACTGCCAGACGTAGCGGCCGGTGAAGGCCAGGAGCACGGTGGTCAGGACGGCCGTCGGCGCGGAGAACCCGATGGCCTCGACGAGACGCCGGACGGCGACGAGACCGAGCGCGCCGAACACCACGTTGACCAGCCGCAGGGACACGACCACCCAGCCGTACGGCACCGACTCGTGCAGCATCAGCTTCACCGGGAAGCTCATCACGTAGTAGTACGCGTAGCTCGGGAACCGCAGGACCTCACCCATCGCCAGGTCCCGGGTCGGCACGCTGTCGATGATCGGCCCCGCTACGACGGACCGCTGCGCGTAGAAGAGGATGTTCGCGATGTGCCGGTGTTCGTCGGGGGCGATGGTGCCGGCGTAGGGCACGTTGCCGTTCCCGTCGACCACCGGGTAGTGCAGCACCACCGCGAACACCACGCCGAGCAGCACGAAGGCCACGAGCGTCGCCCGGAGGACCCACGGGCGTGTGAGGAGCTCGCCGACCCACGCGAGCCGGTCGCCCGAGCTGCTGCCGGCTCCGGCCGGGCGGCCTCCGCCGTGCGGTCGGACCGCCGTCGCGTGCGCGACCGCACGACTCGACGGCGCGGTGTCGTGCGCGCTTCCGGACATCGGCTCGACGATATCCCGTCCACTCCCCCTCCCGCGACACTGACTGCCCGGCCGCGGCGCACGGGGAGTGCGTCGCCCCTCCCGCCGCGGCCGACCGGTATCGTGGACGACCGTGTGCCGGGACGCCGACCGGTCGCGGAAGAGAGGGTCCGATGAGTCACGCCGCCACCGCGGAATGTCCTGCGCGGAGTGACGCGAGCCCGGTCCCCGATCCGCTCCCGCAGGTGTCGCGGTCCGCGGTCGTGCTGAACGCCGTCCTCGTGGTCCTGCTCGCCGTCCCCGTCGTGTCGATGGCGTACCGGAGCCGACTGTCGATCACGAACATCGACGGCGTCTCCTACATGGGCATCGCGCGGCAGTACGCGGCCGGTGACCTCGGCGACGCCGTGAACGCCTACTGGTCGCCCCTGGTCTCGTGGCTCATGGCCCCGTTCGTCCGCGCCGGCCTCGGTCTCACGACGTCGTACGTGACCGTGAACGCCCTCGCCTGCGTCGCGATCCTGGTCCTCGGCGCCTGGCTCGTCCTCCGGGTGACGCGCAGCGGCTGGGCGGCTGCCTTCACCTCGGCGGCGACCACGCCGGTGCTCCTCGCGAACGTCGCACGGCAGACGCCGGACCTGCTGGTGCTGCTCTGGTTCGTCGCCTTCGTGTGGGTGCTCCTCGTCGCGGACGGCGCACGGAACGGCACGCTCCGGCGGCGGATCGTCGTCGGGGCCGGACTCGGCGCCCTCTGCGCGTTCGGCTTCTTCGCCAAGCTGTTCCTCGTCCCCGTCTTCGTCGTCGTGGTCCCGCTCTGGTTCGCCCTGCGCTGGTGGCAGACCGACCACCGGGACCGTGCCGCCCTCCGTCGCTCCGGCGTCCTGCTCACCGCAGCGCTCGTCGCCCTCGTGGTCGTGGCCGCACCCTGGGTGACCGCGCTGTCGCTCAAGTACCACACGGTCACCGCCGGTTCCTCCCTCGTCGTCAACACCGAGAGCAAGTTCACCGATGCCGCCGACGGGCCCGGCGACGACTACGTGTTCCCCCTGCCCCCGAACGCCACGGCGTTCTCACCCGCCGAGGACCGCACACCCAGCGTCTACGACGGACGCGCCCTGACGGCACCGCGGACGACACAGTCCGCTGACCCAGCCCCGACCGACGGCGCGACGGCGTCGGCGACGACGACGTTGGCCGGCAAGCTCACCTACTACGTCTCACAGCGGCTCGACGCGCTGCCGTACTACCAGATGCGGATCAGCTCGTTCGCGCCCTTCGCCACCTGGATCGGGGTGCTGTTCGCCGTCGGGCTCCTCCTCCGGGTCGTCGACACACGGCGGCACACGCTGGCCGTCGTCGCTGCCGTCGCCACCGGCGTGTACTGGCTCGGGTACGCGGGGATCGCGACCGTGGAGTCCTTCGGCGGGAACGCGCGCTACTACCTGCCGCTGTTCTCCGGCACCGTGATCATCGTGGCCACGCTCCTGCCCGACGTCTGGCGCCGCATCGGTCGGGGACACCTGCTCCGGCGTGTCGTGGCCGTCGCCGGCTGCCTGCTCGTGCTCACCGCCTCGGTGACGCAGAACGCGCTCGGGATCGCCGCGCCGTTCTCGTCAGTGAACGGCGGGTCGATCGGCGCCGAGCCGCTGGCCGTCACCGGGCCGACCCTGCGCCCGGACGAGCCCCTGGTCGACGCGCTGGCGGCGAGGGATGCAGTGCCCGCCGGCAGTCTCATCTCCGGCTCGAACGCGCGCGGCATGGTGCAGCTCGCGTTCCGCTTCGACGCGCAGGTCGCCGGGCGCGACTCCCAGCGGTACGACATCACGGACCCGTCCTTCGTCGGCCTGCTCGAGCGCGCCGGGGTGCAGTACTGGTTGCAGTTCACCCCGCAGGACGCCGTGGCCCCGGACCTCAGCGCCGTCGGGCAGGTGACCGAGGACTTCGTCATCGACAGCACCTGCCAGGACAGCAAGGGCGCCGCCGTCGAGCCGTGCCGCGTGCAGGTCGTGCGCGTCGGCGGCTGACCTGGGCCGTACCCGCCGGGACGGACCGCCCCGAGCGCGGGCAACACGGGGAGCACGGACGACGGACGGCCGGGCGGATCGCGTCCGCCCGGCCGTCCGTCACCGTCGTGCTAGCGCCCCATGCCCCGGTAGGTGAAGCCGGCGGCGGTCCAGGCCTCGCGGTCGAGGCAGTTCCGACCGTCGACCACGACCGGCGACGCGACGAGCGAGGCGACCTCGGCCGCGTCGAGCGCACGGAACACCGACCACTCGGTCAGCACGAGCACGATGTCCGCGCCGGTGACCGCCTCGGTCGGCGATCCGACGTACTCGAGCTCCGGGTGCAGCCGACGGGCGGTCTCGATCGCCTCCGGGTCGTACGCCGCCACCGATGCGCCGAGCTCGTGCAGGCGTGCCGCGATGTCGAGCGCCGGGGAGTCGCGGACGTCGTCCGAGTTCGGCTTGAAGGCCAGGCCCAGCACGGCGACGCGCTTCCCGGTGACCGTCCCACCGAGCATCTCCGTGGCGAGGTCGACCGCGTGCGCGCGTCGACGGAGGTTGGTGGCGTCCACGTCGGCCAGGAAGGCGAGGGACTCCCCCACGCCCAGCTCGTCGGCGCGGGCCTGGAACGCGCGGATGTCCTTCGGCAGGCAGCCGCCGCCGAAGCCGAGACCGGCGTTGAGGAACTTCCGACCGATCCGGTCGTCGTGCCCGATCGCGTCGGCGAGCGCCGTGACGTCGGCGCCGGCGACCTCGGCGATCTCGGCCATCGAGTTGATGAACGAGATCTTCGTCGCGAGGAACGCGTTCGCGCTGATCTTCACGAGCTCCGCCGTGGGCAGGTTCACCACGAGGCGGGGCGTCCCCGCGGCGAGCGCCTGCGCGTACACCTCGTCGAGGGCCGCGACGGCACGCTCGCCGGCCTCGCCCTCCGGGACGCCGTAGACGAAGCGGTCGGGCGAGATGGTGTCCTGCACGGCGAAGCCCTCGCGGAGGAACTCCGGGTTCCACACCAGGGTCGCACCGGGGACCGCCGCCTCGACCTCGGCGGCCAGGCGCGCGGCGGTGCCGACCGGGACGGTCGACTTGCCCACGACGAACTCACCGGCCGACAGGTGCGGCGTGAGCGAGGCGACCGCGGCGTCGACGTACCGCATGTCCGCGGCACCGGTGGGACCCTGCGGGGTGCCGACCGCGAGGAAGTGCACGGCGGACCCGGCGACCTCGGCCATCTCGGTGGTGAAGCGGATGCGACCGGACGCCAGGGCCTCGGTCAGGATCTCGGGCAGCCCGGGCTCGAAGAAGGGGGCCTCGCCGGCGGCGAGACGCTCGATCTTGGTCGGGTCGACGTCGACCGCGACGACCTCGTGTCCGAGCTTGGCCATGGAAGCGGCGTGCACGGCACCGAGGTACCCGCAGCCGATGACGGAGATACGCACGGGACGACGCTACCGGGTAACGAGGAAGACTCCCACTCCGGGCGCTCGGCACCTCACCGACCGGGGTCGCCCCAGGCGGGTCGCGAGGGTCCCCCGACGATCTCGTCCCAGTCCGGCTCGCGGTGCCGTCGGCGGGCCTCGTGCGCCTCGACCAGGTCGTGCAGCACGGCCACCACGAGGTCGGCGTGCGGGACGTCGGCGAGCACCACGGGCGTGTCCTCGCCGGGGAAGACGAGCACGTCACCGGACCGCCACACCCCCTGCAGGCCGCGGCGCCGCACCGTGACGTCGTACCCGCGGGAGTGCAGGAGCTCGCGACGGGTCCGGGTGCCGAGACCACGGACCACCACGAGCCGCCGGGTCGTCACCACGTACCGCTCGGACATCCACCGCAGCAGCGGGACGAGGCCGCCGAGCACGACGAGCAGGACCGTCAGTCCGGCGACGACCGCGTTCAGCCACGCGAGCTGTGCGCGGAACACGCCGAAGCCGAAGCCCCCTGCCAGTGCGACGACCACGACGAAGACGGCCGGACGGACGAGTCGGCGCGCGTGCGGCCGCAGCCGCGCGACCACGCGTTCGGGCGGCGGCTCGGCGGTCATGCCGTCATGCATAGCGCAGGTGGGTGAGGTCCCCCACCGCGACGCCCCTGGTTCGGCCGTCCCGATCCCGGATCGTGATGCGACCGTCGTCGTCGATGCCGGTGGCGTCGACCTCGTCGACGGTGCCGTCGGGCAGTTCCAGACGGACCCGGCGACCGATCGTGCCGCACGCTGCGCGGACGTGTGACCGGACGGCTCCGGCGGCCGCACCCCCGTCCACCAGCGCACGCACCGCCTCCAGGACGGCCGTCGTCCAGGTGGACAGCACCGCGTCCGCCAGGCCGTCGGCGTCACCGGTCGCACCGGCGACCGCCAACGACGTCGCGGTGGGCGTCGGCAGGGCGTCCTCCGGGATCGTCAGGTTCACGCCGGCGCCGACGACGACGCTGCCGTCGGCGGCGACCTGGCAGAGGATGCCGCACACCTTGCGTCCGTCGACGAGCACGTCGTTCGGCCACTTCACCAGGACACGCGGCTCCGGCACGGGCGTCGCGTCGTCGGCGTCGGCGGCCGGACGGGAGGCCCTGGTCGCCGCGTCGACGTCGCCCAGCACGGCGGACACCGCGTCGCGCATCGCGGCGCCGGCGACCAGGGGCAGCCACCCGCGGTCGCGGTCGGCCAGGTCGGCGCGGACGAGCAGGCTCACCGCGAGCGTCTGCCCGGTCGGCGCGCTCCACGACCGGTCGAGCCGCCCGCGCCCCGCCGTCTGGTCGAGCGTGACCACGGCGCTGCCGTGCGCCCGACCGGGAGCGACGTCCAGCAGGTCGGCGTTCGTGGAGCCGGTGCGCCCGACGGCGTCGAACACCCCACCGGCGGCCTCGACGACGGCACGGGCACGCGGCAGGACCGGCGGGACGGGTGTGGACATGCACGCAAATCTACGGGCAGGAACCGTGGGGGTCCTCCAACCGGCCCCGCCGTGGCCGCCGGTAGGGTGAGCGGGTGACCACAGGAGACACCCCCGACCTCTCGACCACGGCCGGTCGCCTCGCGGACCTGCGCGACCGCTACCACGAGGCCGTGACCGCCGCGGGCGAGGCCGCCATCGCGAAGCAGCACGCGAAGGGCAAGGGCACCGCCCGCGAGCGCATCGAGCAGCTCCTCGACGAGAACTCGTTCGTCGAGTTCGACGAGTTCGTGCGCCACCGCACGACGTCGTTCGGCATGGACGCGAAGCGCCCCTACGGCGACGCCGTCGTGACCGGCGTCGGCACGATCCACGGCCGCAACGTCGCGGTCTACGCGCAGGACTTCACGGTCTTCGGTGGCTCCCTCGGCGAGGTCGCCGGCGAGAAGATCGTCAAGGTGATGCAGCACGCGCTGAAGACGGGTGTGCCGATCATCGGCATCCTCGACTCCGGCGGCGCCCGGATCCAGGAGGGCGTCGTCGCCCTGGGCAAGTACGGCGAGATCTTCCGCCTGAACACCCAGGCCTCCGGGGTCATCCCGCAGATCTCCATCGTGATGGGGCCGGCAGCCGGTGGTGCGGTGTACTCCCCCGCGCTCACCGACTTCGTCATCATGGTGGACAAGACGAGCCACATGTTCGTCACCGGTCCGGACGTCATCAAGACCGTCACCGGCGAGGACGTCGGCTTCGAGGAGCTCGGCGGCGCGCAGACGCACAACGCCGTCTCGGGCGTCGCGCACTACCTGGCCGAGGACGAGACCGACGCGCTCGACTACGCGCGCTCCCTCGTCGGCTTCCTGCCGGACAACAACCTGTCCGACCCGCCGGCCTACGACGTCGCCCCGGAACTCGAGACGACCGACGCCGACCACGAGCTCGACGTCGTCATCCCCGACTCGACGAACCAGCCGTACGACGTCACCACGATCGTCGAGCACATCGTCGACGACGGTGAGTTCCTCGAGGTCCAGCCGCTCTTCGCCCCGAACATCATGGTCGGCTTCGGCCGCGTCGAGGGCCGCACCGTCGGCATCATCGCGAACCAGCCGCAGGCGATGGCCGGGACGCTGAACATCGACGCCGGCGAGAAGGCGGCCCGCTTCGTCCGGTTCTGCGACGCGTTCGGCATCCCGATCCTGACCCTCGTCGACGTCCCCGGCTACCTGCCCGGCACCGACCAGGAGTGGACCGGCGTGATCCGCCGCGGTGCGAAGCTGCTGTACGCGTACGCCGAGGCCACCGTGCCGCTCGTCACCGTCATCACGCGGAAGGCCTACGGCGGCGCGTACATCGTGATGGGCTCGAAGCAGCTCGGTGCGGACATCAACCTGGCGTGGCCGACGGCCGAGATCGCGGTGATGGGCGGCCAGGGTGCGGTCAACATCCTGTACCGGGCCGAGATCAAGCGCGCGGAGGAGGCGGGCGAGGACGTCGCCGCGGTGCGCACCAGGCTCGCGAACGAGTACACCTACAACGTGGCGTCACCGTACCTGGCGGCCGAGCGCGGCGAGCTCGACGGCATCATCCAGCCGCACGCGACCCGGGTCTCGGTGATCAAGGCGCTGCGGGCGCTGCGCGGGAAGCGCGCGTCGCTGCCGCCGAAGAAGCACGGGAACATCCCGCTCTGATGGGACGACACGCAGCACACCTCCCGGCGGACGCCGCGGTGCCGGCCGCGGCGGACGGCCCGGTCGGCGCCGACGTCCGGGTCGTCGCGGGCGACCCCTCGCCGGAGGAGCTGGCGGCCGTCGTCGCCGTGCTCCAGCGGCAGGCCGACGAGGTCGCCGCCACCGGTCGCGCCGAGGTCACCGACTCACCACGGACCGGGTGGGACGCGTCCGCCCGTGGCCTCCGCCGGCCGCTCGAGCACGGCTCCGGCGCCTGGGCCCGCTCGTTGCGCTGACCGACGGGCTGCGAGCGGCACGCCGCACGTCCCTCAACGGACCCCCGCCGTTCCCCGGCGGGGGTCTTGCGCGTCCGGGGGTATCGGCGGCACGATGTACCCCTGTCGCACCGCGCGACCCGGTCGTCGACCTTGGGTTGCGGGGTGCAATTCCCGGTCGGTCTCCCCTCGGCCGGGGGACACATCGACCGCGGAACCACCGGGAGGGCGTGGTTTGTCCCCCATAATGACGACTGACACGGCTTCGCGCAGCGGGCATAGTTGTCTGTGTTCGGTGTCCTTCCCAGAAGAACATCGTTGGTCGGTGGCCGACTAGGGTACGACGCCTCCGACCAGCTGCGAGCCAGGGCGACATTCGGGTTGTCGCTCAGGCTCGGGTCGTGAACGGGCCGGCCCCCCGGGACCGGCCCGTTCCCCCTTTCCCGGGTGGCCTTGCGCGCGCGTCACGCTGGACGGCGGCCGCCGGTGCCGCCTCAGACCGTCGCGCGGCGCGGGATCTCGGTCCAGAGCACCACCGAGTCGTCCTCGTCGCCGTCGTCGTCCGATCCGACGCCGAGCGCCGCGGACTCGCTCGCCGCGGTGTCCAGTCGCAGCCCGACGATGGTGACCGCCGCCTCCGACCCCTCGGCCACCGTCCGGACGATCACGTTGTCCGCCTCGCGGGCTCGGCGCAGCGCACCGGCGATCTCGGCGTGCACCCGGCGGAGCTCGTCGATCTCCAGGTCGTCGAGGCCACCGTCGTCGTGCAGCTGTACCGTGGCCCCCCGTCGCCGCAGGCGCATGACCTCGTCACGGACGTCGTCGGACAGCAGCGACCGTCCGCGGATCTCGTCGCGGATCGCCTGCTCGAGGTGCAGGCACTCGGCCCGCTCGGCGTCGGTCAGGTCCCCACCCCGATCGATCACCTGCTGCAGCATCGGCAGCGCCATCCGGGTGGTCTGGCTCAGGCGGAACTGCCGCTCGAACACGTGGGCGTCCTGCGCGGCCTGCCAGTCCGCGGTCTCCTGCTCGGCACGGATGAAGTCGCGCGTGGTGCGGGTCGCCCGGTCCATCGCGACGGCGAAGCCGGTGGCGACGGCGACCCACGTCAGGTTGCCGACCAGTCCGAGCGCCCCGAAGGCACCCGGTCCTGCCCAGACCACACCGAAGACCGTGACGAAGCCGACGCCGACCCACGCGAAGGCGCGTCGGCCCCGCACGACGAGCACGACCATGAGCGTGCCGACCGCGGCGACCCACCAGGTGATCGAGTCGTCCTTCACCGTCAGGTCGACGACCGGGGCGGCGATGACCGGCATGACCAGCGCGGTGGCGAGCGAGAAGCACGCCGCCCAGACCGGGAGGGTCCGACCGGGCAGGAAGATCGCGACGACGCTCGCGGCGGCGTAGAGCACCATGCACGTGAGCACCGGACCGACGTCACGGACGAACGGGAACGACGCCACGCCCAGCACGAGGTGGAAGACGGAGAACAGCGCGGCGAGCCCGATGGCGATCCTCGCCGGCAGGGACACCCTCATGCGGACACCTCCGGGTGCCACTCGAGGCGGACCCGCGTACCCGCCCCGGGGTTGCTCGCGACCACCGCCGTGCCGCCCACGGCCTGCACCCGCTCGATGATCGAGCGGCGGACGCCGAGCCTCGCGGCAGGGACGGCAGCGAGGTCGAACCCGGCGCCGTCGTCACCGACCTCGACGTGCACGGCGCCACCACGTTGCTCGACACGGACCCACCGCTCGACCCCTGCCCCGCCGGCGTGCTGCACGCTGTTGACGCACGCCTGCAACGCCGCGGATGCGAGCGCGTCCGCGATCGTCGCCGGGATGCGCAGCCCGCCGACCGGGGCGTCCCGCAGCCGGACGGGAGCGGCGAGCGCTCCGACGGCGTCGGTGATGCGGACGCGGAGGTCGTGCACCGTCACGGGCGGGGCCTCCCCCGGCAGGTCGGCTGCAGCGGCGCCGAGGTGGTCGATGGCGTTGCGCGCCATGCGGGCGGCGAGGGCCTTCGCCTCGGGCGTGTCCGCGCGTGCCGCCGAGAGCAGCGTGGTCAGGACGCTGTCGTGGACGATCGCGTCGACCTGCACCCGCTCGACCTCGGTCGCGTGCTCGCGGATCGCGAGCGAGTAGCGCCGCACCGCGGTGGCCTGTGCGGCGTCCACCGCAGCGGCGGCCCGACGGAGGAGCACGGCGATGACGAGGACCGCTCCGCTGAGGATCGCCGAGTACACGCCCTGGAGCACCGCGCTGGCCCCGGCGTCGCCACCGAGCGGCGTGAGGCGCACGACGACGTAGACGGCGGGCACGAGCGCGGTGTAGACGGTCGCGCGCCACGGTGCGAAGCCCATCGCCGCCGCCGTCGACCCCACGGTGAGGAACCACCACGGCCAGGGGTACTGACCGTCCGGGATCGGCTCGCGGACGGTGAGCGGCCACGTGACGAGCACGACGAGGAACAGCAGCGCGCACACGATCTGGGCGACCTGCGCGAACCGCTGCGCGAACGCGGACACCCCGACCGCCACGAACGACGCGCCGAGGACCGCCGCGGCGACCGGGCCCCACACGGGATCGAGCCACGTCAGCTGCCGCACGACGGCGGGCGCGTAGACCGCGCCGTACCCGACCGCGGCGACCGCGATGAGGATCGCGAAGAGTCGTTCGACCGATGCCTGCGTCAGCGCGGGTCGCACACCGCGCAGGGGGTCGACGCCGAACGGTGCCGCCTCGGTCGGCGCGACGTCGTCCGTCGCGGAGCCCGACCCGTCGGGCGCCCCGGCCGGGACACCCGCCGACCGTGCCGGTCCGGCCGTGGTGGCCATCGGGGTCAGCGGCCGTCGGTGTCGGGGTCGATGCCCGAGTCGAGCCCGGGCAGGATGCCGTCCTCGACCGCGCGGCGCAGCAGGTCGACCTTCGTCGGCGCCGGACGCCCCACCTCGACGTACTTCACACGGATGCGGTCGAGGTACTCACGCGCCGTCGAGTACCCGATGCCGAGCTGCTGCGCCGCGAGCTTGAGCGGCAGCCCGGAGGCGTAGAGGTGCAGGATCTCGCGCTCGCGGCGTCCGAGCTGCGCCTTGGCGAAGTCGCGGTCGGCGTCGATGGCGCTCGCCCACTCGAGGTTGTTGAGCACGTCGCCGCGGGCGACGGTCGCCACGGCCGCCATCACGGTCTTGGTCGCGGACGACTTGGGGATGACGCCGGCCGCCCCTGCGGCCAGTGCCTCGCGCACGCTCGCGACGCGGTCGGCGATCGAGTGGACGAGCACCGCGGAGCCGGTGCCCTGCACACCCTTGACGTTCGCGGTCACGGTCGAGCCGTCGCCGAGCGACAGGTCGAGCACGACGACGTCGACCTCACGCCCGCCGAGCTGGGCCACGTACTCGGGCACGCTCGCGGCGGTGAGCACCACCTCGAACCCCTCGTTCTGGCACGCCGCCTGGATGCCGAGCCGCACGGACTCGTGGTCGTCGACGATCGCGACGCGGACGGGCCTGGTGGCCAGTCCGGTCGTCCCGCTGCTGGTGTTCGTGTCTGCTGCCACGGTGACCTCTCGTTCCGATGCGCGCCCGGCCCCTGTCGCCGGGAGCGATCACCGACCAAGGATACCCAGGTCGGACCCAGGCTCCGAGTTGTGGGACACCGCGTCACACTGCGGACCCGGGGTCAGGCGATCGGGACCAGCCGCGCGACCGCCTCGAGGTGGTGGGTGTGCGGGAACAGGTCGAACGCACGCAGCGCCTCGAGCCGGTACCCGAGGTCGGCGAAGGTCGCGACGTCGCGCGCCAGGGCGACCGGGTCGCAGGCGACGTAGACGACCTGCGCGGGCTGGAGCGCGGCGACCTGCACGACGACCTCGCGGCCCGCGCCGGACCGCGGCGGGTCGAGCACGACGGTGCCTGCGCGGAAGCGCTGCAGCTCCGGTCGGGACGCGTCGGCGGCCGTCCGGGCGAGCCAGCGGTCCACGCGGCCGGTCTCGGCACGCGCGCCGATCCACTCCGCCAGGTTCTCCTGCGCGTGCTCGGTGGCCCGGGCCGCGCTCTCGACGCTCGTGATGCGGGCCTTCGGGCCGACGACGTCGCCGAGTGCCGCCGCGAGCAGTCCGACGCCGCCGTAGAGGTCGAGGTGCTGCCCCTCCGGGTCGAGCCGGTCACGGTCGACCAGGTCCTGCACGGCCGCGGTGAGCACGGCCGGCGCCTGTCGGTGGACCTGCCAGAAGCCGTTGTCGTCGACGGTGAACGAACGCTCCCCCACGAGCTCGGTCACGACGGTGGGCTTCTGCTCGTCGATGACGAGCCGGGCCCCCTCGGCGCCGCTCGGCGCGAGGACGTCGACGACCGACGCGCCCGGCATCGCACCGCGCCCGAGCGGCGCACTCTCCTGCACGCGCGCGGAGGCGAGCGGGAGCGAGGCCACCGGCACCACCGTGTGGGAGCGCGAGGCGAACGGGCCCGCCGTACCGTCCTCGTCGACGTGCAGCCGGACGCGCGTGCGCCAGCCGAGGCCGTTCGACTCCTCATCGCCGGGGGCGGCCTCGACGGTGATGTCGTGCCCGAGCACCTCGGTGAGGTCCGTGCGGGCGAACCGCGCGAAGGCGTCGACCAGGACGTCGTGCTTGAGGGTGCGCTGGTGCGGCAGGGCGATGTGCCCGAACTCCGCACCGCCGGCGCGCACGGCGGGGTCGCGGTCGAGGGCGGCCTCGGGCCAGACGTGGTCGACCCGGTGCTCGCTCGGCGACAGGACGGACACGGTGTCGGCACGCCAGAACGACTTCTTGCGGTCCTCGGTCACGCGCGCGACGACGCGCTCGCCCGGCACCGCGTCCGAGACGAAGACCACACGCCCCTCGTGCCGTGCCACCGAGATGCCGCCGTGGGCGATCCCGGTGACGTCGAGTTCGAGCAGCGTTCCGACGGATTCACCCATGGTTCGATGTTCCCATGCGTCTGTACCTCGCGAGTACCTCCCCCGCCCGCCGTGCGCTCCTGGCGCAGACCGGCATCGAGCCGGTGCTCGTCGCGCCGGGCGTGGACGAGGACGCCGCCGTCGCCGCCGCGCGGGCCGCGCTCGGCCGGGAGCTCACCGGTCCGGAGCTCGTCGGGCTCCTCGCGGTCGCCAAGGCGGACGCCGTCGCGAACGCCCGCGTCGCCGGGTCCGCCGTGGACGGCTTCGTGTTCGGCGGCGACTCCGCCTTCGAGGTGGACGGCGTCCTGCACGGCAAGCCCCACGACCCGGAGGTCGCGAAGGAACGGTGGCGGCAGATGCTCGCCGCGGGCGGCGGCACCCTGTGGAGCGGCCACTGCGTCGTGGACCGGCGCCTCGACCGCGGTCTCGACACGGCCCCGGACGCGACCGAGGACCGGCCTGGAGGCGCGGGGCGGACCGGCACCGCGCCTCCCGTCCGACGGGTGGACGCGGCAGACGGCGGGCCGCTGGGCATCGCCGGTCACCTCGGTGACGTCGCGCCGGGCGGGTCCACACTGGTCGCCGCCGGAGACCACGTCGTCGCCGTGGACAGCGCCGTGCTGACCTTCGCCGAGGACGTGTCGATCGAGGAGATCGACGCGTACGTCGCGACGGGCGAGCCCCTCGAGGTCGCGGGCGCCTTCACGATCGACGGACGGGCCGCGGCGTACATCACGCGCATCGACGGAGCACCGTCGGCCGTGGTCGGGCTGTCGCTGCCGGTCCTGCGGTCGATGCTGCTCCGTGGCTTCGGCGTCGCCTGGCACGATCTGTGGGCGCTGTAGACATCCACACTGCTGGACGCTGTTTCTTTGTACGTGCCGGTCAAAACCGGTCGCCGCTGCACGAATACGCTGACGTACCATGCCCCGTATCAGCAAGGTCCTCATCGCGAACCGCGGCGAGATCGCCGTCCGCATCATCCGCGCGGCCCGCGACGCTGGCAAGGCCTCGGTCGCGGTGTACGCCGACCAGGACCGCGACGCCCTCCACGCCCGCCTCGCCGACGAGGCCTACGCGCTGAACGGCACCACGAGCGCGGACACCTACCTCGTGATCGACAAGATCATCTCGGTGGCCCGCCGGTCCGGGGCCGACGCCGTGCACCCCGGGTACGGGTTCCTCGCCGAGAACGCCGACTTCGCCCGTGCCGTCATCGACGCCGGGCTCACCTGGATCGGCCCCTCGCCGGAGTCGATCGAGCAGCTCGGGGACAAGGTCTCCGCGCGCCACGTGGCCGAGAAGGTCGGCGCGCCGCTCGCGCCGGGCACCATCGAGCCCGTCGCGGACGCTGCCGAGGTCATCGCGTTCGCGGACGAGGTCGGTCTGCCGGTCGCCATCAAGGCGGCCTTCGGCGGCGGCGGCCGTGGCCTGAAGGTCGCACGCACGCGCGACGAGGTCGCCTCGCAGTTCGAATCGGCGACGCGCGAGGCCATCGCCGCGTTCGGTCGCGGTGAGTGCTTCGTCGAGAAGTACCTCGACAAGCCGCGCCACGTCGAGACCCAGTGCCTGGCCGACGAGCACGGCAACGTCGTCATCGTCTCCACCCGCGACTGCTCGCTGCAGCGTCGGCACCAGAAGCTCGTCGAGGAGGCCCCGGCGCCGTACCTGACGCCCGAGCAGCAGACGCGCCTGTACGAGTCGTCGAAGGCGATCCTCCGCGAGGTCGGCTACGTCGGAGCCGGCACGTGCGAGTTCCTCATCGGCGCGGACGGCACGGTCTCGTTCCTCGAGGTGAACACCCGCCTGCAGGTCGAGCACTGCGTCTCCGAGGAGGTCACGGGCATCGACCTCGTCCGCGAGCAGTTCCGCATCGCCGAGGGCGGCACGCTCGACTACGAGGACCCCACCCCGCGCGGTCACTCGTTCGAGTTCCGCATCAACGGCGAGGACCCGGGTCGGAACTTCTTCCCGGCACCCGGTCCCGTGCACGCGTTCACCGCGCCGTCGGGCCCCGGCGTCCGCGTCGACTCCGGTGTGGTCTCCGGCGACGTCGTCTCCGGCTCGTTCGACTCCATGCTCGCGAAGCTCATCGTCACCGGCGCCACCCGCGAAGAGGCGCTCGAGCGGTCGCGCCGCGCCCTGGCCGAGTTCGAGGTCACCGGACTGCCGACCGTGCTGCCCTTCCACCGTGCGGTCGTGTCGGACCCGGCGTTCGCGACGGACGACGAGACGCCGTTCAGCGTGTACACGCAGTGGATCGAGACGGACTTCCAGAACGACATCCCGGCCTGGAGCGGTTCCCCCGAGGAGCTCCCCGCACCGGCCGCCCGCGAGAGCGTCGTCGTCGAGGTCCAGGGCAAGCGCATCGAGGTCACCATGCCCTCGATCGTCGGCGGTGGCGCTGCCGGCGCCGCCGGTCGGCGTCCGGCCGGTCCCTCCGCTCCCCCGAAGCGCCGGTCGTCCGGCGTGAAGGGCGGGCTCGTGTCCTCGGGCTCGGTGACGTCCCCGATGCAGGCAACCGTCGTGAAGCTCGCGGTCGCCGAGGGTGACACCGTCGTGAAGGGCGACCTGCTCGTCGTCCTCGAGGCCATGAAGATGGAGCAGCCCGTCCAGGCCCCGCGCGACGGGGTCGTGACCGGCCTGAACGCCCCCGTCGGTCAGACGATCTCGTCCGGCCACGTGCTGCTCGAGCTCGCGTAGCGCGCCGCGGGGCGGGCACCGCGGCCGCGCCGCGCGCCGCGCGCCGCGCCGCACAACCGAAAGCACCTCGTACCACGCAGTTCCGTGGCGCGAGGTGCTTCCGGTTGTGTCCGGGCACGTCGCGCCGGCCGCCGTCCGCAAGAGGATCGCTCACCGGACGGTCGTGAAGTGGCCGCGCGCCGTCGGCACCCCGACGGCGCGCAGCACCGAGCGCAGCCGCTCCGTGTCGTCCGTCTCAACGACGCTGATCCGGCCGAGCGCTCGGACGTCAGGGTGGCGACGAAGCCGGTCCTCGCGCCGCTTCTCCGCGACGAGCACGTCCTCGGCCGACATGCCCGCGGCACGCATGGACGGGTCGGCGTACTTCACTCGACCGTCGAACTCGAGGACCACGCCCTGGTCGGCGAACCAGAAGTCGACGACGCCGATCGGCCCCGAGCCGTCACGGAACTCCTGCTGCAGCATCGGCCTCGGCGCCCCGACCTCGTCGAGCGCCACGCGGGCGACGGACTCCCCCGGAGACCCGGAGCGCGCGTCTGCGAGATCCAGAGCCCGCTCCGCCCTCGCTCGGAACTGTACGGCGGTGCTCTCGTCCAGTGTCGCGCGGAGTTCATCGAGGCTGGATCCGCGGGCGAGCGCACGGTCCACCGCAGGCACGCTCGTCCGCAGCGGGTACGCCACGGCGAGGTCGACCACCGTGCTCGCCAGGTCGGTCAGGGCTCGCCCGTTCGCCACCATGTACGACGTCCGGAGTGTGCGCCCCGCGCCGGCCCGCTTGTGCACGGAGCGCAGCGACTGACCGGTGGATCGCAGCGGATCGATCACCTCGACCGGGACCGGGAACTCGCCGGGCCAGGGCAGCCCGTGCAACGCCGCGGCTGAGGCGTGCGAGACGACCAGTCGCGGGGCGAGCCGATCGTGCAACGCCTTGATCCGAGCGATGTGCCGCTCCCCCGGGGTCGCCCGTCGCCAGTCGTCCGCGACGACGAACCGGCCCGGGGCCAGTCGTACGAGCTCTCCCCGCAGCGCGCGATCGCGGTGGTCCCGCCCGCGCCGCCCGGTCTCGTCCGCGCCGCCACCGACCAGGATCTCCAACGTCGCCATGTCCTGAGCGTGGCGCGCGCGCAGACCGGTCACGCGCCTCCCGGCCGTGCCTGTGAGCAGCGAGCGCTCGTCCCCGCTCTGTGCAGGAGGACCGGCCGCCCAACGAGGTCCGCGCTCGTCCTCGGTCCCGTGGTACGCGGATGCCTATCGGTGGTGTCAGCTGCTCGTGCACAACGGAAAGCACCTCGCGCCACGTGATTGCGTGGCGTGAGGTGCTTCCGGTTGTGCAGGTACCGGCGGCATCCGCACAGCGGCACGGGCGGCACCCGCACCGCAGGCGCGGCCGCCAGCGGCGGCAGCGCGGCGGACCAGCGCCGCGCCGCTACGACACGCGGGGCCGCACGTCGGCGGCGAGGGCGTCGACGAGCGCCTGCGCCTCGGCCGGCGAGGCCGCCACCGTGTCGATGTAGACCTTCACCTTGGGCTCGGTGCCGCTCGGGCGGACGATGACCCGCGCGCCGCCCTCGAGGTCGTAGCGCAGGATGTCGGACGGCGGGAAGCCCTCCACGCCGTCCGAGTAGTCCGTCACCCCGGTGACCGTACGGCCGCCGAGCGACGAGGGCGCCGACGACCGCAGCGACGTCATGATCTCCCCGATCCGCGACAGGTCGTCCACGCGGGTCGACACCTGTCCGGAGGCGAACGCCCCGAACTCGGCCGCGAAGGCGTCGAGCTGGTCGGCGACGGTCCTGCCCTCGGCTGCGAGCGAGACGGCGAGGTCGAGCAGCGCCAGGGCCGCCGAGATGCCGTCCTTGTCGCGGACGACGCCGGGGTCGACGAGGTAGCCGAGCGCCTCCTCGTACCCGAACACCAGGTCGGGCACGCGGGAGACCCACTTGAACCCGGTCAGGGTGTCCCGGTACCCGAGCCCGTACCGCTCCGCGACGCGGGCGAGCGCGGGCGAGGACACGATCGACGCCGCGAGCACACCCGACCCGTCCGACGAGCCCGCGGCCTGCGCACGAGCGGCGGCCCGCCAGCCGAGCAACCAACCGACCTCGTTGCCGGACAGGCGACGGAACGAGCCGGCACCGTCGGGGATCGCCAGGGCGAGGCGATCGGCGTCGGGGTCGTTCGCGATGACCAGGTCGGCCCCGACCGCGACACCACGCGCGATCGACAGGTCCATCGCACCCGGCTCCTCCGGGTTCGGGAACGACACCGTCGGGAACGCGCCGTCCGGCTCGATCTGCTCCGGCACGACGGCGGGCTCGGCGAACCCCGCCGCGGCGAACACGGCTCGCGCGGTCTCCCACCCGACGCCGTGCATCGCCGTGTAGACGACCTTCGGTTGCGCGTCGACCGGGAGGGTCGGGGCCGGCACCGTCGCGGCGGTCGCGTCGACGTAGGCCCGGGCGAGCTCCGGACCGGCGACCGTGTAGTCGGTGGAGCGCACGAGGTCGCGGACGTCCCCCGCGGCGACCGCGTCGATCGCCGCGGCGATCTCGCCGTCGACCGGCGGGACGATCTGCGAACCGTCGTCCTCGCCCCCGAGGTACACCTTGTAGCCGTTGTCCCGCGGCGGGTTGTGGCTCGCGGTCACCATGACGCCCGCGCCGACACCGAGGTGGCGCACCGCGAACGCGAGCACCGGCGTCGGGAGCGCGGACGGCAGGAGGGTGACCTCGAGCCCGAGGCCGCGCATGACCTCGGCGGAGTCGCGGGCGAAGACGTCGGAGTTGACCCGGCCGTCGTAGCCGATCACGACGCTGCGGTCACGACCGGTGTCGATCAGGAAGCGCGCGAGCCCCGCCGCGGCCTGCGTGACGACGACGCGGTTCATGCGCTGCGGCCCGGCGCCGAGCTCGGCGCGGAGGCCGGCGGTGCCGAACTGCAGGCGACCGGAGAACCGCGCGGCGAGCTCCTCGGCGTCGCCGCGGTCGATCAGCTGCTGGAGTTCCGCACGGGTCTCGTCGTCCGGGTCCTGCTCCACCCACGCGCGGGCGCGGGACAGGACGTCCTCGTCCACGGCGGCGAGGGCACCGCCGTCACCGAGGTCGCCGTCCGCGATGGCGCCGTCCGAGGCACCCTCGTGCCGGGTCACAGCGCCGCCACCACGCGGGCGAGGAGGTCCGCGATGACCGGCTCGGCCTCGCGCCCGGCCTCGAGCACCTCGGCGTGCGAGAGCGGGGTCTTCTGGATGCCCGCGGCGAGGTTCGTGATGAGCGAGAAGCCGAGGACCTCCATGCCCGCCTGACGGGCGGCGATCGCCTCGAGCGCGGTCGACATGCCGACGATGTGCCCGCCGATGGTCTTCGCCATCTGCACCTCGGCCGGGGTCTCGTAGTGCGGGCCGCGGAACTGCGTGTAGACGCCCTCGTCGAGGGTGGGGTCGATCGACTTCGCGACCTCGCGCAGCCGTGCCGAGTACAGGTCGGTCAGGTCGACGAACGTGGCGCCCTCGAGCGGGCTGTCCGCCGTCAGGTTGATGTGGTCGCTGATGAGGACCGGAGTGCCGGGCGACCAGTGCTCCTTGATGCCACCGGCGCCGTTGGTCAGCACCATGACCGACGCCCCGGTCGCCGCGGCGGTGCGGACGCTGTGCACCACGCGACGGACGCCGTGGTTCTCGTAGTAGTGGGTCCGTGCACCGATGACGAGTGCGTGCCGGCCGTCCTGCAGGCGGATCGACCGGACCGTGCCGGAGTGTCCGGGCACCGCAGAGGCGCTGAAGCCGGGGACCTCGGCCGCGGGGATCTCGGACACCGTCTCGCCGATGATGTCGGCGGCCTTGCCCCAGCCGGAGCCCAGGGTCAGGGCGATGTCGTGCCGCTCGATGCCGGACCGGTCGGCGATGACGGCGGCGGCGTCGCGGGCGACCTCGAACGGGTCGGCGGCGGGGTCGTTCAGCGGGTTCTCCGTGCTCATGCCCCAACTCTAGAGGCAGCGTCGGGAGCTGCTCAGTGCTCCCCGAGCGCCCGGTCGACCGCGGCCGTGATCTCGCCCTGGTCGAAGTGGTTCCGGATCACGATGACCTCGGCGTAGGTCTCCCCGATCGCCTCGACGAACTCCTGGCTGGTCAGGATCACGTTGGCGTCCTCGGCCACGGCGCGCACCGAGGCGACGTCCGCCGCGACGACCGACGCCGACAGCCCGAGCGTGCCGAGGGCCTTCTCCGCGTTCACCTTGAGGATCCCGCTGGACCCGATCCCCGCACCGCAGATCGTCACGATCTTCACGCCGACACCCCCATGATCGTCCGGACCTCGTCCGCGGAGCCCGCCGCCGCGAGCCGCGCGGTCACCGTGGCGTCGTTGAACGTGTTCGCGATGTCGCCGATCGACTCGAGGTGCGTCCCGACCTCGGCGACCGCGAGCCCGAGGACGACCGACACCGGGTCGTTGTGCGGGTGCCCGAACGACACCGGTTCGCGCAGGGTCACGACGGCCAACCCGTCCCGCAGCACCGCCGGTCCCGGCCGGGCGTGCGCGAACGCGAGTCCGGGCGAGATGACGATGTACGGGCCGTGCTCCTCGACCAGGTCGATCATCGCGTCGGTGTACGGCGGCGTCGCCGACCCCGAGGTGACGAGCGCGGCACCGGCGAGCCGGAGCGCGTCGCGCCACGAGGACGCGCTCGCTCCGAGCACGACGGCGTCGTCCGGCAGCGGCGGCAGGGACATCGCTAGGCCTCCTGGTGTCCGGCCGTGATGGTCGCGATGATCTCCTCGCGGTCCTCGAGCGGCAGGAACGAACCGAGCGCGGCGTTGATCTGGAACGCGGCGAGGTCGTCGAGGTCGTAGCCGAAGGTGCCGGCGAGCAGGGCGAGCTCGCGTGACAGCGACGTGCCGCTCATCAGGCGGTTGTCGGTGTTCACCGTCACGCGGAAGCCGAGCTGGTACAGCACGTCGAACGGGTGGTCGGCGAGGTCGTCGCCCCACGCGGCGATCGCACCGGTCTGCAGGTTCGACTGCGGGGCGACCTCGAGGGGGATCTCGCGGTCGCGGACCCACGACGCGATCTCGCCCAGCGACGCCAGCGTGGAGCCGTCACCGGCGTCCGACAGGGTGATGTCCTCGAAGATCCGGACGCCGTGGCCGAGGCGGAGCGCCCGACCGTCCACCAGCGCGGAGCGGATCGACGCCAGCCCGTCGGCCTCGCCGGCGTGGACCGTGACCGGGAACAGCTCGGATGCCAGGTACTCGAACGCCGCACGGTGGTTCGCGGGCGGGAAGCCTGCCTCGGCTCCCGCGATGTCGAAGCCGACCACGCCGCGGTCCCGGTGCCGGACGGCGAGCTCGGCGATCTCGAGCGACCGGTCCGCATGACGCATCGCGGTGACCAGCTGGCCGATCCGGATCGCGCCACCCGCGGCGTCGACCGCCTCCTCGATGCCGGCCTGCACCGCCTCGACCGTCTCGTCGAGCGTCAGCCCACCCCGCAGGTGCTGCTCCGGTGCCCACCTGATCTCGCCGTAGACCACCCCGTCGGCCACGAGGTCCTCGACGAACTCCTTCGCCACACGGTGCAGCTGCGGCGCGGTCTGCATCACCGACGTCGTGACGTCGAAGGTC
The DNA here is from genome assembly GCF_044753165.1 of Curtobacterium sp. NPDC088465. NCBI lineage: Bacteria > Bacillati > Actinomycetota > Actinomycetes > Micrococcales > Microbacteriaceae > Curtobacterium > Curtobacterium sp. NPDC088465. The sequence continues at coordinate 530,895 of NZ_JBIVMR010000003.1, read as the reverse complement.
TTCAGGTACTCGACGAGCGAGCCGCTGTTCGACTGCTCGGCGAACCACGCGCCGAGTGCCTCGGGGTCGGTCGTCGGCAGCTCGATGCCCGCCTCGTCCGCCAGGTCGACGATGGTCGCCGGGCGCAGACCCCCGTCGAGGTGGTCGTGCAGCGAGACCTTGGGCAGGTCGTCGATGACCGCTCCGGCGTCGGGCAGGCGGTAGGTCGGGGCGTCGGCGCTCATGCTCCCAGGCTAGCGGTGGTCGCCGACGCCGCGTCGGCACCTGTGCACAACAGACGGACGGACCGACTGGAGGCTCCCCACAGACGAGTGGGGAGCCTCCGGTCGGTGGGGCCGGGTGGCGGCCGCGGCGCTCAGCCGGTGATGCGCTCCCGCACGATGGGGCCGCGCTCGGGCGCGGACGACCCGATCGCCCACGCACCCTCGAGCGACTCCAGCGCGCGGTCGAAGCGCGCCGGCTCGTCGGTGTGGAGCGTCCAGAGCGGCTGGCCCGCGGTGACGGTGTCGCCGGGCTTGACGTGCAGCTCGATGCCGGCTCCCGCCTGCACCGGGTCCTGCGCGCGGGCCCGGCCGGCGCCGAGACGCCACGCGGCGATGCCGAACGGCAGGGCGTCCTGCTGGACGAGCACACCCGACTCCGTCGCCGTGACCACGTGCTGCTCGCGGGCGACCGGCAGGTCCGCAGCGGGGTCGCCGCCCTGAGCCTCGATCATCCGGCGCCACGTGTCCATCGCCCGACCGTCGGCCAGCGCTGCCGCCGGATCGGCGTCCGGCAGCCCGGCGAGCCGCAGCATCTCAGACGCGAGCTCGACCGTCAGCGAGACCACGTCGGACGGGCCGCCGCCGGCGAGGACCTCGACCGACTCCCGGACCTCGAGCGCGTTGCCGATCGTCAGGCCGAGCGGGACCTCCATGTCGGTGAGCAGCGCCGAGGTCGCCACGCCCGCGTCGTTGCCGAGGTCGACCATCGTCTGCGCGAGCTCCTTCGACGCCTCGTACGTCGGCATGAAGGCACCGGACCCGAACTTGACGTCGAGCACGAGCGCACCCGTGCCCTCGGCGATCTTCTTCGACATGATGCTCGACGCGATGAGCGGGATGCACTCGACGGTGCCGGTGATGTCACGGAGCGCGTAGAGCTTCTTGTCCGCCGGTGCCAGTCCCGAGCCGGCCGCGCAGATGACCGCCCCGACGTCGCGGAGCACCTCCATCATGCGGTCGTTCGAGATCGACGCCTGCCATCCGGCGATCGACTCGAGCTTGTCGAGCGTGCCGCCGGTGTGGCCGAGCCCGCGGCCGGAGAGCTGGGGCACCGCCACCCCGAACGACGCGACGAGCGGCGCGAGCGGCAGCGTGATCTTGTCCCCGACGCCTCCGGTGGAGTGCTTGTCCACCGTGGTCTTGCCGAGGGCGTCGAACGACATCCGCTTCCCCGACGCGATCATCGCGAGCGTCAGGTCCTTGATCTCCCGCCGTTCCATGCCGTTGAGGAAGATCGCCATCGCCAGGGCCGCCATCTGCGGGTCCTCGACGTACCCGCGCGTGTACGCGTCGACGAGCCAGTCGATCTCGGCGGTGGCCAGGGCCTCGCCGGAGCGCTTGGTGCGGATGAGGTCGACGGTGTCGAAGGGCTCGACTGCCATGTCAGTGCTCCTGCTGGTAGGTCGCGAGGGTGCGGGGCCCGAACGCGTCGGGGAGCACCTGGTCGATCGTGCGGATGCCCGAGACCGTCTCGAGGAGCATGCCCTCGGTCGAGTGCTCGAACAGCAGCTGCCGGCACCGGCCGCACGGCATGAGCGTCGCACCGTCGCCGTCCACGCAGGTGAACGCGACGAGCTTGCCGCCGCCGGTCATGTGCAGCTGCGAGACGAGCGAGCACTCGGCGCACAGGGTGACCCCGTACGACGCGTTCTCGATGTTGCAGCCCGAGACGATCCGTCCGTCGTCGGTGAGCGCAGCAGCGCCGACCGGGAACGACGAGTACGGCGCGTAGGCCCGCCGCATCGCGGCGGTCGCAGCGTCCCGCAGGGCGCTCCAGTCGACGTCGACGCTCGCGTCGATCACGGTGTCCGGGTCGGACGGGAGGCTCGTGGCCGGGTCCGTCCAGGACGGCTCGCCGGTCGCGGGGCCGGTGGTGACCCCCTGGCCACCGGAAGGGTTCGTGTCGGTCATGTGCCGCGCCTCCAGGCCGTCAGCTCTTGGTGTACGGCTTGCCGGCGGCCGCCGGTCCGCGCGACTGCCCGACCAGGCCGGCGACCGCGAAGATCGTGACCACGTAGGGCAGCATGAGCAGGAACTCGCTCGGCACCGGGGAGTCGATCGCGCCGAGGATGTTCTGCAGGTTCGACGCGAAGCCGAACAGCAGCGCCGCGAGCGTCGCGCGGATCGGGTCCCAGCGACCGAAGATGACGGCGGCCAGGGCGATGTAGCCCGCGCCCGCGGTCATGTCCTTCGTGAACGGGCCGACCGCGTCGAGCGTGAAGTACGCGCCGCCGAGACCGGCGATCGCGCCGGCGAGCGAGACGTTCCAGAAGCGCGTCCGCGCGACGTTGATGCCCACCGTGTCCGCGGCCTGCGGGTGCTCGCCGACCGCGCGGAGGCGCAGGCCCCAGCGGGTCTTGAACAGCGCGAAGGTGACGACCGCGACCGCGACGTAGGCGAGGTAGACGACGACCGTCTGCTCGAAGAACACCGGGCCGATGACCGGGATCTGGTGCAGGACCGGGATCTCGAGCTTCGGGAAGCGCACGCCGATGTTGAGCGTCTGCTCGTTCGGCGAGAGCACCTGCGAGTAGAGGAAGCCCGTCAGGCCCGAGATGAACGCGTTGATGACGACACCGACGATGACCTGGTCGACCAGGTACTTGATGCTGAACGCCGCCAGGAGGAACGAGACGAGCACGCCGGCGACGAGCGCACCGACGAGGCCGACCCACGCGGAACCGGTCAACGAGGCGATCATCGCCGAGGTGAACGCGCCGGCGAGGAACTGGCCCTCGATGGCGATGTTCACGACGCCGACACGCTCCGAGATGACGCCGCCGAGGGCACCGAACACGAGCGGGACGCTGAGTCCCAGGGCGCCCAGGAGCAGGCCCGGCACGGGGATGGTGTCCCCGGCGGCCGACCAGGCGAGGAAGCCGACGACGAAGACGACCGCGAAGACCGCGGTCAGCCAGAGCGGGATCCGGCGGTTCGCGCGGACCTCGACGACGGCGTACACGGTGGCGAGCGCCAGCAGGACGATGACGACGATGCCGGTACCGGTCGCGGGGAGCGGCACGTTCGGCAGCGCGAAGAAGTCGCCGCCGTTGGCGAGCCGGAACGTGGTGTCGCCGGCACGGTGGAGCACGCCGAAGAACAGCAGCGCGAGCAGGGTGAAGACGCCGAAGCCGATCGGGGCCTTCCAGCTCCGGGTCGTCTCGATCGGGCGGTCGGACAGCGCCGGTGCGGGCGCCGCGGTGGTGGTGGTGCTCATGCGGCGACCGCCTTCCGGGAGTTCTTCGCGGCACGACCGCGACGACGCGCACCCGGCTGCGGGATGCGGAAGATCGCGCGGACGAGCGGCGGTGCGGCGATGAACAGGACGATGAGCGCCTGGATCACGCCGACAATGTCGATCGGGATGTCGTTCGCGGCCTGCATGGCGTAGCCGCCGTTCTTCAGGACGCCGAACAGGATCGCGGCCCAGAACACGCCCCACGGCTTCGAACGGCCGAGGAGGGCGACCGTGATCGCGTCGAAGCCGATGCCGGCGTCGATGCCCGAGGTGAAGCCCGAGGTCACGGCGCCCTGCACCTGGTAGGCGCCGGCGATGCCGACGAGCGCACCGGAGATGACCATCACCCAGATGGTGAGCGCGGGGACGCTCATGCCGGCGACGCGGGCGGCGCGCGGGTTCTCACCGATCGTCCGGAAGCGGAAGCCGAGCGACGACTTGTTGACGAGCCACCACACCACGACCACGGCGATCAGCGCGACGACGAAGCCGAGGTCGATGCCGTACCGGGGACCGAACAGCGCCGGGAAGACCGCGCTCTCCTTCGTGGCGGGCGAGATCGGGTTCGAGCTGCCCGGCGCCTGCAGCAGCCCCGGCGTGCGGAGCAGGTAGCTGACGAGGTAGAGCGCGACGTAGTTGAGCATGATCGTCAGGACGACCTCGTTGGCACCGGTGCGGGCCTTGAGGACCCCGACCAGGCCGCCCCAGACCGCACCGCCGACGATGCCGGCGACGACGGTGAGCGGGATGTGGATCGCGGCGGGGCCGTCGAACGAGAAGCCGACCCAGCCGGCGGCTGCGGCACCGATGAGGATCTGACCCTGGCCGCCGATGTTGAAGAGGCCGGCCCGGAAGGACAGCGCGATGCCGAGGCCCGCGGCGATCAGCGGCACGGCGTAGTCGACCGAGCGCGTGATCGGCGCGATGGCCTGCGCGAAGGAGCTCGCGCCGAAGTTCACGACCGAGCCCTGGAAGAGCGACCGGTACGCGCCACCGACCGCGGTGCCGACGGCCTGGAAGGTGTCGGCGGGGCGGGCGAAGAAGTACCCGGCCGCCGCGCGGACGTTCTCGTCGGTGACGGCGATCAGGATGCCGCAGGCGACGAGGGCGAGGACGACGGCGAGGACGGTCACGAGCACGGAGCCGTTGACGATGCTCTGCAGCGCCGTGCTCCAGCGGTCACCGCCGGCAGCCCGACGCTCGGTGTCGTCCGCCGAGTCCGTCATGAGGTGCGGGGTGCCCTCGACGTCCTGCATGCGGTCGTCGGTGGGTGCCTCGGCCGGGGTCGCCGGCTGCGTGTTGTCTGGCGTGGGGGTGCTCACGCTGCCAGCTCCGTTCCTTCTGGGATCTCCCCGGCCATCATGAGGCCGAGGACGTCGCGCGGGGTGTCCGCGGGGACGATGCCGACGATGCCGCCGCGGTACATGACCGCGATCCGGTCGGCGAGCGCCACGACCTCGTCGAGCTCCGTGGAGACGACGATGACCGGGACGCCGGTGTCGCGGGTGGCGACGATGCGCTTGTGCACGAACTCGATCGAGCCGACGTCGATGCCGCGCGTGGGCTGCGCGGCGACGAACAGCCGCAGCTCGCGGCTCAGCTCGCGGGCGAGGACGATCTTCTGCTGGTTGCCGCCCGACAGCCGACCGGCCGCCGTGGTGCGGGACGGCGTGCGGATGTCGAACTCGGCGATCTTCTCGTCGGCGAACGCGTCGCGCTCGGCGGCGCGGATCGTGCCGGCGCGCACGAACTCGTCGTGGTCGGCGCGGTCGAGCATGAGGTTCTCGGCGATCGTGAACTCCCCGACCAGGCCGTCCTCCTTGCGGTCCTCGGGCACGAAGCCCACCCCCGCGTCGAGGACCTGCTTCACCGTGCGACCGGTGAGCTCCTTGCCGTCGAGCGTGATGCGACCCGCGTGCACGGGCTCGAGGCCGATGATCGCCTCGGTCAGCTCGGTCTGCCCGTTGCCCTGCACACCGGCGATGGCGAGGACCTCGCCGCGGCGGACGGTGAACGAGACGTCGTCGACGAGCACGACGCCCGACGGGTCGGTGACGGTCACGCCCTCGACCACGAGGGCGTCCTCGCCGCCGGACGCGGGCGTCTTGTCGACGACGAGCGAGACGGCCCGGCCGACCATGAGCGCAGCGAGCTCGTTGTTCGTCGCGGTCGGCGAGGCCTCGCCGACGACCTTGCCGAGGCGGATCACCGTGATCCGGTCGGCGACCTCGCGCACCTCGCGCAGCTTGTGCGTGATGAAGACGATCGCGGTGCCGGCCTCGCGGAGCTGGCGCATGATGCCCATCAGCTCGTCGGTCTCCTGCGGCGTCAGGACCGCCGTCGGCTCGTCGAAGACGAGGACCTTCGCGTCGCGGGACAGCGCCTTGATGATCTCGACGCGCTGCTGCACGCCGACGGGCAGGTCCTCGATGCGGGCGTCGGGGTCGACGTCGAACCCGAAACGGTCGCTGATCTCGCGCACGCGCTTGCGGGCGCCGGCGAGGTCGAGACGACCGCCGAAGGTCGTCTGCTCCTGACCGAGCATGACGTTCTCGGCGACGGTGAACACCGGCACGAGCATGAAGTGCTGGTGCACCATGCCGATGCCGGAGCGCATGGCGTCACCGGGGCCGTCGAAGTCCTGGACGACGTCGTCCAGCAGGATCTCGCCCTCGTCCGCCTGGTACAGGCCGTAGAGCACGTTCATCAGGGTGGACTTGCCCGCACCGTTCTCGCCCAGGAGGCAGTGCACCTCACCGGGTTCGACCGTGAGGGAGATGTGGTCGTTCGCGACCAGGGGGCCGAACCGCTTGGTGATTCCGCGGAGCTCGAGCTTCATGTTGTCTACTGCGTTCCTGTTGGTCAGCGCGTCACCCGTCGGTGGACGCGCGGAAACGCGGGCGGAGGATCGATCCCCCGCCCGCGTTCACCCGACTACTTGTCCGACTGCGTCTCGACCGTGATCGAGCCGTCGATGATGCCCGACTTGATCTTGTCGAGCTCGTCCTGCAGACCCGAGTCCACCTTGGACTCGTAGTCGTGGAACGGCGCGATGCCGACGCCGTCGTTCTTCAGGGTGCCGACGTACGGCTCCTTCGAGAACTTGTCGTCCGCCGCCTGCTCGACGACGTCCTTGACCGCCGGGCGCATGCCCTTCATCACCGAGGTGAAGGCGATGTCCTTGTAGCGGGGGTCGGCCTCGTAGAGGTCGCTGTCCGCGCCGATCAGGACCGAACCGTTGTTCGCGTCCTTGATCGCCTCGGCTGCCGACTGGTAGATCGGGCCACCGACGGGCAGGATCACGTCGGCGTCCTGGTCGAGCAGGGTCTGCGCGACCGACTTGGCCTGCGTGCCCGCCTCGAAGCCACCGGTGAAGGAGCCCTTGCCGGTCTCGACGTTCCAGCCGACGACCTTGACGTCCTTCTTCTTCTGCTCGTTGTAGTACTTCACGCCGTCCGCGAAGCCGTCCATGAAGATGGTGACGGTCGGGATCTGCATGCCGCCGAAGGTGCCGACGACGCCGGTCTTCGAGTAGGACGCCGCCGCGTAGCCGGCCAGGAAGGCGGCCTGCGAGGTGTCGAACGTGATCGGCTTGACGTTCTTCGCGTCGATCGAGTTGTCGTCGATGATCGCGAACTCGGTGTCGGGGTTCGCAGCTGCCTGCTTCTTCGTGGCGTCTGCGAGGTTGAAGCCGACCGTGATGATCATGTTGCAGTTCTGGTTGACGAGCTGCTCGATGTTCGAGTCGTAGACCGTGGCGTCCTTGGACTCGGCCTTGTTGTAGTCGGCGCCGAGCTCCTTCGCCGCGTCGACCATGCCGTCGAAGCCGAGCTGGTTGAAGGACTTGTCGTCGAAGCCACCGGCGTCGGAGACCATGCAGGGGCGGAAGTCGGTCTTCTTCGCCGAGGTGGTGTCGGACGGGGCAGCCGAGCAGCCGGCCAGGACGGCCATGGTGCCGGCGAGCGCGAGGCCGCTGAGCAGGACCTTGCGGGTACGAGATGTCACGGGTTGGTTCCTCCGGGGGGCGGTGCCCGGACCACGTGCGTTCCGGGCGATCGTGGCGACAGTACACGACCGTCGGGCCGGTACAGAACGCCCCTGAGGGACTCCTGGGATCAGTTACCCGATCGCGACCCCGACGAAACGCGCTCGTAACGCCGACGTCCCCCGGGGACCCGGTCCGGGGGACGATCCGAGGATTTCGTGGTGGAGCGCTACAGCGAGCGACACCTGCCGTCGTTCGTGCACGGAAGCACCAGACGACGGTCCTGCATCACTCGTCGGCCTGCTGCTCCGCAATGCGGTCGGCGTCGCCGGGGAAGCACAGGGACACTGCCTGGACCGTGGAGTTGCCGGGGGAGGCGTACGCACTGATCGAAGCGATCTGTTCACCGCCGCGCCCGAGCACCGCCGGTCCGTCGTCTGAATCACGGACGATGACCCGCAGCCCCTGCCCACGCCAGTGCTCCGCAATCCGGGCGCCGTCCTCGGACGGGTCACCCGCCAGCGTGCTCCCCGAGAGGTACCGCCACTGCGCACCCTGCTCGCCGTCGGACAGGACGCAGTCCTCGGGGTGGTCAGGTCCGGCTCGCGCCTTCCAGTGCCCGCCGAGGAGTCGGGTTGCATCGTCCACGGCGTCGATCATCTGCTGTTTCGCGGTCGCTGCATCCGGGTAGGACTCCGTTCGTCGGTCCGTCGCTGTGTCGGTCGCGCTGGGGACACAGCCGCGCAGCAGACCCGCGAGCGCGAAGACGACGGCGGAGCTCGCGACGATCCGCTCGCTGCTCCGGCGAACGGAGACCGCCGTGAACGATGCTCCGTGCGTCACCCGTCGGCCTGCTGCTCCTCGACCCGTGGTCGTGGTCAGACGACGCGCGGGCCGTCCTGCGTGCATGCGCATCCTCCTTCGACGGAGCGGATCAGGACCCGCTGCTCTGCTCCTCTTCGATCTCGTCGGCACTCCCCGGGAAGCAGAGCGATTCGGCCTCCAGCGTGTACTTGCCCGGGAACGCGTACAGATCGATCAGCGCGGTCGAGGCTCCACCCCGTCCGACGACGACCGGGCCGTCAGGATCCGCGACTCGTCCGACGGTCATGCCCGCGGACTGCCAGGTCTTCGTGACCGCCGCAGCATCGTCGTCCGGATTGCCCCCTCCGTCCGTCCTGGTGGTCAGGTAGACCCAGTTGGCTCCTTGTCCACCGTCGGGGAGCGTGCAGCTGTCGACGTAGTCCGGACCCTGCGTGGTGACCCATTCGCCCCCGAGCGCCGCAGCGGTCCTGTCGACGAGCTCGGTCATCTTCCGCTGAGCAGTCTCGGGGTCCACCTGGGCCGTCCTTCCATCGTCGGACAGCGTCTCGCCGACCGGAGGGTGTTGCGTGCAACCGCTGATGACGATCAGCAATGCGAGGGGTGTGAGGGCAACGCTCGTCAGGCGCCGCATGGTCAGCTCGGCAGACATTCGTCTCCTCTCGAGACGCTCCGGCGTCTCGTCCTCGGAGGCTCACTCGACCTCGTCGGCGTCGTCCTCGGCCATGCGGTCGGCGTCGCCGGGGAAGCACAGCGAGACGGCCTGGACGGTGTAGTTGCCGGAGACCGCGTAGAAGCTGATGGACGCGATGTCCCCGCCTCCCCCACCGAAGACCACCGGCCCGGTGCTCGTGTCCCGCGCGCTCACGCGCTTGCCCTGCGCACGCCAGTGGTCGGCCATCGCCGAGCCGTCTTCCTCCGGCCGCCCCTCGATCGCGCTCCCCGTCAGGTACCGCCAGTGTGCTCCGCGCTCCCCGTCCGGCAACGAGCACCGCTCCGCTGCGTCCGGTCCGGTCCGCGCCGTCCACACTCCGCCGAGGAGCTCGGTGGCGTCGTCCACAGCGGCGATCATCTGTTGCTTCGCGGTCACTGCGTCCACGATCGGATCCGTTGCGCTGGCCGTCCTCGTCTCGACCGCTCGGGACGCACACCCGGTGCTCAGTCCCGCGAGCGCGAGGACGACGATGAGGCTTGCGAGGTCGCGCGCGCTGATCCGGCACGGCCAGGACACCACGAACCCGGGATCGCGGGTCATTCGTCGGCCTGCTGCTCCTCGATCTCGTCTGCGTCGCCAGCGAAGCACATCGAGAGCGCTTGGATGCTGTAGTTGCCGGGGAAAGCGAAGAAACGGATCATCTCGACGCGATCGCCGCCGCGAGCGACCACCGCCGGCCCCTTGGAGTCAGCGAGTCGGTCCACGGTCAGACCGGCGGACCTCCAGACATCGGAGGCAGCAGCAGCGTCCGCCTCGACGTCGGCGGACTCTGCTCGAGCAACTCGGTACACCCACCGAGCTCCTTCTTCGTCGCTCGACAGCTGGCAGCTCTCGACGTAATCGGGAGACGTCCGCGTCTCCCATTCGCCGCCGAGCGCGGCCGTTGTCTGATCGACGATGTCGATCATGTTTCGCTTCGCAGTGTCTGCGTCCACGGAGGACGTCCTCTCAGTCGGTCGGGTTGCATCATGCTGCTGCCCGGCACATCCGGCGGTCACGACGACGACTGCCAGTAGCGCCGCCGTCGCCGCGAGTGCGCGACGAGCACGGTGTCGTGCGTTCATGTGCCTCCTCCTTCGTCGGACCGGGTCATCGATCTCGCGCCCCGGTCAGCAACTCGTCCTGACCTGTGGTGGCGAGTGCCACGTTGTGCAGTGACTCGGTACCACGGTCCAGGTAACCTCGGTGGTCCTTGAACACCGGGGCGTGATGCAGGACCGACGCAAGGGTCTGCCCCTCGCTCCCAGTCCCGCCGTCGGCGCCGAACACGGTCGCTCCGAAACCCTGCGCGGTCGGGTCGACGCGATGGGCGAGGCTCTTCTCCCGGCCGAACGTCGCCCATTCGTCACCCTGTCCGGACTCGCCGGTGGGGCCGTCCTTCGCCTGAGCCGCGAAGACCTGGTCTGCGTGCAGCTGCTGCGCATCGTCGAGACCATCGGGCAGCCCGGCAGAACCCAGTGCGACGAACCGATCAACGTGGACACCCCGGTCGGCCAGAGCCACAGCGCCCGCGGTCGTGCCGTAGGAGTGCGCCACGACGTTCGTCTGCACGTCATCAGTTCCGCGGACGGCTGAGAACCCGCGGATCGAATCTGCGAGACGCTTGCCGCCGTCCTTCGCCTTGGCCATGAGGAGCACATCCTGTGGTCCCGGGGTGGTGTAGCCGACCCAAGCGACGACTGCTCGATCCGAAGGGTCTGCGACGTCTGTGGTGTCCGCAACGTCCGTTTGCTCATCGGCGATGTTCTGAGCGGCCCTCGCCCACGTCGTCATGTCCGCTGTCGTGGTGTCCATACCAGGGACAGCCCAGGTCGCTGACTTCGCACGGTCCAGATCGCCGATCGAGACGGCAGCGAGCGGCGGTCGATCATCCGTGAGAGCGATGAGGAAGCGCTTCCCGTCGGAGCCCTTCTTCGTCAACGCAGCATTGACGTTCCGGAGGGCCTTGCGGTCCGCGTACAGCGCCGTCAGTTCCCGCGCCAACACCCGTGAGCCGTCACCCGCCGATGCGACCGTCCGCTCCAGCTGCTCGATCTGGCGCTCCACGTCGACCAGTCGCTGGTTCAGCACGAGGGCGTTCGCCGTACTCCGCGCCCAGTACGGGACACCCTCGAGGTTCCCGAGTCGCGCGAGCACGTCCGTCGGGAAACCGTCGAACACGCTGGCGTCGGCCGTCATCAGCCCGAGCGCAGCCCAGCGCTCCGCGACCTCCGTCGGCGTCAGGTGCTCCGCGAACAGCCGTTGGAGGGCAGGCGCCGCCTGTCCGGTCGCCGCGATGTCGAGAGCCGCGTTCGACAGCGACCCACTGCCGCCGGCGGCCTCGAAGGCGTCGGCGATCCTGCCGATCCAGCTCCGATCCTCGTCGTTCTCGCGCACGTAGCGCGCGAAACCCGCCGGCATGCTCGCGCGGTCGACCGTGACCCAGGCGCAGGAGGACCGGAAGGAGGACCACGCCGATCGCACGCGCTCGGACTCGGCCGACGCGGTCGTGTCCGGTCCCGAGGTCGTCGTCACGAAGGCCCGGAGCGCGCTCGGATCGGCAGAACTCCTGCCACGGCTCGCTCCGTCGCCGTAGCGCGCACGCTCCCGACCGCGGAACTCGGCGTCGACCTCCGGCCTCGGCTCGGGTTCGGTCGCCGGCTCGGGATCGGTGAAGCGCTCCAGTGCGTCGACGACCGATCGTCCTGCGGAACCGGCGAAGGCCTCGGCCACGGACGCCGCCCGCTTCCGGTCGGCGTCACGCGCGTTCCAGTCGGCGTGGTCACGCTGGCGCTCCCGTTCGCGCTCCGCAGCAGCGACCGCGGCGTCGATCTGGTCGGCGAGGTCGACCAGCAAGGTCGGCGGACCGTCAGAGCACGTCCCCCCGACCGCTCAGCTTCAGTGCGTCCACCACGCCCTTGACCCGCTGCGCGTTCGCGCTCGTGGTGACGAGCAGCGCGTCCGGGGTGTCGACGACGACGATGTCCTCGACCCCGATGAGCGAGATGAGTCGCTGGCTGTGCGCCACGACGATGCCGCTCGACGAGTCGGCGAGGATCCGCGCGCCGTCCCCGAGCACGGCGAGGTTGTTCGCCCGCCCGCCGGACTGCAGCTTCGCGAGCGAGGCGAAGTCGCCGACGTCGTCCCAGTCGAAGTCGCCGGGCACGACGGCCATGCGCCCCGCGGCGGCGGCGGGCTCGGCCACGGTGTAGTCGATCGCGATCTTCTCGAGCCCCGGCCAGATCGCGTCGACGACCGCGCCGCGCGAGGAGGTGTCCCACGCCGCGGCGAGCTCCTCGATGCCGGCGAGCAGCTCGGGCTTCGTGCGGCCGATCTCGGCGAGCAGCACGTCGGCCCGCGCGATGAACATGCCGGCGTTCCAGAGGTACGAGCCGTCCTCCAGGTAGCCGCGGGCGGTGTCGAGGTCGGGCTTCTCGACGAACGACTTCACCGCGTGCACCGTCGACGCACCCTCGACCGGGAGCGCAGCGCCGTCGGCGTGGATGTAGCCGAAGCCGATCGCCGGCTCGGTCGGGGTGATGCCGATGGTCGTCACGTACCCGGCGCGTGCGGCGGCGACGGCCTCGCGCACCGAGCGGCGGAAGCCCCGGGCGTCACCGATGACGTGGTCCGCCGCGAACGAGCCGATGACCACGTCCGGCTCACGGCGGCGCAGGATGGCGGCGGCGAGCCCGATGGCCGCGGTCGAGTCCTTCGGCTCGCTCTCGAGCACGACGTTGTGGTCGGCCACGCCGGGCAGCTGCGCCTCGACGGCTGCTCGGTGCGCCCGCCCGGTCACGACCATGATCCGCTGCTCGCCGGCGAGCGGTGCGAGCCGGTCCCAGGTCTGCCGCAGGAGCGACGCGCCGGACCCGGTCAGGTCGTGCAGGAACTTGGGCGCGTCGGCGCGCGAGAGCGGCCAGAGGCGGGAACCGATGCCGCCGGCCGGGATGATCGCGTAGAAGTCCTCGAGTGCGTCTGCCACCCGCTCACCGTACCGGTGTCGCCGGACGTGACCTGGACGCCACCCGGACGACCGCCGCACCGCTCCTGCGGGTGCCCGCAGCGGCCGCTCGCACCGGGACGGGCCGCAGCCGACGGGACGGCCGGGCCCCGCGCCTCCCGACCGGCTCGCAGCGCAGCGCGAGTTCACCGGCTGCGCGCCGCCCGTTCACCCGCGCCGCCCCGGCCGGTCACGGCGCGCGCGGACCATGGACAGCACCATGAGCGCACGCAGCGTGGAGCGCGGCACGTCCCAGCGGACCGTCGCCGTCGTGACCGAGAGCTTCCTGCCCACCCTGAACGGCGTCACCACCAGCGTCCTGGCGGTCCTCGACCACCTGGAGCGCCGCGGCCACCGCGCGGTGGTGATCGCCCCGGACACCCCCGGTCTCGCTCGGTTCCGCTCGGGGACCCGGGTCGAGCGCTACCGGTCATTCGACGTGCACCGGGTGCCCGCCGTGGCATACCGGCAGTTCCCGGTCGCGCTCCCCCACCCCGTGCTCGACACGATCCTCGCCGCCTCCGGCGCCGACGTGCTGCACGCTGCGAGTCCGTTCCTGCTGGGCGGTCGCGCGATCACGGCGGCCGGGAGGCTCGGCATCCCCTCCGTCGCCGTCTTCCAGACCGACGTGGCCGGGTTCGCCCGCCGCAACGGGCTGACCGCGACCGTCCCGTTGGTCAGGAGGATCCTGGGCCGCATCCACGCGGGGGCGTCGCTGACGCTCGCCCCGTCCAGCGCGACCGCGGCGATGCTCGCCGAGGACGGCGTGCCCCGCGTCGCCCGCTGGGGCCGCGGTGTCGACACCGACCTGTTCCACCCGGACCGGCGACGCTCGGCGCACGTCCGTGCGGCGCGGCGGCGGATCGCACCGGGTGGCGAGACCATCGTCGGCTACGTCGGTCGACTCGCGCCCGAGAAGGAGGTCGAGCGGCTCGCCGAGCTCGGCGGCGTCCCGGGCATCCGGCTGGTCGTCGCCGGCGGCGGGCCGTCGCGTGCGTCCCTCGAGCGTCGGCTGCGACACCTCGACGTCACGTTCACGGGACCCCTGCGCGGCGACGCCCTGGCCGACGCCTACGCGATGCTCGACGTCTTCGTGCACACGGGTCCGGCCGAGACCTTCGGGCAGACCCTGCAGGAGGCCCACGCGAGTGGCCTGCCGGTCGTCGCGCCGGCATCGGGCGGCCCGATCGACCTCGTCGCGCCCGGCCTCGACGGCGAGCTGTACGACCCCGACGTGCCCCAGGCACTCCGTCACGCCGTGCTCGGGCTCGTGACGGACCCGGCGGCGGCCGCACGGATGGGCTCGGCCGGGCGTCTCCGGGTCGAGGGCACCACGTGGGAGGCCGTCGGCGACCAGCTCCTCGCACACCACGACACCGCCCGCACGATCGGGGCTCCGCCGACCCTGTCCCGGACCCTCCGTGTCGGGTGGGACGAGAGTGTCAGCGCACGCGCATAGGATGGGTCGTGTTCCACACGAACACGAACGGCAAGGGCTCGCCGATCGGACGAGCCCGTCCTATGGGAGGACTCGCTCATGGCCGAGCAGACCGCAGGCGGGACGACGATCGTCGAACCGAGAGTGACGATCGAGGCGCCCCGTGCGTCCCGGAAGCTCGAAGGAACGCTGTACCGCGGGTCCACGGGGATGTGGTCCTGGGTGCTGCACCGCATCACCGGTGTCGCGATCTACTTCTTCCTGCTCGTGCACATCCTCGACACCGCGCTGGTGCGCCTGTCCCCCGAGGCGTACAACGCCGTGATCGGCACCTACAAGACGCCGATCATGAACATCGGTGAGATCGCGCTCGTGATGGCGATCGTCTTCCACGCGCTGAACGGGCTGCGGATCATCCTGGTCGACTTCTGGTCGAAGGGGCCGAAGTACCAGCGCGCCATGTTCTGGATCGTCCTGGTCGTGTGGGCCGTCCTGATCGCGGGCTTCCTGCCCCGTCAGCTCATGAACCTCGTCGCGGACTTCCAGTAGGCGAAGGGACCCACGGACATGACCACGCAGATCGTCGAGCCGCCTCGTTCGGCCGCAGCAGCCCGCCGCACCACCAACTGGGAGAAGTGGGGGTGGATCTACATGCGCGCCTCGGGCGTCCTGCTCGTCGTGCTGATCTTCGGCCACCTCTTCGTCAACATGGTCGCCGGCGAAGGCGTCAAGCAGATCGACTTCGCCTTCGTCGCCGGCAAGTGGGCGAACCCCTTCTGGCAGGTCTGGGACTCCCTGATGCTCGTCCTCGCCCTCGTGCACGGCTCGAACGGCATGCGGACGATCATCAACGACTACGTCGCGAAGCCCGGCATCCGGAAGACCCTGCTGCTCGCGGTGCTCATCGCGTGCGTCGCGCTGGTCGTGCTCGGCCTGCTCGTCTGCTGGACGTTCGACCCGTGCCCGGCCGGCGCCGCCGCTGCCGACCTGCCGTCGTTCTGCCCCGCGCAGTAGCAGCACGGCTCGGCCACGAGCACCGCGCCGTAGACCCACGCGCACGCCGCGACCACCCCGCCGGCGCGCTGACCCACCCCGAAAGGCCCCAGTGAGCGAGACCACCGTCCACCACCACCAGCACGACATCGTCATCATCGGCGCGGGCGGTGCCGGCATGCGTGCCGCCATCGAAGCCGGCCCGAAGGCGAAGACGGCCGTCATCTCGAAGCTCTACCCGACGCGCTCGCACACCGGTGCGGCCCAGGGCGGCATGGCTGCGGCCCTGGCCAACGTCGAGGAGGACTCGTGGGAGTGGCACACCTTCGACACGATCAAGGGCGGTGACTACCTGGTCGACCAGGACGCCGCCGAGATCCTGGCGAAGGAGGCGATCGACGCCGTCATCGACCTCGAGAACATGGGCCTGCCGTTCAACCGCACGCCCGAGGGCAAGATCGACCAGCGGCGCTTCGGCGGGCACACGCGTGACCACGGCAAGGCCCCCGTCCGCCGGGCCTGCTACGCGGCCGACCGCACGGGCCACATGATCCTGCAGACGCTGTTCCAGAACTGCGTGAAGCTCGGCGTCGAGTTCCACAACGAGTTCTACGCGCTGGACCTCGTCATGGTCGACGTCGTCGGCGACGACGGGGTCACCCGCCAGCAGCCCGCCGGCGTCGTCGCCTTCGAACTCGCGACCGGTGAACTGCACGTCTTCCACGCCAAGGCCGTGATCTTCGCGACCGGCGGCTTCGGCAAGATGTACAAGACGACCTCGAACGCCCACACCCTGACCGGTGACGGCGTCGGCATCGTCTGGCGCCAGGGTCTGCCGCTCGAGGACATGGAGTTCTTCCAGTTCCACCCGACCGGCCTCGCCGGCCTCGGCATCCTGCTCACCGAGGGTGCCCGCGGCGAGGGCGCGATCCTCCGCAACGCCTCGGGCGAGCGCTTCATGGAGCGGTACGCCCCGACCATCAAGGACCTCGCGCCCCGCGACATCGTCGCCCGGTGCATGGTGCAGGAGGTCGCCGAGGGGCGCGGTGCCGGTCCGAACAAGGACTACGTCCTCCTCGACTGCACCCACCTCGGTGCCGAGGTGCTCGAGACGAAGCTGCCGGACATCACCGAGTTCGCCCGCACCTACCTCGGTGTCGACCCGGTCGTCGAGCCGGTACCGGTCATGCCGACCGCGCACTACGCGATGGGCGGCATCCCGACGAACACCAACGCCGAGGTGCTCTACGACAACACCACGGTCGTGCCCGGCCTGTACGCCGCCGGCGAGTGCGCCTGCGTGTCCGTGCACGGCTCGAACCGCCTCGGCACCAACTCGCTGCTCGACATCAACGTCTTCGGCAAGCGCTCGGGCAACAACGCGGCCGAGTGGGTGCAGACCGCCGAGTTCCTCCCCCTGCCCGAGGACCCGGCCGCCGGCGTCCGCGGGATGCTCGACCAGCTCCGCGCCTCGACCGGGACCGAGCGCATCGCCGTCCTCCGCAAGGAGCTGCAGGACGAGATGGACAAGAACGCGCAGGTGTTCCGCACCGACGAGTCGCTCGGCAAGATGACCGAGACGATCCACCAGCTCCGCGAGCGGTACCTGAACATCGCCGTGCAGGACAAGGGCAAGCGCTTCAACACCGACCTGCTCGAAGCCGTCGAACTCGGGTTCCTGCTCGACCTGGCCGAGGTGGTCGTGTTCTCCGCGCGGAACCGCAAGGAGAGCCGCGGCGGCCACATGCGCGACGACTACCCGAAGCGCGACGACGAGAACTACATGCAGCACACCATGGCGTACCTGACGGGCGACCCGCACTCGTCACTCGCCGACGACCACATCACACTCGACTGGAAGCCCGTCGTCGTGACGCGGTACGAGCCGATGGAGAGGAAGTACTGATGACCGACACCCTGGTCTCCGACAGCCCGCGCACCGACACCGTGCAGAGCGCTCCTCCCGGATCGTTCCCCGTCACGATCATCGTCCGCCGGTTCGACCCGGACGTCGACGACGAGCCGCGCTGGCAGGACTTCGACGTGATGATGCTGCCGACGGACCGCATCCTCGACGCCCTGCACCAGATCAAGTGGGAGCAGGACGGCTCGCTCACGTTCCGTCGGTCCTGCGCGCACGGCGTGTGCGGCTCGGACGCGATGCGCATCAACGGGCGCAACCGGCTCGCGTGCAAGACCCTGATCAAGGACCTCGACGTGTCGAAGCCGATCTACGTCGAGGCGATCAAGGGCCTGCCCCTCGAGAAGGACCTGGTCGTGGACATGGAGCCGTTCTTCCAGTCCTACCGCGAGGTCCAGCCGTTCCTGCAGGCCTCGAGCAAGCCGGAGAAGGGCAAGGAGCGCGTGCAGTCCGTCGCCGACCGCGCCCGGTTCGACGACACCACGAAGTGCATCCTCTGCGCCGCGTGCACCTCGTCGTGCCCCGTGTTCTGGACCGACGGGCAGTACTTCGGCCCGGCGGCGATCGTCAACGCACACCGCTTCATCTTCGACTCGCGCGACGACTCGGCGAACGTGCGCCTCGACATCCTCAACGACAAGGAGGGCGTGTGGCGGTGCCGCACCACCTTCAACTGCACCGACGCCTGCCCGCGCGGCATCCAGGTGACCAAGGCGATCTCCGAGGTCAAGCAGGCGATCATGCGCGGCGGCGTGTGAGACGTCGACCCACCGGGGGCACGGCGGTGTCTCGGCGAACGGCATGGAAGCGGCCGGTAGGCTCGCGCCCATGACGTTCGCGGAGACCCGCCCCATCCTGGACCAGCTCGGCTACACGATCCGCTACGTGCAGCTCCCCGGTGAGACGCTCGGCGAGCCCCCGGTCGAGGGTGCACTCCGGGTCGTCCCGGCCGAGGCGCACGGCGACTTCGCGCTCGAGGTCGTCGACTACGGCACCGCTCGCCGACTCGCCACCGCGCGTGGTGAGGACGACGCCGTCGAGATGCTCCGCCGCTTCCTCAACCGCGCCTTCCCCGCACCGCGGGACATCCCCCGGCACGAGCTCGACGGGCTGCGTGACCGTGCTGCGTCGACGTACCCGCAGCTCGCACAGCAGGTCGGCCAGGCCGGTCCGCAGGGGCTCACCATCCAGATCCCGGCCGGCGTCCCCGTCGACCGGGTCGGCGGCCCCGACGGCTACCTGCTGCACCCGCTCGACACCCCGCTCCCCCAGCGGTCACTGCCCCCGCACGTCGCGGCGGCACCCGAGGTGCACCGCTACGTCGTCGACCGCCCCTTCATGGTCACGGTCACGTTCGTGCAGCCCTGGTTCGACCAGCCGGGAGGCGCGCTCCGGTTCGCGACGGCCGACCCGTCCGTCACGGTGCGCGACCTCGTCGTGGACGGTTCGCTGGTCCGTCTCCGGGTGGTCTGAGCCGCCGCCCATCTCCCTGACGTGACGAAGCGGCCCACCCCTGCCGGGGTGGGCCGCTTCGTCGTGTCGCGGTCGGTCAGGCCGGCGGGCGGGGTGCGTCCGGCTGGTCGTACTGCGCCCCGGCGGGGCTCGGCTCGAGGCACCCGAAGACGATGCCGGCGACCCCAGCCGCGAAGGAGACCAGCCAGAAGGGGCCGGCGAGACCGGCGTCGTGCACGCGGCGCCAGCCGAGCGCGAGGGACGGGACGAACGTCGCGAGTCCCCACAGCCCGAGCAGCCCGGCGAACAGGAGCGCGACCGCCGGGAAGCCGCCGGTGGAGGTCGTGGTGCCGTACTCGTCCGTCGTGGTGGCACCGGCCGCCCAGACGAGGATCGAGGCGATGTACGCGCTGAACAGGACCGTCACCACGATGGCGTTCGCCAGGTACCACCACCAGAACTCACTGCGGCTCGCGCGTCCGTCGAACCGGGCGTACTTCTTCCAGAACCGGACGAAGGCGTCGAGGAACCCGGCGCCGTACCAGGGAGCCCAGAGCGGCGGGGCGCCGCTGGCGTCCGTCGGGATCGGCGCCTGCTGCTGGTACTGCGGGTACGGCTGGCCGTACGGCTGGTGCTGGGGGTAGGGCTGGCCGTACGGCTGCTGCTGCGGCTGCGGCTGCTCAGGGTTCCGGTCGTGCTGCTCGCCGTTGGTCATCGCGATCCCTCCGGTCGGTCGAAGCGGGCGCCTGCGGGCTTGGAGTCGAGCAGGGTGAAGACGAGGAGCGCGATCCCGCCGAAGAACGGGACCAGGCCGAGGAAGAAGAACGGGCCCGCCAGGTTCGCGTCGTGCAGGCGTCGCCACGCCAGGGCGATCGAGGGCAGCACGATCACGAGCATCCACAGGGTCCCCACGTACCCCATGATGAAGAACAGCGCGGACGGCTCGCTGACGACCGTCTCGACCCCGGACGGCGTCACGTACGTCTCGCGGCCGGACTGCGCGAAGCCGATGCCCCAGATCGCGCCCAGCACGACGGAGATCGCGACGTTCCAGAGGTACACCCACCAGAACTCGCTGCGGCTCGCGCGCCCGTCGAAGCGGACGTACTTCCTCCAGTAGCGCGCGTACGCCTGGACGAAGCCGATGCCGTACCAGGGTGCCCAGAGCGGAGGGCGCCCGTCCGGTCCCACCGGCGCCGAACGCTCGAACAGCGCCTGGCCCTGCGGTCGGAACTGCGGCGGCTGGTCGTACTGCGTCTGCTGGTACTGCGGTGCCGACGGTGGGCCCGTCGGTCCCGGTCGATCGGACGGTCGTTGGTCGCTCACGTGATCCCCCTCGTGGTGTTCGGTCGTGCGACGTACCCGTCGAGTCAACCAGAACCGAGTGCGCTCACGGGATCAGTGCGAGCTTGCCGCCCGGGTGCTGCGACTCGAGCAGCTCCGCCGCGGCCTTCGCCTCGGCCAGCGGGAACGTGCGCGCCACGGGCACCTCGAACTCCCCCGCCGCGGCGAGGTCGACCAGCCGCTGCCGCACGGAGTCCCGGAAGGCCTGGCTCTCCGGCTGCGCACCGCCCACCGCGGGGAAGCCGTCCTGCTGCGCGCGGCCGAAGGCCGCGATGGTCACGATGCGGGAGCGGTCGGCAACGAGTGCCAGCGACACGTCGACCGCCTCGTCCGTCCCGACGCAGTCCAGCGCCACGTCGACACCGGAGGGTGCGAGGTCCCGGACGCGCGCCTCCAGGCCGTCACCGTACGCGACCCACTCGCCCCCGAAGCGGCGGACGGTCTCGGCGTTGCGTTCCGAGGCGGTGCCGATGACGCGTGTGCCGAGCTGGCGGAGGAGCTGCAGGACGGCGACCCCGACCGCACCGGAGGCGCCGTGCACCAGGACCGTGTTGCGCCCCTCGGCACGGGTGACCCGGATCATGTCGGCGGCGGTGGTCCCGGCGAGCAGCAGGTTCGCGGCCTGCGGGTGGTCGAGCGACGCGGGCTTGGCGAAGACGTCCGCGGCCGGGACGGTGATGCGCTCGGCCCAGCCGCCCTCGACCCGGAAGGCGAGGACCTCTTCGCCGACCGCTCCCCCGCCCGAGGCGATCTCGGTGCCGGGGCCGACCGCGCTGATCACGCCGGACACCTCGTACCCGACCGCGATCGGCAGGTCGGACGGGTCGCCCTGCCGGGTGTGCTTCGTGTCGGCGGGGTTCATGCCGGCGGCACGGACGTCGATCGTGACCGCGCCGGTGCCGGGGGCGGGCACCTCGACGTCGACGTACTCGAGGACCTCGCTGCCGCCGAACTCGGGGGCGACCCAGTGCTTCGTCATGGGGTGGACGCTACGCTCCGGGACCGGCCTGCCCTCAGGTCCGGGCGGCGCCGCAGCGTGACGGCGGCGTCTCGTCGAGACGCCGCCGGGTCGGCGAGACACCGTCGGATCCGGCTGCGTCTCGCGGGCAGCACGGCGTCTCGCGGGCAGCGCGGCGTCTCGCGGGCGGCGCGGTACCCGGACGCACGGGAGGCGCGGTGCCGGCCGGCACCGCGCCTCCAGAGCGTCGTGTCGTCGCGTCAGCCGCGCGCCGACCGCACCCGGTCGGTGAACGCCGCGTGCAGCGGGTGCTGCGCGTCGAGCCCGGTGATCTCCGTCGCCACGTCGGCGTCCGAGCGGTCCGAACGCAGCAGCTGCTGCAGCTCGACGCTCTGCTCGTCGTCGGCGGCGTCGAAGCGCAGCGCGGCGCCCATCGCGTCGAGCAGCGCGGTCGGCTCGGTACCGTCCTCGGCGAGGGCGGCCGCGGGCGAGACGAAGCGCTCGTCACGCGACAGCTTGCGGAGCGGCTGCCGACCGACGCGGGTGACCGTGTCGGGCAGGTGCGGGTTCTCGAAGCGGCCGATGATCGCCTGCACGTACGAGCGGTGCACCTCGGGGTCCAGCTCGTGACGACGCACCAGCAGGTCGCTCGTCTCGGCGAGCACCGACTCGAGCTCCGACCGCACGGCCGGGATCGCGATCGCGTCCGAGATCTTGTCGGCGCCGGCGAGGAAGCCGTGGTACGCGACCGTGGCGTGTCCGGTGTTCACCGTGAAGAGCTTGCGCTCGATCGACGCGGCGAGCCCGTCGACGTAGTGCGCACCGGGGATCTCCGGCTCGTTCCCGCCGAAGGGCGTGCGGTCGATGGCCCACTCGAAGTACGTCTCGACCGTCACGTCGAGGCCGGCGCCCTCGGGCTGGGCCGGGACGATCCGGTCGACGGCGGTGTTCGCGAACACGGCCTTGGCCAGGGCCTCGTCGCGCGACTCGGCCGGGAGCGCCTCGACGATGAACTCGCGCAGGCGGTCGGTCGCGTTGATCGCGTTCTCGCACGCCATGACGGCGAGGGGCGCGGCACCCGCGACGCGCTGCTGGAGCGCCTTCGCGATGACCGGGGCGATGAACTTCAGGACGGTCGGCCCGACGGCGCAGGTCACGATGTCGGCGGCGGCGACCTCGGCGACCACGCCGGCCTCGTCCTGCGCGCTGTTCACGGCACGGAAGCCGGTGACCTCGTGGTCCTGTGCGCCCTGGCCGACCTCGTGCACGGTGTACGAGTCGGCGGCGGCGAGGGCGTCGATGAGCGGCGCGGCGACGTCCGCGAAGACGACCTCGTAGCCAGCTTCGTGGAGCAGGAGCCCGACGAAGCCGCGCCCGATGTTGCCGGCGCCGAAGTGGACGGCGGTCCCGGTCACTCGTTGACCTCACCGAGGATCGACAGGATCGCGGCGGTGTCCGGCGCGTCGGTGAGCTTCTGGACCTCGTCCTCGTCCGAGAACACGATCGCGATCTTCGACAGGATGTCGAGGTGCTCGTTGTTCACGCCGGCGATGCCGACGACGAAGCGCACGGGGTTGCCGTCCCAGTCGATCGGGGTGGCGTAGCGGATGAACGACAGGGCCGAGGACTTGATGGCGTCCTTGGCGTCGTTCGTGCCGTGCGGGATGGCGAGGAAGTTCCCCATGTACGTCGAGACGCTCTTCTCACGCTCGAGCATCGCCGGGTAGTAGTCCGCCGTGACCGCGCCCGCAGCCTCGAGGATCTCGGCCGCCTCCTTCATCGCCTCCGACTTGGTCGGGGCGGTGTCCTCGGTGTGGATGCGGATCTGGCTCTCCTGCAGGACGGGCATCGGGGTTCTCCTTGTTCTCGACGGACGTGGTGGAGGGGACGGGTTCGCACCCGTCCCCTCCGATACTGCACTTCGTTACTGGTTCTTGAGCTGGTCGACGACCTGGTCGTACTGCGGCGCGTTCATGAAGTTGCCGACCGACACGTGCTGTGCGTTCGGGTTCTTCTGCTTCGCACGGTCGGTCAGTTCCTCCTGCGTGATGATCAGGTCCTCGGTGCCGTCGAGGTTCGCGATCGCCTTGTTGACGACCGTGACGCCCTCGATGCCCGCCTTCTTGACCTTGTTGCGCAGGACGCTGGCGCCCATGGCGCTCGAGCCCATGCCCGCATCGCAGGCGAATACGACGCTCTCGACCCGGGTCGCCGTCGCGGTGGACGCCGAACCGACGCCACCGAGCGCGGCCTCGGCCTCCTCGTCGTTGGCCGGCGCGTTGTTGCCGAGCAGGCCCGAGGTCGCGGCGTTGACGTCGCGGCCCTTGTTGGCCTGGAGCTTCGCCATCGCGGCGCTCATGTCGCCACCGTTGTTCGCCAGGTCACGCTTGCGGCTGGCGAGCAGGAAGAACGAGGCCACCGCGAACGAGACCGCCGCGGACAGGATCACCGAGAGGATGACGCCGACGTAGCTGTCCTTCGCCGTGGCGGTGAGGACGGCGATGATCGAACCGGGCGAAGCCGGCGCGACCAGGCCGGACTGGAACGCGACGTTGGTCGCGACACCGGTCGCACCGCCGAGGATGACGGCGAGGAACAGGACCGGCTTCTGCAGCACGTACGGGAAGTAGATCTCGTGGATGCCGCCGAAGAACTGGATGAGGATCGCACCGGGAGCGGTCGAGCGGGCGATGCCGACACCGAAGAAGGTGAAGGCGAGCAGGATGCCGAGACCCGGGCCGGGGTTCGCCTCGAGCAGGAACAGGATGCTCTTGCCCGACTCCTGGACCTGCTGCGCACCGAGCTGGTCGAGCACGCCGTGGTTGATCGCGTTGTTCAGGAAGAAGACCTTGGCGGGCTCGATGATGACGCTGGCGAGCGGCAGGAGCGAGCTGTCGACCAGGAACTTCACCGCGGCACCGAGGCCCTCGGCGATGAGCTTGAACAGCGGCGCGAGCCAGAAGAAGCCGACGAGCGCGAGCACGAAGCCGAGGATGCCGGCCGCGTAGTTGTTCACGAGCATCTCGAAGCCGGGCTTGATCTTGCCGTCCCAGATCTTGTCGATCTGCTTGATGAGCCACGCGCCGAGCGGGCCGCAGATCATCGCGCCGAGGATCATGATCGTGCCGTTGGCGCCGATGATCACACCCATCGCCATGATCGACCCGACGACGGCGCCGCGGGTCTCGTAGATCATCCGGCCGCCCTGGAAGGCGATCGCGAGCGGGATGAGGTAGGTCAGGATCGGGCCGACGAGACCGATGTTGGCCACGCCGTCGGTCTCACCGAAACCGCCGAGGACGCCCACGGGCGTCCACCCGGTCTCGATGAAGAAGGCGGTGATGAGGCCCCACGCGATGAAGATCGCGATGTTCGGCATCACCATGCCGGAGAGGAACGTGCCGAACTTCTGGACGGCGACGCGTGCGCCGCCCCGCGACTTCGCGGGTGCGTCGGGCGCTGCAACGGACGACGTTGTCATGTGCCTGGCTTTCTGTGATGGGTGCTGCTGCGGTGTGAAGGGGTGCTGGTGCTGGTGCTGCGGTGGTGCTGGTGCTGCGGTGGTGCTGGTGCTGCGGTGGTGCGGGTGCTGCGTGGGGTGGAGCTGGTCGGGTCAGACGGCGTGCGCGGCAGCCGCGGCGGACTTGGCCGCCGCCGCGGTGCTCGCGGCGAGTGCCGCCTTCGCCATCTCGCGGGCCTGCTCGAGCGAGTGCTTGCCGAGTTCGGCGCGCACGTCGGCCAGGGCCGCGGGGGTCATGGACAGGGTGGTGGCGCCGAGGCCGACGAGCACGACGGCGAGCAGCGGGTCGGCCGCGGCCTCGCCGCAGATGCCCACGGCCTTGCCCGCGTCGGCGCCGGCCGCACCGAGCTGTGCGACGAGGCGCAGCACGGCGGGGTGCCACGGGTCCTGGTAGGACGCGACGGTGCCGAGCATGCGGTCGGCGGCCATCGTGTACTGGGTCAGGTCGTTCGTGCCGATCGACACGAAGTCGGCGTTCGTGAAGACCTGCTCGGCCATGAGTGCGAGCGAGGGCACCTCGGCCATGACACCGGCGGTGCGGATGCCGAGCTCGCGGGCCAGGTCGACGAAGTACTCGGTCTCCTCGGCGTCGGCGACCATCGGCGCCATCACCCAGAGGTCGGCCTCGGTCGCCGCGTCGGCCTGGGCGAGCGCGGTGAGCTGGTCGCGGAGGACCTCCTCGTGGTTCCGCAGCGCGCGCAGTCCGCGACGGCCGAGCGCCGGGTTCTCCTCGTCCTTGTCGGTGAGGAAGGGCAGCGGCTTGTCGGCGCCGGCGTCGAGCGCGCGGACGACGACCTTCTTGCCGGGGAACGCCTCGAGCAGCTGGCGGTAGGACTCGGTCTGTTGCTCGACGGTCGGCGCCTTCGGCGAGTCGAGGAAGAGGAACTCGGTGCGGAAGAGCCCCACGCCCTCCGCACCGAGAGCAACGGCGCCGGCGGCGTCGGCGGGGCTGCCGAGGTTCGCGAGCAGCGGGACGGTGTGGCCGTCGGCGAGTGCACCGGCGGTCAGCGGTGCGGCGGCAGCGGCGAGGCGGTCCGCGATGCGCTGGTCGACGTCGGCCACGAGCTCGGTGGACGGGTCGGTGACGACGGTGCCGGCCGCGGCGTCCACGACGACGTGGGTGCCGTCGGACAGGTCGTCGGCGCCGGTGACGCCGACGATCGCGGTGATGCCCTTGGCACGGGCGAGGATCGCGGTGTGGGAGGTCGGGCCGCCGTCACGGGTGACGAGGGCGAGCACCTTGTCGAGGTCGAGCAGCGCGGTGTCGGCCGGCGCCAGGTCACGGGCGACGAGGACGAAGGGGGTGTCCGACTCGGGGACGCCCGGGGCGGGGACACCGCGGAGCTTCGCGATGATGCGCTGTGCCACGTCGTCGAGGTCGGCCGCGCGCTCCCCCATGTAGCCGCCCATGCCGACGAGGAGGTCACGGAACTGGCCGAACGCCTCGAACACCGCACGCTCGGCGTTGGTGCCGCCGTCGATGCGGGCGTGCACGTCGTCGAGGAGCGTCGGGTCCTGCGCCATGAGCGCCTGCGCCTCGAGCACGGCCTGGGCGTCGCCGCCGGCGAGCTGTCCGCGCTTGTTGAGGTCCTCGGCCACGGCCGCGAGCGCCTCGGCGACGGCGTGCTTCGCATCGTCCGCCGTGCCGGCCAGCGCGTCCTTCGAGGGTTCGCCGAGCGGGTCCGCCATGCGGAGCACGGGGCCGTGGGCGACGCCACGGCCGACGCCGGTGCCGAGCAGTTCGGACATTCGAGACTCCTTCATCTCCACGCGCTCACGGTGGGGGTGGTTCGTTCGGTGCGCAGCGACACGAACGGACCACGCCCGTGCGGCTTGGCAGCACACTACCCCGATCCGCGTTGACAAACAAACACATCCGGGGATAAAAATGCAGAAACAGATGCCCGTTTGCGTCTGGTGGACGAAGTGATCCGGACGGATCCGGCGCCGATCTGCCCGAGCATGCCCGTTCTGTTCCGAGCAGACCGATCGACCGAGACGACGAGGTTCATGTACGCACCAGAGCGCCACCAGCGCATCGTCGAACGCGCCAGGTCGCAGGGACGGGTCGACGTGAAGGACCTCGCCGAGCTGCTCGAGGTCACGCCCGAGACCATCCGTCGTGACCTCACCAGCCTGGAGCGGCGTGGGCTCGTCCGTCGTGCACACGGTGGCGCGATCCCCGTCGAGCGGATCACCCTGCACCCGGGCGTCGGCGACCGCGGCGGCATCAACCAGGCCGAGAAGATGGTCATCGCCGAGGCGGCCCTCGCCGAGCTGCCGGAGAACGGCTCGGTGATGATCGACGCCGGGACCTCGACGATCTGCCTGGCCGAGATGCTCCCCACCGACCGCGGGCTCACCGTCGTGACCCACTCGCTGCCGGTCGCCATGGCCGTCGCGAACCGGTCCGGCATCGACCTGCACCTGCTCGGCGGCAACATCCGGAGCGACTCGCTCGCCGGCGTCGGCACGTGGACGCACCAGCTCATCGGCATGGTGAGCGTCGACGTCGCCTTCATCAGCATCAACGGCATCACGCCCGAGCGCGGGCTGACGACCCACAACATGGCCGAGGCCGCCGTGAAGAGCGCGATGATCAAGTCCGCCCGCCGGAGCATCCTGCTCGCGGACCACACCAAGTTCGGCCGCGAGGAGTTCGGCCGCGTCGCGCCGCTCGCCGCGATCGACACGATCATCACCGACCCCGGCGTGAACGCCGACCTCGTGCGCGAGGTCGAGGCCGCCGGCACCGAGGTCCTCTGGCCCGGTCGCGACTGACCGGCGCCGGTCCCCGGGACCGCCCACCACGCGCTCGCTAGCATGAGCGCACCACCCGTCGACAGGAGTCCATCGATGTCCGAAGCCACCCGCACCGTCACCGTCGCCAGCGCGTCCGGCCTGCACGCCCGCCCCGCGTCCCTCTTCGTCCAGACCGTCACCGCGTCCGGTCACCAGGTGACGATCGCCAAGGGCGACAAGTCCGGCAACGCGGGCAGCATCCTCGCGCTCCTCGGCCTGGGCATCGAGAACGGCGACGAGGTCACCCTCACGGTGACCGGCGACGACGCCGAGACGACGGCCGACAGCCTGGTCGAGTTCCTGCAGACGGACCACGACGCGGCCTGAGCAGGTCGGTCGCGCGACGCGACCACGTGACGGACGGGAGGCACGGTGCCAGCTGGCACCGTGCCTCCCGTCCGTCTGTCGCGACCCACGGCGACGGGCTGCGACGGAGCCGTCGGCCCGCGTCGGTAGGGTGGTCGGCATGACACGCCTGCGCCTCGCATCCGTCAACGTGAACGGCGTCCGCGCCGCGTTCCGGAAGGGCATGGGCGACTGGCTCGCCACCCGCGACGTCGACGTGCTCGCCCTGCAGGAGGTCCGTGCCTCGACCGACGACCTGGCGGGGCTGCTCGGCGACGAGTGGGACATCGTGCACGACCCCGCGACGGCGAAGGGCCGCGCGGGGGTGGCGATCGCCTCGCGGCACCGGGCGCACGTCCACCGCGTCGAGCTCGGGCCGTCCGACTTCGACTCCGCCGGGCGCTGGATCGAGGCCGACTACGAGCTCGACGGCACCACGGTCACGGTGGTGTCCTGCTACGTCCACTCGGGCGAGGTCGACACCCCCAAGCAGGACGAGAAGTGGAAGTTCCTCGACGGGATGACCGAGCGGCTCCCCGCGCTGCGCGAGCACAACCCGCTCGCGGTCGTCGTCGGCGACCTCAACGTCGGGCACGACCAGCGCGACATCAAGAACTGGAAGGGCAACGTCAAGCGCGCCGGCTTCCTGCCGCGGGAGCGCGCCTACTTCTCGCGGTTCTTCGGCGCCGAGGGCGAGCAGGTCGAGGGCGCCGACGGGTCCACCGCGCCGGGTCTCGGCTGGGTCGACGTCGGCCGTGAGCAGGCCGGCGACGTCGACGGTCCCTACACGTGGTGGTCGTGGCGCGGGCAGGCGTTCGACAACGACTCCGGATGGCGCATCGACTACCAGGTGGCCACCCCCGACCTCGCCGCGAAGGTCACGAGCTGCACGGTCGACCGCGCTGCGGCGTACGACCAGCGATGGTCCGACCACGCCCCCGTGGTCGTCGACTACGAGCTCTGACCCCTTCCCCTCCACGCAGTACAGGAACACCCTCATGACCAAGACGCGCATCTTCTCGGGCATCCAGCCGTCGGCCGGATCCCTCCACCTCGGCAACTACGTCGGGGCGCTCATGCAGTGGCGCGACCTGCAGGACGACCACGACGCCATCTACTGCGTGGTCGACATGCACGCGATCACGTCCCCGCAGGACCCCGCGGAGCTCCGCGCGAGCACCCGGGCCACCGCGGCGCAGTACATCGCCTCCGGCATCGACCCGACGAAGTCGACCCTGTTCGTACAGTCGCACGTGCCGGCGCACGCCGAACTCGCCTGGGTGCTGAACACCCTGACGGGGTTCGGCGAGGCGAGCCGCATGACCCAGTTCAAGGACAAGTCGGCACGGCAGGGCGCCGAGGCGGCCTCGGTCGGGCTCTTCACGTACCCGATCCTCATGGCGGCGGACATCCTGCTCTACGACACCGCCGTGGTGCCGGTCGGCGACGACCAGCGACAGCACGTCGAGCTGACGCGGGACCTGGCGACCCGGTTCAACTCCCGCTTCGGCGACACCTTCGTCGTCCCGAAGGCGCAGATCGGCACCGAGACCGCACGCATCTACGACCTGCAGGACCCGACGAGCAAGATGAGCAAGTCCGCCGCGTCGGACAACGGCCTCATCCGCCTGCTCGACGACCCGAAGCGCACCGCGAAGAAGATCCGCTCCGCCGTCACCGACACCGAGCGCGAGATCCGGGCCGACCGCCAGGAGAAGCCCGGCGTGACCAACCTGCTCGCGATCCTGTCGGCGTTCACGCGCACCCCGGTCGCGTCGCTCGAGGAACAGTTCGTCGGCAAGGGCTACGGCGACCTCAAGGGTGCCGTGGCCGACGCCGTCGTCGCCGAGCTCGAGCCCGTGCGCGCCCGGACGCTCGAACTGCTCGACGACCCTGCGGAGCTCGACCGGCTGCTCGCCGTCGGCGCCGAGCGTGCCGAGTCCATCGCGCAGGCCACGCTCGCCCGCGTGTACGACCGCATCGGCTTCGTGCCCCGCTCGCGCGGCTGACGATGCTCCCCGTGACGCTGTCGTCGGACCGGGTGCACCTCACGGTGCCGACCCGGTCCGACACCGCGGCCATCACGCGGGGCTGCCAGGACCCGTCGGTCGTGCGGTGGACGACCGTCCCGACGCCGTACACGGACCGCGACGCGCAGACCTTCGTCGACGCGCTGGTCGGCCCGGGGTGGGCGTCCGACCGCGAGTACACGTGGGGCATCCGGCGCCCGGGGTCGACGTGGCTCGAGGGTGTGGTGTCGTTCCGCACCGAGCACCGCGACCTCGGCTTCTGGCTCGCACCGACGGCCCGAGGCCAGGGCCTGATGCACGCGGCGGTGGAGCTCGTCGTCGCGTGGGCGTTCTCCCAGGGGGCGCCCGACGTGTACTGGGAGTGCTACGAGGGCAACGTCGGCTCCGCCTCGGTGGCCCGCGCCGGCGGCTTCGCGTTCACGGGCACCGGGACCGCCCGGATCCCCGACCGGGACGGCGGGCCGACGACCGCGTGGACCGGCCTCCGTCGCGCCGACGGCGTCCCTGCGTCCGACCTGCCCTGGCCCGCGGCGTCGTTCGCTGACAGGGGACAGCAAGGTGACGCGTCATCGACGCCTCGTCGGTAGTGTCGGAGCGTGATGTCGCCGTCCGACCCGCGCGCCCGCCCCGAGGAACTCCGGGCGATGCGCCGCGCCCTCGAGCTCGCCGCGCTCGGACCGGTCGTCGGTGACCACGCCCGCGTCGGTGCCGTGCTGCTCTCCCCCGCCGGGGACGTCCTCGCCGAGGGCTGGCACAAGGGCGCGGGGACCCCGCACGCCGAGGTCGACGCGATGGCGAAGGTGCCCGCTGAACAGCTGCGGGGCGCCACCGCCGTCGTGACGCTCGAGCCGTGCAACCACGTCGGTCGCACCGGCCCCTGCGCGCTCGCCCTGATCGAGGCCGGCGTCGGCCGCGTCGTCTACGCCGTCGACGACCCGGGTGAGCAGGCGAGCGGCGGGGCCGAGCGGCTGCGGACGTCCGGCGTCGAGGTCGTCAGCGGCGTCCTCGCCGACGAGGCCGAGGCGTTCCTCGAGCGCTGGCTGCTGTCCGTCCGCACCGGGCGCCCGTGGGTGACCGTGAAGTGGGCGTCGAGCCTCGACGGTCGCGCGGCCGCCGCCGACGGCACGAGCAAGTGGATCACCGGCGCGGCAGCCCGACAGCACGTGCACGAGCAGCGTGCCGCCCACGACGCGATCCTGGTCGGCACCGGCACCGTGCTCGCCGACGACCCGAGCCTCACCGCACGCGGCGACGCCGGCGAACTGCTCGCCGACCAGCCGCTCCCCGTCGTCGTCGGCGACCGCCCGGTACCCGACGACGCGGCCGTCCGACGCCACCCACGCGGCCTGCTCGCCCTGCCGGGGCACGACCTCGCCGCCGCGCTGCGCACCCTGCGTGACCACGGCGTGCACAGCGTCCTCGTCGAGGGCGGTCCCACCGTGGCCTCGGCGCTCGTCGCCGCGGGCCTCGTCGACGAGCTGCTCGTGTACCTCGCGCCCGTGCTGCTCGGTGGCCCGCGCGTCGCGATCGGTGACGTCGGCGTGGGAAGCATCGGCGACCGCCACCCGTTGGACATCACATCGACCACCAGCCTGGGACCCGACCTCCTGGTCCGCGCTCGACCCCACCGCGCCCGGACCGCCCGTGCCGACGACGCGACGTCGACGGCCGCGACGACCAGGACCGCCGACCAGGCACAGAACGACCGGAGCACCCCATGACCGACGCCCTCACCTCCCCCACCCCGGGCAGCCCGGTGCAGTTCGAGGTCGCGACCACCGTCCCGACCACCCACGGCACGTTCGAGATGCGGGCCTACCGCGACCTCGTCACGAGCGCCGAGCACGTCGCGATCATCGCCGCGCTGCCCGACGGATCGGCCCCCGGGGACGACGCCCTGGTCCGCGTGCACTCGGAGTGCCTGACCGGCGAGGCGTTCGGGTCGCTGAAGTGCGAGTGCGGGCCGCAGCTCGACGCCGCGCTCGACACCATCGCCACCGAGGGCGGGGTCGTGATCTACCTGCGCGGGCAGGAGGGACGCGGCATCGGGCTGATCAACAAGCTCAAGGCCTACCGCCTGCAGGAGGACGGTCTCGACACGCTCGACGCGAACCTCGCGCTCGGACTGCCGGCCGACTCCCGCGAGTACGGCGGCGCGGCGGGCATCCTCACCGACCTCGGCATCGCCCGCGTCCGACTGCTCTCGAACAACCCCGAGAAGCGTCGGCAGCTCGAGGAGCACGGCATCGCGGTGTCGTCGCTGGTCCCGCTCGTGGTCGGCGTCGTCGCGCAGAACGCCGGGTACCTCGACACCAAGCGCGACCGCATGGGCCACCAGCTGCCCGCGCACCTGGAGACCGGCGCGACCAGCTGACGGGGATGGCCGGCTGACGGCGGTGGCCGGCTGACGGACGCTCCGCGGCGCGCGGACGCTGCCACGGGCCTCCCGGCCGATTTCCAGCTGCGCGACGGGTGTCGTAAGGTGAGGGTTCCGTCACGAGCGGTCCACCACCCACCGAACGCACCCGGTCCGAGCCCGCGCCACCCCGCGCGACCGACCGGTGTCCGCAGCCTCGGTACACCGCCGCGCTCCTCGTGAGTGCTCCCCTCGGAGTCCCCGTACATGACCGCCGCCCCGGCACCCGCCGCCACGACCGACACGAAGGCCACCGGCAACCCGCGCTCCCGCGTGATCATCGCCAGCCTCGTCGGAACCTCCATCGAGTTCTACGACTTCTACGTCTACGCGACCGCCGCCGTCCTCGTCTTCCCCACGCTGTTCTTCCCCAACGAGGACCCGACGGCCTCGCAGCTGTCGTCCTTCGTCACGTTCGCCCTGGCGTTCTTCGCCCGCCCGGTGGGGTCGATCGTCTTCGGCCACTTCGGCGACCGTGTCGGTCGCAAGGCCACCCTCGTCGCGTCGCTGCTCGTGATGGGGACCGCCACGTTCCTGATCGGCTGCCTGCCGACCTTCGCGTCGATCGGCATCTGGGCACCGGTCCTGCTCGCCGTGATGCGCTTCGCCCAGGGCGTCGGGCTCGGCGGCGAGTGGTCCGGCGCGGCGCTGCTCGCGACCGAGAACGCGCCGAAGGGCAAGCGCGGTGTGTTCGGGTCGATGCCGCAGCTCGGCGCCCCGATCGGCTTCCTGCTCGCGAACGGCCTGTTCATCGCGATCAACGCCGCGATGCCCGCCGGCGCGGACGGCACCCCGAACGCCGACTTCCAGGCGTGGGGCTGGCGCATCCCGTTCCTGCTCTCGGCCGTCCTCGTGATCGTCGGCCTCTACGTCCGGTTCAAGCTCGTCGAGTCCACGGTGTTCCGCGGCGTGCAGGAGTCCGGCTCGGTCGCCAAGGTGCCGCTCGGACGGGTGTTCCGCACCTCGTGGAAGGCCCTGATCGTCGGCACCTTCGGCATGGTCGCGACCTACGTGCTCTTCTACTTCATGACGACGTTCACGCTGTCCTACGGCACCACCGCCGCCGAGGCCGGCCCGCTGGTGCCGAAGGTCGGCCTCGGGTACAGCCGGGGCGAGTTCCTCACGCTGCTCATGATCGGCGTCGTGTTCTTCGGCGTCTTCACCCCGATCGCCGGGTGGCTCGCCGACAGGTACGGCCGCCGACGCACGCTGATCCCCACCACGATCGGCATCGCCCTGTTCGGCCTGACGTTCCAGTTCTGGTTCGCCGCGTCGACCGGGCCGATCACCGTCGTCACGTTCCTGGTCGTGGGGCTCTCGCTCATGGGCCTGACGTTCGGTCCGATGGGGGCCCTGCTGCCGGAGCTCTTCCCGACGAACGTCCGCTACACCGGGTCGGCGATCGCCTACAACGTGGCGTCGATCCTCGGGGCGTCGCTCGCGCCGACGATCGCCCTGGCGCTGTGGCAGCCGGACGGCACGATCGTCTGGGTCGGGCTCTACCTGACGCTCGCCGCCGTGGTGACCGTGGTCGCGCTCTTCTTCGTCCGTGAGACGAAGGGTGCGGGGCTCGACGAGGCCGACGCCGCCGGTTCGCCGGACGCTGCTCCGGCAGACGTGCGGGCGTGACCGGCGCGTCCTGACGCGACCACCCGACGGACGGGAGGCGCGGTGCCGGTCCGGCACCGCGCCTCCCGTCCGTCGCGTCCGGCGTCGCGCGCGCGATGTCGCCTGCGCGTGCTGCCGCTGTGGGACGACACCCCCGACGTCGTCCGACAGCGGGGATGTCGTTCAACGGCGAGACGACCAACACGACGCCGCGCACCACGCTCCCACGGGACGGTGCGAAGATGGACGACGGCCGCCAGCACACCCCGCACGGGCGGCAGGAACCAGGAACGATGAGCCTCTTCTCCGCACGCCGCAAGCCGTCCGAGGGCCCACGGGCGAGCTTCGGCCGCCTGCTGACCTACCTGTTCGAGAACAAGCCCGCGATGGCCCTGATCATCGTGCTGAGCGTCCTCGGAGCCGGCGCCTCGCTCGCGCAGCCGTTGCTCGTCAACCAGGTCGTCACCGCCGTGCAGCACGGCGAGACGCTCTCGATCCTGGTCTGGGCGCTCGTCGCCCTCGTGCTCGTCTCGGGCGTGCTGAACGGCGTGCAGCACTTCCTGCTCCAGCGCGCCGGTGAGGGCGTGGTGCTCTCCACCCGCCGCAAGCTCATCGCGCGGATCCTCAACCTGCCGATCTCGGAGTTCGACACCCGCCGCACCGGCGACCTCGTGTCCCGCGTCGGCAGCGACACGACGCTCCTGCGCGCCGTGCTCACGCAGGGACTCATCGAGTCGATCGGTGGCGCCCTGACGTTCGTCGGCGCGATCATCGCCATGGCGGTCATCGACCCCCTGCTCCTCGGCATCACCGTCGTCATCGTCCTCGTCGCGATCGTCGTCGTCGGCGGGCTCAGCCGACGCATCCGCGTCGCGTCGAAGCGTGCCCAGGAGAAGGTCGGCGACCTGACCGCGGCGGTCGAGCGGGGCATCGGTGCCGTCCGCACGATCCGTGCCGCCGGGGCCACCGGCCGCGAGGTCGCCGAGGTCGACGGACACGCCACCGAGGCCTACCGCCGCGGCCTGGACATCGCGAAGATGTCGGCGTTCGTGGTGCCGGTCGCGAGCATCGTGATGCAGGTCGCGTTCATCGCCGTGCTCGGGGTCGGGGGTGCACAGGTCGCCGCGGGGCAGATCACCATCGCCACGCTGATCACCTTCATCCTGCTGCTCTTCATGATGGTCATGCCGCTCGGGCAGGCCCTCGGCGCAGCCGTCGCGGTCGCGCAGGCACTCGGCGCCCTCGGCCGCATCGAGGAGATCCTGCACCTGCCGACGGAGGACCAGGACGACGGTGCCGTCCGGGTCGCCGCGGCGACGGAGACCGACGACGCGATCGCGTTCGAGCACGTGACGTTCCGGTACGCGCGGGCTGCGGATGCGACGGGCGCGGACGGAGCGTCGGGCGCGGACGGCGCGACGGGCGCGGACGGCGCGACGGGCGCGGGCAGCGCGACGGACCGGTCGGGAGGCTCGGGTGCCGTCGACGCCGCACCCTCCGCCGAGGACGTGGTGCTGGACGACGTGTCGTTCCGCGTGCCCCGCGGCGCGCGGGTGGCGCTGGTCGGCCCCTCCGGGGCCGGCAAGTCCACGACGCTCGCGCTCATCGAGCGCTTCTACGACCCGACCTCGGGCGTGATCCGGCTCGGCGGCGTCGACGTCCGCGGGCTCGACCGCGCCGAGCTCCGCGCGCAGATCGGGTACGTCGAGCAGGACGCCCCCGTGCTCGCCGGCACCATCCGGGCGAACCTGCTGCTCGGCTCCCCCGACGCGTCCGAGGCCGAGTGCGTCCGGGTGCTCGAGGCCGTCAACCTCGGCGACGTGCTGCACCGCGACCCCCGCGGGCTCGACGCCCAGGTCGGTGAGGACGGCGTCATGCTGTCCGGCGGTGAGCGGCAACGGCTCGCGATCGCCCGAGCGCTGCTCGCCGCTCCCCCGATCCTGCTGCTCGACGAGTCGACGTCCTCGCTCGACGGGGTGAACGAGCAGAAGATGCGGCTCGCGATCGACGCCGTCGCGGCCGACCGGACGCTGCTCGTCATCGCCCACCGGCTGTCGACCGTCGTCGACTCCGACGTCATCGTCGTGCTCGAGCACGGTCGTGTCGTCGGCACGGGCACGCACTCGGAGCTCGTGCAGTCCACCCCGCTCTACCGCGACCTCGCGAAGCACCAGCTGCTCGTCTGACGTCGATCCCGCGGAACGCAACGTCGGCGGTTCCTCGCAGGGCTGTACCGCTGCGAGGAACCGCCGACGTTGCGTCGTGCGGAGGGGGGTCAGGCGGCGAAGGGGTCCGGCGTGAGGACGTAGACCGACTCCAGGTACTCCTCGAGGCCCTCGTGCGAACCCTCGCGGCCGAGCCCCGAGGACTTCACCCCGCCGAACGGGAACGCCGCGTTCGACACGACGCCCGTGTTCAGCCCGAGCATGCCCGTCTCGAGACGCTCGGCGAGCCGCTGACCGCGCCGGAGGTCGGTCGTGAACGCGTACGCGACGAGCCCGTACTCGGTGTCGTTCGCGAGGCGGATGCCCTCCTCCTCGGTGGCGAACCGCGTGATCGACACGACCGGCCCGAAGATCTCGGTGGTGAGGATGTCCGACCCCGGCGGGACCTCGTCGAGCACCGT
Organism: Curtobacterium sp. NPDC088465; assembly: GCF_044753165.1. Taxonomy (NCBI): domain Bacteria; kingdom Bacillati; phylum Actinomycetota; class Actinomycetes; order Micrococcales; family Microbacteriaceae; genus Curtobacterium; species Curtobacterium sp. NPDC088465. The sequence continues at coordinate 494,437 of NZ_JBIVMR010000003.1, read as the reverse complement.
CGGTGCGTAGAACGTGCCCGGACGGTCGACCCGCTCCCCGCCGGTCACGAGCCGGGCACCCCGCTGCACGGCGTCGTCGACGAGCCCGGCGGCCTTGTCCACGGCGCGGTCGTCGATCAGCGGACCGATGGTGGTCCCGTCCTCGGTGCCCCGGCCGATCCGCAGTCCGTCGACCTTCGCGGTGAGCGCCGCGGTGAAGGCCTCGGCGATGCCCTCCTGCACGAAGAAGCGGTTCGCCGCCGTGCAGGCCTCGCCGACGTTGCGGAACTTCGCCTGCATGGCCGCCGTGACCGCCTCGTCGAGGTCGGCGTCGTCGAAGACGAGGAGCGGAGCGTTGCCGCCGAGCTCCATGCTCGTCTTGAGGACGTTGTCGGCGGCCTGCTTGAGGAGTGCCGATCCGACCGGCGTCGAACCGGTGAAGGTGAGCTTGCGCAGTCGGCGGTCGGCGATGATCGGCTCCGACAGCGCCTTCGCATCGCGCGAGGGCACCACGTTGAGCACCCCGTCGGGCAGCCCGGCGCGGCGGAACAACTCGACCAGGAAGAGCGTCGTGAGCGGCGTGAGGTCCGCCGGCTTCAGCACGACCGTGCAGCCGGCCGCGAGTGCCGGGCCGATCTTGCGCGTCGCCATCGCGAGGGGGAAGTTCCACGGCGTGATCGCGTAGACGGGACCGACGGGGCGCCGGAGCACGATGCCGCGTCCGGTGCCCTCCGGGTTGGTGCGGTAGTCACCCGAGATGCGGACGGCCTCCTCCGAGAACCACCGGAGGAACTCGCTGCCGTAGGCGACCTCGCCCCGGGACTCGGCGAGGGGCTTCCCCATCTCGAGCGTCATCAGGGCGGCGAGGTCGTCCTCGTGCTCGTGGGCCAGGTCGAACGCCCGGCGGAGGATGTCCGACCGTCGCCGCGGCGCGGTCGAGGCCCAGGCCTCCTGCGCGGCCACGGCGGCGTCGAGGGCGGCGATGCCGTCCTCGGGCGTCGCGTCGGCGACCTCGGCGAGGACCTCGCCCGTGCTGGGGTCGCGGACGGGGAAGGTCGCGCCGCCGCTCGCGGCGCGCCAGGAGCCGCCGATGAGGAGTCCGGTGGGGACGTCGGCGACGGTGACGTGGTCGTCCGAGACGGTGGTGGTCGGGCCGGCCGGGGTGGGTCCGCTGGTCGTGGTGGTGGGTGCGGTCACAGTACTGCTCCTCCGGGGTTCGCGAGCCCCTCGTCCATGTCGCTGTGGTCGACGTGCCCGCCGACCGCGCTGATCTCGTCCAGGGCCCGTGCGCTGCGGTCCGGGTCCACGCCGGCCGAGAGGTCGTCGTAGACGGCGACGTCGTACCCGGCGGCTCGCGCGTCGAGCGCCGTGGCGCGCACGCAGTGGTCGGTGGCGATGCCGACGATGTCCACCGTCGTCACCCGACGGTCGGCGAGGAGGTCCGGCAGCGCGGTGCCGTCGTCCGTGCTCGCCTGGAACGCCGAGTAGTCCGGCCGGCCCCGCCCCTTGAACACGTCGACGTCGATGACGCTCGTGTCGAGGTCCGGGTGGTACGCCGCACCCGGCGTGCCGCCGACGCAGTGCACCGGCCACGTGTCCACGAAGTCCGGCCCCTCGGGTCCGGCGAAGTGTCCGCCGTTGTCGTCGTCGCCGTGGTGCCAGTCGCGGGAGCCGACGATGAGGTCGTACTCGTCCGCGTGCCGACGGAGGAACGCGCTGATGCGCTCCGCGACGGCCGCGCCCCCGGTCACACCGAGCGCGCCGCCCTCCGTGAAGTCGTTCTGGACGTCGACGACGAGCAGTGCCCTGGCCATGCACCCATCCTGCACCCGGCACCCTGCGGCTGCGTGGACGTCAGGACGAGGTCAGGCTCCCACCGCACCGGTACGTCGCCGCGGTGACGGCGTCGAGCGCCGGCAGTGCCGCGGCACGCGGGGACCCGATCGCGTAGAACGCGAAGGTGAGGCGTCGGCCGTCCGCCGCGTCGATGTACCCGCCGAGCGTGTTCGCGCTGTCGATCCACCCGGTCTTCGCGTGCACCTTGCCGCGCGCGACCGCGTTCTCCCCCGTGAACCGGCTCGACAGGGTGCCGGACACGCCGGCGACGGGGAGCACCCCGGACAGCACGCCGAGGCCCTTCTCGCCCGCGGCGACCGCGACCATGAGGTGGGCGACGAAGGACGGCGACACCGCGTTCGCCGCGCTCTCCCCCGAGCCGTCCTTGATCGTGATGCCCGCGGGATCGACGCCGTAGCCGGCGAGTGCCTCCTGGTAGACGCCGGTCAGCGACGCCGCCGACCCGCCTGCACCGGACTCCTTCGACGAGACGCGCGCCAGCATCTCGGCCAGGGTGTTGTCGGAGTTCGGGATCATCTGCCCGATCAGCGTCGACACCGGCTGCGAGGAGACCGAGGCGATCTGGTCCGTGCTCGTGGTCGCGCGCTGCACCACCTGCGCGTTCCCGGCTCCTGCGACGCCCGCGTTCGCCAGTGCCGTGCGGAAGGCTGCTCCGGCGCGACCGACCGGGTCGGTGGAGCGGGGCGAGATCGCAGCGGCCGGGTTCGCCCGGTCGCCGTCGACCATGAGCGCGGTGACCCGGGGCTGGTACCCGATGGTGCGCTCGCTCTCCGGCCAGGTCGGGTCCCACGCGTCGGCGTCGTCCCAGTAGCTGTCGTCGGCGACGATCGTCGTCACCGGGGCGTCACCGAGGGCCGCCTTCACCTGCTGTGCGAGCTGCGCGAGGGTCGGCGCGCCCGGGTACACCGTGCCGTTGCCGGCCGAGAGCGTCGCATCGCCGTGACCGACGAGCGCGACGGTGCCGTCGGCCTCCTTCGTCACCGTGGTCGGGATGCGGTGGTCGCCGCCGAGGACCGCGAGGGCCGTGGCGCTCGTCAGCGTCTTCATCACGCTGCCGGTCTGTGCCGCCTCCTCCCCGTTCCGCGAGAACAGCGTCTCCCCGGACTCCGCGTCCATGACGAAGCCCTCGAAGGACCCGAGGCCGGCTGCCGAGGCCGCGGCGTCGATCGTGCAGGTCCGCAGGGCCGACGGGCCGGCGGCGTCGTCCGGCACCGAGCGGGACTCGTCCGTCGGCGTCGCACTCGGTGTCGCGGAGCTCCGGGGCGTGTCCGACGGCGCGGGCGTCGCGGCGGCCGACCGCGTCGCCGCGGACGGGCGGGACGGCATCGTCGCGGCAGCCACGGCGACCGAGGCGCCCGAGCCCAGCAGGAGGACACCGACGAGACCACCGGCGATCCACGGGACCGGTCGGCGAGCCGCGGAGCGGCGCAGGGACCCGACGGCGCCGCGGAGGCGTGCCGGGACGGACTTCGACGTGGGCTGCTGGTCGGACATCGCGACCGATCCTACGGAACCGCGGGAGGAGCCTCCAGACCGGATCGGTCGCCGGCGCACCCGCCGGCGCACGTCAGTCGTCCGACGGCGCGTCCGATCCGTCGTCGTCGGCCGCGTAGCGGACGCCCACCTGCCGACGGGCCTCGTCCATGACGGCCGTGATCGCGATCGTCTCCTCGGGGTCCATCGGGCCACCCTCGTGCGTCCCGGAGATGACCATCGCCTCGAACGCACGCGCCTCGTGGGCGTAGCCGGCGAGCTCCTCGCGCGAGTCGAACTCCTCGAGGACCGTGCCGTCGCGGTCACGGAGCCGCCACGTGGTGGGCGTGTACCAGGTGTCGTCGAGGTCGATGCGCCCGTCCTCGCCGATGATCGACGCGGTGTTCGGGCTCCGCAGGTCCAGGCTGAAGTGGATCATCGACTGGGCACCGCCCTCGTGGGTGAGCACCAGGCCCATCTGGGTGTCGACGCCCTGGTCGCTCAGCGTGCCCACGGCCGTGACCGCGGTCGGCACACCGAGCACGTCCACCGCGAACGAGATCGGGTACACGCCGAGGTCGAGGATCGCGCCGCCGCCGAGCGCCGGGTCGTTCAGCCGGTGGCGGGGATCGCTGGGCAGGGCCTGGTGGTGGGTGGCCTCGACCAGGCGCGGGCGTCCGATGCGCCCCTCGGCCACGAGCTCGCGGATCATCCGCATCTGCGGCAGGAAGCGGGTCCACATCGCCTCGGTCACGGCGACGTCGGCGCGGCGGGCGGCGTCGACCACCCGACGCGCCTCGGCCGCGGTGATGGTGAACGCCTTCTCGACCAGGACGTGCTTGCCGGCGTCGATCGCGAGCAGGGCGTCCTCGGCGTGACGCGAGTGCGGTGTGGCGACGTAGACGGCGTCGACGTCCGGGTCGGCGACCAGGTCCGCGTAGGAGCCGTGCGCGCGGGCGATGCCGTGCTCGGCGGCGAAGGCCTCGGCGGACTCGCGCGTGCGGCTCCCCACCGCGACGAAGTCGATCCCCGCGGCGGTGCAGTCCGCCACGAACGAGTGGGCGATGCCGCCCGTACCGATGACTCCCCAGCGAACCGTCATGCCACCTGTCTACCAGCCGGTCGCCGGGCGACGACGCGGCGGGCACCTGTACGGACCCACATGGACCACTCGGCTGACCGACAACTAGCGTGCTGCTGTCCCCCGATCGGGGGCGGTCCCCGACTCGAAGGTCACCAGGTCTCCATGCGCCGATCCCTCCGCACCGCCGTCGCCACGAGCGCGGCACTCCTCGTCGTGTCCACCGTCCTCACCGCGGCGCCGGCCGACGCGCACGGCTGGACGCCGCCCGCTCACGGCCCCGACTCCTCGCTCGCCCCGAGGACGCACTTCACGATGGCCGCGGACGGCTCCTCCGGCGCCACCGAGGGCGGCGAGGGCATCCCGAACATCGACTCCGTCAAGAAGACCATCGCCACCTACTACGGCGACCCCGGCACCGGACTCGCGAACCGAACCGACTCCCCCTACGTCCGCGAGGTGCGGTCGATCGTCGACCGCGAGACGCGCCAGCTCCGCCGCATCCACGACCGCGCCGTCCGGCACGGGCAGCGCCCGGCGATCGTCCTCGACGCCGACGACACCACGCTGTGGACCTACGACATGGAGGTCGCGGACATGCACTTCGTCTTCGACCCCGCGCGCCAGGACGAGTGGGTGCAGGACCAGCGCTTCCCCGCGACCCCGTCCATGGTCGGCTTCGTGAACCGCGCGCAGGCGATGGGCTTCACCGTGTTCGGCCTGACCGGCCGCAACGACGACCAGAAGACGGCGACCGTGCAGAACCTGGCGAAGGTGGGCTACACGGCCTTCTCCGAGGACCACTTCTTCACGAAGTGGACCGGGACCGGCGCGTCCCAGCAGCCGTCCTGGATCACCTGCGCAGCCGCGAAGTGCACCACCGTCGAGTACAAGGCACTCACCCGGAAGCACATCGAGCAGGACCTCCGCTACGACATCGCACTGAACGTCGGTGACCAGTGGAGCGACCTGCAGGGCGGGTACGCCGACCGGACGCTGAAGCTGCCGAACCCCACGTACTCCCTGCCCTCGGCGGACCTGCCCGGCGTGCGCGAACCGCGCCTCGCCCCGAGGACCCACTTCACGATGGCCGCCGACGGCTCCTCCGGCGCCACGCAGGGCGGCGAGGGCATCCCGAACATCGACTCCGTCAAGAAGACCATCGCCACCTACTACGGCGACCCCGGCACCGGACTCGCGAACCGCACCGACTCCCCCTACGTCCGCGAGACGGCCCGGCTCGTGGCACGACAGGCCCCCGCGATCGCCCGGCAGTGCTCCGTCGCCCGGCAGCAGCACCGCAACCCGGCGATCGTCCTGGACGCCGACGACACGACGCTGTGGACCTACGACATGGAGGTCGCCGCGATGCACTTCGTGTTCGACCCCGCACTGCAGGACGAGTGGGTGCAGGACCAGCGCTTCCCCGCGACGCCGGGCATGCCGACGCTCGTCGCCGCCGCGCAGCAGGCGGGCTGCACCGTCATCGGCGTGACCGGTCGGAACGAGGCGCAGCAGGACGCCACCATCGCGAACCTGCACGCCGTCGGCTACCCGCAGTTCGCCGCGACCACCGGCGGGAACCGGACCTACTACACGAAGTGGACCGGCACCGGCAGCTCCCAGCAGCCGTCGTACGTGACCTGCGCCGCCGCGAAGTGCACGACGGTCGAGTACAAGGCGCAGACCCGGGCGCACATCGAGTCCCCCGCCGGCGGCGGGTACGACGTGGTCGCGAACCTCGGCGACCAGTACAGCGACCTGCTCGGCGGATCGTCGGACCGGAGCGTCAAGCTGCCGAACCCGACCTACTACCTGCCCTAGCCGAGCGGCCCGACAACGACGGAACCCCCGGTCGGACAGTGTCCGACCGGGGGTTCCGGTGTCGAGCCGCCTGTCGGAATCGAACCGACGACCTATTCATTACGAGTGAATCGCTCTGCCGACTGAGCTAAGGCGGCGGACGCTCCGTTCCCGGAGCGGCACGAGCAATGACTATACAGGTTCAGACGAGCGAACGCGAAACGAGCGCGCCGAGCTCGTCGAACGACCGCTGGAGCTCCTCGGTCAGCTGCGTCTCGGTGGCCCCGTCGGACCACTCCCACCAGGCGTGTCGGAGCGCTGCCAGCGCCACCACCGACGCGAGCCGGGCGCGGCGCCGCAGCGCGTCTGGGTCCGACGCCAGGTCGGGTTCCGTGTCCGCGAGCCGCCCCGCCACGGCCTCCTCGATCTCGGCCTGGAACTCCTTCATCGAGGCCATCCGCCGCGTGAACAGCTCCGGAGCGGCGCGGAGCACCTGCTGCCGTTCCGCGAGCAGCCCGCGTTCCTCCACCAGCTCGCCCGTCGCGTGCACGAGCAGGGTGCCGAGGTCGGACAGGAGCTCGCCGCTCGGTCCCCCGGCGCGGAAGGTGTCGAGCGCCGGTCCCGTCGGCAGCGTCGGGTCGTCCCCGAGGAGCGCCTGTTCCTTGCTCGGGAAGTAGTTGAAGAACGTCCGCGGGGACACGTCCGCTCGTCGGGCGATCTCGTCGACGGTGACGGCGGGCCAGCCGGAGTCGAGTGCGATCCGCAGGGCGGCCTGCTGGATCGCGAGACGGGTGGCGCGGCGCTTGCGCTCACGCAGTCCGGGTGCGGCTTCGGGCATGTCGCGATCTTCTCACGGTGGTCGGGGCGATCGGCTGCGGGATCGCGCAGGGTCCGGTGGGTGGAGGCTGACCGGCCGGGAGGCTCGGCGCACGCCCGCCCCGCGACCCTGGTCGCCAGGGGTCCGGTGTCACGGCGGTCCGGGCCGCGCGGGTCAGGGTGGCGCGGGCCGCACGGGTCAGGGTGGCGCGGGCCAGCGGGTCGCGCGGGTCAGCGGGCCACGCGGGTCAGCGGGTCGCGCGGGCCACGGTCACGAGCAGCGCCTCGAGCGCGAGCAGTGCCGCGACGTTCGCCGCGATCCGCGAGCGGGCGAGCGACACCGCGTCGAGCACCTCGAGCGCCGCGGACGGCGGCACCACCTCGAGCGCCCGGTCCAGCTGGTCGCGCATCGACAGGTTCACCGGCTCTGCCGGCGCACCGAGGCCGAGCAGGAGCAGGTCGCGGTACAGCGACGAGACGTCGACGAGGATCCGGTCGAGTCCGTCGCGCAGGCTGCGGGTCGCCCGGCGCTTCTGGTCCTCCTCCAGCGCCCGCAGCTGCGACCGCAGCGCCGGTGGCACCGTGCCGCCCGGCTCCACGCCGAGTGACCGCAGGGCTGCGTCACGCTCCTCGCCGTCCCGCTGCTGCGTGATCGCCTTGGCGTCCTCGTCGGCGACCGCCAGGAGCTCGGCGGCGGCCATCACGGCGTCGCCGACCGAGCGCACCCCGAGCACGGTCTCGAGTGTCCGGCGTCGGCGTGCGCGGGCGTCCTCGCTCGTCGCCAGTCGCTGCGCCATCCCGATGTGGCTCTGCGCCTGCCGCGCGGCATCGGTCGCGAGGGCCCGGTCGACCCCGGTCCGGGCCACGATGAGCTCCGCGACGGACGCGACGTCGGGCACCCGGAGCCGCACCGAGCGCACGCGGGACCGGATCGTCGGCAGCAGGTCCGCCTCGCTCGGCGCGCACAGGATCCACACCGTCCGCTCCGGCGGCTCCTCGAGTGCCTTGAGCAGCAGGTTGGAGGTGCGCTCCGTCATGCGGTCGGCGTCCTCGATGATCACCACGCGGTACCGACCGACCGAGGGCGAGTAGTACGACGACGTCACCAGCTGACGGATCTCGTCGATCGTGATGATGACGCGTTGTGTGGTGAGCACCGACACGTCGGGGTGCGTGCGCGCGGTGATCTGCCGCAGGGCGTGGTCGTCGTCCGCTCCGGCACCGACCAGGGCGGCAGCGAAGGCGGTGGCGACGTTCGACCGGCCGGACCCGGGCGGCCCGGTGATCAACCACGAGTGGGTCATGCCACCGGTCCCGTCGGGAGCCTCGGCCGCACTGCGCAGGGCCGCGACGGCGTCGTCCTGTCCGGTCAGGCCGTCCCACACGCTCACGAGGACATCCTGTCAGCAGCCACCGTCACGCCGGACCGTCCTCGTCCGCGATCCCGACGACGGCACCGACCGCGGCGCGGACCGCGCGGTGGACCGTGTCGGCAGGCTGCCCGGCGTCCACGACGAGGAAGCGTTCCGGCTCCGCATCGGCAGCGTCCAGGAAGGCCCGTCGGACGGTCTCGTGGAACGACGCCGCCTCGGACTCCAGGCGGTCGAAGACGTCGCCCCGAGCTGCCGCGACCCGGCTCCGCCCGACCGTGACGTCGAGGTCGAGCAGCACCGTCAGGTCCGGGAGCAGGCCGTCGGCCGCCCAGTCGGACACCGAGCGGATGCGCTCGGCACCCAGACCCCGTGCAACGCCCTGGTACGCCACCGACGAGTCGATGTACCGGTCCTGCAGGACGACCTCCCCCCGGGCGAGCGCGGGGCGGACGACCGTCTCGACGTGGTGCGCCCGGTCCGCGGCGTAGAGGAGGGCCTCGGCGCGCGCCGAGACGTGCCCGCGCTCGTGCAGCACCATCTCGCGGATGCGCTGCCCGAGCTCCGTGCCGCCGGGTTCACGCGTGCGGACGACCGTCCGACCGTGCTCCTCGAGCCATCTGCTGAGGAGCTCGGCCTGGGTGGTCTTGCCCGCGCCGTCGCCGCCCTCGAGCGTGATGAAGCGCCCGGTCACTTCTTCTTGGCCGCGGTCTTCCGCGCCGGCGCCTTCTTCTTCACCGGCCCCTTGGCACGCTTGTCCGCGAGCAGCTGCACGGCACGGGCGTGGTCGACGGTCTCGACGTCCTCGCCGCGCGGGATCGTCGCGTTCGTCTCACCGTCGGTGACGTACGGACCGAAGCGGCCGTCCTTCACCTTGATGGGCTTCCCGGACACGGGGTCCGCCTCGAACTCCTTGAGCGCGGCCGTGGCAGCGCGTCGGCCGCCGTACTTGGGCTGCGCGAAGAGCTCCACCGCACCGGGCAGGTCGATCTCGAAGATCGCGTCCTCGCTCGGCAGCGTGCGGGTGTCCGTGCCCTTCTTGATGTACGGGCCGTATCGACCGTTCTGCGCCGTGATGTCGTCGCCGGACTCCGGGTCCTTGCCGACGACGCGGGGCAGGTCGAGGAGCTTGAGCGCGGTCTCGAGGTCCACGGTCTGCGGGTCCATCGACTTGAAGAGCGACGCGGTGCGTTCCTTCGGCGCCGCGGCCTTCTTCGTCGTCTTCTTCGCGGGGGCCTTCGCGCCCTTCGCGGTGGTGGTCGCCTGGTCCGCGGCTGCGGCTGCTGCATCGGCGGCCGGCTCGGTGACCTCGCCCGTCGACGGGTCGACGGTCGGTTCGGGCTCGGGGGTGCGCTCGGTGACGTACGGCCCGAAGCGACCGTCCTTCGCCAGGACCTCCTTGCCCGTCTCGGGGTTGATGCCCACCACGCGGTCGCCCACGACGGGTGCCTCGACGAGCTCGCGGGCCTTGTCGGTCGTCAGCTCGTCGGGCGCCAGGTCCTCGGGCACGTTGACGCGACGGGGCTTCTCGGGGTCGTCGCTCGGCACCTCGATGTAGGGGCCGTACCGCCCGATCCGCAGGGTCAGACCCGGCGCGAGCTCGACGGAGTTGATGTCGCGCGCGTCGATCTCGCCCAGGTTGTCGATGACGGTCCGGAGCCCGCGGTGGTCGTCGCCGCCGAAGTAGAAGCCCTTGAGCCAGTCGGTGCGGTCGGCGTCGCCGCTCGCGATGCGGTCGAGGTCCTCTTCCATGCCGGCGGTGAAGTCGTACTGCACGAGGTCGCCGAAGTGGTCCTCGAGGAGCCGGACCACGCTGAACGCGATCCAGTTCGGGACGAGGGCACTCCCGCGCTGCGTGACGTACCCGCGGTCCATGATCGTCGAGATGATGGCGGCGTAGGTCGACGGACGACCGATGCCGAGTTCCTCGAGCGTCTTCACCAGGCTCGCCTCGGTGTAACGCGGCGGAGCCGACGTGTCGTGGCCCTTGGCCTCGACCTCGGTGACGCCGAGGTGGTCGCCCTCGGCCATCTGCGGGAGCTTGGCATCGCCGTTCTCGCCCCCGCCGTGGCGCTCCTCGTCGCGGCCTTCCTCGTAGGCGTTGAGGAAGCCACGGAAGGTGATCACGGTGCCCGACGCGGTGAACTCGGCGTCCGTCCCGTTCGCCGTCGAGGCGACCCCTGCGACGCTGTCGGTCGACGTGATGCCGAGGACGACCGACGCGGTCGAGCCCTTGGCGTCGGCCATCTGCGAGGCGACAGTCCGCTTCCAGATGAGGTCGTAGAGCTTCCAGTCGTTGCCCCGCAGCACGCCGTTCATCTCGGACGGGGTGCGGAACGTGTCGCCGGCGGGGCGGATGGCCTCGTGGGCCTCCTGCGCGTTCTTGCTCTTGCCGGCGTAGCTGCGTGGCTTGTCGGGGATCGTCTCCGGCCCGTACAGCGCCGAGGCCTGCTTGCGCGCGGCGGTGATCGCCTGCTGCGACAGCGACGAGGAGTCCGTACGCATGTAGGTGATGTGGCCGTTCTCGTACAGCGACTGCGCGACGCTCATCGTCTGCCGAGCGGAGAAGCGGAGCTTGCGGGCCGCCTCCTGCTGCAGGGTCGACGTCGTGAACGGTGCGGCGGGCCGACGGGTGTACGGCTTCGACTCGACGCTGCGGACGACGGCGTCGCCGGCCCGCTCGAGCACGGTGGTGAGCGCCGCGGCCGAGGCCTCGTCCAGGCGGACGGCCTCGCCCTTGAGCGCGCCGCGGTCGTCGAAGTCGCGACCCGAGGCGACACGGGTGCCCTGCAGTCGGGCGAGGCGCGCCGTGAAGGCGGTGTCGCCGACCTTCTCGAACCGAGCCGTCAGGTCCCAGTAGTTCGCCGACACGAACGCCAGGCGCTCGCGCTCCCGGTCGACGACGAGTCGCGTCGCCGCCGACTGCACACGACCGGCGGACAGCCCGGGGCCGACCTTGCGCCACAGCACCGGCGAGACCTCGTACCCGTAGAGACGGTCGAGGATGCGGCGGGTCTCCTGCGCGTCGACCAGGGCGGTGTCGAGCTCACGGGTGGCCTCCTTCGCACGCTGGATGGCCTCCTTGGTGATCTCGTGGAACACCATGCGCTTGACCGGCACCTTCGGCTTGAGCACCTGCAGGAGGTGCCACGCGATCGCCTCGCCCTCGCGGTCCTCATCTGTTGCGAGGAAGAGCTCGTCGGCGTCCTTCAGGGCGCGCTTCAACTCGGTGACGGTCTTCTTCTTCGCGTCGGAGACGACGTAGTAGGGCTCGAAGCCGTTGTCGACGTCGACCGAGAACTTCCCGAGGGAGCCCTTCTTGAGCTCAGCCGGCAGGTTCTTGGGCTCGACGAGGTCGCGGATGTGTCCGACGGACGCCTGGACCTCGTATCCGTCGCCGAGGTATTGCGCGATCGTCTTCGCCTTCGCAGGGCTCTCGACGATCACGAGCTTCTTCGTGCCTGGCACGTGACTCCTTGATCGATGGTGCGCGCCGGCCCAGGACCGCAACGGTGTCCGGGTCGACCGGGACAACGGTGACCGGGGGCCGACGTGCACACCATACACACACTGGTCGGGCAGCCCGCGTGGCGGCCCGGCGACGGCCACTGCGCTCACGGCGAACGGTCCGGAGCCCGCCACCGTCCGGACCCGGGCGGCGGCGCCCGCGGTGGCGCAGGCATCCAGTGCGGCACCGTTGGCGCGTGCCACGCGTCCGGCGACGGCGCAGGGGACGCCGGGGAGACGGTGCACGAGCACCGCAGCGGCGGCGAGCGCTGCGGCGTCGGCGGCGGTGCGCGTCCGTTCGAGCAGCACGCGCGTCCGAGCACCGGCGAGCGCCGCGGAGCCGACGAGCAGGGCGAGCGCCAGCACGGCGACGAGGGCGACGGTCACCGAACCGCGGTCCTGCGCCCTGCGGACCGCGACGGTCCCGGTCGGCCGCACGCGCCGGTCAGGTCCCGACGGCCGCGTCATCCGCCCCCTCCTGCCGCGCAGCCGGTCGCGCGGAGCGGCAGGACCGCGAAGGGACCCGCCGGGGGCCCCTGCACGTCCACGCACACCAGACCGTCCTCGTGGCGGACCCGTGAGGTGGCACCGGGCACGGCGGCGAGTGCCGCGGCGGCCGTCCGCTCGTCGTCGCGCCCGAGCGCCCGTGCCGCCGTGCCGGCGACCGACCCGAGCCGCCCGGCACGGTCGACCAGGACCACGCCGGCGACCAGGGAGACCAGGACGAGGGCGACGACCGGGAGCCCGACGGCGAACTCCACGGTCACACTGCCGCGGTCGGACACGGGCGGACGGAGCCCGGTCACGGGACCAGTGCCCCGCGGACGAGGTCGGTCAGGATCTGCTGGACCTCGCCCGAGCGCATCACGGCGACGAGCACACCGGCGAACGCCACCGCGGCAAGGATGACGACGGCGTACTCGGCGGTGGCCGACCCGTGGTCGTCCCCGGGGCGGCACCGACGACGTCCGGCACCGGGACGAGCGGGGACGTGCACGCTCGCGGCCCACCCCCGGGCCACGCCCGACGCGTGTCCCGGTGACGGCGCCGGTACCCGTGTCGGCTGCGGAGGTGTCGAGTCGGTCATGGGGTTCCCCTCTCTCTGTGGTGGTCCCACGTTCGCCCACCGGGGGGCACCGTCCGACGCTCGGCGGGTCGGTCTGTGGACGGTTCAGCGGAGACCACCGACGGTGGAGGAGAGGACCCCGACCACGACCGGCACGACGCCCACCAGGACGAACGCCGGCAGGACGCACACGCCGAGCGGCAGCACGAGCCGGACGGCCAGTCGCTCCGCCGCAGCGAGGCCCGCCGCAGCGGCGTCGTCCCGGGCGTCCTCGGCAGCGGCGCGCAGCAGCTCCGCGGCGGGCACCCCGGCGCGACGACTCAGGACCAGCACCTCGTGCAGCCGCGCCGCCTCGACCCCGTCACCGGCGGTTGCTCCGAGGGCTCCGCGCACGGCTGCTTCCGCCGACTGCCACGACCCACCACCGGTCAGCGCCACCGCCCACGCGTCGAGCAGGACGCCCGGCACGTGCCCGTCCGGCGTCACGGCGTCGACCAGCCGTCGGGTCCAGCGCTGCCCGACGAGCACGAGTCCGGCCGCCGCTGCGCAGCAGATCCAGCCGACCGGCCGGGTGAGGAGCACGACGAACGCGTCCGCACCCCACACCGAACCGAGTCCGAGCCCGAGGAGCGGCAGCGCCAGCACGACCCGAGCACTCGTGCGCGGTCCGGAGAGGGCGACCCGGACGGCACGGTCGGCCGCGGCTGTCCGACGCATCGCCGCGGCCAGGGCACGCAGGGCACCGGCAGAGGGCGCCCCGGTCCGCTCCGCCACCTGCAGGACGAGACGGACGTCCTGCCAGGCGGGAGCGTCGGGCTCGGGCACGCCACCCACGAGGGCCCAGGCCCGCGGTGGTGGCACCCCCGCACCGACGAGCACCGCGACCCGGTCCAGCACGCGCGCAGCTCCGGCAGCGTCCGGACCGACCCGACCGCGGCGGCGACTCACGGGCCGGCGCGTCCGACCGGGCGGACCTCGAGCCGCCCGTCGCGGTCGATCCCGCACGTCCCGACCGCCGTGATCCCCCGCCACGACGACCGCCGCTCGACGTGCACGACGAGGTCGACCGCGCTGACGACCTGTCGCGCGAGCGCCTGCGGGCCGAGACCGGCCAGTGCCCCGAGGGCCTCGAGCCGCGCTCCGACGTCGGCGAGACCGTTCGCGTGCAGGGTGCCGGCCCCGCCGTCGTGCCCGGTGTTCAGGGCCCCGAGGAGCTCACGGACCTCGGCACCCCGGCACTCCCCCACCACCAACCGGTCCGGGCGCATCCGGAGTGCCTCGCGCACGAGCCGGTCGAGCCCGAGCGCACCGGTGCCCTCGGCGGTCGCCTGTCTCGCCTCGAGCGTGACGACGTGCGGGTGCTCGACCCGGAGCTCCGCGGTGTCCTCGACCGTGACGATCCGCTCGTCGTGCGGCACCGCGCCGAGCATCGCCGCGAGCACGGTCGTCTTCCCGCTGCCGGTGGCGCCCGTGACCAGGACGTTGCGCCTCCGGGCGACCGCGTCCTCGAGCACGGCCCGGGGCACGACCCGGAAGGCACCGAGGCGTTCCAGGCCGGCGAGCGTCGGGCGCTCCGGTCGCGGCAGCCGGACGGACAGCGCGGTGCCGCCGACGGACACCGGCGCGAGGACGACGTGCACGCGCACCCCGTCGCCGTGCCGCACGTCGGCGCACGGCGTGGTCTCGTCGACGTGGCGGCCGCCGAGGGCGACGAGCTCGGCGGCGAGCGCGCGCGCACGCCGCTCCGGGAGCTCGGGGCGGACGCGTTCGAGGCCGCGACCCCGGTCGATCCAGGTGCCCTGCCCGCCGACGACGAGCACGTCGGTCGTCTCCGCGTCCGCGACCAGGGCCGCGAGCTCCTCGAACACCGACGGATCGAGGGTCCGGCGCCGCCGAGCACGCGCGGCGCCCGGCAGGAACGGCACGCCGCCCGGCTCAGCAGGGACGCCGGGACCGGTGGCGTCGTGATCGGCCCCGGGGGCGTCGGCTCGGTGGCGGTGCATGCGGTCGACGCTAGGTCGGTCGGCGGCGGCCACGGCAGGAATCGGTATGTCGTGTGGACGGCTCCCGCTCGACACCCTCGAGGTGCCGTGTTGTACCCCGTTACGCAAAGCCGTACCCCGTTCGGTGTCCGCAGGCGACCGTGCGGAACCGACGGCACCGGGCCGGGCGGCCGGTCGCCCGGGCACCCTCCGAGCGGACGCCGTCGCGAGCGGCCCTGCAACGAGGACGTGGACAAGTCTGTCCACTCTTCGGCACCAGGACGCCGATCGAGCCGTGCCACCCGGACACGCTGCGCAACAGGCGTCGGGGAAAAAGAAGAGGCGGCACCTGTTGGGGGGAACCGGTGCCGCCTTGACATCGGTGGATTGGGGGGAATCCGGCCCGGTGCCACCGGAAACGAGTCCGGCAGGAACCACTGTACCCCATGACGACCCGTGCTCGGCAACCCCTCGGCCGGAATGTCCGCGGGGCCCCGCAGCACGGTCCCGCACCGGGGGTAGTCTCCGACTGCACCCCAGCCGCAACGATGCGAGAGGACACCGATGTCCACACCGACCCAGGCCGACGAACGCCACGAGGACGGCCCGACCTTCGCTCCGCCGGCGGACTTCGTCGCGGACGCCGTCGCGCGGGAGGACCTGCACGAGGCGGCCGCCGCTGACCGCGAGGCGTTCTGGGCGGACCAGGCCCGGACCCTGCTCGACTGGCGCACACCGTTCACCCGGACACTCGACTGGTCGGGCGCGCCGTTCGCGAAGTGGTTCGACGACGGCACCCTCAACGTGGCCGAGAACTGTCTCGACCGGCACGTCCGCGCGGGCAACGGCGACCGGGTCGCGATCCACTTCGAGGGTGCACCCGGCGACACGCGCCGGATCACCTACGCGGAACTCACCGCCGAGGTGCAACGCGCCGCGAACATGCTCACCGACCTCGGCGTCGCGCAGGGCGACCGCGTGGTCGTCTACATGCCGCTGATCCCGGAGGCGGTCGTCACGATGCTCGCCGTCGCCCGGATCGGCGCCGTCCACTCGGTCGTCTTCGGCGGCTTCAGCGCCGAGAGCCTGCGCGCCCGCATCGAGGACGCCGGCGCGAAGCTCGTCGTCACCGCCGACGGGGGCTGGCGGCGCGGCGCGGTCTCCCCGCTGAAGCCCGCGGTGGACGAGGCACTGGCCGGCGAGGGCACCGACTCCGTCGAGCACGTGCTCGTGGTCAGGCGCGGCGGCAACGACATCGCCTGGAACGACCGCGACCTGTGGTGGCACGACGAGCTCGCGAAGGCAGCCCCCGAGCACGAGGCGCGGGCGTTCCCCGCCGAGACGCCCCTGTTCGTCCTCTACACCTCGGGCACCACCGGGAAGCCGAAGGGGATCGTGCACACCTCCGGCGGCTACCTGACACAGGCCGCCTACACGCACCGGAACGTCTTCGACATGCACCCGGAGAAGGACGTCTACTGGTGCACCGCCGACATCGGCTGGATCACCGGGCACTCCTACGTCGTCTACGGCCCGCTCGCGAACGGCGTCACGCAGGTGCTCTACGAGGGCACCCCGGACGAGCCGCAGCCCGGCCGCTGGTGGGACATCGTCGACAGCTACGGCGTCACCGTCCTCTACACCGCGCCGACCGCCGTCCGCGCCGCGATGAAGGCCGGCCGGCAGATCCCCGAGGCGCGGAGCCTCGAGTCCCTCCGCCTGCTCGGCAGCGTCGGGGAGCCGATCAACCCCGAGGCGTGGCAGTGGTACCGGCAGGTCATCGGCCACGACCGGACGCCGATCGTCGACACCTGGTGGCAGACCGAGACCGGCGCGATCATGATCTCGGCGCTGCCCGGCGTGACGAAGCTGAAGCCCGGAGCCGCACAGACCCCGCTGCCGGGCATCGTCGCCGAGATCGTCGACGAGGAGGGCCACCGCGCCGACCCCGGCGAGAGCGGCTACCTGACGATCACGGAGCCGTGGCCGTCGATGGCCCGTGGCATCTGGAACGACCCCGACCGCTTCGTCGAGACCTACTGGAGCCGCTTCCCCGGCCGCTACTTCGCCGGCGACGGCGCGCGGCTGGACGGCCAGGGCGACATCTGGGTGCAGGGTCGCGTCGACGACGTCATAAACGTCTCCGGCCACCGGCTCTCCACCGCCGAGATCGAGTCGGCGCTGGTGGGGCACGAGGGCGTCGCCGAGGCCGCCGTCGTCGGTGCCGCGGACGAGACGACCGGCCAGGCCGTCGTCGCGTTCGTCATCCTGACCGCCGAGGCGGCCGAGGGTGCCGACCGCGACGCGGTCGCGAAGGAACTCCGCGACTGGGTCGGCAAGCGCATCGGTGCGATCGCGAAGCCCCGGCAGGTCGTCGTGGTCCCGGAGCTGCCGAAGACCCGCTCGGGCAAGATCATGCGTCGCCTGCTGCGCGACGCGGCCGAGGGCCGTCGCATCGGCGACACGACGACACTCGCCGACCCGACGATCATGGCGACCATCGCAGAGCTCATGTAGCCGGAACGACGCGAGCCGCGCCTCCCGACCGGTCTGGAGGCGCGGCTCGCGTCAGCTGCGTCGCTGACGGTCCGTCAGTCGGTGAGCTCCACCACCAGCTCGACCTCGACCGGTGCGTCCAGCGGGAGCACGGCCACGCCCACCGCGCTGCGCGCGTGGACGCCGGCGTCCCCGAACACCTCGCCGACGAGCGTCGACGCGCCGTTGGCGACCGCCGGCTGCCCGGTGAAGGACGGGTCCGACGCGACGAACACTGTCACCTTGACGACCCGGGCGACCCGGTCCAGCGAGCCCGCGACCGACTGCACCGCGGCGAGGGCGTTGAGCGCGGCCACGCGCGCCTGGGCGGTGGCGGCGTCCGCGTCGACCGCGGCACCGACCTTGCCCGTGACCGACAGCGCCCCGTCGACGAAGGGCAGCTGCCCGGCCGTGTACACGTACTGCCCGGTGAGGACGGCCGGCACGTAGGCGGCGACGGGCGCAGCCACCTCCGGGATCGTCAGGCCGAGCTCCGCCAGGCGGTCGGCGGTGCTCACGCGTCGGCCTTCGGGCGCTTCAGGTAGGCGACGAGCCCACCCTCGGGGCCGCTGACGACCTGGACCAGCTCCCACCCCTCGGAACCGAAGTTGTTGAGGATCGCGGCCGTGTTGTGGATGAACAACGGAGCGGTGAAGTACTCCCACTGAGTCATGCGGTTCCTTGCCAGCCTTTCAGTCGTGGGCGTCGTTTAGGCTGCATCCTATGTCTGCCCAGAAGTCTGCCTCGCGGACCAAGCCCGTCTCCGCGATCGGCGCCTTCGTCGGTTTCGTCGGTTTCAGTGCGCTCGCTGGTCTGCTGGTCACGATCGGGGTCACCCCGGCGATCGCCGTCGCCGGCGTCACGACGACCTCGACCATCGGCGTGTTCGAGTCCCTGCCGGAGTACATCGAGATCGGTGACCTCCCGCAGCGCAACGAGATCTACGCCTACGCGAACGGGCAACCGGTCAAGCTCGCGACGGTCTACGACCAGAACCGCGAGGAGCTCAAGTACGACCAGATCAGCGACCAGCTGAAGAACGCCGCGATCGACGGCGAGGACAAGCGCTTCTGGGACCACGGTGGCGTCGACATGACCTCGCTCGTCCGCGCCGGCGTCGGCAGCATCGCCGGCGGCCTCGGCGAGTCCGGCGGTGGCTCGACCCTGACGATGCAGCTCGTCCGCAACATCAAGATGCAGCAGGCCCTCGAGCTCCCGTCCGAGGAAGAGCGCCAGAAGGCGTACAACGACGCCGTCGAGCAGACCATCCCCCGCAAGCTCGAGGAGATGAAGCTCGCCATCGGCCTGGCGAAGAAGTACTCGCACAAGGAGATCCTGACCGGGTACCTCAACATCGCCTACTTCGGCGACCAGACGTACGGCGTGCAGGCCGCCGCACAGCACTACTTCAACAAGTCGGCGACCGACCTCACGCCGGCCGAGGCGGCCTCGATCCTCGCGATCGTGCAGTCCCCGAACACGCGCAACCTGGCGAACGAGAAGAACTACGAGGCGAACAAGGCTCGCCGCGACGTCATCCTCAAGTCGATGTACGCGCAGAAGCACCTGACCAAGGACGAGTTCGACCAGGCGATCGCCTCGAACCCCGCGGACTACGTGCACCTGACCGAGCCGAACCAGGGCTGCCAGTCGGCGGCCGGCAACGGCGCGCAGTTCTTCTGCGACTACGCGGTCAAGGTCGTCAAGCAGATGTCGCAGCTGGGCGGGACCCAGAAGGAGCGCGACCAGGCGTGGCGCAACGGCGGGTACAAGATCCAGACGTCGCTCGACATCAATCTGAACGGGCAGCAGAAGGACCTGCTGAACACCTACGACCCGAACACCGAGTCGCGGCTGCAGCTCGGCAGCGCGCTCAACTCGGTCGAGGCATCGACGGGTCGCATCCTCACGATGGCGCAGAACAAGGACTACGACCAGTCCCTGCAGTCCCCGCCGACGGCGACGTCGATCAACTACAGCGTCGACAAGGAGTACGGCGGCTCGATCGGCTTCCAGGTCGGCTCGACCTACAAGGTGTTCACGCTGCTCGACTGGCTCAAGGCCGGGCACGGCCTGAACGAGAGCGTCAACGGCACCCCGCACAACACGTCCCAGTGGACGCAGTGCGGCTCGACGATCACGTCCCCGTGGGCTCCGAAGAACGACTCGGCGGGTGAGCGGGGCCAGTTCACCGTCGCCCGTGCGACCGCCCTGTCCGTGAACGCCGCGTTCGCGTCGATGGCCGCGAAGCTCGACCTGTGCGACATCCGGCAGACGGCCCAGGACCTCGGTGTGCACTCCGCCGACGAGAAGACGGAGCTGAACGCGTACCCGTCGTCCATCCTCGGGACCAACAACATCGCCCCGCTGACGATGGCTTCGGCCTACGCGACCATCGCCAACGGCGGGACCTACTGCGCCCCGATCGCGATCGACCAGGTCACCGACGCCTCCGGCAAGGAGCTCGGCGGCCAGCCGAAGCAGTGCAAGCAGGTGCTCGACCCGAGCGTCGCCGCGACCGCTGCGTTCGCGATGCGTGGCACCATCCAGTACGGCACCGCGCAGGGCGCCCAGACCCCGGACGGCACGCAGCTGTTCGCGAAGACGGGTACCACCGACGACGCCGACCAGATCTGGCTCGTCGGCGCGAGCTCGAAGGTCGCGACCGCCTACTGGCAGGGCAACACCGACGGCGCGAAGAACAACCTGCGTCACTACTACAGCCCGGGTGGCTACGGCTCGTACGCGTCGCAGCGTGCGCACGTGTGGCAGCAGGCGATGATGCCGATCAACCAGCTGCACCCGGCCGACCCGTTCCCGACGCCGTCGCAGACGGCGCTGCGTGGGAACAGCGTCAACGTGCCGGACGTCCGTGGCAAGACCGCGGACGCGGCCCGCGCGACGCTCGCCGGGGCCGGCTTCACCTACGTCGACGGCGGCGCGCAGCCGGGCGGTGGCACGCCGGGCACGGTCTCGTCGACCTCTCCGGGTCCGGGGTCGCTCCTGTCGACCGGATCCAGCGTGACCGTGTACACGACCGACGGCAGCCAGACGACGGTGCCCCAGGTCACCGGCAAGAGCGTCGGGGATGCCCGCAACGTCCTGCAGGAGTCCGGCTTCACGAAGGTCGCCCTGTCCGGCGAGTACGCGAAGGGCGACGACGGCAACAAGTGCACCGTCGCGGCGGTCGACCCGGGCGAGGGCACCGCGGTCGGGAAGGACGCGACCGTCACTCTGCAGCTGTTCGGCAACAAGGACGGCAAGGCACCGAAGGACTGCAAGTGAGTCGCGGTCGCGCCGCGCTGGGAGTGATCGCAGCGGGCGCGGCCGTCGGAGCGGCGACGGCGGCGTGGGGTTCCCTCGTCGAACGTCGCCGCTTCGGCATCCGCTGGGAGACCGTCCCGGTGCTGCCGCCGGGGTCCCGGGACGTCACCGTCCTGCACCTCTCCGACATCCACATGGCGCCCTGGCAGGCCGACAAGCAGCAGTGGCTCCGCGACCTGAGCCTGGTCGAGCCGGACTTCGTCGTGAACACGGGCGACAACCTCGGGCACCCCACGGCCAACACCGCCGTCGAGTACGCACTCGAACCGTTCCGCGGTGTCCCGGGCGCCTTCGCGCACGGCTCGAACGACTTCTACGGCCCCTCGCCGCGGAACCCGTTCAAGTACTTCACCGGCCCGAGCAGCCACCCCACCGGTCGCCGTCCGGTCGAGCTCGACATCGATCGGCAGACCGCGTTCTTCGAGTCGCTCGGGTGGCTCGACGTCAACGACCAGGCCCACGCGATCGAGCTCCGCGGGTCGCGCTTCGAACTGTTCGGCACCTCGGACGCCCACCGCGACTGGGACCGTCTCGACCTGCTGCCGACCAACGTCGACGAGATGCGCAGCGCCGTGCCGTGGACCGAGGACGAGGACGGCCCCTCCCCCGTCGCGATCGGCATCACCCACGCCCCGTACCGGCGCGTCCTCGACGCCTTCGTCGACCAGGGTGCGGACATCGTCTTCGCCGGGCACACGCACGGTGGTCAGGTGCAGGTGCCCGGGGTCGGCGCACTCGTCACGAACTCCGACCTGCCCCGGCAGTACGTCAGCGGTCTGCACCGGTGGCAGCACCGTGGGCACTGGTCGTGGCTCGAGGTCTCGGCGGGCATCGGCACGTCGATCTACGCTCCGGTGCGGTTCTCCTGCCGCCCCGAGGCCGTGGTCGTGACCCTCACCGCGAAGACCTCCTGACCCGAGCGGCCGCGACGCGCCCGGGTGTACCGCGAATGGTCGTGAGCACCCTCGAACGTCCGGTAGACTTTCCTGGTCGCTCCGGTTCGGAGCAACCACACCGCGGGGTGTGGCGCAGCTTGGTAGCGCGCCTCGTTCGGGACGAGGAGGTCGCAGGTTCAAATCCTGTCACCCCGACACTGTGTTGAGACAGTAGAACAGCAGGGCCCTGATCCACTCGGATCGGGGCCCTGCTGCTTTCCCGGGACGCTCCTCCCCGCCTGTGTCCGGCGACACAACGCCCGGCCGTCGAGCACGTCGACGAGACCGGGGCCGCTACGCTCGCAACCGTCATGACGATCCCCGCCCCGCTCGCCACCGTCCTCGCGGAGATCGGCGCGCACTTCCCCGAGCTCGCCGACGACCCGGTCCTCGCACAGAGCCTCCTGGACAACGTGACGTCCATGATCAGCGAAGCCCACGAGCGGTACGCGACCGGCGACGGGGCCGCGAGCGTCGTGAGCGACCGGTACCTCGACCCCGAGCACCTCGCGACCGGCGTCCTGCACGCCGAGCGTGCACAGCACCCCGCCGGCGCCATGCTGGCGGCCGAGATGCTGTTCGACGCCTACCTGCCGGTCTTCGTCGACGAGGTCGGAGCGCGCACCACGGACGAGGTCCTCCGCGCCACCCGGGCACTGCACGCGGGCGTCTGGAGTCGGTTCCCCGCAGGGGCGATCGCGTACACGGAGGCACTCCGGCAACGGGTGACCTCGACGAACCTCGACTCGCGGGAGCAGATCGCCCGCGACCTGCACGACCGTGTCGCACACGGGGTGCTCGCGGGACTGCAGCGCCTCGACCTGGTGCTGCTCACCGACCCCGCGGAGGCAGAGCGGACCGCGCAGCTCGAGTCCGCGGCGCGGCTGCTCCGAGGAGCACTGACCGACGTGCAGGACCTCGCGCTCTCCCTGCACGCCAGGGTCGGCCAGGACCGGCTGGACGACGCCCTGCGGCGGCACGTGGACGACCTGTTCCCGGGGGACGACCGCCTGGTGATCACGACGACGGGCGTCGCCGGCGCCCTGCCGAACTGGAAGGCCGAGGAGGCGCTGACGATCCTCCTCGAAGCGCTGACCAACCGACGGAAGCACGCGCCCGGGTCCGCGGCGTCCGTCGAGTTCGCGTGGTCGCCGGGGACGGTGGTCGTGACGGTGCGGGACGACGGCCCCGGGTTCGCTCCCGACGCCGTCGCCGAGGGACGCCTCGGGCAGCGCACCATGCGTGAGCGGGCCGGTGTGCTCGGCGCCCGACTGGACGTCGAGAGCGCCCCGGGCTCGGGCACCGTCGTCCGGCTGACCGTCCCGAGGGGAGCCATGTGACCGCCGTCACCCACGTCGCGATCGTCGACGACCACCGACTCTTCCGCGAGGGGCTCGCCACGATCCTGGCAGCGGTCCCGACGATCCGGGTCGTCGCGCACGGGGAGCGCCCGTCCGACGTGCTGGACTCCCCCGAGGCGGCCGCGATCGACGTGCTCCTGCTCGACGTCGAGCTCGACGGGCCACCGGCGCGGACCACCATCGCCACCGTCCGCCGCCGACACCCGCACATCAGCGTCGTCGTCCTGACGATGCACCGTGACGCCGTCCTCCGCCGCGCGCTGCTCGACGCCGGAGCCGTGGACTTCGTGACGAAGGACACCCCGAGCCGGGAGCTCGTCGGCCGGATCGTCCGAGCGACCCGCAGGGGTGCGGGTCCCGTGACGTTCCCGGTCGACCTCGTCACCGACGCCCGCGCCGGGTCACCGCTCAGCGACCGCGAGCTCGAGGTGCTCCGTCTCGTCGCCGATGCGCGGTCGAACGCCGAGATCGCCACCGAACTCGGGCTCGCCGTCGGCACGGTGAAGCGGCACGTCTACAACGTCTACCGGAAGCTCGACGTCGGGACGCGTGTCGCCGCGATCACCGCCGCGACGCGCCTCGGGCTCCTGGCCTGACGGCTCCCACGGCCGGACGGCCGCAGCGGGCGTCCGTCCGCTAGACCGTCGCCCCCGCCGGCACCAGGCGGCCCTCGGCCTGCAGGGACGCCACCACGTCGAGCGCCTGGTGCCGGTAGCGCGCCTGGGCAGCACCGGGCGCGACGATCACCCCGTCGGCACCGGTGGATGCGACGAGCTCGTTGATCTTCGTGGCGACGTGCTCGCGGTCGCCGTAGGCCTGCCGCTCCGTCCGCGCGGCGATGAACCGGCGCTCGAGGTCCGAGAACTCGTACGCGCGGGCCTCGTCCATCGACACCGGTTCGGGCTTGGCGCCCTGTCGCATCCGGATGAACGAGATCATCCCCGGAGCGCTCTGCTCCTCGACGACCGCAGGGTCCTCGTCGGTGACGACCTGCACACCGATGAGGGCGTTCGGGGTCTGCCGGAAGCGCGACGGGCGGAACGAGTCGCGGTACAGCGCGAGCGCCGCCTCGGTGTTGTCCGACGCGAAGTGGTGCGCGAAGGCGAACGACACCCCGAGCGCGCCGGCGACCTGCGCGCTGTAGCCCGAGGAGCCGAGCAGCCAGAACTCCGGCACGTCGCCGTAGCCCGGGACCGCGCGGATCCGCGACAGCGGGTTCGACGCGTCCATGCCGGTGAAGAACCCGATCAGGTCGGCGAGCTGCTGGGGGAAGTCGTCGACGTCGAGCCGGTCGGTGCGGCGCAGCGCCATCGCCGTCGCGCCGTCGGTCCCCGGGGCGCGCCCGATGCCGAGGTCGACGCGGTCGCCGTACAGTGCACGCAACGTGCCGAACTGCTCGGCGATCACGAGCGGTGCGTGGTTCGGGAGCATCACCCCGCCGGAACCGATCCGGATGCGTGACGTCGCGGCGCCGACGGCACTGAGCAGCACGGCGGGCGCCGACGAGGTGATGCCCGGCATGCCGTGGTGCTCGGCGACCCAGACACGCTCGTAGCCGAGCTGCTCGGCGTGCACTGCCATGTCGATCGACCCCTGCAGGGCCTCGGTGTTCGACTGGCCGTACTCGCGGGTGGCCAGGTCGAGGACGGACAGGTGCACGGTGGCGTCGCTCATGGGGGTGACAACCGTCGCCGGCGTGCGCGCATTCCGCGCCACGGGCCGGCCTGGAGGCGCGGGGCGGCGCCGCACCGTGCCTCCCGTCCGGCGGTGGCCCACCTGGCGGACGTGGGTCGGATCAGTGGGCGAGCTCGCCGTCGAGCCGCCCGCCCGACTCGCTGAGGTAGCAGTTCGCGCAGAGCGACTCGTAGGTGACGTCGACACCGTCGATCGCGACCTGGGACCCGTCGAAGACGAAGCGGCCGTCGACCTTGCGCGCGTTGAACACGGCCTTGCGACCGCACCGGCAGATGGTCTTGAGCTCCTCGAGCGAGTGCGCGACCTCGAGCAGTCGCGCGCTGCCGGGGAACGCCTCGGTGCGGAAGTCCGTGCGGATGCCGTAGGCGAGCACGGGGACCTCGTCGAGCACGGCGACGCGGAGCAGGTCGTCGACCTGGCGCGGGGTGAGGAACTGCGCCTCGTCGACGAGCACGCAGCTCACCGGACGCACCATGCCGTCGAGCCGGTCCGACTCGGGGTCGGTGGCACCGGCGTCGGCGACCGCGTGCCGGACGTCGTCGTGGGGCGCGAAGACGACGTCCACGGAGCGTGTGACGCCGAGTCGGGAGACGATCTCACGGTCACCCTTGGTGTCCACCGACGGCTTCGCCAGCAGCACGCGTTGCCCGCGTTCCTCGTAGTTGTACGCGGCCTGCAGCAGCCCGGTGCTCTTGCCGCTGTTCATCGCGCCGTACCGGAAGTAGAGCTTCGCCACTACGCGAGGAACCCGTCCTCGGCGGCACGACGGATGAGGTCCGACTTCTTCGACGCGGGACGGCCGACCTTGCTGTACTTCTCGCGGACGCGGCGGAGGTAGGTCTTCGCGGTCTCGTACTGCACGTTCATCTGCGCGGCGACCTCGTTCGTCGAGTAGCCGGACACGTACAGCCGCAGTGCCTCTTCCTCGCCCGCACTGAGCTTCGGCCGCTGGTGCGCGCTCGCGCCGGTCGGCAGCGGGCGCCAGTCGCGCTGCGCCGGGGTCTCCCGCGAGACACCCATGACCTCGCGCGCGACGTCCATGACCTCGCGCATCGGCAGCGACTTCGACAGGAACGCGGCCGCACCGGCAGCCAGGGCACGGTCGCGGGACTCGCGGCTGTCGACGCTCGAGAGCACGATGACCTTCGCCCCGGCAGCACGACAGGTGCGCACGCGGGCCTCGATCGACACCGGCTCCTTGAGCTGGAAGTCGAGGAAGACGAGGTCCGTCGGGAAGTTCTCGCTGTGCACCATCTCGAGCCACGTGTGCGCGGTGAGGGCGAGGTCGAAGTCGAAGGCGTTCACGGCGATCCAGCTCGACAGGCTGTCGAGCAGCACCTCGTGGTCGTCGAGGATCGCCAGCCGCACGCGTCGGGTTCCGGGCTGCGGGAGCGGTGGCACGCCCTCCGTGGTCCGGTTCGGGTCAGTGCTGGTCATAGGAGAACCTTAGTGCGAGGGACGATGGTCGGACGGCGACGTCGAGGTCGGGGAAGGTCACGCGGAGCACCGCGAAGTAGGGGTCGAACGTGCGGTGGATGCCGACGTCCGAGTCGTCGACCGCGAGCTCCGTGCGGACCTCGACGCGGTCGGGTGGGGCACCGGGCTCGCGCGAACGGCGGACCGTGGCACGGAACCGCGCGGGGTCCACCGTCGCTGCGCCGAGCGCCGCACGGAGGAACGTCCGGACGACGGTCCGCTGGTCGGTGTCGAGCGTCGCGATGAGGCCGTCCGGGTCGTCCACCGACTCGGCGGACCCGCCCTCGACGGCGACCGCGTACTCGAGCCACGTCCGGTCGGCGTCCGCGACCATGGCCTGCCGGATGCCGTCCGCGATGGAACGGGCGCGTGCGCGGTCGGCGTCGGTGATCACCTCACGCGTCCGGAGTTCGGCGAAGAACGGGGCGACGTCGCGCGCGAGGATGACGGAGCGGTCCTGCTGCACGCGCGCGGCGATGCCGTCCCGCTCGGCGCGCGCCACCGAGTACGAGCCCGCACGGATCTGCACGCGCTCCGCCAGGCCGCCGAAGGTCCACGCGAACACGACGGACGCCGCGGTGAGGACCAGCGTCGGCGCGGCGGCGAGGAAGGCGGCGACGGACACCGGTACCTGGTGCGGGAACACGGCGGCGGCGGTGCCCCAGGCAGCTGCGTCGACCGCTGCCAGGACGAGCCCGCCGACCGCCAGGTCCCGCCACGGCCGGTAGGGCGCGACCGTCACGATCCCGGTGGCGGTGAGCAGGCACATGAAGTCGTTGAGCGCGTTGCGGTCCGGCCCCCACTGCGCCGCGACGCTCGCGGCCGACGCTGCGCCGAGCAGCACGACGTGGAGCACGTACGCCCAGCGCGGGAACGGCGCCCGGAAGGGCGACGACGACGCGATCACGACCGCGCCCGACGCGCCCAGGAGCAGCACCGTGAGGGCGCTGAGCGTCGGGCTGCCGACCACGTCGCGGTCGAACACCGACACGAGCAGCGCCCACAGCACGCCGGCCGCACCGAGCAGGACGGCGAGGGGGCGGGAACCCATCGCGCCGAGCGGGTCCCACTGCTGTGCGGTCCGAGCGCCCCGGACGGCGGCCCGCACCGCGTCGACGCGACTCACCGGGCGGCTCCGCGGTCGGACTCACCCGTGACGGCGTACGACGCCGCGCCGCCGGTCCGTGCGCCACCGGTGTGCGCGCCGCCGGTGTGCGCTCCGCCGGTGTGCGCGCCGCCGGTGTGCGCGCCGCCGGTGTGCGCGCCGCCGGTGTGCGCTCCGTCGACGCGGGCCGCGTCCTCGCTCGTGTAGGGCACGGTCATCATGACGCTCGTCCCGGATCCCGGCGACGACCACACCTGGACGTCACCGCCGACCCGGCCGATGCGTTCCCGGACCGAGCCGCGCAGCCCCATCCGGTCGCTGCCGGTCTCCTGCTCGTCGAACCCGCGGCCGTCGTCGACCACCATCACCGTGCACGACGAGCCGTCGTCGAAGACGCTGACCTCGGCCTCGTCGGTCCCCGCGTGCTTGCGGACGTTCGCCAGGCACTGCCCGACGGCCCGGAGCAGTGCCGTCGCCGCCGACGGGTCGAGCCGCGCCAGGGCAGCCGGATCACCGGTGACCGCGACCGCGAGCCCCTCCGCCCGGTGCTCGTCCACCATCGCGTCGAACGCGGCACCGGCGAGGGCCGGGTCCGGCTCGGACGTCGGGTCGGACGACGCGAGCCACTGCTTCCCGGTCAGCATCGCGACGTCGGCTTCGACCGTGCGCGCGAGCTGCGGGTCCATGGGGCCGTCGGGAGCGAGCGCGATGGCACCGAGGTGGTTGAGCACCGTGTCGTGCAGGATCGCCGCGGCCTCGGCCTCGACCCCGGCCCGGTAGGCGGACACGTGCTCCTCGCGAGCGGACCGGAGCAGCTCGGGCTGGACGCGCTCGGACCGCGCGGTGTTCCGGCTGGTGAAGAGCACGAGGGCGACCACGAAGCCCAGGGTGACCCAGGCGAGGAGGAGCGGTCGGGGCGGCCCGTCCGCCTGCAGCACCGCGATCCCGGTCGCGAGCCGACCGACCAGGAACCCGCCGAACGACCAGACGACGACGCGACTCGCGACCGCACCGGCCCCGCCCACGAGCACGAGCGGGATCACCGCGAGCGACACCAGGTAGCTCGTCACCCAGCCGGCGGGCACCTCGCGCTGCACGATCGTGGTGAACCACCACGTGCAGACCCCGCCGGTGACGAGGAAGGCCACGGCCGAGCGCCAGGTGCCGAACTGCACGTGCACGCCGATCATCGCGAGCATGGGGAGGAGCGCGAGCACGGCCCCGGCGACCCGCACGTCGGGCTCGGCCAGTCGGTACAGCAGCAGGGTCACGGCGGCGGCGACGACCGATCCGATCGCCGCTGCGTGGAAGGCGCGCACGGTCGACCACGCGTTCACTCGCGGAGCGAGGTGCGTGGGGATGCCGAGCACGGGTCGATGGTCCTTCCGAGAGTCGTCCGGTCGCCGTGTGACGCGACCGTCCCGGGGGCCGGTCGTGTACCCCGAAACGAGCACGATCCGGCGACCCGCTCGATGCTACCGCCGATCACCGACACAGGGTGTCCCCCGAACGCGGAAGGTGGACGCTCCTCAGAACAGGGTCGGTCCGGACGGGCCTCCGATCACGGTCGTCCCGGCACCGCGTCGGTCGAAGTCGGGGTCGGCACGCTTGAGCGGCGACGAGGTCGGGCGGGACTGCTCGTCGAGCGACACCGGGACGCGGTACCCGTTCGTGATGCCCCCGTTCGTGATGACCGACCCGACGAGGGCGCGCGGTCCGGTGTCGCCCGACCCCGGACGCGGTGCACGCGGAGCGGTCGCCGCCGCGGCCCGCTCGCCGGGTACGAGGTGCGCCTGCCGGTCGCTGAACCCCATCGAACCGGTCGCCGGGTCCACCCGGCCGAGTCCGAGACCGTGCGCGGCCAGGATCGGACGCACCCGGTCCGCGAGCCACCGGCGGTAGTCCGCGGGCGCGTAGGTGTTGTCGAGGTACATCGAGCGGTAGCGCGCGACG
Organism: Curtobacterium sp. NPDC088465; assembly: GCF_044753165.1. Lineage (NCBI taxonomy): Bacteria > Bacillati > Actinomycetota > Actinomycetes > Micrococcales > Microbacteriaceae > Curtobacterium > Curtobacterium sp. NPDC088465. The sequence continues at coordinate 465,119 of NZ_JBIVMR010000003.1, read as the reverse complement.
AGGTCGGGACGGGTCCGCTGCAGCCAGGCCGCCCACCACGGCTTCACGCCAGGACGCAGGTGCAGTGCGGAGTACATGACGCTCGAGGCACCGGCCTCGGCCGCGCGACCGATCGCTTCGTCGAGGTGCGCGCGCGTGTCCGTGATGAACGGGAGCACCGGCATGAGGAACACCGAGCACTCGAGCCCCGCGTCGCGGATCGCCCGGACGGTCGCCAACCGGGCGGCGGTCGTCGGGGTCCCGGGCTCGACCTGCTGCTGCAGCTCGTCGTCGTACACGGCGATCGACATCGCCAGGTCGACCGGGACGCTCCGTGCCGCCTCGACCAACGTGGGCAGGTCACGCCGCAGCAGCGTCCCCTTCGTCAGGATGCTGAACGGGGTGCCCGACTCGGCCAGCGCGCGGATGACCCCGGGCATCAACCGGTAGCGCCCCTCGGCACGCTGGTACGGGTCGGTGTTGGTGCCGAGCGCAACGGGGTGCCGGTCCCACGACGGCTTCCGGAGCTCACGGCGCAGGACGTCCGCAACGTTGGTCTTCACGACGATCTGCTGGTCGAAGTCGGCACCCCCGTCGAACTCCAGGTACGTGTGCGTGGGCCGCGCGAAGCAGTAGACGCACGCGTGACTGCAGCCGCGGTACGGGTTGATCGTCCACCCGTAGGTGCCGCTGCCGTCGGCAGCCGGCACACGGTTCAGGGCACTCTTCGCCAGGACCTCGTGGAAGGTGACCCCGGCGAACTCCGGCGTGGTGACGCTGCGCACCAACCCGCTGTTCGACTCGAGCCCCGGCAGGGCGTCACCGCGCTCCGCTCCGATCGACTGCCCGCTCCACCGCATGCCCTCATTCGAACACACGTTCGAACCAGGGGCAAGTCGCCCGAGCGGCGGGGCTCAGTGGTGCAGACCGAGGACCTTCGCGGTGTGCTCGAGGGTCTCGTCGGCGAGCTGCGGGTCGGCGCCGAGGTCCTTGCCGTACGTGGGCACCATCGTCCGCACCATCGGGGCCCAGGCGTCCCACCGGTCCGGGAAGCACCGCTGCAGCATCGTCAGCATGATCGGCACCGCGGTGGACGCACCGGGGCTCGCGCCGAGCAGGCCGGCGATCGAGCCGTCGGCCGAGGTGATGACCTCGGTGCCGAACTGCAGCACCCCGCCCTTCTCCGGGTCCGGCTTGATGACCTGCACGCGCTGCCCGGCAGTGATGCGGTGCCAGTTCTCCGGTTCGGCGGTCGGCATGAAGTCGCGGAGGGCGTCGAACTTCGTCTGCTTCGACGCCAGGAGCTGCCCGACCAGGTAGCGGACCAGGTCGAAGTTCGAGAACGCCACGCTCAGCATCGGTCGCAGGTTGTGCGGTCGGATCGACCGGAACAGGTCGAGCAGCGAGCCCTGCTTGAGGAACTTCGGGCTGAACCCGGCGTAGGGGCCGAACATCAGCGACGCCCTGCCCTCGACGATCCGGGTGTCGAGGTGCGGCACCGACATCGGCGGAGCGCCGACGCTCGCCTTGCCGTACACCTTCGCCGCGTGCTTCTGCACGACCTCGGGGTCGTCGGTGCGCAGGAACTCGCCGGACACGGGGAACCCGCCGTACCCGCGGATCTCCGGGATGCCCGACTTCTGCAGCAGGCGCAGGGCCCCGCCGCCGGCGCCGACGAAGACGAACTTCGCCGCGATGCGCTGCGTCGACCGACCGATCTCGTTGCGGACGTCGAGCGCCCACCCCTCGGAGACCTTCGACCGCGTGATCTTCTGCACCTGGTGCGACGGCTCGAACTCGACACCGGCGATCTCGAGCTCGTCGAAGAGCTGCTGCGTCAACGAACCGAAGTCGACGTCCGAGCCGGCGGCCGAGTACGTCGCAGCGACCGGCTGGTCCTTCTTGCGCCCCGGGATGAGCGCGGGCGCCCACCGGCGGATCTGCGCCGGGTCGTCCGAGTACTCGATGCCCGCGAAGAGCGGGTGGCCCTTGAGCGCCTCGTACCGCTTGCGCATGTACTCGACGTTGTCCTCGCCCCACACGAAGGAGATGTGCGGGGTCGGGTTGATGAAGTTGGACGGCTGCGGGAGCGCGCCGGTCTCGACCAGGTGCGCCCAGAACTGCCGCGAGACCTGGAACTGCTCGTTGACGGTCACGGCCTTGGCGATGTCGACGTGTCCGTCCGGCATCTCCGGCGTGTAGTTCAGCTCGCACAGCGCGGAGTGACCGGTCCCGGCGTTGTTCCACGGGTTCGAGGACTCCTGCGCGACCGAGCCGAGCCGCTCGTACACGCGGATCTTCCACGTGGGTTCGAGGCGGTGGATGATGGCGCCGAGCGTGGCGCTCATGATCCCTCCCCCGATCAGGACGACGTCGATCGGGTCCACCTGCTTCACTGCCACACGACGATCCTACCCACTGCCGCTGGGTCGCCCGGGGGCATCGTCCGGGTGCGGGGCGCTGGTCGTACCCATCGCACTTGCTAGTGAAGTACGACATTCCGGATGTGGCACCATTTCACGGTCCCGATCGACCGTCCCCTCCCGGAGGCCCCACCGTGAACCACCGCCGGCGCGCCCGTCTCGCCCTCCCGCTCCTGCCCGCGGCCGCGATCGCCCCGCTCCTGCTCGGCCCTGCCGCCCTGGCCGACACGCTCCCCTCGCCGCAGCCCGAGCCACGGGCTGCGCCCGCTGCGACGCTGGAGGGCACCTTCCACGTCGTCGGCACCACCGGCTTCGTCGCCGTCGCCGACCACGACGGCCAGCCCGTGCTCGACACCCGCCCGGTCGCCGCCGACACCGCGCACTACCCCGCGCCCGGCACCACCGGTCCGCTCGTCGTCGGGTCGATGTGCCTGTCCGCCCTCAACGGCCCCGGGCTGCCCTTCGCCGTGCTGGCCGACGCCGCCGTCCCCTCCGGCTGCCTCCAGGTCCGCACCACGAGCCCCGCGCCCCACGTCGTCCGGTTCACCGCCGACGACCCGTCCTCACCGGCGAACGGCCTCGAGCTCGGCCTGCAGGCGAACGGCGCGCTCCTGGCGCTCGGCACCGCGGGGTCCGACATCGAACTCGTCACCGAGGGCCCCGTCGTCGCACCGACGCTCGACCACACCGACCTGGCACCCGGTTCCGCCCTCTCGGGCACCGCCACGCCCGGCGCGCACGTCGTCGTCGTCCGTGACGGGACGGTGGTCTGTGAGACCGATGCCGCCGATCGAGGTGCGGACGACGCCGGACACTGGTCCTGCTCGCCGATCGATGCGCTCACCGAGGGCACGTACACCCTCGAACTGTTCGCCTCGACCCCCGCCGGGCAGCTCGCGCCGCCCGTCCCCGTCGAGGTCGTCGTGTCCGCAGGGACCGGCGCCGGCGACGGTCCGGACCCCGACCCCGGTGACGGCGAGGGCACCGATCCGGGTGACGCACCGTCTCCGGGAGACGGTGCCGGAGGCACGGGCGGCACCGGGACCCCCGGTGAGGCCGACCAGACCGGCGAGCCCGGCGCGGACGGACCGTCGCCAGGACCGGCGACGACCGCCCGGACCGTCGACGCCGCGCCGCAGGGGCGCCTCGCCTGGACCGGCACCGAGGTGACCGGCCCCCTCGCCGTCGCGCTCGCGCTCCTCACCGCCGGGACCGGCGTGCTGCTGCACCGACGACGTCGCACTCGGTCCCGTTCCTGACGGTCGGGACGACGGACGGGAGGCCCGTGGCGGTGTCGCCACGGGCCTCCCGTCCGTCACGTGTCGCGTCGGCGACGGTGCTCGCTAGGCGGCGACCGCGCGCCGTTCGAGGATCGTCTCGGCGATCTGCACCGCGTTGAGCGCAGCGCCCTTCCGCAGGTTGTCGTTGCTGACGAAGAGGACCAGGCCGTGGCCGTCGGGCGCGGACTGGTCCGCGCGGATGCGGCCGACGAAGGACGGGTCCTGACCGGCTGCCTGCAGCGGAGTCGGGACGTCCGCGAGCTCGACGCCCGGGGCCGTGGCGAGGAGCTCCGTCGCCCGCTCGGGCGAGAGCGGCTGCGCGAACTCGGCGTGCACGGAGATCGAGTGCCCGGTGAACACGGGGACGCGCACGCAGGTCCCGGCGACGAGCAGGTCGGGCAGCTCGAGGATCTTGCGGCTCTCGTTGCGGAGCTTCTGCTCCTCGTCGGTCTCCCCCATGCCGTCCTCGACGATGCTGCCCGCGAGCGGGACGACGTCGAAGGCGATCGGTCGGACGTACTTGACCGGCTCCGGGAAGGTCACCGCCGAACCGTCGTGGGTGAGCGCCGCGGTGTCCTGCTCGAGCGCCGCGCGCGCCTGGCCGAGGAGCTCCTCGACTCCGGCGAGGCCCGACCCGGACACGGCCTGGTAGGTGGTCGCGACGAGACGGCGCAGCCCGGCTTCGGTGTCCAGCACCTTGAGGACCGGCATGATCGCCATCGTCGTGCAGTTCGGGTTGGCGACGATGCCCTTCGGGGCGTCGTCGATCGCGTGCGGGTTGACCTCGCTCACGACCAACGGCACCTCGGGGTCCATCCGCCAGGCACTCGAGTTGTCGACGACCACCGCACCCGCCGCCGCGAACTTCGGCGCGAGGGCGCGTGACGCCGTGGCACCGGCCGAGAACAGCGCGATGTCGATGCCCGACGGATCGGCGGTCTCGGAGTCCTCGACGACGATCTCCTCGCCCCGGAACGACAGCGTCGAACCGGCGGACCGGGCACTCGCGAAGAACCGGACGTGGTCGGCCGGGAACGCGCGCTCCTCGAGGAGGCGACGCATCACGGCGCCGACCTGGCCGGTGGCGCCGACGACGGCGACGGTGGTGCTCATGTGGTGCTCCTGCTCGTGGGTCGTGTCGGCGCGGGGCTCAGCGCCCGGTGCCGGCGTAGACGACGGCTTCCTGGTCCGCGTCCAGCCCGAAGGCCTGGTGCACGACGCGCATGGCCTCGTTCAGGGTGTCGGCGCGCGTGACGACCGAGATGCGGATCTCCGAGGTGGAGATCATCTCGATGTTGATGGACGCCTCGTGCAGGGCACGGAAGAGCGCCGCCGAGACACCGGCGTTGGTCCGCATGCCGGCACCGACCAGGGCGAGCTTGCCGATCTGGTCGTCGTACTGGATGCCCGAGTAGCCGATGTCGGCCTTGGCGACCTCGAGCGCGGTCAGGACGCCCTGGCCCTGGTCCTTCGGCAGCGTGAACGAGATGTCCGTGCGGCCCGTGACCGCCTCGGACACGTTCTGCACGATCATGTCGATGTTGGCGCCGGCGCGGGCCACGATCGTGAAGATCTCGGCGGCCTTGCCGGGGGTGTCGGGCACGCCGACGACGGTGATCTTCCCCTCGGAGAGGTCTCCGGCGATGCCGGTGATGATCGGTTCTTCCACGGTTTCCCCCTCTGCAGGGTTGTAGACGATGGTGCCCTCGGCGTTGCTGAACGAGGAGCGGACGTGCAGGGTGACGCCGTGCCGACGGGCGTACTCGACGGCACGGATGTACAGGACCTTGGCGCCGGAGGCGGCGAGCTCGAGCATCTCCTCGCTCGTGATCCGGTCGACCTTCTTGGCCTTCGGCACCACGCGGGGGTCCGCGGTGAAGATGCCGTCGACGTCGGTGTAGATCTCGCAGACGTCGGCGTCGAGCGCGGCGGCGAGCGCGACGGCGGTGGTGTCCGACCCACCGCGCCCGAGCGTGGTGATCTCGCCCGTCGTGCGGTTGAACCCCTGGAACCCGGCCACGATCGCGACGTGCCCGGCGTCGAGCGCCTCGCGCACGCGCTTCGGGGTGACGTCGACGATGCGGGCCTTGCCGTGCTGGGCGTCCGTGAGCATGCCGGCCTGGCTGCCCGTGTACGACGATGCCTCGACCCCGAGGCTCTTGATCGCCATCGCGAGCAGCGCCATCGAGATGCGCTCCCCCGCGGTGAGCAGCATGTCGAGCTCACGACCGGCGGGGATCGGCGTCACGGAGTGCGCGAGGTCGACGAGCTCGTCGGTGGTGTCGCCCATCGCCGAGACGGCCACGACGACGTCGTTGCCCGCCTTCTTCGTCTGGACGATCCGCTTCGCCACGCGCTTGATGCTCTCGGCGTCCGCGACGGACGATCCACCGAACTTCTGCACGATCAGGGCCACTGGCTGGTACTCCCGGGGACGACGGTTCCGCGACGGTCGCGCGGTCTGTCAATCGTAGAGGGTGTTCCGCGGATGTTGCGTGCGAGGCGGACTCGACGCAACGATCCTGCGCGCACGCCCGTCAGTGACCGACCACGCGTCGTCCCTCGAAGGCGCGGCCGAGGGTCACCTCGTCGGCGTACTCGAGGTCACCACCCACCGGCAGCCCGGACGCGAGTCGCGTGGTGCGGATGCCCATCGGGACGAGCAGTCGGCTGAGGTAGGTCGCCGTCGCCTCGCCCTCGAGGTTCGGGTCGGTGGCGATGATGACCTCGTCCACGGTGCCGTCGGCCAGCCGCGTCATCAGCTGCTGGATCCGCAGGTCGTCCGGACCGACACCGTCGATCGGGCTGATCGCTCCGCCGAGCACGTGGTAGAGCCCACGGAACTCGCGGGTGCGCTCGATGGCGGCGACGTCCTTCGCCTCCTCCACGACGCAGATCACCGACGGCGACCGACGGGGGTCACGACAGATGCTGCACCGCACGTTCTCGGTGACGTTGCCGCAGACCTCGCAGAAGCGCACCTTCTCCTTGACCTCGGCCAGGAGCTCGGACAGTCGTGCCGGGTCGAACGACTCGGTCTGCAGGATGTGGAACGCGATGCGCTGCGCCGACTTCGGGCCGATGCCCGGCAGCCGACCGAACTCGTCGATCAGGTCCTGGACGATCCCGTCGTACATCAGGCGCCTTCCTCGTGCAGGGCGGTCTCCTCGATGAACTGCGCGCCGAGGATCTCACGGACGACCGCCTCGCCGTACCGACCAGCGACCGGCGTCCGACGGACCTGGGGTGCAGCGGTCCGTGCCGGAGCTGGCTGCGCAGCCGCCTCCTGGGTCGGTGCTGCCTGCGCAGGTGCTGCCTGCTCGGGTGCTGCCTGCTCGGGCGCGGCCTGTGCTGAGCCGGTTTGCGCCGGTGCTGCCTGCGGTGCTGGTGCCCGCGTCGGTCGCTGGCTCGGAACACCCGAGGACGCGTGCGCTCCCGGATCGGGGAAGGGAGCACCGTCGTCGTAGGGCTCGTCGTCGAGCGGGTAGTCGTCGACCGGGACGTCCGGCCCACCGGAGGGTGCGGCGGCCGCGGTACCCGGCGCGGCGGGCGCTGCCGATGCGGGCGCTGCGGCTGCGGCCGGTGCGGGCGCTGCGCCTGCGGCCGGTGCCGGCGCTCCCGGTGCGTCGGGTGTCGGGTCGCTCGGCGCAGCAGCACGGGCTGGGCGTGTTCCGGCACCGCCGAGCGCGGAGGCCGGACGGAGCTGTGCAGCGAGGGCCGCGTCGGCGGCGGGGTCGGAGACCGGTGCGACGGGCACGACCGGTTCCCCGGTGTCGGTCGTCCCGAACGGTGCCGACCAGCCCGGCTCGAGGTGCTCGGGCACGGCGCCGGCGGTCGGGTCGGTCGCCGGGATCGTGGCGACGGCCCAGTCGGTCACCGGAGCGCTGGGCGTGGCCGGCTGCTGCCGTGTGGTCGGCTGCTGAGATACGCCCTGCTGTTGGTTCGCCTGCTGCTGCTGGCTTGCCTGCTGCTGGCTCGCCTGCTGCTGCTGGCTCGGCTGCTGCGGTGCGGTCGGCTGCTGCTGCTGCGGTGCGGTCGGCTGCTGCTGCGGCGCAGTCGGGTGCTGCTGCTGCTGCTGCGTCGGCCCTTCGGCAGTCGTTGGCTGCGGCGGTGCGGACTGCTGGCGCGCGGCCTGCTGCTGGCTGGTGTCCTCCGACGTCACGTGCGGTCGCGTCGGCTGCTGCTGCGACGTCTGCCGACCCGGCTCCGACGCGGGAGCACCGGCCGAGCGCTGCTGTCCCGGCCCACGGGCGACGAACTTCACCCGCAGGCCGAGGACGTCGATGATCGCCGAGCGGAGCAGTTCGCTGACGCTCGTCGCGGGGTCGGACATCTCCTTGAACGACGCCACGTCCTGCTGGCTGGGGAAGGTGAGCGTCAGCACGTCCTCGCGCAGGGCCGTCACCTGGGCCGTGACCACCACGGACCAGGCCGAACGCCGAGCGCGCTGGACGTGCTCGACGACCTGGGGCCAGGCGTCGCGGAGCTGCTGGAAGCCGACGGCGGCGACCGGTCGGACGACCGCCTCGTCGCCGACGGCCGTCCCCTGCCCGGTGGACGACGCGTTCGCGGTGCCCGACGGATCGTGCTGGTGCTGCTCGGTCGGGTGTGCCGTCGTCGTCGCACTCGACGCGCTCTGCTCCGCCGGTCGGCCCGCAGACCGATCGGTCGGGCCGCCGGCCGGACCTTGGCTCGGGGGCGTCGCCACGGCCGCCCAGGAGGCAGCGGCATCGCGCACGGTCGCGCCGGGGTCCCGCGGCTCGGCGTCACGCGCGGTCGTCGGAGCCTGATCGGCGGGCTCCTGGTCCGGTCGGGTCGGCGCCGCTGCTCGGGTCGGGGTCGCGGTCGACGCAGCGGGCTGCGCAGCCGGGGTCGCCGGCGAGGAGCCGGCCTGCGCCGGGGCGCTGCCCGCTCCCGTGCGCGGAACCGGAGCGCCCGCGGAGGACTGCTGTGCAGCCTGCGGTCGTTCGACCGCGGCGGGAGCCTGGTGTCCGCCGGCGTCGCCGACACCGACGCGACGCTCCAGCCGCTCGACGCGGGCGAGTGCACCGCGCTGGGTGTCGTCGACCTCGGGCACGAGCATGCGCGCCGTCATCAGCTCGAGGTGCAGTCGGGGGGACGTCGCACCGGTCATCTCGGTGAGCGCGCGGTTGGCGATGTCGGCGGACCGCGACAGCGCCGTCGCGCCGAAGACGCCGGCCTGCCGGGTCATGGTGTCGAGTTCCTCGGGAGAGATCCCGCGCAGCACGGCTGCGGCGCTCTCGTTCGTCGCCGCGACGACGATCAGGTCGCGGAGCCGCTCGAGCAGGTCCTCGACGAAGCGACGCGGGTCCTGCCCGGTCTGCACCACGCGGTCGACCGCGGCGAAGGCCGAGGCGGGGTCGGCCACCGCCAGCGCGTCCACGACGTCGTCGAGCAACGCAGCGTCGGTGTAGCCGAGCAGGGCGACCGCGCGTTCGTAGGCGATCGCGCCGTCCTCGCTGCCGGCCATGAGCTGGTCGAGCAGGGACAGCGTGTCTCGCACCGACCCCCCACCGGCACGGACGACGAGCGGGAGGACACCCGGTGCGACGGAGACCGACTCCTGCTCGCACAGCTGCTCGACGTACTCGAGCATCGTGGCCGGCGGGACGAGCCGGAACGGGTAGTGGTGGGTCCGGGAGCGGATGGTGCCGATGACCTTCTCCGGCTCGGTGGTCGCGAAGATGAACTTCACGTGCTCCGGCGGTTCCTCGACCAGCTTGAGCAGGGCGTTGAAGCCCTGCGGCGTCACCATGTGTGCTTCGTCGAGGATGAAGATCTTGTAGCGGTCGCGCGCCGGTGCGAACACGGCGCGGTCGCGCAGGTCGCGCGCGTCGTCGACGCCGTTGTGGCTCGCTGCGTCGATCTCGATGACGTCGAGCGATCCCCCGCCACCCCGGGCGAGCTCCACGCAGCTCGGGCAGACGCCGCACGGTGTGTCCGTCGGGCCCTGCTCGCAGTTCAGGCACCGGGCGAGGATGCGCGCCGAGGTCGTCTTGCCGCACCCGCGCGGCCCGCTGAACAGGTAGGCGTGGTTCACACGGTTCGTCCGCAGGGCGGTCCGCAGCGGGTCGGTGACCTGCGACTGACCGATCAGCTCGGCGAAGTTCTCGGGCCGGTAACGGCGATACAGGGCGGTGACCACGGACCAAGGGTAGCCGGGACGGCCGACACCGCGACGCCCTCGGCGACCACCGGTGGAGGGGGCGAGGAGAGGCGGGACGACACCGCGCCTCCCGGCCGTCGTGACGACGGACGAGAGGCGCGGTGCGGTCGGTGTGGGCGTACGGTCAGGCGCGCCCGCGGCGGATGCGGCGTGCCAGTCGGGAGAGACCGAGCAGCAGGAACCCGAGGACCACCAGGCCGCCGGCGGCACCCGCGAGCGGGGCGACGTCCGCACCGGTGAAGGCGAGGTCGCGACCGGAACCGTTGCCGGATCCGGATCCCGTGCCGGTGCCGTTGCCGTTGCCGTTGCCGTTGCCGTTGCCGGATCCGTTGCCGAGGGAACCGTTGCCGGCAGCGAGACCCGATCCGTTGCCGGCAGCGAGACCCGATCCGTTGCCGGTACCGATCACTCCGGTGCCGGTGCCGGCTCCGTTCCCGGAGCCACCCGGCAGGCCCGGCTGGCCCGGTTCACCGGGCTGACCCGGCTCTCCAGGCTCCCCGGGCTGACCAGGCTGACCAGGCTCCCCGGGCTCCCCGGGCTGACCAGGCTGACCAGGCTGACCAGGCTGACCGGGCTGACCGGGCTCACCGGGCTCACCGGGCTCACCGGGCTCACCGGGCTCACCGGGCTCACCGGGCTCTCCAGGCTCTCCAGGCTCTCCAGGCTCTCCAGGCTCTCCAGGCTCTCCAGGCTCTCCAGGCTCCCCAGGTTCACCGGGCTGCCCAGGCTCACCCGGCTCACCGGGCTGACCCGGCTCCCCAGGCTCTCCAGGCTCACCAGGCTCACCGGGCTCACCAGGCTGACCCGGCTCTCCAGGCTCACCGGGCTGCCCCGGCTCTCCAGGCTCACCGGGCTGCCCCGGCTCCCCCGGCTGCCCGGGCTCACCGGGCTCACCGGGCTCACCGGGCTGCCCCGGCTCACCCGGCTGCCCCGGCTCACCCGGCTGGGCGGCGACCACCACCACGGGCACGGTCTGGGCGGCGGACGTGGCACCCTCGACGGTCTGGGTCACCGTGAAGGTGTGCGAGCCGACCCCGAGCTCCACGGACACCGACCAGGAGCCGTCGGCAGCCGCAGTCGTCACGACGGGGTCTCCCGCGTCGCTGCGGACCGTGACGGTCGCACCCGGGTCCGCCGTCCCGGTGACCTGCCAGGTGGCGGTGCCGTCGGCACCGGCCGTCTGCCGGGCCCCGGGCAGGGGCGAGGTGACCGTCAGGGGGTCCGCGACCCGGACGACGATCGGCACGACCTGCGAGTCGGAGGTGCCCCCGTCCACGGTCTGCGTCGCCTGCAGCGTCCAGTCACCGGCCGGGACCTCCTCGAAGGTGACGCTCCAGCGACCGTCGCCGCCGGCCGTCGTCGTCCGGACCTGCCCGGTCGAGAGCCGGACCTCGACCGCGGCGTCGGCTGCGGCAGTCCCGGAGACGGGCACGGTGGTCGTGCTGTCGAGCCCGGGGGCCTCGAAGAGGCGACCCGGGGTCGGGTCCGTGATGACGACGTCGTCCTCCTGCGCGGCGACCACGCTGATGCCGCTGGTCACCGGGGCCGAGGTGGCCCCGCCGACCGTCTGCGTCGCCGACACGGTGTGGTCGCCGACCGGGACGTCCGGCACGGTCACCGTCCAGGAGCCGTCGGCACCGGCCGTCGTCGACACCGTGGTGCCGTCGATGTCGACCGTCACGGTGGCGCCCGGCTCGGCGGTCCCGCTGACCGGCACGGAGACCGTGTCCTGGTCCGTCGGGAACACCTGGCCGTCCACGGGGGCGGTCACCTGCAGCGGGGCCACGGCGGCGACGGTGAAGGCGACGTCGGGTGCTGCAGTGGTCCGGCCGCCCACGGTCTGCGTGGCGGAGGCGGTGTGGCCGCCGAGCGCGACGTCCGGCACGGTGACCGTCCAGTCGCCCTCGTCGTCGGCCGTGGTCGCGACGGCGGTGCCGTCGTCGATCGTGACCGACACCGTTGCGCCGGGCGCTGCCGTGCCCACGACCCGGACCGGCGTGGTGTCACCGACGATCCGGACGGTGCTGCCGGCCGCCGGCGTCGTGATGACGACGGCGTCCTCGTCGGCGACGTCCACGGTCACGTCCACCACGACGGGGTCGGAGGTGGTGCCACCGACCTCCTGGCCGACGGTCACCGTGTGGTCGCCGGGACCGACGCCCGGTACGACCGTGTCCCAGGTGCCGTCGTCACGGACGGGCACCTCGATCGGGTCGCCGTCGTCGACCACCACGGTGACCGTGCCACCGGGCTCGCCGGTGCCCGCCACGGGCAGGTCGACCGTCGGGTCGGACGCCGGCACCGTGACGACCTGGTCGTCGGTCGGCGTGCTGACCGTCAGGGGCGCACCGGCCTCGACCGTGAACGTGTTGACGACCGGACCCGATGTGGACCCGTCGACCGTCTGCGTCGCCCGGACGGTGTGCTCACCCGTCGCGACGCCGTCGAACCGGACGCTCCAGGTGCCGGCGTCGGTCGCCGTCACGGTCTGCTCGTCGCCGTCGTCCAGGGTCACGCGGACCTCGGCACCGGGCTCGGCCGCCCCGTTCGCGACGATCGTCGCGAGGGAGTCGTCCTGTGCGACCGTGACGGTGGACCCGTCGGCCGGGGTGGCGATCGTCAGCGGTGCCGCGACCACGACCTCGATGGCGACCGTGACCGGCTGCGACGTGGTGCCGCCGACCTGCTGGGTGACGCTGACGGTCGTGGTGCCCGCGGGGACACCGGGGACGTCGACCGCCCAGTCGCCGTCCTCGTCGGCCTCGGTCGTGGCATCACGCCCGCCGCCGAGGTCGAGCACCACGGTGGCGCCGGGCTCCGCGGTGCCGCGCACCGTGACCGTCGTCGTGGCGTCCTCGTCGGCGACCCGCACCTCGTCCCCGTCCGCGGGGGCGGTGATGACGACCGGCGCTGCCGCGACGACCTCGAAGGGACGCTCGACCGGCGTGGTCGAGGTCGAGCCGGCGACGGTCTGCGTCGCCGACACGACGTGCTCACCGACCGCGACGTCGTCGACGTCGACGCTCCACGTGCCGTCGTCGCCCACCGTCACGTCGACCGGGTCTCGGTCGTCGACGGTCACCGTCACGGTGGCGCCGGGCTCGGCGTCACCGGCGACCGTGACGGTCGTCGTGGCGGCGACGTCCGCGACGGTGACGGTGTCCTCCGGCTGCCGGACGACGAGCTCCGCCGCGGCGACGACCGAGACCGGTCGCGTGACGGGGGCGCTCGTGGTGCCGTTCACCGACTGCGTGACCGCCGCCGTCCAGGACCCCACCGGGACGTCCTCGACGGTGGTCGCCCAGGTGCCGTCGTCGCCGACGACCGTCTCGGCGGTGCCGCCGTCACCGAGGTCGACGGTGACCGTCGCCCCCGGCGCGCCGGTGCCGGCGAAGTCCACGTCGGTGGTGGCGTCGTCGTCCGCGACCGTGACGGCCGTGGCGCCGGCCGGCGTGGTGACGGTCAGCGGCGCCCCGGCGCGCACCGACACTCCGGCGCTGACGGGTGCCGAGGTGATCCCGCCGACGACCTGCGTCGCCCGGACGGTGTGGTCACCGGTCGGCACGTCGGTGAACGTGTGGGTCCACCGTCCGTCGTCGTCCGCCTCGACGGTCGCCTGTTCCCCGGTGGAGAGCGTGACGGTCACCGGAGCGCCCGGCTCGGCCGTACCGGCCGCCACGACGTCGGCCGTACCGGTCGCGTCGGCGACCGTGATGACGTCACCGTCGTCGGGGCTGGTGAGCGCGAGCGGTCGGCCTGCGCGCACCGTGAGCGTCTGCTCCGCACTGGAGGCGGTGGTGCCGCCGACCGTCTGCGTCGCCGTGACCGTCTGCTCGCCCACGCCGACGCCGCCGACGGTGACCGTCCAGTCGCCGTCGTCGTCCGCGGTCGTGGCGGCCTCGGCGTCGCCGACACGGACCGTCACCGGTGCGTTCGGCTCTGCCGTGCCGGACACCGTCACGTCGCGTGTGGTGTCCTCGTCCGGGACGAGCAGGACCGCGCCGTCCTCGGGAGACGTGATGAGCACGTCGTCCGCGGCGACGAGCGTGACGTCGCGGGTCACGGGGTCGGACGTCGCCGGGCTGGAGACCCCGCCGGGCAGCGTCTGCGTGACCGACACCGGGTGCGTCCCGACGCCGACGTCCTCGAAGGTGACGGACCAGCTCCCGTCGGCGGCGACCGTGGTCGTCGCTCCGGGCTCCTCGCCGTCGATCGTCGCGACGATCGTCGCGCCGGGCTGCCCGGTGCCGGTGACCGTCACGTCACGGGTCACGTCGTCGCCGGCGACCGTCATCGCCGCCGTGCCTGGAGCCGTGATGGTGAGGGGCGCCGCAGCGTCGACCAGGAAGCCCACGGGCAGGGCGTCCGTGCTCGCGCCGTTCAGCGACTGTGCCGCGTCGATCGTGTAGTCACCGGGGGCGAGCCCGGCTGCGTCGACCGACCAGGTGCCGTCGTCGTCGGCTGCGGTGGTCGAGAGCTCGAGGTCACCGACCGTCACCGTCACGGCTGCGCCGGGTTCGGCGACACCGCTGATCGTCACCGTGGCGGTGGCGTCCCCGTCGACCACGACGAAGCGCGAGCCGGCGGCCGGGCTGTCGATGGTGACGGCGGTGCCCGGGACGACGGTGAAGTCCCGCGTCTCGGTGGGACCGGTCGTGCCGTTCACGGTCTGCACGGCCTCGACGGTGTGCTGGCCGGTCCCGAGCTGCACCGGGTCGAGGACCCAGTTGCCCGCGGGGCCGGTCACGACGGCGACGGGTGCTGCCCCGTCGATGCTGACGGAGACGGTCGCACCCGGCTCCGCGGTCCCGCGGACCACGACCGACGCGTCGCCGGTGCTCGTGGCGGGGATCTCCTGCCCCTCGGTGGGAGCGGTGATCTCGAGGTCGTCGCCGACCTCGATCGAGATGTCCCGCTCGATCGCCGGCGAGGTCTGTCCACCGACGGTCTGGGTGACCGTCACGGTGTGACCGCCGGTCCCGACGTCCGGCAGGGCCACCGACCAGGTGCCGTCGTCGTCCACCGTCGTCGTGACGGGTGCTCGCTCGTCGAGCACGACGTCGATCTCGGCACCGGGCTGCGCCGTCCCGGTCACGTCGACGTCGACCGTGTCGTCGTCGTTCGCGACCACGGTCGTCGCGCCCTGCACCGGTGCGGTCACCTGCAGCGCTGCCGCGGGGACGACCGAGACGATCCGCTGCTGGGCCGGCGACGTCGTGCCGTTCACGGTCTGCGTCGCGGTCAGGGTGTACCGACCGACGGGCACGTCCTCGACCGTCGTCCTCCAGTCACCGTCTCCGTCGGCCGTCGTCGTGGCCGTGAGGCCGCCGCCGAGCGACACCGACACCCGGGCCCGGGGCTCGGCGGTCCCGGTGACGTCGAGGTCGGCGGTCGAGTCGGCGTCGAGGACGGGCACGGTGGCGCCGTCCGCAGGGGTCGCGATCGTCAGCGGGGCACCGACGGCGATCTCGAAGGCCGAGGTGACGGGCGCCGAGGTGGTGCCGGCGACCGTCTGCGTCGCGGTGATCGTGCGCTCACCGACCGGGACCCCCGGGAAGGTGGCGGTCCAGTCGCCGTCGTCGTCCGCCTCGGTGATCGCCGTGAAGGAGCCGCCGAGGTCGACCGCGACGGACGCGTTCGGCGCAGCGGTGCCGGTCACCGTGACCGGGGTGGTCGACGTGGCGTCGGCGACCGTCAGGACGGCTCCGTCGGTCGGCTCCTCGATGGTGATGCCGGGAACGGCGGTGACCGAGAAGTCACGGGTCACCGGAGCGCTCGTCGTGCCGTCGACGGTCTGGGTCGCCGTGGCCGTGTAGTCGCCCGCGGGGACGTCCTCGACCGTGGCGGTCCAGGTGCCGTTCGTGTTCGCCGTGGTGGTGGCGGTCAGACCGTCGCCGAGCGTCACGTCGACGCGGGCACCGCCCTCGGCAGCACCGGTGAGCACGACGGCGCGGGTGTCCCCGACGAGCGGCAGGACCGCATCGGGGGCCGGAGTCTCTATGGTCAGCGTCCGAGCGGCGACGACCTCGAAGTCCCGCGTCACCGCGGCCGAGGTGGTGTCGCCGACGGTCTGCGTCACGCTGGCCGTCTGCAGCCCGACCGGGACCGCGTCGACGGGGACGCTCCAGACGCCGTTGCCGTCCGCCGTGCCGCTCGCCGTGACGTCGTCGCCGATCGTCACGTCGATCCGCGCGTTCGCGGTGGACGTGCCGGTGAGGGTCACCGGGGTCGTGGTCCCGGTCGTGGTGAACTGCTGCCCGGCAGTGGGCGTGTCGATGACCAGCGGACGCTGCGCGACGACCGAGAAGGCCTGCGTCGCGGTGCCCGCGGCGGCGCCGCCGACCGTCTGCGTCGCGGTGACGGTCCGGTCCCCGACCGGGACGTCCGCGAGTGTGGCGGTCCAGGTGCCGTCGGGGGCGACCGTCGCGGGGGCGGTCAGGCCACCGCCCGCGGCGAGCGCGATGCCGGCACCGGGTTCACCGGTCCCGCGCACCGTCACCGAGCGGGTGGAGGTGTCGGTCGGGACGCTGAACTGCTGCCCTGCCGTGGGTGCGGTGATCGTCGGGGCCAGGAACGCCGTGGCGCGCACCGTGGAGGTGGCGAGGTCGACCGTCGCGGCGTTCAGTCCCGGCAGCACCGTGAGGCGCAGGGCGGTCACGCTCTGCGCCCCTGGGTCGTACCCGCGAGGGTCGCGGAAGCGGGGGTCGTCCTGCGCGTTCACCGTCAGGTCGACCACCTGACGGAGCAGGAGCACGACGGGCGAGAGCGCCGTCGCGACCGCGGTCGTGGTGGTGGTGAGCGTGGTGCTGAGCTGGGTGAGGGCGGCGGAGTTCGCCAGCGGCCGCACCGCGGTCTGGAGGGCCGGGACGACGGTGCCGCTGACGAGCGTCCCGAGCACGGGGGCGACGTTGATCCCGAGGATCGTTCCCGTCGACACGGAGACCTGCGGCGTGGCCGCGCCCGACACGGCGAGCGCACCGATGGTCGAGTCGACGGTCACGTTGATCGGCAGGTTGACCGCCCCGGCCGCGCTGAGCGTGGCACTGACCTGGACGCGCACCCGTGCGGCGTCGACCGCGTTCGTGACGGCGGTGCTCAGGGTGGCAGGGAGCTGTGTCCCGAGGATGTTCGTGATGCTGCTGTTGATCGCGGCGACCGCAGCATCGGTGAGCACGGGGGTGTTCGCCGGCTGGTCGTTGAGCCGCGTCAACGTGTCGAGGTCGACGGTGATCGAACCGGTCGACGGGGTGATGGTCACCGCACCGTCCGTGATCGGCTGCGCGAGGACCCCGTCGATGGTCGGCCCGAGATCGAGGTTCGCGGTCGTCTGGACGCTCGTGTTCCGAACGGACACCAGCGGCGAGAGCAGCGATCCCAACGCCCCCGTGACCGCGTCGGTCGTCACCGCTCCGCTCAGCGCGGTGTTCACCGAGGCGGACAGCGGCGCGACGTTCGCCCGCAGGGTCGTCGCGAGTCGGGACACCGCGGGGCTGGTGAGCTGCAGGTTCGCGCCGGCGATGCGGTAGTCGCTCGCGGTGCTCACCGTCGCACCACGTGTGGCGCTGATCGTCGAGGCGAGCGCGCCCACCTGCAGCTGCGCGTTCGACAGCACGGTCGAGTCCGCGCGGACCCGGGTCAGCAGCGGGTTCAGGTTCAGCGTCGACGCACCGGCCCCGGTGCCGCTCCCGACGCCGATCGCCCCGTCGTTGCCGACGAGGCCGGAGGAACCGCGGGCGCCCGTCTGCGAGGTCGTCGCGAACTGCCCGTCGACACCGAGCGTCAGGATGCCGTTCGCGCCGAGCAGGTCGACGTTGTTCGACAGTCGGACGCCCAAGCTGTTCAGCGCGGTGAGGTCGAGCGGCTGGTTCGTCGTCCCGCCGACCGTGCTCGCGCTGCTCGCGGAGTAGGCACCGCGGAGCTGGGCGAGCGCGTCGACGTCGACGATGCCGGAACCGCTGAGCAGGAAGCCCTCGGCCTCGGCGACGTCCGTCTGCGCCGCTGCAGCCGGTTGGATCGCCACGGTGGCGGCGAGCAATGCCGTCACCGTGGCGACGACACCGCCGCGCAGGAGGAGGCTCCGGTCACCGGGAGCTCGTCGTCGAGCCCGGTTCCCGTCGCCGGTGATCCATCGTGTCCAGTTGACCGCTCCTGCGGGCACAGGGGTACCCCGGAGCGACACGTGCCTGCGCATGCGTGTCCCGTTTCCTGGCAGGCTCGCCTGCCACCTGATCCTCGGACTCCCCCGCTGGTGAGACGGGAGAGGGTCGGAACCCTGGTTGGGGGTTCCTGAGGGTGATCTTTACACATGAACAGGAACCGCGCACGAGGTTGCACGAGATTTCGTCGGCGAGTCCGCTCGGCGTACCGGAACCATCGCGGATCTGCCGGAGAACGGCGAAGACTTCCCATGCACAGGACGACACAGCCCCGGAACGAAGAAGACTCCGCACGCACAGGACGACACAGCCCCGGTCGCTCCGGCTGCGTCCTCGCCCCGGAACGAAGAAGACTCCGCACGCACAGGACGACACAGCCCCGGTCGCTCCGGCTGCGTCCTCGCCCCGGAACGAAGAAGACTCCTCACGCACCCGCCAGAGCCCGGTTACCCTTGCTGCGTTTCCGCCCTGGGGGAGTTGGCCTGGATGGCGTCACGTGAGGAGCCTCCGGAAGTCTACCGGATGCTCCGGGCAGTATCGGACACATGAAGATCGCCATCGCCGGAGGACACGGCCAGATCGCACTGCTCCTCGCCCGCCTGATCACCGACGCGGGCCACGACGCCGTCGCGATCATCCGCAACCCTGCCCACGTGACCGACGTCGAGCAGCAGGGCGCGACGGCCCTGGTCGTCGACCTGGAGCAGGTGGACGACGACGAGCTGGCGCTGCGCCTCCGTGGCGTCGACGCCGTGGTCTTCGCCGCGGGTGCCGGGCCGAACAGCGGCGCCGACCGCAAGGAGTCCGTCGACCGCGACGCGGCGATCACCCTGGCGGACGCGGCGGAGCGGATCGGGATCCAGCGGTACGTGATGGTGTCGGCGATGGGTGCCGACGCCTACGACCGCGAGCGTGCCGTGGTCCCTGCCCGGACGGAGGCGGACGTCTTCCAGGTGTACCTCCGGGCGAAGTCGGAGGCCGATGCGAACATCCGGATGCGGAACCTGGCCTGGACGATCATCCGGCCTGGAGCACTGCTCGACACCCCGCCGCAGGGCACGGTGCACGTCGGCCGGACGGTCCCCCGCGGGTCGATCCCCCGTGCGGACGTCGCCGCCCTCGTCCTGCACGCACTGCTCGACGACACCGCCGTCGGGGTGCAGTTCGAGGTGACGAGCGGCAACACCCCGATCCCGGCCGCCCTGCACGCCCTGAGCTGACGCGGGCGGGACGCTGGCGTCAGCGCGAGACGCCGGCGTCAGCGCGAGACGCCGTCCACCGAGCGAGACGCCGTCGGAAGTGGCGGCGTCTCGACGAAGTGGCGGCGTCTCGAGTGGCTGGCGGCGCCTCGGCGACGGCGCAGCACCAGGCGCCACGCTGCGCCGCGCCGTGCCACCAGCCCGACGGCCCGACGGCCCACCAGCCCGACGGCCCGACGGCCCACCAGCCCGACGGCCCTACAGCGCGACCGCCGCCGACTGCCGGGCGATCTCGAGCTCCTCGTTCGTCGGCACGACGAGCACCGCGACCCGCGACGCGTCGGTCGAGATCAGCCGGGCCTCCTTCGAGTGCAGCTCGTTCCGGTCGGCGTCGACCTCGATGCCCAGGTGCTCGAGCCCGGCGAGCACGCGCCGCCGCAGCAGCGCGTTGTTCTCCCCCACCCCGGCGGTGAACACGACGGCGTCCAGCCCGCCGAGCTGCGCCGTGTAGGCCCCGACGTAGCGGCGGATCCGGTGCCGGTACACGGCGAGCGCCGCCTCGGCCTCGTCGTCGCCACCGAGCGCCGCGTCCTGCACGTCGCGCATGTCGCCGTTGCCCGTGAGGCCGAGCAGCCCGGACTGCTTGTTGAGCATCGTGTCGAGGTCGTCGAAGGACATGCCGGCCTCGCGGTGCAGGTGGATGAGCACTGCCGGGTCGAGGTCGCCGGAGCGCGTGCCCATCACGAGGCCCTCGAGCGGCGTGAGACCCATCGACGTCTCGATCGACCGCCCGCCGTCGATCGCCGCGACCGACGCCCCGTTGCCGAGGTGCAGCACGATCGTCTTCAGCTCGGCCAGCGGGCGGCCGAGGAACTCCGCGGTCTGCTCGGACACGTACTTGTGGCTCGTCCCGTGCATGCCGTACCGGCGGATCCGGTACCGCTCGGCGAGGTCGGCCGGGATCGCGTACGTGTAGGCGTGCGGCGGCATGGTCTGGTGGAACGCGGTGTCGAAGACGGCGACGTGCGGCACGTCCGAGAACACCTGCTTCGCCGCGCGGATGCCCTCGAGGTTCGCGGGGTTGTGCAGCGGCGCCAGGCTGTTCAGGTCCTCGATCTGCTGCTCGACCTCGTCGGTGACGACGGTGGCCGCGTCGAAGGTGGTCCCCCCGTGCACGACGCGGTGTCCGACGACCGCCGGCGGGTGCTCGTCGAACGACGGCCCGACCTTGGCGAAGGCGTCGATCATCGCCTGGAAGCCGGCCGCGTGGTCGGGCACGGACGCCGCGTCGTTCGACGACGACTCCCCCGTCAGCGCGTTGGTGTGCTTCCACGCCCCCGACGACTCCCCGATGCGCTCGACGAGCCCGGAGGCGAGCGTGCGCTCGCCCTCGAGTTCGATGAGCTGGTACTTGAACGAACTCGATCCGGAGTTGACGACGAGGGCTGCGGTCACGGTGGGGTGCCTTTCTCGGGACGGTCTGGAGGCGCGGTGCGGGCGGGTGGGCTGGTCGCGGTCGGCGATGGTCGGTCAGGCCGCGTCGGTCGCGGTGCCGGCCTGGATGGCCGTGATGGCGACCGTGTTCACGATGTCGCTGACGAGCGCACCGCGGGACAGGTCGTTGATCGGCTTGCGCAGGCCCTGGAGGACGGGTCCGATCGCGACCGCACCAGCCGAGCGCTGCACGGCCTTGTACGTGTTGTTGCCGGTGTTGAGGTCGGGGAAGATGAACACCGTCGCCCGGCCCGCCACGGGCGAGTCCGGCATCTTCGTGCGGGCGACCGTCGGATCGGCGGCGGCGTCGTACTGGATGGGTCCCTCGACGAGCAGGTCCGGGCGGCGCTCCCGGACGAAGGCCGTCCCGGCGCGCACCTTGTCGACGTCCGCACCGGTGCCGCTGTCGCCGGTCGAGTAGCTCAGCATCGCGACGCGCGGGTCGATGCCGAACTGCGTGGCCGTCTCCGCCGACGAGATCGCGATGTCGGCGAGCTGCTCGCTGCTCGGGTCGGGGATGACCGCGCAGTCACCGTAGACGAGCACGCGGTCGGCGAGCGCCATGAGGAACACGCTCGAGACGATCGAGGTGTCCGGCCGGGTCTTGATGATCTCGAAGGACGGTCGGATGGTGTGCGCGGTGGTGTGCTTCGCCCCGGACACCATGCCGTCGGCGAGTCCGAGCTGCACCATGAGCGTGCCGAAGTAGGACACGTCGGTGACGGTGTCGCGCGCGAGCTCCATCGACATGCCCTTGTGCGCTCGGAGCCGCGTGTACTCCTCGGCGAAGCGCTCGCGCAGCTCGGGGTCGAACGGGCTGACGAGCTGCGCACCGTCGAGGTCGAGGCCGAGCTCGGTGGCGCGTGCCCGGATCGACGTCGGCTCGCCGAGGATCGTGAGCTCGCACACCTGTCGCGCGAGCAGCGTCGACGCCGCGTGCAGGATGCGGTCGTCGTCGCCCTCGGGCAGCACGATCCGCTTGCCGTACCCACGCGCGCGGTCGAGCAGCCCGTGCTCGAACATGAGCGGCGTGACGACCCCGGACGGGGTGAGCTGCAGGCGGTCGCGCAGTGCGTCGGCGTCGACGTGCTGCTCGAAGAGCGCCAGTGCCAGGTCGGCCTTGCGGGGTGAGTCCGCGGCGAGGCGCCCCCGGGTGTGGGTGATGCGGAGCGCGGTGTCGTACGTGCCGAGGTCGTTCCGGGCGATCGGCAGCGAGCTCGACAGGCCCTCGAGCAGCCGGGTGATCTGCGGCGAGGTCTCGAACCCGCCGTTGAGGATCACGCCCGCCAGGCTCGGGAAGGTCTCGGACTGGTTCGCGAGCACGGTCGCGAGGAGCACGTCGCTGCGGTCCCCCGGCACGACGACGATCCCGCCCTCGATGAGCCGCGGCAGCACGTTCTCCATGCTCATGCCGGCGACCACCGTGCCGAGGGCCTCCCGGTCGAGCAGCGCCTCGTCACCGCGGACGAGCGTGGCGCCCGTCGCCTCGAGCAGGGCGCGCACCGTCGGCGCCACGAGCACCCGGTCCTCCGGGATGGCCCACACGGGGGTGTCCGGGTGGTCGTCGCGCACGGCGTGCTCCACGCTCTGGACGATCGCGGCCAGGGCGTCCGGGTCCGCACGGTTCACGACGACGCCGAGCAGCTGGGCGTGCGCCGCCCGGAGTTCGCTCGTGGTGACGTCCGCGACCTGCGCCATCGCCTCGGGCGTGCGGACGCCACGCTCCGAGGAGTCCCGACCGCCGAGCACGAGCAGCACGGGCGCGCCGAGGTTCGCCGCGACCTTGGCGTTGAACGACAGCTCGGTCGGGCTGCCGACGTCGGTGTAGTCGGACCCGAGCACCACGACGGCGTCGCACTGCCGCTCGACCTGGGCGAACCGGTTCAGGATCGTGCCGAGGGCGGCATCCGGGTCGGCGTGCACGTCGTCGTAGGTCACGCCGACGGCCTCGTCGTAGGAGAGCCCCACCGCGCTGTGCTGCAGCAGGAGCTCGAGCACGTAGTCCGGCTCGGCCACCGACCGTGCGACCGGTCGGAACACGCCGACGCGTCCGACGGAGCGTGCGAGGGTCTCGAGGACACCGAGCGCGACGGTGCTCTTGCCCGTGTGTCCTTCTGCTGACGTGATGTAGATGCGGGTCGACACCCCTCCAGGCTAGTCGCGGGCACACCGTGCGCTCTGGGAGCCGACGGGGCCGTGGACGGACGTGGTCGTGACCACCCCCGCGAACCTGTACCATGGGGTGTCGTCACCGCGAGGTGGCACGAGGAGAATTCGCCTAGTGGCCTATGGCGCACGCTTGGAAAGCGTGTTGGGTGCAAGCCCTCGGGGGTTCGAATCCCCCATTCTCCGCCAGCAGTACCGAAGGGCGCGTCCAGCAGGACGCGCCCTTCGTCGTTCCCGGGTGGCGCACGTCCCCGTCGGCACGGCTCCCGACCGGCGCGGCCCCGGCTGCGGCCCCGGGTGCGGCCCGCGGAGTCCCCCACTCGCGGGACACGATCGCACCCCGCTCGGCCCGTCCTGGCCGGGAAACGCCCAACGGGGGTGGAACGGGCTGTCCTCCGCCCCCGCTTCGCCCTATCCTGTGCAGACGGACGACCCCGGGACGGGTCGGACGCGGTGCAGCGGGCGGCAGGGGCGTCGCCCGCGGGGTGGCAGATCGGTCTGCCCGTGCGCCCGAGGGGTGAGGAGACCCAGGTGGGGGAAGCGACGGTGTCAGCTGCCGGGCGTCTGCGGACGCCGGTCCACGACGTGGTCCTCCGCCCGCGGCGCTCCCTCGTCCGGTCGACCGTCCTCAGCGTGGTCTGCTCCGCCGTCCCCCTCGCCGTCGCGCTCGTCTGGGCCTCGCTGCCGGAGCGCTGGTGGGTCCTCGTCGCCGGGCTCGTCGTCGCCGTCGCCGTGCTGGTCGGGGTCCTCTTCGTCCGACTCGGTCAGGCCTTCCTCGGCATCGACGCCGACGTCGTCGCCCTGAACGCGGTCCTCACCCCGAACCGTCGCATCGCCCGCGAGCGGATCGACCGGCTCGTCGTCACCCCGACGTACGGCGCGTCGCCCGACCGCACCACGCGTGAGCTCCTCGCGTTCGACGCCGACGGCACGCACCTCTTCCGGCTGCGCGGCGACGTCTGGGGCGACGACGCCCTCGACCGCGTGGTCGAGGTGCTGGGCGTGCCGGTCGAGCACGAGCGCCGACCGGTCCACGTCCGCGAGGCCACCCGCCGCTGGCCCACGAGCCGCACCTGGTACGAGCGCCGCGGGGGCGTGCTCGCGGTGGGCGCGGCGACCGCGTGCATCGTCGCCGGCCTGCTCGCCGTCGAGACCGTCGGCCTCCTGACCCGCTGAGACCGGCCGGGGCGACGCGCGGCACCGGGCCGGCAGCAGCTCAGCGGCGGCGGCGGAGCGTCGAGAAGATGCCCCGGACGACCTCCTTCGCGATGGTCTGCCCGAGGCCGTTCCCGAGCAGTCCGCCGAGCGGGTCGTCCGCAGTGCGCCCGGCCGAGCGCGACGTCCGTGTCGACGTCGATCGCGACCGGCGACCCGCCGCTGCCCGCTCCGCGCGTTCGAACTCGCGTTGCGTCCGCTCGTACTCCGCCTGTGCGGCCTTCTGCTCGCGCTCGTCCCGCGCAGCCCGCGCGGCCGCCTCCTTCGCCGCCGCGGTGGCGGCGCGGGCAGCCTCCTGCTCGGCGTCCGCCTGCGCCTGCGCTGCGGCGGCGTCCGCGGCGGCGGACTCCATGCGGGCGGCCAGGAGCTCTCGCGCCGACTCGGGGTCGACGGTGGTGCCGTACCGGGCGAGGAGCGGGGACGAGGCGACCAGCGCCTCCAGGACGTCCGACGGCAGCGCGTCCATCGATCCCTGCGGCGCGCGCAGACGGGTCCACGCCACCGGCGTGGGTGCGCCGTCCTCGTTCATCACCGTCACGACCGCCTCGCCGGTCGCCAGCGAGGTCAGGACCTTCCCCAGGTCGTAGTCACTCGTCGGGTACGTCGACACGGTCGCCCGCAGCGCCTTCGCGTCGTCCGGCGTGTGGGCACGGAGCTGGTGCTGCACCCGCGAGCCGAGCTGTGCGAGCACGTCGTCGGGCAGGTCCTTCGGCGTCTGCGTGACGAACACGATGCCGACACCCTTCGAACGGATGAGCCGCACGGTGCGGACGACCTGCTCGCGGAAGTCCTTCGACGACCCCGAGAAGAGCAGGTGTGCCTCGTCGAAGAAGAACACGAGCGCCGGCCGGTCGGTGTCGCCGACCTCGGGGAGTTCGTTGAACAGGTCGGCGAGCAGCCACATCAGGAACGTCGAGAACACCTCGGGCCGGTCCTGCACGCCCGGCACCTCGAGCAGGCTCACGATCCCGCGGCCGTCCGGGGCGGTGCGCAGGAACGCACGGGTGTCGATCTCGGGTGCTCCGAAGAAGCGGTCCGCACCCTGGTCGGCGAAGGTCACCAGCTCGCGCAGGATCACACCGGCGGTCTGCTTCGACAACCCGCCGAGCTCCGCGAGCTCCGCCTTGCCCTGGTCGCTCACCAGGTGGGTCAGCACGGCGCGCAGGTCCGACAGGTCGACGAGCGGCAGTCCGGTGCGTTCGGCATGGTGGAACACCAACCCGAGCGAGGACTCCTGCGTCGCGTTGAGGCCGAGCACCTTGGCCAGCAGGAGCGGGCCGAACCCGGAGACGGTCGCCCGGATCGGCACACCGGTGCCCTGCCCGCCGAGGGAGTAGAACTCCACCGCACTCGCGACGCCGCGCCAGTCCTGACCGATCGCCTCGGTGCGGGCGAGGAGCTTCTCGTCCGGCTGCCCGGCCACGGCGAGTCCGGACAGGTCGCCCTTGACGTCGGCCGCGAACACCGGGACGCCGTTCGCGGCGACCTGCTCCGCGAGCAACTGGAGCGTGCGGGTCTTGCCCGTGCCGGTGGCACCGGCCACGAGGCCGTGCCGGTTGAGCATGCCGAGCGGGATCCGGACCTGGACGTCGGGCAGCGGGCGGCCGTTGACGAGGGCACCGAGCTCCAGGGCGGTGCCCTCGACGGCGTACCCGGTGCGGATCGCGTCGACGGCCTCCGGCCCGAGGGGGCCGGACTGCGGTGCGCTCGGCGGTGTGGTCGACGCGGTCGTCGCCTCCGGCGTGGTGGTCGCGTCGAGCGGCGCGCGGCCCGGAGGCTCGGTGGCTGTCCCCGGTGTCGTCCCGCCTGCGGCCGTGCTCGCGTCGGGCGCCCCGGTCGCCTCCGGTGCCGCGCTCGCGTCGGCCGCCCGGCTGAGCGCCGCCGCGAGCTCCTCGGCCCGCCGAGCCGCCTCGTCCGCAAGCCGACGTGCCTCCTCGGCCGCCGCCTGCGCCGCTGCTGCCGCTGCCCGTGCCTGCTCCACCGCGTCGGTCATGTCCGCAGCATACGGACGCGTCGACCCTCCGGTCCGCTCGTGGGCCGACGTCCGGCTGTGCGACGCGTCAGTGCGAGAGCGCCGGCACCGTCCGCGGCCGGACGACCACCCAGAGGACGACGACCGCGACCGCCGCCGTGCAGGCCATCACGCTCGCCATGGGCGTCGCCGCGGTGATGCCGAGCCACCCGACGATCGGCGAGACGAGCCCGGCGACCCCGAAGTTCAGTGCGCCGAGGAGCGACGCGGCGGTGCCGGCCTCCTTCCCGTGCGCGGCGAGACCGATCACCTGGACGAGCGGGAACGTGAACCCGCAGGCCGCGATGAAGAACCACAGCGGTACGAGGACCCCGACCAGGCCCGCACCGAGCTGGTCGAGCACGACGATCGCGACGGCGGACACGAACAGCGTCGCCGTCGAGCAGGCGAGGATCCACTGCGGGCCGACCCGCTGCGCCAGGCGCGAGGACACCTGCACGCCGACGACGACGCCGATCGAGTTCACGGCGAAGAGCAGGCCGTACTGCTGCGCGTCGAGGCCGTAGACCGTCTGGAACAGGAACGGCGACGCCGACAGGTACGAGAAGAGCCCGCTGAAGACCATCGCCCCGATGAGCGCGACGCCGACGAAGATCCGGTCGGAGAGCAGGGCCTTGTAGCGCTGCCCGATCGTCGAGTGGCCGGCCTCCTTCCGCCGAGCCGGCGGCAGGGTCTCGACGATGAGCAGGGACGACGCGATGACGACGGCTGCGCCGTAGCACGCGAGGAACACGAAGACGCCGCGCCAGCTGACGAACTGCAGCATCTGCGAGCCGATCAGCGGCGCGAGGATCGGCGCGAGGCCGTTCACCATCGCCAGGCGCGAGAGCATCCGGACGAGGGGCTTGCCGCCGAACAGGTCGCGCACGGTTGCCATCGCGACGACACCGCCGGCCGCGGCCCCCATGCCCTGCAGGACGCGGAAGAGCGCGAGCACCTCGACGTTCGGCGCGAGCGCTGCGCCGACCGACGCCGCGACGTGCACCGAGGTCGCGATGATGAGCGGCAGACGCCGGCCGACCTTGTCGCTCCAGGGCCCGACGAGCAGCTGCCCGACCGCGAACCCGAGCGTGGTCGCGGTGAGCGTGAGCTGCACCGCACCCTCGCTGATGCCGAACTCGCGCTCGAGCGACGGGAACGCCGGCAGGTACAGGTCGATGGTGAACGGCCCGAGCGCGGTGAGCGCGCCGAGCACGAAGACGTAGACGAGGCGCTGCCGCCGGGTGAGCGAGTCACCGGGGTGCAGCACGACGCGGAGCGAACCGGTGGTTGCGGGCGCGGTCACGAGCGGTCCTTCACAGGGGGTCGGGTGCAGGAGAGACGGGATCGGGGCCGGTCGCCGTCGACGTGGTGGACGTCAGGACCGACCGAGCAGGACCGGGGCGGATCGACTCGAATCGATTCGGCCCCGGAACCATCCTACGGGCTGCGTGAGCGCTCTCGCGACGCCCCGACCGCAACGCGCCCGTCACACTGCGCTCCTCGTCCAGTCCGCGCGGTCGCCGTGCGGTAACGTCGGACTGCTCGACAGCCGCCTCGTGCGGACGGAACGAAGAGGGGGTGGTGTCGTGGTCGACGCCCGGATCGTGCACACCACGGCAGCACTGCGCGAGGCGGTCCTCCGACTCGCAGCCGACCGCCCGGTCTCCGCCATCACGGTCGCCGACGTCACGCGCGCAGCCGGCATCAACCGCGCCACGTTCTACTCGCACGCCGTCTCCCCCGGGTCGCTCCTGGCCGACGTGCTGACGCCCGAGCTCGACCGCATCCGCGAGGAGGACGTCGAGGCCCGCCGGGCCGCCTCTGCCCGTGGGGCCGGCGAGGACGAGCTCGCCGCCATCACGCGCCGGGGCATCGACGCCGTCGTCGAGCACGTCGTGGCCCACCGCGACATCTACGCCCGCGGGTTGCCGGACACCGAGGACGCCTCCCTCCACCGCCTGCTGGTGCAGCACTTCACGGTGTCGAGCGCGCAGCACATCCGCGAACTCGACCCCGCGTCACGCCCGCCCCTGCTCGACGACGTCGCAGCCGGGTTCGTGGCGCAGGGCTTCGTCGGCGCGATCGAGGCGTGGCTGGCCGGACCCCGACGCTCCCGGAGGTCCCTGGTCGAGACGATCACCCTGTCGTTCCCGGCCTGGTGGCACTGAGCCGAGCCGGCACACGGCCCCGCTCCCGAGCCCGGCCCCTCGCCCGGTCACGCTGATCGCGACGGTCCGCCGGCCCGGGTCCCGACGTCAGTCCCCGGCGCCGCTGCGCCCGCGGCGGTCCCCCGTGTCCGGCTGCTCGCCGCGCTGCAGCGACCGGACGACCTCGACCGCCGCCCGGGCGGTCGTCCCGGCATCCGCTGCCGCCGGCACGCGGTGGTCGACGGAGACACCGTCACCGCCGGTCCCGCTCGCCGGGACCGACGCGCCGACCGACACCACGACCACACCGGCGTCGTGCGCCGTCTGCACCGCCTCCGCGAGCGCGTCGGCGTCGACGGCGTGCACGAGCAGCGCCTTCGCTCCCGCGCGGACGAGCGTGTCGACGGCACGGGCCTGCTCGGCCGCGGCACCGGAGGACGGCACCACCCGGACGTCCGGCGAGAACCCGGCACGGTCGAGCCCGCGCTCGAGGTCCGCGGCGAGCGCGTCGTCCCCGGGCGCGAGCACCGCGCCGACCACGGCGTCGTCGGCGAACCCGCCGTCGGAGCTGGTGAGGTCGGTGCTGCGGACCGGGGTCGGCGCAGCGGTCGTCGGCCCCTGGCACCCGGTCAGGGCGAGGGACGCCGCCACGAGGACGGCGACGACGACGGTGCGCACCCGGTGACCTCCGCTCGATCCGGTGCCCCACGCTACCGCGGGACGGGTCACTCGGCGCCGGGGGTCGGCGGTGCGGGCACGGGACCGAGGCGCCGGACCGCGACGATCCCGACGAGTGCGATCGCGGTCATCGCGACGAAGACGAGCGGGAACGACCAGTCGCCGTCGGCTCCCCCGCTGCCGACGAAGAGCAGGCCCGTGACGGCGAGGCCGACCACGCTGCCCGAGGCGTCGGCGATCGTCAGGGCCGAGCTCGCGAACCCGTCGTCGCCCTCGCCCGAGAAGCGGAGCGTCAGCATCGACAGCCGCGGGTACATCGCGCCCATGCCCGCGCCGCCGACGAACCACCCGGCCACGAGCAGCCACCACGGCAACCCCCACACCGCGACGGCGAGCGCGACGAGCAGGCTGACGAGGACGAGCGTGAGTCCGGCGCCGAAGGTCCGCGCCGCGGTGAGCCGCTGCTCCCCGAGCCGACCGTGCAGCCAGCTCGCCCCGGCCCAGCTCAGGGCGGCCACGGTGAGCGCGAGCCCCGCCGCCGAGGCGCTGAGGCCGTGCCGTGCCTGCAGCAGGAAGGGCACGTAGGCCTCGCTGCCGAAGAACGCCGCCGCGACCAGGCCGCGCAACAGCACCACGGACGGCAGGCCCGCGGCCGCCCGGAAGGTCCCGGCCGGCAGGAGGGGCCGCAGCGCCGCCCAGGCGCCGACGACGCCGATGACGACGGCCACGACCCGTGCCCACGGACCGAGGTCCGGCGCGACGTTGAGCAGCAGGATCGCGAGCGCCGCCGCGACCGACCACGCGATGCGCCCCGCCTGCCACGGGGGTCGGCGCTCGACCGGCGGCGCGTGCAGGCGTGCCAGCGTCGGGACGAGGAGGGCGAACGCGACGACCGCGATGACGAGGGCGCCGGCGAAGACCCAGTGCCACCCCCACACCTCCGTCACGACCCCGGCGAGCGCCGGGCCGACGAGTGCCGGGACGACCCAGGCCGCGGCGAACCCGGCGAAGACCGGACCGTGCAGCTCGGCGGGGAAGATGCGGGCGACGAGCACGTAGAGCACGACGTCGATCGCACCGGCTCCGAAGCCCTCGACCAGGCGACCGGCCAGGAAGACCTCCATCGTCGGCGCGGTCATCACGACGGCCGTCCCGACGGCGAAGAAGAGCGCCGACACCCAGGCAACGACGCGGCCGCCCGAGCGGTCCGTCCAGGTCCCCGCGAGCACCATCCCGGGCACGCCGGCGGCGAGCGGGGCCGCGAACGCGAGCGCGTAGAGCGTCTGCCCGTCGAGGTCGCGGCTGATCTCCGGCATCACCGTCGTCATCGCGAGGTTCTGGAACGCGGCCACCCCGACGATGGCGACCATCCCCAGGGTCGCGAGCGCGTAGCGCCCGCTGAGGATCCCCGACCTCGTCGCCACACTGCTCACCGGGCCAGCCTAGGGGCGCGCACCGACGATCCGTCAGGTCCTGATGACGGACGGGAGGCTCCCCACCGGTCCGGTGGGGAGCCTCCCGTCCGTCACGTCTGCGTCAGCAGGCCGCGGTCACCCGGCCGCGGTCACCGGGACAGTGCCTGCAGCACGTCCGCGACCAGGTCGCCCTGGTCCTCGATGCCGACCGACAGGCGGACGACGTTCTCCGGGACGGCGAGCTCGGTGCCCTTGACCGACGCGTGCGTCATCTCGCTCGGATACCCGATGAGCGACTCGACGCCGCCCAGGGACTCCGCGAGCGTGAAGACCTCGGTGGACTCGACGAAGCGCTTCGCCGCCTCGGGTCCGCCGGACAGGGCGACCGAGAGCATGCCGCCGAAGCCGCGCATCTGCTTCGCGGCGACCTCGTGTCCGGGGTGGTCGGCGAGACCGGGGTAGTACACCCGCTCGACGCCGGGCGCCGAGACGAGCGCCTCCGCCACGGCCTGCGCGTTCGACGAGTGCCGCTCCATCCGGACCGGCAGCGTCTTGATCCCCCGGGTCGTCAGGAAGGCGTCGAACGGCGACGCGATCGCGCCCGCGCCGAACTGCAGGAAACCGACCTGGTCCGCGAACTCGCGGTCCCGCAGGACGACCGCGCCGCCGACGACGTCGGAGTGCCCGCCGAGGTACTTCGTGGTCGAGTACGACACGGCGTCGGCGCCGAGCGACAGCGGCTGCTGCAGGTACGGCGACGCGAACGTGTTGTCGACGACGACCAGGGCGCCTGCGGCGTGACCGACCTCGGAGAGGAGCGCGATGTCCGCGATCTTCATGAGCGGGTTCGTCGGGGTCTCCACCCACAGCACCGTCTTCGCCGGGGCGCCCTCGAGCGCTGCACGGACCCGGTCGACGTCGCTCATGTCGACGACCACGAGGTCCACGCCCCACGGCACGTGCAGGCGGTTCACCAGACGGTGCGTCCCGCCGTACACGTCGTTGCCCATCACGACGCGGGCGCCGGGCTCGAGGTACGCGCGGAGCAGGGCGTCCTCGGCCGCCAGGCCCGATGCGAACGAGTACGCCGCGACGCCGCCGTCGAGGTCGGCGAGCAGGGTCTGCAGCGCGTCGCGCGTGGGGTTGCCGCCGCGGGAGTACTCGTAGCCGTTCCGCATGTTCCCGACGCCGTCCTGCACGTAGGTGCTCGTGACGTGGATGGGCGGGATGACGGCACCGGTCGTGGCGTCGGGGTCCTGGCCGGCGTGGACGGCGCGGGTGGCGAACTCGGTCATGCGCTGGGGTTCCTCGTGGGGTCGGGGTGGGGTCGGGGTGGGGTCGGTGCGGGCGGGCGCTCGGTGTCGGTGCGGGCGGGCGCTCGGTGTCGGTGCGGGCGGGCGCTCGGTGTGGGCGAGCGCTCGGTGTCACTCGGAGAGCGACGTGAGCAGGTCGTGCCGGGTCAGGACGGTGACGGGCTTGCCGTCGTCGACGACGAGCAGCGCGTCGACCGTCTCGAGCGCCCGGCGGGCTGCGGACAGCGATTCACCGATGCCGATGAGGGGCAGTGGGTCACCGACGAAGCCGCTCACCGCGTCGGTCATCGCGGCGGTGCCCGTGAAGACCTGCTCGAGCAGGTCCTTCTCGGCGACCGCACCGACGACCTCGCCGATCACGACGGGCGGTTCGGCGCTCAGCACGGGCATCTGCGAGACGCCGTACGTGGACATGATCTCCACCACGTCGCGCACGGTGTCGGACGGGTGTGCGTGCACGAGGTCGGGCAGTCGGCCGTCCTTGCCGGCGACGACGGAGCCGACCGTGCGGGCGTCGTCGGTCTCGGCGAAGCCGTAGGAGCGCATCCACCGGTCGTTGAAGATCTTGCCGAGGTAGCCACGGCCGCCGTCGGGCAGCAGCACCACGACCACGTCGTCCTCGGTCAGGTCGCGTGCGGCCCGCAGCGCCGCGACGACGGCCATGCCGCTCGACCCGCCGACGAGCAGCCCTTCCTCGCGCGCCAGCCGTCGGGTCATCGCGAAGGACTCGGCGTCGGTGACGGCGAGGATCTCGTCGGGGACGCCGGCGTCGTACGCGCCGGGCCAGAAGTCCTCGCCGACGCCCTCGACCAGGTACGGCCGACCGGTGCCGCCCGAGTAGACGGAGCCCTCGGGGTCGGCGCCGACGATCCGGACGCGTCCGTCGGAGGCCTCCTTCAGGAAGCGGCCGGTGCCCGAGATGGTGCCACCGGTGCCGACGCCGGCGACGAAGTGCGTGAGCCGACCGTCGGTGTCGCGCCAGATCTCCGGACCGGTCGTCTCGTAGTGGCTCCGGGGACCGTTCGGGTTCGCGTACTGGTTCGGCTTGTAGGCGCCGGGGATCTCCCGCACCAGGCGGTCGGACACCGAGTAGTAGGACTCGGGGTGCTCCGGCGGGACCGCCGTCGGCGTCACGACGATCTCGGCGCCGTAGGCCGTGAGCACGTTGCGCTTGTCCTCGCCGACCTTGTCCGGCAGCACGAAGACACAGCGGTACCCGCGCTGCTGGGCGACGAGCGCGAGGCCGACACCGGTGTTGCCGGAGGTCGGCTCGACGATGGTGCCGCCGGGTCGCAGCTCGCCGGAGGCCTCGGCCGCGTCGATGATCCGCGTGGCGATGCGGTCCTTCGACGAGCCGCCCGGGTTGAGGTACTCCACCTTCACCAGGACGGTCGCCCGGATCCCCTCGGTGACACGGTTCAGTCGGACGAGCGGGGTGTCACCGACCAGGTCGACGACGGAGTTCGCGTAACGCACGCGGCCGAGTCTAGGTGGCCGGCTCGGCCGTCGGCTGGGTTGCGACGAACGATGTCGACGTCTGGTCCTGCTGGTGGAACAGCGAGGCGTAGACACCGCCGCGCGCGAGCAGTTCGTCGTGGTCGCCCCGCTCGACGATCCGCCCGTGGTCGAGCACGAAGATGACGTCGGCCTCGCGGATCGTGGACAACCGGTGCGCGATGGCGATGGTGGTGCGCCCGGCTGCCGCGGTGTCGAGCGCGGTCTGCACGACGTGCTCGGAGATCGAGTCGAGCGCGCTCGTGGCCTCGTCGAGCACCAGGACGGGTGGGTCCTTCAGCAGCACGCGGGCGATGGCGATGCGCTGCTTCTCGCCGCCGGACAGTCGGTAGCCCCGCTCCCCCACGACGGTGTCGTACCCGTCCGGGAACGAGGCGATGGTCTCGTGGATGTTTGCCGCGCGTGCGGCGCGCTCGAGCTCCTCGTCGGTCGCGTCCGGCTTCGCGTACCGCAGGTTGTCGCCGATGGAGGCGTGGAACAGGTACGTCTCCTGGCTCACGATGCCGACGTGGCGCATCAGGTCCTCGTGCTCCAGGTCGCGCACGTCGGCTCCGGCGAAGCGCACGGTGCCCGAGGACGCCTCGTACAGGCGCGGCACCAGGTACGAGATGGTCGTCTTCCCCGCACCCGACGGCCCGACGAACGCGGCGAACTGCCCGGGCTCGAGCTCGAACGAGACCCCGCGGAGCGTCGGCTTGTCCGGTTCGCCGTCCGGGTAGGTGAAGGAGACGTCCTCGAACGCGACGTGCCCCACGCGCGACGCGTCGACACGCTGCGCGTCGGGGGCGTCGGTGATCGCCGGGCGCAGGTCGAAGTACTCGAAGATCCGCGCGAACAGCGCGCCGGACGTCTGCAGGTCGAGCACGACGCGGAGCAGTCCGACGGTCGGGAAGAGCAGGCGCGACTGCACCGTGGTGAACGCGACGATCGTGCCGGCCGTGATCGGGACGTCGCCGACGATCAGGAGGGCCGCGACCACGTAGATGACCGCGGGGATGATCGACAGGAAGACCTGGACGATGGCGAAGAACCACTGCCCGGACATCTGCTGCCGGACCTGCAGCTGGATCTGGTTGCGGTTCTCGTCCCCGTAGCGCCGGGTCTCGCTGCGCTGCTGGGTGAAGCTCTTGGCGAGCAGGATGCCGGAGACGCTCAGGGCCTCCTGGGTGATCGCGGTCATGTCCGACAGCGACTCCTGCGTCTGCGCGGCGATCCGGGCGCGGACCTGGCCGACCCGGCGCTGGGCGATGACGAGCAGCGGCAGGAGCACGACCGCCACCAGGGTCATCTGCCAGCTGAGCAGCAGCATCGCCACGACCGCCGCGATGACCGTGACGGTGTTGCCGAGCACCGACGAGATCGTGTTGTTGAGGACGCTCGCGACGCCGCCGACGTCGTTCTGCAGGCGCGACTGGATCACGCCCGTCTTCGTCCTCGTGAAGAACGCGAGCTCCATCCGCTGCAGGTGCGCGAACAACCGCATGCGCATGGCGCCCATGACCTCGTTGCCCACCGTCGCCGTCAGGTACGTCTGCCAGATCCCGACGCCGGCGCTCGCGATCCAGAGCGCGATCATCGCGCCGACGAGCTCGAGGAGCACGGGCAGGTCCGGGCGACCCGAGGGCGGGAAGAGCCCCCGGTCGAACGCCTGCTGGGTGAGGAGCGGCGGGATCACCGAGAGTGCCGCACCGACGAGCACGAGCACGACGGTCACCACGATCGCGCGGCGGTGCGGCACGAACAGCCCCGCGATGCGCCGGAGCAGGTGCGGGATCCGTGGCGCCTCGGCGTTGGCGGCCCGCTGCGCGGCGGCGTCGCCGCTCGAGATCCGCCCGCCACCGCGGGGCCCACCCCCGCGCATCCCGTGGCCCATGCTCATGGCACCAACGTATCCCCGGCGGCGGACACGGGCGGCGGGCTCCGCCGTGGGCGTATTTGACCCCGTTCAGGGGCCGTGCGACCATCGTCCGTCCCCTTCCCCGCGCCGATCACGAGGTCCCATGACGTCCGCGCCCTCCCGCCCCACGTCCCTCCGTCACCAGCTCGCTCGCCGGAAGCCGATCGAGCAGCTGCAGGCCGAGGCCGCGGCGGGCGTCGACGGCGAGCCGCTCCGCCGCTCGCTCGGCGTCTGGCACCTGACGATGATCAGCGTCGGGGCGACGCTCGGCACCGGCATCCTCGTCGTGCTCGGGACGGCCGTGCCGCTCGCCGGTCCGGCCGTCTGGATCTCGTTCGTGCTCGCGGGCGTGGCCGCACTGCTCTCCGCGCTGTCGTACGCCGAGATGGCCGGCGCCGTGCCGACCTCGGGGTCGAGCTACTCGTACACCTACGCCACGATGGGCGAGGGCATCGCGTGGGTCTGCGGCTGGTGCCTCGTGCTCGAGTACGCGGTCTCGGTCGCCGCGGTCGCGGTCGGCGCCAGCGAGTACGTCGACGAAACCCTGCGCGTCTTCGGGCTGCACCTGCCGGCCGCGATCGCCGCTCCCCCCGGCGACGGTGGTGTGGTGAACCTGCCGGCGGCGGTGCTCGTCCTCCTCGCGATGGCCGTGCTGCTGCCCGGTGCCCGCGAGAGCGCCTGGGTGAACACGCTCATGGTCGTGGTGAAGATCGCCCTGCTCGTGTTCTTCGTGGTCGTCGCGTTCACGGCCTTCTCGTCCCAGAACTTCGCGCCCCTCGCGCCGATGGGGGCCGCCGGTGTGACCGCCGCCGCGTCGCGGTTGTTCTTCTCGTACATCGGCTTCGACGCCGCATCGACCGCCGGCGAGGAGGCGAAGGACCCCCGCCGCGACCTGCCCCGCGCGATCATCGGGTCCATCGTGATCGTCACGACGCTGTACATCCTGGTCGCGATCGCCGCGATCGGTGCCCGCCCGTGGACGTCGTTCTCGTCCGACGAGGCCTCGCTCGTCCGCATCGTGGTCGACGTCACCGGGCAGCCGGTCGTCGCGCTCGTCTTCTCGATCGGTGCGGTGATCGCCATCGCGAGCGTGGTGCTCACGGTGCTCTACGGCCAGACCCGCATCCTGCTGACCATGGCGCGCGACGGCATGGTGCCGCCGGTGTTCGGTCGGGTCTCGCCCCGGACGGGCACCCCCGTGCCGAACACGCTCATCGTGGGTGTGGTCGTCGCCGTCGGCGCAGCGCTCGTCCCCCTCGGCGAGCTGGCCGACGCGACGAGCATCGGCACCCTGGTGGCCTTCGCCCTCGTCAACGTCTCCGTGATCGTGCTCCGACGCACCCGCCCGGAGCTCGAGCGGTCGTACCGGGTCCCGCTGTTCCCGGTCGTCCCGGTCCTCGGCACGCTCTGCTGCGTGCTCCTCGCGGTCTTCCTCGGCGCCGGCACCTGGATCGCGTTCGGCCTGTGGATGCTCGCCGGCGCGGTGCTCTACCTGGCCTACGGCCGCCGCCGCAGCACCCTGCGCTGACGCGCCCGCGCCCGCGCCGGCCTGCGCCCGCGCCCGCCCGCGCCCGCGCCCCGAGACTCGGCTCCGCGGACACTTTCGCACCCGATCACCCACGAACGTGTCCGCAGGAGCGAGTCTCACGCTCCATCCACACGTCCACACGAACACAGCAGGACCCACAGATCGCCTCCCGCGCCGCTTGTTCCGCAGTGGGAGCCCGACAGTGGAGGTGTGCGACACCACCGAGAACGACCCACCCTGCTGCGCGCCGACGGTGACGACTCACGCGCGCGGACCCTCCGCCGACAGCACCGCGCTGGCCTCCTCGTCCGGCTCCGCGCCGGCACGTACCTGCCTCGCACGTCCTGGGTCGAGCTCGATGAAGCCGACCGGCACCTCGTCCGCATCTGGGCGGTCGCGCCGGCCGTACCCACCGGAGCTGCGTTCTCGCACGTGTCCGCCGCACTCGTGCACGGCTGGCCCCTGGTCGGCCCGGCACCCGAGCGCGTCCACGTGACGGTACCGGGGGCCGAGCGCACCGTCCACCGGGCCGGCCTCGTCCTCCACGCGACCGGTGGCACGCAGGTGCGCCTGACCCCGGCTCGCCTCGACGGCGTCCCGGTCACGGACCTGGTGACCACGGCATCGACGGTCGCGACCTCGCTGCCCGTGCACGTGGCTGCCGTGGCGATCGACGGGGCGGTGCGCGCCGGTGCGCTGACGCCGTCCGAGCTCGCCACGGCACTCCCGGCCGGCCCTGCGCGCGGATCTCGACGAGCGCAGACCGTGCTGCGGGCACTCGACGCTCGGCACGAGACCGCCGGTGA
Source organism: Curtobacterium sp. NPDC088465 (assembly GCF_044753165.1). Classification (NCBI taxonomy): domain Bacteria; kingdom Bacillati; phylum Actinomycetota; class Actinomycetes; order Micrococcales; family Microbacteriaceae; genus Curtobacterium; species Curtobacterium sp. NPDC088465. Next base: position 427,707 of record NZ_JBIVMR010000003.1, on the reverse strand, counting down.
GTCCTACACGGCCGTCCGGCTGGTCGAGAGCGGCATCGACCGGGTGGTACCGCAGCACGAGTTCCGCCACGACCACGACGTCGACCGCGTCGACTTCTGGCTCCCGGACAGCGGCACGGTCATCGAGTTCGACGGCAAGGTCAAGTACACCGACCCGACGATGCTCGCGGGCAGGGACCCGGGTGAGGTCGCCTGGGCGGAGAAGCGCCGGGAGGACCGACTCCGGCAGCGGAGCGAGGTGCGGACCGTCATCCGCGTGACGTGGTGGCACCTGGAACGACTGGATCGTTTCCAGGGCCTCCTCCGGGCGCACGGGCTGGTGCTGTGAGACGAGACTCGGCCCCGCGGACAACTTCGCGGCAGGTGAACCACGAATGTGTCCGCGAGGCCGAGTCTCGCGAAGCGGACCGCCCGCCGGACCGCCCGGGCCGGCAGCGCGCCCCGCGCACGACGAAGGCCGCCGCCCCGAGGGGCAGCGACCTTCGCGAAGAGCAGTACGCAGTACGCAGTACTTACGCGAGCTCGATCGTGGCGCCGGCGGCCTCGAGGGCCTCCTTCGCCTTGTCGGCCGTCTCCTTGTTGACACCCTCGAGGATCTTGGCGTCGGCGGTCTCGACGAGCGCCTTGGCCTCGCCCAGGCCGAGCGACGTGAGGCCACGGACCTCCTTGATGACCTGGATCTTCTTGTCACCGGCCGACTTGAGCACGACGTCGAACTCGGTCTTCTCCTCGACCTCCTCGGCGGGGGCAGCAGCGCCACCGGCCGCGGCGACCGCGACGGGGGCAGCAGCGGTGACCTCGAAGACCTCCTCGAACTTCTTCACGAAGTCCGAGAGCTCGATGAGCGTGAGCTCCTTGAAGGCCTCGATGAGCTCGTCCTGCGAAAGCTTCGCCATGATTTTCTCCTACTACTAGCTAGTACGTGTGGTTGATGAACGCGTGCCTGGTCAGGCCGCGGACTCCTGCTTCTCGCGGAGGGCGTCCACGGTGCGGACGGCCTGCGAGAGGGGTGCCTGGAACAGGTACGCAGCACCGAACAGCGAGGCCTTGAAGGCGCCGGCGAGCTTGCCGAGCAGCACTTCGCGGGACTCGAGGTCAGCGAGCTTGTCCACCTCGGTCGCGGTGAGCGGGTTACCGTCGAAGTAACCGCCCTTGACCACGAGCTGAGGGTTCGCCTTGGCGAATGCACGCAGCGACTTCGCGACGGCGACGGTGTCACCGTGGACGAAGGCGAGAGCGGACGGACCGGCGAGCTCGTCGTCGAACGAGGTGATGCCGGAGTTGTTCGCCGCGATCTTGGTCAGCGTGTTCTTCACCACGGCGTACGTGGCGTGCTCACGGATCGAGTTGCGGAGCTCCTTGAGCTGCGCCACCGTGAGACCGCGGTACTCGGTGAGCAGAACGGCGTTCGAGCTCTGGAATGCTTCCGTGAGCTCGGCGACCGCAGCTTCCTTGTTCGCCATGGTTCTCCTTGGGGTTCTTGCCGGCTAGCCCCTGGTCACCACACGAAAAAAGCTCCGGCGCAGAGGCTCGGAGCTGCTCCCCCGCGAACGGGAGGAGTGGATCTGAACACCTGCGCTGGCTGCCCCACGAGTGAGGACCTTCGGTCTGTGCGCGAGCGCACAGACGACCGGCGGTCTTTGGCTTCGACGAAGGTACCACAGGATCCGACGGTGACCAAGCGCCGGACGGGAGGCGCGGGGCGGCGCCGCCACGTTCCTCCAGACCGTCAGGCGGTCGGCGTCACCGTGCCGGACGCGACCGCCGGCCGCGTGGCCGGCAGGTGCACCGTGAACACCGTGTCGCCGGGTCGGCTCGTGACCGCCACGCTGCCGCCGTGCGCCTGCACGACCGCGTCGACGATGGCCAGGCCGAGGCCCGTCGACCCGGCGCTCCGCGACCGTGAGCTGTCCGCCCGGGCGAACCGTTCGAAGAGCTTCGGCAGGAACTCCGGGTCGATGCCCTGCCCGTCGTCGCGCACGGTCAGGTCGACGCCGTCGGCGCCGGGTGCGAGTCCGACCGTGATGCGGGTCCCCTCCGGGGTGTGCGTCCGCGCGTTCGTCACGAGGTTCACGACCACCTGGTGGAGTCGGGCGGCGTCGCCGGGCACGACCACCGGTTCGTCCGGCACGTCCACCGCGATGACGTGGTCCGGCGACGCGGCGTGGGCGTCGTTGACCGCGTCGAGCACCAGACCGGTCAGGTCGACGTCGGCGAACTGGACCTCGCGGCCCTCGTCGAGGCGGGCGAGCAGGAGCAGGTCCTCGACCATGCTCGTCATGCGCTCCGACTCCGACTCGATCCGGCTCATGGCGTACACGACGTCCGGCGGCAGGTCGGCGCCCATCCGTCGGGTCAGCTCGGCGTACCCGCGGACCGACGCGAGCGGGGTGCGGAGCTCGTGCGAGGCGTCGGCGACGAACTGCCGGACCTTCTGCTCCGAGCGCTCCCGGGCCTGCATGGCGCCCGCGATGTGTCCGAGCATGCGGTTGAAGGCGGTCCCGACCCGGCCGACCTCCGTCCGTGGGTCGGTGTCGGGGACGCGGACGCCGTCGAGTGCGTCGCTCCGTTCGAGCGGCATCCGGGCGACGGACGACGCGGTCTCGGCCACGCGCTCGAGCGGGCGGAGCGAGCGGCGCACCACGACCGCGGCGACCCCGGTCGCTGCGAGCAGGGCGAGGGCGGTGACCACGAGCACCACGCCGAAGAGCTTCCAGACGCTCTCGTACACGGGCGCCATCGGCAGGCCGACGACGAGGACCGCGGACCCGAGCGACACCGCGGTGACCCGGTAGCGGCCGAGGTCGGTGCCCAGGTCGACGGTCTGGGCCGAGCCGTCGACGGTGACGTCCCCGAGCGGCCGCACGGCGGAGGACGCCAGCCGGTCGACGTCGCCGGCGTTGTCGAGCACGCTGCCGACGACGGCGTTGCCGTTCAGGAAGTAGGCCGTCAACGTGCCGGCCGACTGCCCGCTCGGTCGACCGATCTCGAGCCCGGGGCCGCCCGGTCCCTGCTGCTCGACCGACCGCTGGGCGCGCGTCGTCGCGAACGAGAGCTGCTCGTCGATCGCCGCCCGCTGGATCGAGAACAGCGCGATGATGCTGCCCGCCCCGATCACCGTGCTGAGCGCGACGACGATCGCGACGATGCTCAGGACGAGTCGTCGTCGGAGCGTCACGAGGTCGGCTTGATGACGTACCCGACGCCGCGCACCGTGTGGATCATCGGGGTCTCGCCGGCGTCGATCTTCTTGCGCAGGTAGGAGATGTAGATCTCCACGACGGAGCTCTTGCCGCCGAAGTCGTACGACCACACCCGGTCCAGGATCTGCGCCTTGGAGAGCACCCGCCGGGGGTTGCGCATGAGGAAGCGGAGCAGCTCGAACTCGGTCGCCGTGAGCTCGATGGACCGACCGGCGCGGGACACCTCGTACGACTCCTCGTCGAGCACCAGGTCGCCGACGACGATGCGGGAGTCACCGGCCTCCGACACCGAGATCTGCGAGCGACGGATGAGCCCACGGAGGCGCGCCACGACCTCCTCGAGGGAGAACGGCTTGGTCACGTAGTCGTCGCCGCCGGCGGTCAACCCGGTGACCCGGTCCTCCACGGAGTCCTTCGCGGTGAGGAACAGCACCGGGGTGTCGTCGTTGTTCTGCCGGAGCCGACCGAGCACCTGCAACCCGTCGAGGTCGGGCATCATCACGTCGAGCACCATCGCGTCGGGCTGCCACTCACGGGCCGTGGCGAGGGCCTGCTGACCGCCGTTCGCGCTCCTGACGTCCCAGCCCTCGTAGCGCAGCGCCATCGACAGCAGGTCGGTGAGGCTGGCCTCGTCGTCCACGACGAGGATGCGCAACGGCGTGCCGTCGGCGCGGGTGAGGCGGGGGGCTGCTGCGGGCTGGGAGATCGTCACGTCATCGAGGATCGGTGTGGTTCCTATGAGCCGTCTGTGGCCCAGCCCTCCTCGTCCTGTGGATCGTCCCACCGGTCCCGGGGCTCGTCGACGCTTCCCGAGCAGCCGCCCGGGGAGTCGCCCGTAGCGTCGGCACCATGCTGCGATCCCCGGCCTGGCCCCCGTCCGTGACGGACGTCGACACCGCGGACGTCGAGGCGGCGGCCGGGAGGACCGGCTCGTCCCCGCAGGACCGGCTCGCCTTCGCACGGTGGCTGGCCGACACCGCTCCGCCCCTGTCCGCAGGATCCGCCGGCGGCGCGTTCGCGGCCCTCGCCGCGGTCGCCGCCGCCGACGTCGCGCTCGCCCGCACCGTCGAACCGCACCTCGACGCGCTCGGCATCCTCGCCCAGGCCGGTTCGGCCGCCCCGGAGGGCTCGACCTGGGGCGTCTTCGCGGCCGAGGCGCCGGGGACGACGCTCACCGCGACCCCTGACCCCGCCGCCGGTCCCGACGCCGTCCGGCTCGACGGGACGAAGCCCTGGTGCTCGCTCGCGTCGACGCTCTCGCACGCGCTCGTCACCGCGCACGTCGGTGACGACCGGCAGCTGTTCGCGGTCGACCTGCGACAGGACGGTGTCACGGCGCACGACGATGCCTGGGTCGCGCGCGGGATGCCCGACGTCCCGAGCGGCCCGGTCGACTGCACCGGCGTCCGGGCGACCGCGGTCGGCGCACCCGGCTGGTACCTCACCCGCCCGGGCTTCGCCTGGGGCGGCATCGGCGTCGCGGCCTGCTGGTGGGGCGGAGCCGTCGGCCTCGCCCGGCTGCTGCGGTCCGCCGCGGCGGCCCGACCCGACGCCGAACTGCTCCGGGCAGCGCTCGGCGCGACGGTCCTCGACCTCGCCGACGCCGAGGACGCCCTGGCGACCGCCGCCGCCCGGATCGACGCAGCCGGGTCGGACGACGACACCGACTGGTCGCTCGTGGCGCAGGTCACGCGGTCGCGGGTCCGTCGCGCGGTCGACGCCGTGTCGCAGCGCGTCGTCGCGACGCTCGGCCCCGCCCCGCTGACGAGCGACCCCGCGGTCGCCGCACGGGTCGCCGACCTCGGGCTCTACGTGCTGCAGGACCACGGGGAGCGCGACCTCGCCCGGGTCGGACGCATCGTCACCGAACGCGGCGGTGTCGCGTGGTGAGCTTCGACCACCGCGAACCCGGGACCGATCCCGCGGCGTGGACGGCGTTCCTCCGCTCGGCGCCCGCGGTGCCGGTCGACCTGCGCGGTGTCGGCTCGGTGGTCGTCGTCGCGCCGCACCCCGACGACGAGACCCTCGGCGCCGGTGGCCTGATCGCGACGGCCGCGGACGCCGGCATCCCCGTCCACGTGCTGCTCGTCACCCGCGGCGAGCGCTCGCACCCGGACTCCCCCACGGTGACACCCGCCGAGCTCGCGCCCCGTCGCGCCGCCGAGTTCCGGGCCGCGCTGCGCGTGCTGCACCCGACGGCCGGCGCGACCGAGCTCGACGTGCCCGACGGCGCGGTGCGGGAACACGTCGACGTGCTGCGCGCCGCACTCGAGCACCGTCTCGCCGGGGCGCCGCGTCCGACGCTCGTCGTCGCGCCCTGGCGCGGGGACGGACACCGCGACCACCGGATCGCCGGCGAGGTCGCGGAGCAGGTGGTCGACGCGACGCCGGGCACCGACCTGCTCGCGTACCCGGTGTGGGCCTGGCACTGGGACGACCCGGCTGCTCCGACCGCACCGTGGGACCGGGCCCGCACGCTCACCCTCGACGCGGACGTCCGTGACCGGAAGGCCCGGGCGCTGGCCGCCTACCCGTCGCAGACGCTGCCGTTGTCGGCAGCACCCGGGGACGAGGCGATCGTCGACGACCGTCACGCGGCGCACCACCTGCGGGTCGAGGAGTGGCTGTTCGCGCCGGTGCGGTCGCGCTCCGGGGACTCCTTCGACGCGCACTACGCGCGGAAGCCCGAGGGGTGGGACTTCGACGGCTCCTGGTACGAGCAACGGAAGCGCGCCGTCACCCTGGCCGCACTCCCCCGCCCCCGCTTCCGGTCGGCGCTCGAGCTCGGCTGCGCGACCGGCGTGCTCACCGCGGCCCTCACCGAGCGCGCGGACGCGGTCCTCGGCACGGACGTCGCTGCCGCCGCGATCGAGCGGGCGGAGCGACGGGCACCGGGCGCCCGGTTCGAGACCGCCGCGTTCCCCGCCGAGTGGCCGGACGGCCGGTGGGACCTGGTGGTGCTCTCGGAGGTCGGCTACTACCTGTCGCCGGACGACCTCGACCGCACCGTCGACCGGGTGCTCGAGACGCTCGACGACGACGGCGTGCTCGTCGCCTGCCACTGGCGCCACCCGGACGACGACGCGGTGACCGACGGCGACACGGTGGACGCGCGGCTGGCCGCCCGCTGGCCGCGACCCGCACTCGTCCGGCACGTCGAGGAGGACTTCGTGCTCAGTGTGCTGCCGGGACCCGCCGTCACCTCGGTCGCCCGGGCCGAGGGGCTCGTCCGGTGAGCGCCACCCGCATCGACGTCGTCGTCCCCGTGCACGACGAGGAGACCTCCGTCCGCGCCGCCCTCGACGCACTGGCGACCGCCGTCACGTCACTCCACGACGCGCACCCGTCGACCCGGGCCGCCGTGACGCTCGTCCTCGACGGCTGCACGGACGGCACGGCCGGCATCGTCGGGACGGCGCGGCAGGCGGACCCCGTGTGGCGGACGGGTCGCCTGCACGTCAGGACCTCGTCGCGCGTCGGCGTGGGTCGCGCGCGGGCACTCGGCACCGCGCACGCGAGGACCCTCGCCCGGGCGACCCCGCCCGGCCGGCACTGGTTCGCGCACACCGACGCCGACTCGCGCGTCCACCCGGACTGGCTCGTGCAGCAGGTGGACGCCCTGCTCGCCGGGGCGCACCTGCTCGTCGGCGCGGTCGTCCCCGACCCGGACGACCTCGACCCCGCGGTGCTCGACCGCTGGCGGGCGGCGCACCCGCCCGGGGCGACCCTCGGGCACGTGCACGGCGCGAACCTCGGCGTGCGGGCGGACGCCGACACCGCGTTGGGCGGCTTCGACCCCGTGCCCGAGCACGAGGACGTCCGACTGGTGGACCGGGCACGGGCACTCGGGCTCGACGTCCGGGCGACGACCGAGCTCCCGGTGGTCACGAGCGGACGCTTCGCCGGCCGGACCCCCGGTGGGTACGCGGAGCACCTCCGTCGCACCTACGGCGACGCCGGCTGACCCGCCGCTCCGGCCCCCGCCCGCCCCTTCCGCGGAACGCAACGTCGGCGGCTGCCCGCACGGCGACACCGCTGCGAGCAGTCGCCGACGTTGCGTCGTGCGGTGAGGGTCTGCGCGGACACTCCCGCGGAGCGGCCCGACGCGCTCAGGTGACGGGGTAGTCGCAGTACGCGAACCAGCGCGAGTCGGGCGACCACGGCGGGACGTTGACGGTCCCCTGGCCGCCGTCGAGCGCGACGAGGGTCTCGGGCACGACGGCGATCCGCGCGCCCCGGGCCAGGACCCCGGGCAGCAGCCGCAGCTCGACCCGGTGGTCGGCGGGGTGCCCCTGCACGCCGGGGCCGTACGACAGGTAGAGCAGGTGCGCGCCGTCCGGGGACAGGTGCGGGAACCAGTTCACGCGGTCGTCGGCGGTGATCTGCACGGGACCGCCCGCACCGCCGTCGCCCGCAGCGCCGTCGCCCGCTGCGCCGTCGCGGGCCCCGAGCCGGAGCGACGCGAGCTGCGCGGTGCCCGGTGTGAAGCGCTCGGTGTTGAACAGGACGGTGGCGCCGTCCGGCGTGATCGCGCACCCGTCGTCCGGGTGGGGGTCCCGCGTGAGGAAGGTCGTGTCGCCGGACGCTGCGTCGACGAGGGCGACGTCGGTCGTCCAGACCCCCTCCGGCGTGCGCTCCCCCACGATCGCCGCGAGGGTCGAACCGTCGGGCGCGATGCCGTGCAGGTAGTACTTCCGGACCACCGGCAGCACCGCGGCGGTGTCGGTGATGCGGACCGCCGACCCGCCCTCGGGCAACGGGACCCGGTACAGCTCGCCGTCGCGGGCGCTCACCACCACGGAGTCGCCGCCGGGGTCGAGCACGTGGTCGTTGTTGATCTCGTCGACGCCCGGCATCGGCACGCGGACGAGAGCGGTCTCGTCGAGCACCGTGTCGCTGCCCGTCGCCGGCGGGGTCAGGAGCCAGAGGTCCCCGTCCCCGTTCAGCACGAGCGTGCCGTCGTCGCGCACGTTCGGCGCCTCGGCGAGCACCCGGTCCGACGAGAACACGAGCCTCGACGTCCGGGTCTCGACGTCGTACACGTGCACCCGGCTGCTCTGCCCCGGCAGCAGCTGCCGTCCTCGCGTCCCCGTCATCTGTCCATCCTGTCGCATCGGACCACGCACCGACGAGACTCGGCCCGGCGGACAGTTCCACGGGCGAAGTCCCGCGAAACTGTCCGCCGAGCCGAGTCTCGGGTAGGCCGGCCGGGCCCGCCAGCCGAGCCTGGCCGGGCCAGCCGGGCGCCTACTTCACCGCACCCGCGGTCAGACCGGCCACGAACTGACGCTGCACGACGAGGAACGCCACCACGACCGGGATCGAGACGACGAGCGACGCCGCCATGATCTGGTTCCAGTACACGTTCGTCTGCGTGGAGTACTGCTGCAGACCGTTCGCGAGCAGCTGCCCGTCGCCGTTCGTCATCACCGAGGCGAAGAGGACCTCGCCCCACGCGGTCATGAACGAGTAGATGCCGACCGCGACGAGACCGGGTCGCGCCGAGGGCAGGATGACCCGGAACAGCGCGCCCATCGGGCCGGAGCCGTCGACCATCGCGGCCTCGTCGAGCTCCCGCGGGATCGTCTCGAAGTACCCGGACAGCATCCAGATCGAGAACGGCAGCGTGAACGTCAGGTAGGTGATGATCAGGCCGAGCCACGACCCGACGAGCTGGATGCCGAGCGCGTTGCCGAGGTTCGTGAAGATGAGGAACAGCGGCAGCAGGAACAGCACGCCCGGGAACATCTGGGTGGAGAGCACCGCCGTGGTGAAGGTGCTCTTGCCCTTGAAGTTCCAGCGCGAGACACCGTACGCGGCGAACGTGGCGATGATCAGCGAGAACAGCGTCGCGATCGTGCAGACCACGAGCGAGTTCACGAAGTACTTCGCCAGCGGCACCGTCGACCACATGTCGATGAACGGCTGGAGGGTGATGTTGGTCGGGATCCACGTGAAGTTGTCCTGCACGTCGCCGAGCGGCTTCATCGCCGTGGTGATCATCACGTAGAGCGGGACGACCGTGAACAACGTCAACAGGACGATCGTGACGACCTTGAAGGACTTGGCGCCCATTGTTTCACGCACGGACGGACCTCCGGTTGGTCACGGCCAGGTAGATGCCCGTGACGATGAGCAGGAAGATGAGGAGCAGCACGCTCATCGCGGCGCCGGAACCGAAGTTCCAGGTGATGAACGACGCGTTGTAGATGTGGAAGCTGAGCAGGTCGGCGGCCGGCGGTTGCGCGGTCGAGCCGAACAGCACGTACGGCGTGTTGAAGTCGTTGAACGTCCAGAGGAACATCACGAGCACGAGCGTCACGTTGACCGGACGGACCATCGGCAGCGTGATGGAGCGCCACTGGCGGAAGGGCTTCGCACCGTCCACCGACGCGGCCTCGTACACGTCGTTCGGCACCGACTGCAGGCCCGCCATGAGCATGAGGAACGCGAACGGCCAGGTCTTCCAGATCGCGACGACGACGACCGAGACGAACGCGTTCGAGCCGATCAGCCAGAACGGTCCCTGCCCACCGAAGAGTCCGAGCTGGTCGACGAGGACGTGGTTCACGGCACCCGAGTCCCGCTGGAACATGAACTTCCAGGTGATGATGCCGGCGTACATCGGCAGCGCGTACGGCACGAGGAAGAGCGTGCGGAAGAGCCCGCGGCCCTTGAAGGGCTTCTGCAGCGCGACCGCCGCAGCCATGCCGAAGGTCCACGCCAGCGCGACGACGATGACCGTGTAGCCGCAGGTGATGAGGAACGAGTTGAGGACGCCCTTGCCGATGGCCTGGTCGAAGTCGATGGCGACCGAGTAGTTCCGCAGCCCGGCGAAGGGCGCGGCTCCCCAGTTCGCGATGAAGTACTTGGTGAGCTGCACGAACGAGATCCAGATGCCGGTGAGCATCGGCACGATGTGGATGAGCAGCTCGAAGAGGACCGCCGGCGCGACGAGCGCGTACGGCAGCCAGTGGCGCTTCGGCTTCCGACCCGGCTGCGGCCCCGACAGGGTCGGTGCCTTCGTGTGGGTCAGGTCGATGCGCTCGGAGTCGGGCAGGACCGAGGTGGTCATGGGTGGGGGCCTTCCGGCAGGAGGGGGATCGGTGCTTCGCGCGGGTCCGTGGCAGCGGACGGGAGGCGCGGCGTGCGTGAGCCGATGCGCTCACTCCCGGCGCGGGGCCGGGTGTGGAGGGGCGAGGCCCGGGGCGCGTCCTGCGGACGCACCCCGGGCCTCCCGGCCGACTAGCCGACCGACTGCGAGACCTGGTCCTGCGCGGTCTGCAGGGCCGTCTTGATGTCGCTGTCGGACACCGTGCCGCCGGTGGCGATCTTGGCGAACATGTCGTTCATCGCCTTGCCGACCGTCGACTCGAACTGGTCCTCGGCGGGCACCAGCGGGAGCGGCTTCGCCTTGTTGTTGTAGATGTCGAGGAACGTCTTCGTCTGCTCGTCGGAGACCGAGTCGGCAGCCGAGGCGAGCACCGGCAGGGCCGAGTACGGCTTGTCGAGCGTCGTCTGGGTGTCCTCGCTCGTCATGTACTTGACGAACTTCAGCGCACCGTCCTTGTTCTTCGTGTTCTTGAAGACCGACAGGTTGATGCCGGCGGGGAAGGAGGCGATGTCCTTCGCGCCCTCGGGTGCCGGGAAGGGCACCACGCCGAAGTCGTCGGCGGACATGCCGTTCGACGTGATCGTGGCGTTGGCGTTGTTCTGCGTCAGCATCATCGCGGCCTTCTTGTTCGCGAAGTCCGACACCGCCTGCGTGCCGTTGTCGTACTGCGCGTTCGAGGTGTTGACCGCCTTGTCGGACTGCATCAGGTCGAGGTAGCGCTTGATGCCGTCGACGTTCGCCTTCTGGGTGAAGGTCGGGTTGCCGTCCTCGTCGAACCACTCGCCGCCGTTCTGCGCCGAGTTGATGAAGGCGAAGTGCGCGTTCTCGGTGTACGAGCCACCGGCGATGGTGAAGCCGTACTTGCCGTCGGTGGTGAGCTTCTTCGCGTCGGCGGTCAGCTCCTCCCACGTGGTGGGTGCCTCGAGGCCGGCGTCCTTGAACATCTGCTTGTTGTAGTACAGGCCGTAGGCGAGGCCGTAGAGCGGGACGCTCGTGACGGTCTTGCCCGGAGCACCACCGGTGGACAGCGCGACCTTGCCGAACTTGTCGGCACCGCCGATCGCCTCCATCTCCGAGTCACCGAACTCCTGGAAGGCGCCGGTGGCCTGGAGCGACGTCGCCCAGGTGTTGCCGATGTTGACCACGTCCGGGCCCTGGCCCGAGGTGACGGCGGTGGTGATCTTCGTCTGCAGGTCGTTCCAGCCGATGACCTGGAGGTCCACCTTGATCCCGGTCTCCTTGGTGAACTTCTCGAGGACGGGGGTGAGCACCTCCTTGTCGTTCTGCAGGGACGTGCCCTGGTTGGACGCCCAGTACGTGAGCGTCTTCGAGTCGCCGGAGGAACCGGACGACCCGGAGGAGCAGGCCGCCAGGCCGGTCACGGTGAGTGCCGCGGCCGCGGTGATGGCCAGTGCGCGGATGGCAGTGCGCATGACTCTCTACTTTCTCGTCGTTGAGATGGTGCGAAGGGGTGTACGTGTCGGGTGCTGCTGTGTGCGTGCCGGTCGACGTCGCCGTCACCGGCGTGCGGGGTCGTCCCGATGCCCTGCCCGGGTGTGCCGTCGTCCGCGGACGGACGCCGGCGCGTCCGGTCAGGACAGGGTCGACTCCGCCGGGTCCCAGCCCTCGGGGAGGGTCGGGGAGGGTGCGACGGTGCTCTCCACGAGCACCGTCTCACCACGTTCTGCCGCCTCGGCGATGGAGACCATCACGTCGAGGACGTGGAAGGCGAGGTCGCCGGGGACCCGGTTCTCCTCACCCGCACGGAGGGAGCGGGCCAGGTCGACCACGCCCGTCCCCCGCGAGTAGGTGGACCCGACGGCGGGGATCGTCTCGGGCTCGTCGGCACCGAGCACGTACAGCTCGGTGTCGCCGTCGAAGTCGTTCGGGTCCGGGAACACGACGGTCCCCGTCTCCCCCGCGATCTCGACGAAGCCGGTGCGGCCACGGTCGGACTCGAACGAGAACACGCTCTGCGCGCTCCCGCCGTCCTCGAACTGGATCAGCGCCGAGTGGTTCGTCGGCACGTCGACGGGGAACTCCGTCCCGGCCTTCGGACCCGAGCCGATCGTGCGGGTGGCACGGGACCTCGACGCGGTGGCGGTGACCTTCGCGACGGGGCCGAACGCCTGCACGAGCGTGGTGATGTAGTACGGGCCGATGTCGAACAACGGGCCGGCGCCGTCCGCGAACAGGAACTCGGGGCTCGGGTGCCACGACTCGGGCCCGGGGCTCTGGAAGAGGGTCAGACCGTTCAGCGGCGTGCCGATCCGACCGTCGCGGATCGTCCGGAGGGCGGTCTGCAGTCCGGCGCCGAGGAACGTGTCCGGCGCGACGCTGACGGTCCTGCCGGCGGCGCGCGCCGCGTCCCGGAGCTCGGCCGCGCTGGAGCGGTCGAGCGCGTAGGGCTTCTCGCCCCAGACGTGCTTGCCCGCGGCGAGGGCGCGGAGGGCGACCTCGACGTGCGCGGCCGGGATGGTCAGGTTCACGACGATCTCGACGTCGTCGTCGGCGAGGAGCTCCTCCACCGATCCCGATCCGGCGACGCCCCACTTCTCGGCCTGGGCGGCGGCACGTGCCTCGTCGATGTCGGCGATGAACCGGACCTCGACGTCGGGGAAGACCGTGAGGTTCGACAGGTACTGGTCGGAGATGACCCCGGCCCCGATGACGCCGACCCCGACCGGGCCGGTGCGGTGCGCGGCGTCGTCGGACTGCTGCGCGCCCGCCGCGGTCGTCGTGTCGGTCATGCGCGGACCCCCTGCAGGAACGTGTACGAGTCGGCGACGGCCTGGAACACGTCGCCCTCGTGGCCGTCGAGCTCGACGACGTGCTGGGCGTCCGGCGCCGCGGCGACGATGTCGCGGATCGGCATGACGCCGTTGCCCACCGCGACCTGCTTCTCGTCGTCGTGCGAGCCGTCGCCGTCCTTGACGTGCAGGAACTGCACCTTGTCGCCGTACTTGCCGAGGATCGCGACCGGGTCGTCGCCACCGACCGTCACCCAGTAGGTGTCGAGCTCGAGGACAACGTCGTCGGACAGCGCGTCGGCGAAGACCTCGTAGGCGCTCACGCCGTCGATGCGGTTCGAGAACTCGAACGCGTGGTTGTGGTAGCCGAGCACGAGTCCGTGGTCGGCGGCGCGGGGAGCCAGTGCGCTGAGTTCGCGGGCGACGGCCTCGACGTCCTCGCGGGTCGTCCAGCGGGCCTCGTCGATGTGCGGGTCGATGAGCGTCCCCAGCCCGACCGTGACGCTGGCGTGGAGGATGCGCTCGAGGTCCTGCTCCCCGGCGTCCAGCAGACGGGCGTGGCCGCTCGGTGCCTGCAGGCCAGCGGCCGCCAGGGCGTCGCGCAGTTCCTCGGCGCGGTCGACGAAGCCGAAGGCCTCGACGTTCGTGTAGCCGATGGACGCGATGCGCTGGAGCGTGCCCGGCAGGTCCGCCGAGAGGGCGTCCCGCACCGTGTAGAGCTGGACCGACAGGGGTTGTGTCACCAGGGGTTCTCCTCGTCGAGATGGTGGATCGTCAGTGATCGAGCGTCACACTATGGCCGCTTCTGTCGGCGGTCAAGCAGAAGTTGCGAAGTCCTCGACAGTCTTCGTTGCGTGGCGCGTTCGATGTGTGCTTCACTCCCGACATGATCGACTTCACCCGGACGGCAGCGTCGCCGCCGGTCGGAGCGAGCGAACTCTTCCAGATCCTCCGCGACGGTGTGCCGCGGACCCGGGCGGAGCTCGCCGCCCTGACGGGACTCGCGCGCTCGACGATCGCCGTGCGCCTGGACGCCCTCGTCGACGTGGGGCTCGTGGGCCCCGTGGAGACCGCCGCGTCGACCGGCGGCCGTCCCCCCGCCCAGGTCGCCCTCGTCCCGCGCGCACGCCTCGTCGTGGCCGCCGACCTCGGTGCCTCGCACGGGCGGGTCGCCGTGACCGACCTCGTCGGGGCCCCGCTGGCGACGCGGGAGGCCGCGATCGACATCGCCGCCGGCCCGGTCCCCACCCTCACGTGGCTGGTCGAGACCGTCGACGAACTGCTCGACGAGGTCGGTCGGCGGCGCGACGACGTCGTCGCGATCGGCATCGGCGTCCCCGGCCCGGTCGAGTTCTCCACCGGGCGCCCGGCGAACCCGCCGATCATGCCGGGCTGGGACGGCTTCGACGTCCCCGGATGGTTGCGCGGCCACGTCGCCGCGCACGTGCTGGTCGACAACGACGTGAACATCGCCGCGCTCGGCGAACGGGCGTACGGCTGGCCGGACCTGGACCACCTGTTGTTCGTGAAGGTCGCGACCGGCATCGGCTCGGGCATCGTCTCCGACGGGCAGCTCCGCCGGGGCGCGCAGGGCACCGCGGGCGACATCGGTCACGTGCGCGTGTCCCGCGCGGGCGACGTGCCGTGCCACTGCGGCAACACCGGCTGCCTCGAGGCCGTCGCCTCCGGCCCGGCCATCGCCCGCGCCCTGCGGGCGAAGGGTCACGACGTGCACACCAGCGGCGACGTCATCGACCTGGTGAACCGTTCGGAACTCGACGCGATCGGGGCCGTCCGACAGGCCGGCCGGGACATCGGCGAGGTCCTCGCGACCTGTGTCTCGCTCGTCAACCCGTCCGTGATCACGCTCGGCGGCTCCATCACCCGTGCCGGGGAGCACCTGCTCGCCGGTGTCCGCGAGGTCGTCTACGCCCGCTCGATGCCCCTCGCCACCGAGCACCTCGTGATCGCGCAGTCCCGTGCGGGCTCCGTCGCCGCACTGCAGGGCGCAGCCGTGCTCGCCCTCGACTACGCGCTCTCCCCCGCCGGCGTCGACGAGCTCGTCGCCCCCGCCGAGGGCCGTCAGCTCGTCTCCTGAGGGCGGACGCCGCGCGCGTCGGTTCGCGCCGTGTCGGCCCGCGGGGTGACAATCGTCCGGTGACGATCGTGCAGCCCACCCTGTGGGGCGACCTGGACCCCGGTCTGGAGGCCCTCCCCGCCTCCGCCGCGCCGGCCACGTCCGCCGTGCGGTCGGCTGCACGCGACGCTGCTCCCGTCGGTCGTCCTGCCGCGGGCCCGCGGTCCGCGCCCGGTGGCCACGACGCGTTCACCGCGCTCCGCGGGCACACCGAGCGGATCGTCGCGCACTCGTCCGACCGGGTGGCGTGGCTCCGCGCCCGCGCGATGGGCATCACCGCGACCGACGTCGCACGGCTCGCGTCGCTGCGCGCGGTCGAGACCGTCGTCGCCGAGAAGCGGTACGGCTCCCGGTTCTCGGGCAACGCCTGGACCGAGCACGGCAAGGACCGTGAGCCCGTGATCGCCGCCTGGGTCGCGGCCACGCACGGCATCGAGCCGTCGGCCCACCTCTTCCACGCGAGCACGAACCGCGCGCACCTGGCGACCCCCGACGGCGTCGGCCACGACGCGTCGGACCGACTCGTGCTCGCCGAGATCAAGACCACGGGCAAGGGCTGGCGGAGCATCCCCCGGCACTACCTGCGCCAGGTCTGGTGGCAGCAGTACGTCCTGGGGGCCGACCGCACCCTGTTCGTGTGGGAGCGCCACGACGACTTCGTGCCCGTCGCCGACGAACCCGAGTGCCGGTGGGTCGACCGCGACGACGACCAGATCCGCGGGCTCGTCCAGCTCGCGGACCTCGTGCTCGACAAGCTCCGGACGTTCCGGGTCTAGACCCGCAGCAGACGCAGCCGGCTCATCCCCACCACGAGGATCCCCATGAGCCCGATGAACACCGCGACGCCGAGGCAGTACAGCGCCACGACGCCGTAGCCCTGCGCAGGGTCCAGGAACGGGTACGGGACCCACCCGTCGGTCGCGCCGCGGACGAGCACCACGACGAGCCAGACCGCCGGGTAGACCAGGAACCACCAGACGTGCCGGAGGAGCAGCCGCGCCCGGTCGGAGAACACCAGCCAGTCGAGCACGGCGTACAGCGGGATCACCTTGTGCAGCACGTCGTTCGACCACGGCACCGTGTTCGACACCGAGGCCCCGACGAGCAGCGTGTTGTAGACGACGCCCGTCGTGGCGATGTACACCGTCGCCGCACCCCGGAACCCGGTGAGCAGCAGGTTGCTGCGCTGCCGTCGCGCTGCTGCCACGAGGGTCAGCGCGAAAGCCACCGCGACGATGAGGTTCGACTGGATCGTGAAGTAGCCGAAGAAGTTCCAGAACAGGTAGTCCGGCGTCCGGGAGGTCACGAGCCACTGCGCGAGGACCGCGGCGACGACCGCGATCACGGCGACGAGCCGGAGGGAGTTCACGAGGGTCCGCACGAGGCCACGGTATCCGGTCGGACCCCCGGGAACGCAGGAGGACCCGCACCGATCGGTGCGGGTCCTCCTGAGCTGATCAGTCGATCAGATGGCGTTGACGTCGAGCGGGATGCCCGGTCCGAACGTCGTCGAGACGGCGCCCTTCATGATGTAGCGGCCCTTCGACGCGGACGGCTTGAGGCGGACGATCTCCTCGAGCGCGGCCGAGATGTTCTCGTCGAGCTGCTCCGGCGTGAACGAGGCCTTGCCGACGACGAAGTGCACGTTGGCGTGCTTGTCGACGCGGAACTCGATCTTGCCGCCCTTGATGTCGTTGACGGCCTGCGCCACGTTCGGGGTCACGGTGCCGGTCTTCGGGTTGGGCATGAGGCCACGCGGGCCGAGCACCTTGCCGAGACGACCGACCTTGCCCATGAGCTCCGGCGTCGCGACGGCGGAGTCGAACGCGGTGTAGCCCTCGGCCACCTTCGCGATGAGCTCGTCGCCACCGACCTCGTCGGCACCGGCGGCGATGGCGGCCTCGGCCGCAGCGCCCACGGCGAAGACGATGACGCGGGCGGTCTTGCCCGTGCCGTGCGGCAGGATGACCGTGCCGCGGACCATCTGGTCGGCCTTGCGCGGGTCGACGCCGAGCTTCAGCGCGACCTCGACCGTGGAGTCGGTCTTCGCCGAGCCGGTCTCCTTCGCGAGGGCGACTGCCTCGGTCGGGGTGTAGAACTTGTCGGCCTCGATCTTCGCGGCCGCGGCCTGGTAGGCCTTGGACTTCTTCGCCATGGTGTTCTCCTCAGGAGCTACGTGGTTGACGAGCCGGCGAGGCTCTCCCACGGAAAGGGGTCGGGGTGTGTGGGGCGCTGAGGCTTACGCCTCGACCGTGATGCCCATCGAACGAGCGGTGCCGGCGATGATCTTCGCGGCCTGCTCGATGTCGTTGGCGTTCAGGTCGGCCTGCTTGGTCTCGGCGATCTGACGGACCTGGTCCATCGAGATCTTCGCGACCTTGACCGTGTGCGGGGTCGAGGACCCCTTCTGCACACCCGCGGCCTTCTTGATCAGCTCTGCGGCCGGCGGGGTCTTGAGGACGAACGTGAACGAACGGTCCTCGTAGACGGTGATCTCGACCGGCACGACGTTCCCGCGCTGCGACTCGGTCGCGGCGTTGTACGCCTTGCAGAACTCCATGATGTTCACGCCGTGCTGACCGAGCGCAGGACCGATCGGCGGGGCCGGGTTGGCGGCGCCCGCGTTGATCTGCAGCTTGATGAGGCCCGTGACCTTCTTCTTCGGTGCCATGTTGTGCTTCCTCCTGGAATCGAACGCACGGGGATCCGTGCACTCTCCCGCTGGCCCGGCGGATCCGGACCGCGGTGAAGCCCCGCATGCCACAGCACGCGGGGCCAAACCTCAGTAGCTTACTACAGCTTGGTGACCTGGTCGAAGCTGAGCTCGACCGGGGTCTCGCGCTCGAACAGCGAGACGAGGACGGTGAGCTTGCCGCTCTCCGGCTTGATCTCGGAGATCGAACCCGGCAGGCCCGCGAACGAGCCTTCCTTGATGGTGATCGTCTCGCCGATCTCGAAGTCGACCTCGGCCTGCGGCTGCGCCTGTGCGGCACCGCCGGACTTCGCGCCACCCTTGGTCGGTGCGGCCTCGGCGACCTGCACGAGCGACTTCAGCATGCCGAACGCCTCGTCGAAGCGGAGCGGCGTCGGGTTGTGGGCGTTGCCGACGAAGCCGGTGACACCGGGGGTGTGGCGGACGACCGACCACGAGTCCTCGTTGAGGTCCATGCGGACGAGCACGTACGAGGGGATCCGGACGCGGGTGACCAGCTTGCGCTGCCCGTTCTTGATCTCGACGACGTCCTCCATCGGGACCTCGACCTGGTAGATCGAGTCCTCCATCGACATCGAGATCATGCGGTTCTCGATGTTCGACTTCACGCGGCGCTCGAAGCCCGCGTAGGAGTGGATGACGTACCACTTGCCCGGCTTCATCCGCAGTTCGGCCTTGAAGGCGTCGTACGGGTCGACCTCGGCGGGCTCGTCGTCGACCTCGTCGGCGTCGAGGGCCTCGTCCGCGGCGAGCGTCTCGTTCGCCTCGGCTGCGGAGGCGTCCTCGAGCTCGGTCTCCTCCTCGTCCTCGACCGCCTCGACGGCGGCCTCGGCCTCGTCGGCGGAGTCGATGTCGAGCGCGTCGTCGACGACGGCGTCGGCCTCGGGGTCGCGGGACTCGGCCAGCGCCGTGAGCGCCTCGTCGATGGAGGTGTCCACCGTGCCGTCGTCCGGCTCGTCGCTCGTCCCGAGGGACTCGGCGTCCTCGTCCTCGACGGAGATCGCACGCTCCTCGGCGGACTCGACCGAACGGCCCTCGGCGGTCTCGACGTCGCCTTCCTGGTTCTCCTCGACCTCGGAGGACTGCTCGGCAGCCGTGGCGAGGTCGATGTCGTCGCGGGAGTAGTCAGACACTGCGGTTCTTTCCGTTCGGTGGTGCGGATCGGGTGAGTGGCCGGAGCGGTTCGCGTCCGTCGCCGTCTCGGGCGACCG
This sequence comes from Curtobacterium sp. NPDC088465, assembly GCF_044753165.1. NCBI lineage: Bacteria > Bacillati > Actinomycetota > Actinomycetes > Micrococcales > Microbacteriaceae > Curtobacterium > Curtobacterium sp. NPDC088465. Next base: position 408,579 of record NZ_JBIVMR010000003.1, on the reverse strand, counting down.
TACTCCTGTCGGGGTCCGGCCAGGTGAACGGACGCAGCAGACCAGCCGTCAGGCCGGTCGACGACGGGTCAGGCCGTGGGACCGTTGCCGAAGACGTAACCGACGCCGAGACCGAAGACGAAGTCGAGGATCGACACCAGGATCATCATCACGACGACGAAGACGAGCACGACGCCGGTGTAGCTGAAGAGCTCCTTGCGGGTCGGCGTGACGACCTTGCGGAGTTCGCCGATGACCTGGCGGATGAAGAGGACGACGGCAGCGATCGGGCCACCACGCTGAGCACGGTCGGCCTTGGCCTTCGCGACGACGTCGTCCGCCGTCGTCTCCATGTCCTTGCTCGCCACCTTCACACCTTCCAGACTTGCAGGGCGGACAGGACTCGAACCTGCAACCTGCGGTTTTGGAGACCGCTGCTCTACCAATTGAGCCACCGCCCTGTAGGGGTCGGAACCCCCTGGGGCACGTCCCGTCACCGTTCCGTGCGCCGGTGGTCGAGTGTACGGGAGTCCGTCACACGCTGTCCACTCGGCCGCTCCCCCCGGCGTGCCGCGCCGGTAGGCTGGCGGCCGTGAGCACCGCAGCCCCCGGCCCCGAGTCCACCGCCCCCGAGACCGCGACGGACTCCGTCGCCGCGACCTCCGACCGTCCGCGCATCGCGTCGCGCATCGCCGCGATCGCCGAGTCCGCGACGCTCAAGGTCGATGCGAAGGCCAAGGCGCTCAAGGCCGCCGGTCGTCCGGTGATCTCGTTCGCGGCGGGCGAGCCGGACTTCGCGACGCCGCAGCACGTGGTCGACGCCGCCGTCCTGGCCGTCCAGGACCCCGCGAACCACCGCTACACGCCGGCGACGGGCCTGCCCGAGCTCAAGCGGGCGATCGCCGAGAAGACCGCTCGCGAGTCCGGCGTCACCGTCGACCCGTCGCAGGTCATCGTCACCAACGGCGGGAAGCAGGCCGTCTACCAGGCCTTCCAGACCATCGTGGACGAGGGCGACGAGGTCCTGCTGCCCGCTCCCTACTGGACCACCTACCCCGAGGCGATCCGCCTGGCCGGCGGCGTCCCGGTCGAGGTCTTCGCGGGCAGCGACCAGGACTACCTCGTCACGGTCGAGCAGCTCGAGGCAGCGCGCACGCCGAGTACCAAGGCGCTGCTGTTCTGCTCGCCGTCGAACCCCACCGGCTCGGTGTACTCGGCCGAGCAGACGAAGGCCATCGGCGAGTGGGCGCTCGAGCACGGCATCTGGGTGGTCAGCGACGAGATCTACCAGGACCTGGTCTACGACGACGTCGCCTTCACGGGCATCCTCGACGCGGTGCCGGCCCTCGCCGACACCACGATCCTCGTCAACGGCGTCGCGAAGACGTACGCCATGACCGGGTGGCGCGTCGGGTGGTCCATCGGCCCGGCCGACGCCGTGAAGGCCGCGTCCAACCTGCAGTCGCACCTGTCGTCGAACGTGGCGAACGTGTCGCAGCGTGCCGCGATCGCAGCCCTCACCGGCCCGCAGGAGCCCGTCGCGGCGATGCGCGAGGCGTTCGACCGCCGCCGTCGCGCCATCGTCGAGGGGCTCAACGCGATCCCGGGCTTCGTCACCCCGACCCCGAAGGGCGCCTTCTACGTCTACCCCGACGTCACGGCGCTCCTCGGCCGCGAGTGGGCGGGGTCGACCCCGACGACCACGCTCGAGCTCGCGGACCTGATCCTCGAGCACGCCGAGGTCGCGGTCGTCCCGGGCGAGGCCTTCGGTCCCTCCGGCTACATCCGGATGTCCTACGCGCTCGGCGACGACGACATCGCCGAGGGCGTCCGGCGGCTGGCGGCGTTCTTCTCCGCGTAGCCCCCTCCGCAGCACGCAACGTGGGCGGTTCCGCGCAGCGCTTGACCGCTGCGCGGAGCCGCCCACGTTGCGTCTCGCGAGACTGCGACGGCCGGGAGGCGCGGCGACCGTCCGGTGGTCAGCTCGCGCCGAGCAGGTCCCCCACCACGACCGGCTCCGGGACCAGCGAGACGCCGAAGCGGTTCAGGACGGTCACCTGGACGTACCGCGCGAGCTCGGCGACCTGGGCTGCGGTGGCACCCCCACGGTTGGTCAGCGCCAGGGTGTGCTTCGACGAGATCGCGGCGTGCGACCCGGGGACCGTGTACCCGCGGTGCACCCCCGCGTGCTCGATGAGCCACGCGGCGCTGAGCTTCACGTCGTCGCCGGCCGGCCAACGAGGGGCCTCCGGCGGCAGCGTCTCGGCGAACCCGGCCGACACGATCGGGTTCGTGAAGAACGAGCCGGCGCTCCACGTGTCCGGGTCGGCGTCGTCGAGCACCATCCCCTTGGACGACCGCAGGCGCAGCACCGTCGTCCGGATGGTCATCGGGTCGACCGGGGTGCCGAGCTCGACGCCGAGCGAGCCGGCCAGCTGGGCGTAGCGGACGGGCACGCCTTCGTCCACGGTGGCGCCGAGGCGGAACTCGACCGTCAGCACCACGCCTCGTCGCCCGTGCTTGAGCGTCGAGGTGCGGTAGCCGAGCGCCAGCTCGGCCGCGTCCACCCACGCGCGTTCCCCCGTCGACGCGTCGAGGAACTCGATGCGGGAGAGCACGTCGGAGAGCTCGACCCCGTAGGCGCCGATGTTCTGCACGGGGGCGGCACCGACCGTGCCCGGGATGCCGCTGAGGGCCTCCAGGCCGGTCCAACCGTTCTCGACGGTCGTCGCGACGAACCGGTCCCACGGTTCACCGGCCGCGACGCGGACGGTGACGCCGTCCTCGTCGGGCTCGGCGTCGACACCGCGCGTCCGGACGAGCACGACGGTGCCGGCGAAGCCGTCGTCGGCGACGAGCAGGTTGCTGCCGCCACCGACGACGAGCCACTCGTCGTCCTGCCACGCGGTGTGCGCGTGCGCGACGAGCTCGTCGGTCGTGTCCGCGACCAGGAGCGTCGCCGCAGGACCTCCGACGCGGAACGTGGTGAGGTCGGCGAGTCGCGTCGACACGGTCAGCGGAACACCACCGTGACCTGCGCCTTGCCGAGCACGGTCTGCCCGGCGGCGGTCACGGTGAGGTCGATGCGCTGCGGACGCCCCTGGTCGTCGACGGTGCCGACCTTCGCGACGACGCCGACGGTCGCGCCCTGCTCGGGGTCGACGACGACGGGGCGGGTGAATCGGACGCCGTAGCGCTGGACCCAGCCGCGGTCGCCGAGCCACTCGGCGACGGGCTGGACGGCGAGCCCCATCGTCAGCATGCCGTGCGCGAGCACGCCGGGGAGCCCGACGGAGGCGGCGACGTCGTCGCGGTAGTGGATCGGGTTGAAGTCGCCCGAGGCACCGGCGTAGCGGACGAGCGCGTCGCGGGTGAGGTGGACCTCGCGCTCGGCGACGACGGTGCCGACCTCGAGCGCGGTGGCGGGTGCGGTGGTCATGCGTCGTCTCCTCGGACCACGAGGGTGGAGGTCGCGGTGACGACGTGCTCCCCCGAGGCGTCCTGCATCGTGCTCTCGGCGGTCACCATGGCGTTGCCGCCGAGGGTCTTCACGCTGGTGACGGTGAGCGTGGCGGTCAGCTCGTCGCCCGCGACGATCGGCCGGTCGTAGGTGAAGGACTGCTCACCGTGCACGACGCGGGAGAAGTCGATGCCGGCGTCCGGCTCGGCCAGGAGCTGGGCGAGCGTCGCCTCCTGCACGACGACGGCGAAGGTCGGCGGGGCGACCACGTCGGTGTAGCCGGCGGCGCGGGCGGCGTCGGGCTCGTGGTGGATCGGGTTCGTCGCGAACACGGCGCGCGAGAACTCGCGCACCTTCTCACGACCGACCAGGTAGGGCTGGGCCGGCGGGAACGTCCTGCCGACGAGCTCGGGGTTCACTGACACGCGTGGGAGTCTACCGAGCACGCTCGACACACGCCCTCTCCCTGAGCATGCATCGGCTATGCTCGCCGCACGGTGTCCGGGGGGACGCCGGGTACGACTCCGGGGACGGGGAGGGACTCATGGAGCACACGACGCAGTACGCGGTCCACACGGGCGACCGGTGCACCGCCATGGAGGTCGCCGGCGCGGCACTCCGACAGACCGGGCACCGGGTCGAGTCGACCGGGGGCACGATCACCGCGACGATCGGCAACCGGCTGCTGACGATCCTGCTCGGCGCCCTCGTGCACCCGGCGCGGGAGTTCCGGCGGTACGAGCTCTCGACGACCGTCACGGGGACGTCGACCACGATCACGCTCCGGCACGCCCAGCACGCCACGGCGGTGTCCGGGGGCGGCATCGGCGCGGGGCGTCGGCGGAGCGCCCGGCAGCAGGTGGAGGCGACGCTCGAACGGGCCCTCCGGGCGGCGGGTGTGCTGACCACTCCCCCGCGTTGAGGCGCGACCGCGGAGCGTCACAGCGCGGCAGGGGCGGGCACACCCGGCGAGAACGGGCGCGCCTGATGAGGACAGTCGTACCTGGCGAGAACAGTCGTACCTGGCGAGAACGGGCGTACCTGGTCTGCCAGGAACCCTCGGCATGCTCGATCCCACTCGGTACAGCGCCCGCGATGGGAAGGATCGGGCGGAACGACGGGCCTCGGATCAGACCGATGACGCCCCGAGCCGACGCGCCCCGAGCCGACGTGCCTCGAGACCGACGCAGCCCGGGAACGACGCGCCCCGGGAACGACGAAAGCCCGGCGATCTGGCCGCCGGGCCTGTGGTAGCGAGGACGGGACTTGAACCCGTGACCCCACGATTATGAGTCGTGTGCTCTAACCAACTGAGCTACCCCGCCGGAGATCCGGAGCGACAACAGCTCCGGGTCGGAGCCCCGAGTCAGGATTGAACTGACGACCCCTTCCTTACCATGGAAGTGCTCTACCACTGAGCTATCGGGGCGAGTGCCGCTCGGCGGCACCAGACGAGCGTAGCAGACGTGCGACGGTGGTCGGGAACCGGACGTGTCGCCCGGGCGTGCCGCCGCTCCTCCGCTAGTTCGCGTTGGCGCGGAGCCAGGTCAGCGGGTCCACCGGGACGCCACCGACGTGGATCTCCAGGTGCAGGTGCGGACCGGTCGAGTTGCCGGTCGACCCGACCTCGCCGAGTTCGTCGCCGACGGCGACCTCCTGCCCGGTGACGACCTTGAACGTGCCGTCCTTCATGTGGCCGTACACGCTGACGAACTGCTTGCCGTCGACGTCGTGCTGCACCCACACGTCGTTGCCGAAGCCGCCGTCGTGCGCCTGCACCTTGATGACCGTGCCCGCGGCGACGGAGCGGATCGGGGTCCCCTCGCCCGGGGCGAAGTCGACGCCCATGTGGTTCGTCGAGCAGAACGAGCAGCCCTCGACCTGACGACCGCCGAAGCCCGACGTGATCGGCACCCCGGTCAGGAACGGCCACTGGATCGAGCCGTTCGGGTCGTTCGAGAAGGACGACGCGTCGACGTTCTTGTACTGCGTGGCGGACGTCACCGAGTACTGGTCGCGGGTGGTCTCGGCCTCCACGGCACCGTTGCCCACGCTGAGGGACTGTGCTCCGCCGGTGGCGGTGGCGCGAGCCGCGGTGGTGTCCGCCGGCGGCACCCAGAGCGCCTGCGCCGGCAGCGACGTCGACACGACCAGCCCGGCGGCGAACAGCAGTGCGCCGACGGCGGTGACCCGCGAGGCGTTCCGGCGGAAGGCGTCACCGCGCGTGCTGCCCGTGGACACCGACGACGCCGAGGCGCTGCTGATGTGTCGGGTCGCACGGTCGACGCGGACGGCCGCGGCGGTGCGCCGTGCACGGCCGCGGCCGGCCTCCGGAGCCCTGCCGCCGGACGTCGGGGCGGTCGCGGGACGTCGCGCTCCCGACGGACGGACCGCATCGACGACCGGGGTCGGGGCGCGCGAGGCGTCCGCCGCCGGCGCGACGTCGGGCGAGACCGGCGCGGGCGGCGTGACCGCTCCGGCGGACGGTGCCGGCCGGACCGGTGAGGCCGGCGCGAGGTCGATCGGTGAGACCGGGGCTGCGGGCGTCGTCGGGGCGACGAGCTCGTCGAACGACGGCACGTCGACCGGGGACTGCGGAGCCGCTGCGGAGCGCGGGGTGCTGGTCGCAGCCGCTCGACGCTCGGCCTCGATGCGTGCGCGTCGCGTCAGGTGCACGACCGGCTCGGTCTCGGTGCGGGTGGGCGTCTGCGCAGTCGTGGAGGCGTGGGGCATGTGTTCGAGGCTGATCCTGATCGGGGCACGGGGCGCTCGTGTGTAACGAGCAGATAACGGGACTGGAGCACGCTAGCAGGGGCCGTCGCGCACCGCCAGTCGTCTGCACGACCGTGCACCGTCCGCGAGCGGTGCCCCACCGGACCCTGCCGGCGCCCGGCGAGTGCGCCTCCGGGCCGTCAGTCGGCGAGCACCTCGGACTCGAGCCGACGGACCAGGGACTCCAGCTGGTCGGCGACGGCGGGGGCCGCGAACAGGAAGGAGCGCGTGCCGCCGGCCTCCCAGATCCGGACGCTCGCTCCGGCCTCGGCGGCGACGAGCGACCCCGCCGCCATGTCCCACGGGTTGATGCCGCGCTCGTAGTACGCGTCGACGGTGCCGGCCCCGACCGCGCAGCAGTCGAGCGACGCCGCTCCCGCGCGACGGACGTCCCGCACCTCGCCGATCAGGCCGGCCAGCACCGCGACCTGCTCACGCCGACGGTCGGCGGTGTAGCCGAAGCCCGTCGCGACGAGCGTCTCCGCGAGGGACGACGGGGTCGACACGCGGAGCGGGACGCCGTCGCGTGTCGCGCCCTCGCCGGACACCGCCCGGAACACGGTGCCGGTCGCCGGCGCCACGACGATCCCCGCGAGCGCCTCCCACTGCGTCGGGTCCGCGCTCCCCCGCACGACGCCGATGCTCACCCCGTACTGCTCACTGCCGTAGAGGTAGTTGACCGTGCCGTCGATCGGGTCGACCACCCAGGTGATCCCCGTGGACCCGGCACCGGAGCCGGACTCCTCGCCGTGGAAGGCGTCGTCGGGACGCGCCTCGGCGATCCGCGTGCGGACGAGGTCCTCGACCTCCCGGTCGGCAGCCGTGACGACGTCGACGATGCTCGACTTCCGGTCGGCGACCTCGACCCCCTCCGCTCGTCGGCGGGCCGCGAGCGCTGCTGCCTCACGGGCGATCGACTCGGCGAGGTCGGCGAACTGGGCGGGAGCGAGGCTGTCGGGCATGGCACCAGCCTGCCGGATCACGCCCCGGAAGGACGCCAGGCCGGGAACGGCAACAGCCCCGTCCGGATCGGACGGGGCTGTTCGCTGTGGCAAGTGAGGGATTCGAACCCCCGAAGGCTACGCCGGCTGATTTACAGTCAGATCCCTTTGGCCGCTTGGGTAACTTGCCGTGTGCGCACCCGACCGGTGTGGTCACCAACCGAAGGCGCGCTGAAGAGCATACCGGACGTCGGAGGGTGCTCGTGACCACCGAACCGGGATCCCGTCGCGCCGTTAGGCTGTCCCGCATGGCAGACAGTTCCTTCGACGTGGTCAGCAAGGTCGACAAGATGGAGGCGGAGAACGCCCTCAACCAGGCCGCCAAGGAGATCGAGCAGCGGTACGACTTCAAGGGCGCCGACGCCTCGATCGCGTTCAGCGGCGAGGACGTCCTCATCAAGGCGAACTCCGAGGAGCGCGCCAAGGCCGTCCTCGACGTGCTGCAGACCAAGGCGATCAAGCGGAACATCTCGCTGAAGAGCCTGGACGCCGGAGACCCCTACCCCTCGGGCAAGGAGTACCGCATCGAGGTGAAGTTCAAGAACGGCATCGAGCAGGACGTCGCCAAGAAGATCGGCGCGTTCCTCCGCGCGAACGCCCCGAAGAGCGTGAAGAGCCAGATCCAGGGCGACGAGCTCCGCGTCTCCTCCAAGAGCCGCGACGACCTGCAGAACACGATCCAGCTCCTCAAGGGTGAAGAGTTCGACGTGCCGCTGCAGTTCATCAACTTCCGCTAGCGCCGCGCCCCGTGGAGCACTGGCTCGGCGTCGCGGTCACCGTCCTCCTGGTCCTGCTGGACCTGGCGATCCGCGTCTTCTCGATCATCTACGTCCCCTACAACCGGAAGCCGCAGACCGCGACGGCCTGGCTGCTCGCGATCTTCCTGATCCCCTACATCGGGTTCATCGTCTTCATGGTGATCGGGTCGACGAAGCTGCCGAAGGCACGGCGCGAGAAGCAGACCGAGATCAACGCGTACATCCTCGAGCAGACCGAGGGCATCGAGCGTGTGCGCCGCGACCACCCGTGGCCGCTGTGGCTCGAGTCCGTGACGAAGCTGAACCGCGAGCTGGGCGCCATGCCCCTGGTCGGCGGCAACTCCGCCGAGCTCTACCCCGACTCGTACGAGTCGGTGCAGGAGATGACGCGGGCGATCGACCAGTCTCGGCGCTTCGTGCACGTCGAGTTCTACATCGCGACGATCGACGACACCACCCGGCCGTACTTCGAGGCGCTGGCCCGTGCCCAGGCACGCGGTGTCACCGTGCGGTTCCTGCTCGACCACTGGGCGAGCCGCGGGTACCCGGGCTACAAGGACACGCTCGCGTTCCTCGACCGGGCGAACATCGAGTGGCACCTCATGCTGCCGCTGCAGCCGCTGCAGGGGAAGTTCCAGCGGCCCGACCTGCGCAACCACCGGAAGATCATGGTCATCGACGGCTCGGTGGCCTTCACGGGCTCGCAGAACCTCATCGACCCGTCGTACGACCTGCAGTCGCACTTCGAGAAGGGCATGGTCTACAAGGACCTGTTCGCCCGGTTCGAGGGTCCCGTCGTCGCGGGACTCAACGCCCTGTTCGTGACGGACTGGTACAGCGAGACCGACGAGCTCCTGCTCCGCGAGAGCGACCCCGTCCAGCGCGCCGACCGCGGCGACGCGCTCGACTGCCAGGTCGTACCGTCCGGGCCCGGCTTCGACGGTGAGAACAACCTGCGCCTGTTCAACGCGCTGCTGTACTCCGCACAGGAGAAGGTGTCCATCACCTCGCCCTACTTCGTCCCCGACGACTCGATGCTCTACGCGATCACCACGACCGCCCAGCGCGGGGTCGAGGTCGAGCTCTTCGTCGGCGAGATGGGTGACCACGCGATGACGTGGCACGCACAGCGCTCCTACTACGAGGAGCTCCTGCGCGCCGGTGTCCGGATCTGGCTCTACCGGGCGCCGACGATCCTGCACGCGAAGCACTTCACCATCGACGACGACGTCTCCGTCATCGGGTCGAGCAACATGGACATGCGGTCGTTCAGCCTCAACCTCGAGGTCTCGGTGATGGTGCGCGGCAGCCGGTTCGTCGATGCGCTCCGCGGTGTGCAGGCCGCGTACAAGGACGCGTCGTTCGAGCTCACCCTGGACGCGTGGCTCGAGCGCCCGCGCCGGTCCCAGGTCCTCGACAACGTCGCGCGGCTCACCGCCGCCCTGCAGTAGGGACCCACGGCCGGGAGGATCGGCGACCGCCCGCCTCCCCGGTCAGGGCGCTGCCGGCACCAGACGGGTGAGGCGAGCGACCACGCGCTCGAGCGGTCCACTCCCGAGGAACGTGCGCCACAGCATCGCGAACAGCACCGAGCCGATCGCGAACCCCGCCCACACCGTGCCCGACTCCGGGTACTCCGGCAGCAGCGCGATCACGACGAGGTGCCCGGCGTAGACCGTCAGCGGCATCGACCCCACCGCGGCGAGCGGGAACGCGATCCGCGAGACCGTCCGGCCGCGGCCGTCGAACACCAGGGTGCACAGGGCGAGCACCGCCACCGCGACCCCGGCGGTCCCGACGACGTCGACGACCGACGACGAGTGGTCGCGCGGGGACAGCAGCAGCTGCGCGAGCGCCACGGCTCCCCCGCTGCCGTCCGGCGCCCACGGGACCCCGGGGAACGCCTCGACCCCGGCGTCGACCGGGACCGGCGCCAGGACGTTGCCGACCACGTAGGCCGCGACGGCGACCAGCAGCCCGGACGCGAGGAGCGCGACCTGCGCACGCCGCGCCTCCAGTCCGACCCTGGCGACCGCGAGACCGACCAGGACGTACGCCAGGAAGGTGACCACCGGGTAGACGAGCCCGAGTTGCACCTCCCACATGCCGGCGCCGGCGTAGAACGGTGCCGACGCGAGCGCGACCACGGGCGACAGCAGCGCGCACACCGCCGCGGCGACGAGCAACCAGCCCGGTCGCCACCGGAGCGCCGGCAGCACCAGCAGGAAGAGCGCGCCGTACGTGGGCAGGATGACGTAGACGGGTGTGCCGAGCGCCATGAGCAGGAGCCCGACCGCGACCACCGCCACGGCCCGGATCGCCAGCCGTGCCCGGATCCGCCCGATGGCCGGTGGTCCTGGCGGATCCGTCCGTCCGCTCGTCAGACCGATCGAGACGCCCGCGAGCACCGCGAACAGGGTGGAGGGCCGTCCGTGCGCCACGGCGGACCACGTGCCGGGGTCACCCCAGTCCACGGCCTCGGCGATGCCGCCGACGTGGGCCGCCATCATGCCGAGGAGCGCGAGCGCCCGCGCCACGTCGACGCCCTGCAGACGACCGGGCGCGACGAGCACGCCCCGCATCGCGGCGGGCGGTGCGGGGCGTGACGCGGTCATCGTGCTGCGGTCAGCTCGTGGGCGAGGGCGTGCGTCGGAGCGAGACGTCGACCATCTCGTCGCGCGGGACGACCTTGATGCGCTCGCGACCCTCCGCGGCGCCCAGGGCCTGCTCGTGCTCGTCGAGGGCGTGCCAGCCGTCGAGGTCGGTGTAGTCCACGCCGCGCTCGCGGAGCAGTGCCGGGACCGCCTCGGGCGACGGGTCGGCCGGCGTCCACCACGAGGCCTGGTCGTTGACGATGTGCTGGACGGTCTCCATCGCGTCGGACTTGGTGTGCCCGATCAGGCCGACCGGGCCTCGCTTGATCCACCCGGTCGCGTAGACGCCCGGGAGCGGCGAGCCGTCCTCGTCGAGCACCTGGCCCTCGCGGTTCGGGATGACGCCGGTCTTCTCGTCGAAGGGCACACCGGGCAGCGGGGAGCCGAAGTAGCCCACCGCTCGGTACACGGCCTGCACGGGGAGCTCGCGGACCTCGCCGGTGCCCTCGACGCCGCCCTCGCCGTTCGGCCGGGTGCGCTCGTACCGCAGTGCCGTGACGTGGCCGTCCTCGCCGACGATCTCGACGGGCTTCGCCCAGAAGTGCAGGTGGAGCCGGCGACTGGCCTGCCCGACCTCACGCGTGCGCCACTGCTCCAGGACACGGTTCATCACCATGACCTGCTTGTTGGTCTGGATCGCGGTGAGCGATGCCTCGTCGTGGTCGAAGTCCTCGTCGTACACGACCATGTCGACGTCGCGGAGCTCACCGAGCTCGCGGAGCTCCAGCGGCGTGAACTTCACCTGCGCCGGACCGCGTCGTCCGAACACGTGCACGTCGGTGACCGGGCTCGCCTGCAGCCCCTCGTACACGTTCGCCGGGATCTCGGTGGGCAGCAGGTCGTCGGCGTGCTTCGCGAGGATGCGGGACACGTCGAGCGCGACGTTGCCGTTGCCGATCACCGCGACGCTCGACGCCGTGAGCGGCCACGTGCGCGGCACGTCCGGGTGCCCGTCGAACCAGCTGACGAAGTCCGCGGCACCGTGGGAGCCGTCGAGGTCGACCCCGGGGACGTCGAGCTCGGCGTCCTTGATCGCGCCGGTCGAGAACAGCACGGCGTTGTAGTGCTGCTTGAGGTCGTCGAGGGTGATGTCCTCCCCGAAGCGCACGTTGCCGAAGAGTCGGACGACTCCGCGGTCGAGGACGTCCCGCAGGGCGTTGACGATGCCCTTGATGCGCGGGTGGTCCGGTGCGACGCCGTAGCGGACCAGGCCGTAGGGCGCGGGGAGCTGCTCGAAGAGGTCGATCGACACGTCGGTGCCGTGCGCCTCGCGCAGCAGGATGTCCGCGGCGTAGATGCCGGCGGGACCGGCGCCGACGATGGCGATTCGCAGGGTGGGCACTGATGTCTCCAGTTCGTTCGGGCGGGTGCTCCCGATGGGCCTCGGTGGGCCCTCGTGTCAGCGGCTGCGTTCGACGACGGACTCGGCGAAGCGGGTCAGCGCGCGCTTCACGGTGCCGTCGGGCAGCGGTTCCAGGGCCTCGACCGCCTCCTCCGCCCAACGGACGGCGACGGCGCGGGTGGCGGTGGTGGCTTCGTGCTCGCGCAGCGCGGCGACGGCCGACCGGTACGGCGCGGAGTCCACGGCGTCGTCGGGGGCGTCCTTCACGTCGTGCTCGATCCGGGCGAGCAGGTCGGCCGCGCCGTCGTCGGCGGCGGCCAGGCGACGCAGCTGCAGCAGCGGCAGGGTGTCCACGCCGGCGCGCAGGTCGTTGCCGGCGATCTTGCCGGTGCGGTCCTTCGCCGGGGCGAGGTCGATGACGTCGTCGACGAGCTGGAAGGCGACGCCGACCTTCTCGCCGAAGGTCCCGACGGCGTGCAGGTAGGCGCGGTCGGCTCCGGAGAACATCACGCCGGCGCGGGCCGCCGTGGCGATCAGCGAGCCCGTCTTGTCGCTGAGCACCTGGATGTAGTGCTCGACCGGGTCGTCCCCGGGCTGCGGGCCCGTCGTCTCGTGCAGCTGCCCCATGCAGAGGCGCTGGAAGGTCTCCGCCTGCATCCGGATGCCCTCGGTCCCGAGGTCGGCGGTGATCAGGCTGGCACGTGCGAAGAGCAGGTCGCCGGTCAGGATCGCGACGTTGTTGCCGTAGGTCACGTGCGCCGCCGGGACCCCCCGGCGGACCGGGGCCTCGTCCATGACGTCGTCGTGGTACAGCGACGCCAGGTGGGTGGTCTCGATGCTCACCGCGGCCTTGACCACCGCGTCGGTCACCCCGTTGCCCAGCTGCGCGATGAGCAGCGTCAGCGTCGGCCGGATGCGCTTGCCGCCCGCCGAGAGCAGGTAGCGGCTCGTGGTGTCCGCCAGGGTGTCGGTCGAGCGCATGGCCTCCTCGAGGCCCTGCTCGACGAGCTCGAGCCCGTCGTCGACCGCGCTGATGAAGCGGCGCTCGGACGGGGTCGCGAACAACCGCTCGCCGATGCCCAGCGAGGCGCGGAGGCTCGGTGCGCGGCGTGCGACCGGGACGCTCGGGTTCAAGTGCTGCTCCGTGTTCGGGGTCGGGTGACCGGTCAGGCGTCGCCGGGTTCGACGCTCGGCTGCTCGCCGGTGTGCTGGTGCTCGCGACGGGCCTTCGCCCGGCGGGCGACGGACTCGCGGACCGTGCCCGCGACGGGCTTGCGGCCGCGGTGCAGCGCCACGATGCCCGCGGTCAGGTTGCGGTGGGCGACCATCGTGAAGCCGACGCCGCGCAGCCACTGGCTGAGGACCTGCTGGTCGGGCCACGCCTCGATCGACTCGGCCAGGTAGCGGTAGGCCGCCGGGTTGCTGCTCGACAGCCGCGCGATGCCCGGGAGCACGCGCTTGAGGTACGCGCCGTAGCCGAAGCGCAGGAGCGCCACGGGCGGCGTGGAGAACTCGCAGATGACCAGTCGGCCCCCGGGCTTGAGCACCCGGAGCATCTCGGTGATCGCCTGCATCGGGTCGTTGACGTTGCGCAGGCCGAAGGAGATCGTCACCGCGTCGAACGAGTCGTCGTCGAACGGCAGGTGCTCTGCGTCACCCTCGACGAACGTGATCTCCGGGTGCCGCTCGCGCCCGACCGCGATCATGCCCGCCGACAGGTCGAGCGCCGTGACGTCGGCGCCCTTCTTCGCGAACGCCGCTGCGCTCGTGCCCGTCCCGGCCGCGATGTCGAGCACCCGCTCGCCCGGCTGGGGGTCGACCGCACGGACCGTCGCGACGCGCCACAGCGGGGCGTTGCCCGCCGAGAGGATGTCGTTCGTGAGGTCGTACTTCGCGGCGACGTCGTCGAACATGGCCGCCACCTCGTCCGGCCGCTTGCTCAGGTCCGCTCTGCTCACCGCACCATCCTAGAGGTCGCGGCCCCGGGCTGCCCGGACGCCCGGCCGGGGTCCGGCGGGTCGCCGCACGCGTACGATCGGTCCGTGACCCGAACCACCACGGCGGCCCCCTCGCTCACGGTCTCGACCCGGATCCTCGACGACCCGGGGGACGTCCTGCGCCACACCCTGCGGGACGCGCCGCTGGCGTTCGTCCGGAGCGGTGACGGCATCGTCGGGATCGGCGAAGCGCTCCGGTTCACGTTCTCCGGAGCCGACCGCATGCGGCAGGCGTCGGCGGTGTGGCGTGACCTGGTGCAGGGCGCCACGGTGGACGACCCCGTGCAGCTGCGCGGCACCGGGCTGGTCGCGTTCGGGTCCTTCGCGTTCGCCGACGACTCCGCCGAGCAGAGCGTGCTCGTCGTGCCGCGCGTGGTGATCGGCAAGCGCCGCGGCAAGGCCTGGCTCACCGCCGTCGACACGACACCGGACCCGCAGCCCCTCGCGTTCTCGCGGACCTCGGTGCCGGTGCCGGCCGTCGGCGGGCACGTCTCGGTCGCCTTCGGCCCCGGCCGGGTCGACGAGGACGCCTACGCCGCGTCCGTCGCGGACGCCGTCCGTCGGATCACCGCAGGCGAGGCCGAGAAGGTCGTCCTGGCGCGCGACCTGGTCGGCACGCTGCCCGCCGGTGCCGACCGACGGGCGGTCCTGCTCGACCTGGCGGCGGCCTACCCGCAGTGCGTCACCTTCGCCGTCGACGGACTCGTCGGAGCGACCCCGGAGACCCTTGCCCGGACCGACGGCACGGAGCTCTCGGCGCGGGTGCTCGCCGGGAGCGCCGCGCGCGGCGACGACCCGGTGTCCGACCGGGCCGCGGCCGAGGCCCTCGCGTCGAGCGCGAAGGACGTCGAGGAGCACGGCTTCGCGATCACCAGCCTGCTGCAGGCGCTCCGGACCGTCGCCACCGACGTCCGCGCGGACCCCGAGCCGTTCCGGCTCCAGCTGCCGAACCTGTGGCACCTGGCCACCGACGTCCGCGCGATCCTGCCGGTCGGCACCACCTCGCTCGACGTCGCCGACGCCCTGCACCCGACCGCGGCCGTGGCGGGCACCCCCACCGACGTCGCCGTCCGACTGGTCGCCGAGCTCGAGGGCGTCGACCGCGGTCGCTACGCGGGGCCGGTCGGCTGGCTCGGCGCGAACGGCGACGGCGAGTGGATGCTCGCGCTGCGCAGCGCCCGGATCGACGACGACGGGACCGTGCGCGCGTGGGCCGGCGCGGGGATCGTCGCGGGGTCGGACCCGGCGCGCGAGGTCGCCGAGACCGCCCTGAAGTTCCGTCCGATCCGCGACGCGCTCGCCTGACCCCCGACCCCTGACCCCTGGCCTTCGGTCCCTGGCCCCCGTGGTCAGTCGGTCAGCGGCACCTCGACCACCAGGCGCTGGGCCGGATCGGTGAGTGCACCCTCGAGGTCGCCCCACGTCCCGGCCCGTCGGTAGGACCAGCCGAGACCGGTCACGACACGCTCGACGTCGACGTGCTGCGGCGTCGTCATCATGCGGCGCATGTCCTGCTCCGGGGTGGTCGCGGCGACCTCCAGCCCGCGGAAGATCGCACCGCCACCGTCGTTGCCGACGACGACCTGGACGCGGTGCGTCGGCTCCTCGGTCCCGGTGACGAACGCCCCGAGGTCGTGCAGGAAGGTCAGGTCGCCGACGAGCACCCGCGTGGTGCCGACGGAGTCGGGCGTCCGTTCGAGCGCGGCCGCGATGCCGAGTGCGGTCGAGACCGTGCCGTCGATGCCGGCGAGACCGCGGTTGGCGTGCACCTGGACCTTCTTGCCCGGGACGTGCGCGTCGGCGACACGGATGAGCTGCGAGGCACCGAGGACGAGCCGGTCGTGCGGCCAGGTGGCGCCCCAGACGGCGTCGACCAGCATGGTGCGGTCGACGGGCCTGCGACGCAGGGCGACCTCGTTGCGCAGGTACCGGTTGCGCTCGGCGCGGTCCCCCGAGCGCTTCGCGTCGAGGTCCGGACCGGCGTCACCGTCCCCGAGGAGCGCGCGACTGGTCGTCACCCACCGCCCGACCCACGCGCGGTGGTCCGGGGTGGTGCGGCCCGTCACGCGCACGTCGGACACGAAGGTGGTCGCGGCGTCCGGCCGGGAGGCACGGGCCGGGTCGAACGGGTCGGCCCCGGGTCCGCGGACCACGATCGTCTCGACGTCGGCCCGCTGCAGCAGGGCCGGGACCTCGCGACTGAGCGTCGGGTGTCCGAGGACGACGGCTCGACGGACCGCTCCGCCGAGCTCGGGGTCGCGCAGCAGCTCGCGGTAGGCGACGACCAGGTTGCGCCCGAACCGCGCGCCGCTCGACACCTCGGCCAGCAGCGGCGCACCGAGCTCCCAGGCGATCCGTTCGGCGTCCTCGCCGGCGTCGTGTCCGGCGATGACGACCGTCGCGGGTGCGTCGTCCGGCGCGAGTTCGACGACCGGCAGTCCGGCGTGCACCCGACGACGGGCGTGGTCGGTGTCGACCTCGTCGTGGGGCACGGCGGCGACGTCCTCGGCACGCAGCCCGGCGGAGAGCGGTTCGCGGAACGCGACGTTCAGCTGGACGGGACCGGGCTGCCCGGTGTGCCCGGCGGCGACGGCGACGGCCTCCCGGGCGAGCGTCCGGACGGCGTCCGCGTCGACAGCGCCGTCCGCGGTGGGCGCCTGCACGTCGCGCACGAAGGACACGGCAGGGCCGAACATGCCCGGCTGGACCGTGGTCTGGTTGCTGCCGATGCCCCGCAGCTCGTCCGGCCGGTCGGCGGAGAGGACGACCATCGGCACGCCGGAGTGGTGCGCCTCGAGCACGGCCGGGTGCAGGTTGGCGACGGCGGTGCCCGAGGTCGTGACGACCGCGGCCGGACGGCCGGACTCGACGGCGAGCCCGAGGGCGAAGAACCCGGCGGTCCGCTCGTCGAGCCGGACGTGCACCGTCGTGCCGCCCGCGCGCTCGAGCGCGACCGCCGCGAGGGCGAGCGCCTGCGACCGGGAGCCCGGGCTGACGACGACGTCGGTCACCCCGGCACGGGCGAGTTCCCGCAGGAGTGCCAGGGCGAAGTCGGTGGCAGCGCTGCCGGACCCCGCGGACCCGTCAGCGATCGGCGGGGCGGTCGTCGTCTCGTTCGTCGCGGTCGCGTCGTTCATCGCGGAACTGGTCCTCGAGGTCTCGGAGGGTTTCGTCGTCCTGGTCCGTTCCGGTGCGGAGTGTCCCGGGGCCGCGCGGGCCGCCGAGGAAGTCGGGGTCGTCTTCGGGTCCACGGTACCGGGGCGCCGGCCCCGGGGTGGCGGGCGCCCGGCCGAGCACGAACCACAGCAGGCCACCGAGCACCGGGAGGACGAGCACGAGGAGGATCCACCACCCACGCCGCAGGGAGCGGATGCGCTGCCGCGGCATGGTCGCGCAGTCGATGACCGCGTAGACCGTGAAGGCCACGGCGGCGACGGCGATGATCAACCACAGACGGACCATGCGACGACTCTAGGCAGCGCGCCTGGGACCGGGCTGCCCGTCAGCCGGTGCACGAACGACGCCACGTAGGATCATCGGGTGAAAGCGTGGCTCGTCTACACCCTTGCCCGACTCGGCATCTTCGCCGCGGCGCTGGCGGTCCTGTTCGTCATCGGCCTGCGGTGGTACTGGGCGGCGATCGGCGCCGCGCTGATCGGTCTGCTCGTGTCGTACATCGCGCTGCCCGGGCTCCGCGGTCGGGTGACCTCGGACATCGCCGCTCGCCGGGGTCGACCGGAGCGGGACGCCGACTCGGACTTCGAGGACGACTTCGTCGACGCCGCCGACACCGACGCCGCGGACACCGACGCGCCCGTCGCCGACCAGCCGGTCTCGGACGCCGACCGGCACCGCAGGCTCCGCGAGCACGACGAGGAGTAGTCCGGGCCGCTCCCCCGCCGCCCTACGGCAGGAGGACGAGCGTCAGTCCGAGGACCACGCCGTACGCGAGCGACGCGAACGACGACAGCTGCAGCGCCGTGATGAGCTCCCGCGGCTTCCGCGACGAGACACCGATCGCGAGTGCCGGCAGCGCCAGCAGCAGCGAGAAGTACGCGAACCCGGTGCGGAAGTACAGCAGCACGAACCAGAGCAGCACCACGTACGGCAGCATCAGGAACAGGCCGAACAGGACCCGTGCGACGGGTCGGCCGACCACGACGGCGAGCGTGCGCTTGCCGGCCTGTCGGTCCTCGTCCACGTCGCGGATGTTGTTGACCATGAGCACGGCGCAGGCGAAGAACCCGGCGGCGACCGCAGCCGCCCAGCCGCTCGTGGTGACCGCCTGGATCTGCACGCACTGGGTGCCGAGCACGGCGACCAACCCGAAGAACACGAAGACGAAGACCTCGCCGAGGGCGTTGTAGCCGTAGGGCTTCTTCCCGCCCGTGTAGTACCAGGCCGCGACGATCGCCGCCGCCCCGACGAGGAGCAGCCACCACGTGCCGGTGAGCAGCACGATCACCAGTCCGGCGACCGCAGCCAGTCCGAAGAACGTGAGCGCGACCGTGAGCACGGTGCGCGGCTTCGCCAGCCCCGCTCCGGTGAGCCGGGCCGGGCCGACGCGGAACTCGTCGGTGCCCCGGACGCCGTCCGAGTAGTCGTTGCTGTAGTTCACGCCGATCTGCAGGAACAGCGCGACCGCGAGCGCGAGCAGGGCGACCGCCAGGTGGTGGTCGCGGCCGAGGTACGACCCGAAGTCGCCCGGTTCACCGGAGTCGACGAACGCGACGCCGGTGCCGAGCACGACCGGCACGACGCCGAGCGTGAGGGTCCGGAGCCGGGCGCCGCCGATCCAGTCGCTCGCGGTCGCCCGCTGCTTCGTGCGCTGCGGTGCCGCGGCCTTCGCCGGGTTGCCGCTGCGGCCCTTGACCGGGGTCCTGTTCTTCGTACGTGCCACGGCCGACCATCGTATCCGTGACCGCTAGGGGGTCGGTGCGCCCCCGCGGTCCGCGAGTGCCCGGACGGCCCGGCGGTCGGGCTTGCCGGACGCGAGCATCGGCACCGCGTCGACGACCAGGACCTCCGCGGGACGGGCCGCACGGCCCAGGGTCTCCGCGACGTGGGCGCGGACCTCGTCGAGGTCGAGCGGACGTTCCGTGACGACGACGGGCACCTCGCCCCACTCCCCGGACGTGCGCCGCGTGACGACCGCGGCGTCCTGGCCCGCGAGCTCGCGCACGCGCCGTTCCACCGCCCCGAGCGGGACCTTCTCGCCACCGGACACGATGACGTCGTCGAGCCGCCCGAGCACCCGCAGCCGTCCGTCGTCGTCGGTGGTCGCAGCGTCGCCGGTCCGGTACCAGCGGTGGCCGTCGCGCTCGACGAAGGTCCGGGCCGTGCGCTCGGGGTCCTCGAGGTACCCCTCGGCGAGCATCGGGCCGGCCAGTTCGAGGGCGCCGTCGACGAGTTCCGCGCGGACCGTCCCGAACGGCGTGCCGTCGTACACGCAGCCACCGCTCGTCTCGCTCGCGCCGTACGTCGTGACGACCCGGACACCGGCGTCGAGGGCGCGCTGCCGGAGCGGTGCGGGCGTGGCCTGGCCCCCGACGAGCACGGCGTCGAAGCGGGTCGCGGCGGCGGTGGCGCGGGGGTCGTCGAGCACGCGGGCGAGCTGCACCGGGACGAGCGAGGTGTAGCGCCGCGGCGCCTCGGGACCGACGTCGAGCCGGTCCACCGCGTCGGCGAACGCCCGGCCGTCGAAGTGTCCCGGCGGGAGGACGACGGGCGTCGTGCCCGCCGTGACCGATCGGGTCAGCACGTTGAGCCCGGCGATGTAGTGCGTCGGCAGCGCGAGCAGCCACCGGCCGGGCCCGCCGAGCGTCGCGTCGGCGGACGCGGCGCCCGCGAGCAGCGCCTCCGACGACAGTGCCACGCGCTTGCCGGTCCCGGTGGAACCGCTCGTCTCGACCACCAGGGCGACCCGGCGGGCGACGTGCGACGGCGGGCGCGTGGGCAGCGCCGGGCCGTCCTCGGCGACGGGGAGCAGCGCGGGTCCGCCGGCGAGGGCAGCCTCCAGGCCGCGCAGCACCGCCGACGGGTCGGACGCGCCGACGGCGACCAGCGCGCGGTTCACCGGTGGGCCCGCGGGGTCAGTAGTGCCACGGGAAGGACGTCCACTCCGGCGGGCGCTTCTCGAGGAAGGCATCCCGGCCCTCGACCGCCTCGTCGGAGGCGTAGGCGAGGCGCGTCGCCTCGCCCGCGAAGACCTGCTGGCCGACCATGCCGTCGTCCACGGCGTTGAACGCGTACTTGAGCATGCGGATGGCTGTCGGGGACTTGCCGAGGATCGTCTCGCCCCACCGGATCGCCTCGCGTTCGAGGTCCTCGTGCCGGACCACCCTGTTCACCGCGCCCATCTCGTACGCGCGCTGCGCCGAGTACTCCTCAGCGAGGAAGAAGACCTCGCGCGCGAGCTTCTGGCCGATCTGGCGGGCGTAGTAGGCGCTGCCGTACCCGCCGTCGAAGGACCCCACGTCGGCGTCGGTCTGCTTGAACCGGCCGTGCTCCGCGCTCGCGATCGTCAGGTCCGCGACGGCGTGCAGCGAGTGCCCGCCGCCGGCGGCCCACCCGGGCACGACGGCGATGACGACCTTCGGCATCATGCGGATGAGGCGCTGGACCTCGAGGATGTGGAGCCGCCCCATCGACGCCTGGGCGGCAGCGGGGTCGACGCCCTCCGGCGGGGCGCCCTCGTCGCCGACGTACTGGTAGCCGCTGCGGCCGCGGATGCGCTGGTCACCGCCGGAGCAGAAGGCCCAGCCCCCGTCCTTCGGGCTCGGGCCGTTGCCCGTGAGCAGGACGACACCGACGCGGGGGTCCTGTCGCGCGTCGTCGAGGGCGCGGTACAGCTCGTCGACGGTGCGGGGGCGGAAGGCGTTGCGGACCTCGGGCCGGTCGAACGCGACGCGGACGATGCCCTGCGAGACGTGCTTGTGGTACGTGATGTCGGTGAAGTGCTCAGCGACCGGTGCGGCGGTCCAGACGTCGGGGTCGAACAGGTCGGAGACGGGAGCAGCCATGTGCCCACCGTATCGCCGGCGCCCGGCGCCGGCCCGCGCCCGAGGCGGGCCGTGGTGCGGTGCCGTCCCGCGCTAGGTGCCCGAGAGGGCCTCGGGCACGAGGACGACGAGCAGCACGATGAGGATGACCGGGTTCACGAAGAAGGCGAGCACGACCCCGATCGCGCCGTACCAACGGCCGAACGACCCGACCGCGGCGATGAAGCCGAGCACCGCAGCGATGAGGGTGAGGAAGACCACCACGAAGCAGATGCCGAACGCGAAGGTGGTGTCGCCGCCCATGAAGACCGCGAACGCACTCGCGTCGACCGCGGCGGAGACGACGGCGAGCCCGAGGGCGATCTTGCCGACGATCGGGTTCCGACGCCGCCGGGCGGACCGTTCGAGGGCCCGGGCGTCGACGGTGTTCCGCTGCATCAGCCGCTCGAAGTCGCCGGTGTCACCGGACCGGCTCCCGGCGCTCGCTGTCGGCCGTGTCGTCCCGGGGGCGGCGGCGCGCTGCGGCGCCGCCGGTCGCGCGGCACCGGAGCGCTGCACTGCCGAGCGCTGGGCTGCGGCACGTTGGGCCGCCGCGCGCTGGGCCGCGGTCGGCTGCGCGGCCGCACGCTGCGCTGCTGCACGCTGCGCGGCTGCGCGCTGCTGCGGATCCGACGCCACCGGCCCTCCCTCTCCTCGGTCCCCTCACGGACGCGCCACGGTGGTTCGTGGCGACGCCGGCGCTGGGCCGACCGGTGCATGCTAGTGCCCGGCCCTGGCGGTCGGCTCCGAGGAACCGGCGGGAGCGCTGGACGCGCGACCAGCCCCTGCCGCCCACCGCGTCCGGGCACCGCACCTGCCCGTGCGCGAGGATGGGGTGTGCTCCCCGACCTCGCCGACCTGACCGCCGACGCCCACGTCGTCGCACTCCCGATGCGCGTCCGCTTCCGCGGCATCACCGTCCGCGAGGCCCTGGTGCTCCGCGGACCCACCGGGTGGACCGAGTTCTCGCCCTTCGTCGAGTACGACGACCGGGAGGCGACCGCGTGGCTCCGGAGCACGATCGACTTCGGGTGGACCGAGCACGACCCCGCCGCCGACGCCGTGCCCGTCAACGCCACGGTGCCCGCCGTCGGACCGGACGCGGTCGCCGACCTCCTGGCCCGCTACCCCGGCTGCACGACCGCGAAGGTCAAGGTCGCCGAGCCCGGCACGAGCACCGACGACGACGTCGCCCGCGTCGCCGAGGTCCGTCGGGTGATGGGGCCGGGAGCGGCCGTCCGGGTGGACGCCAACGGGCTCTGGTCCGTCGACCAGGCCGTCGAGGCCCTCGAACGACTCGCGCCGTACGGACTCCAGTACGCCGAACAGCCGTGCCGGTCGGTGCCGGAACTCGCCGAGCTCCGACGCCGGATCGCGGGACTCGACGTGCCCGTGGCCGCGGACGAGAGCGTGCGCCGGGCCTCGGACCCGCTCGCCGTCGCCCGTGCGGGGGCGGCGGACGTGCTCGTCGTGAAGGCCCAGCCCCTCGGCGGGGTCACCGCGGCACGGGCGATCGTGGCCGAGGCGGGGCTGCCGTGCGTCGTGTCGAGTGCGCTCGACACGTCCGTGGGGCTCGGGACCGGGGCGTTCCTCGCGGCGGCGGCGATGAGCCCCGGCTACGCCGCCGGGCTCGGGACGGCGGCCATGTTCGAGACGGACGTCACCGACACGCCACTGCTGCCGGTCGACGGTCGGGTGCCGGTCCGCCGTGCGGAGGTGTCGCGGGAGCTGCTGGAGCGGAACGCGGCATCGCCGGAGCGGACGGCGTGGTGGCTCGCGCGGCTGGAGCGCGTCCACGCCCTGCTCGCCGCCGCGTAGACCGGGCTGCCGCGGGACGACGAGGGAGCAACCGACCGAACGGTGTCCGGGCGGCGACGAGCGCGCAGGACGTGCCGCTCACGTCCGCCGGACGGGCGAGACTCGTCGGCCTCGACCCCGAGCGTGACAGATCGTGCGCATTCACGCGAGGCAGGAACGCCCGGACACGACGGACGGGAGGCGCGGTGCCCGATGGCACCGCGCCACCCGTCCGTCCCGGGGTCGCCGCCGCAGCGACGCCCGGTCGGCCTCACAGGCCGGAGTAGCTGTGCAAGCCCTTGAAGAAGACGTTGACGACCGAGAAGTTGAACATCACCGCGGCGAACCCGATGAGCGCCAGCCACGACGACCGCGCACCGCGCCACCCGCGGGTCGCACGCGCGTGGATGTACCCGGCGTAGACCACCCAGATGATGAAGGTCCAGACCTCCTTGGTGTCCCACCCCCAGTACCGGCCCCAGGCGCGCTCGGCCCAGACCGCACCCGCGATGAGCGTGAAGGTCCACAGCACGAAGCCGACGAGCAGCACGCGGTAGGTCAGGACCTCGAGCCGTTCGGCGTCGGGGAGCGTCTCCATGAAGCGGAGCTGCTTCGACGCGGGACGACCCTGGCGGTACGTCTGCACGAGCTGCGCCACGGCGAGCCCGGCGCCGAGGGCGAAGAAGCCCGTCCCGGCGATCGCGACGAAGACGTGGATGACCAACCAGTACGACTGCAGCGCGGGCTGGAGCGGCACGACGGGCACCCAGTAGTTCACGGTCGCGATGCCGAGCAGGATGATCGTCAGACCGGTGATGAACACACCGAGGAACTTCAGGTTCTGCCAGAGCTGCACGAGCAGGAAGATCAGCGTGATGAGCGCCGTGCCCGTGAGCGAGAACTCGAACATGTTGCCCCACGGGACACGGTCGGCCGCGATGCCGCGCAGGACCGTGGCACCGACGTGCAGCACGAGCGCGAGGATCGTCATCGCCATGCCGACCCGCTCGAACTTCGTCCCGCCGCCGCCGGGGCGACCCCGGTCGGCCTCGACCTTCTCGAGCACGACCGTCCCGCCCTGCACCGTCGCGACGGTGCGCGCGGCGGGCGCTGCCGGCGCAGCAGCCGAGGCGGACGCCACCTGACCCGACCGCTTCGCCATGTCGAGCGCGAACGAGATGAACGCGATGACGTAGACCGCCATCGCGGAGTACGTCAGGACGACCGAGTAGGTCGCGAGGTTGGTCGTCATGTCCGGGTTCACGCAGGGATCCTAACTCCGAGGTCCGACAGGTGCCTCTTGGCGATGTCGTCGACGGCGCGCTCGAGGTTGGGGTCCTCGCCGCGCGCCAGACCGGCGTACTCGAGGTCGTACTCGCCGTGCTCGGCTCCCCGGCGCGGGACCGCCTTCACCCACACGCGGCGGCGGGGCACGAACAGCGAGGTGAGCAGGCCGAGCACCGCGAGCACCGCGAACCCGGCGACGAACGCCTGCGAGGGGTCGTGGTGCACGTCGAGCGAGACGTAGCGCTTCACGCCGTCGAAGGTGATCGAGCCGGTACCGTCCGGCAGGGTCTTCGTCTGACCGGGCTTCAGCTCGATGCTCGGGGTCGTCGACTGCCGCCCGGCGATCTGCTCGAGACCGCTGGTGTCGAGCGAGTACACGCTCTGCGGGACGCCGCTGTCGAGACCGAGGTCGCCGCGGTACACCTGCAGGGTCAGGAGCGGGTTCTGCGCGTCCGGGTAGGCACTGGCGAACGCGCCGGTCGACAGCTTCGACGCCGTCGGGTAGAAGAACCCGACGAGCCCGAGCTGCGACGGCGAGGCGTCGGGCACCTTGATGACGCCGGTGGACGTGTAGTTCGCGTCCTCGGGCAGGAACGGCACGACGTCCTGGAACGCCACGTTCCCCTTGCCGTCGCGGATCGTGACCTGCATCGCGTAGCCGTTGCCGAGCAGGTAGACGTTCGTGCCACCGACCGACAGCGGGTCGTTCACGCCGATGCGACCGGTCTTCGGCTCCTGGCCCTTCTCGCGGCTCGTCACCGTCGCCGAGTAGTCCAGTGCCTGGCCGAGGGCGTCGAGGTTCTTCTCCTCGTACGTCGTGGTGAACTTGTCGAGCGTCAGGTTGTAGCCCTGCAGGTCGGTCTGCCGGAACCAGCGGCCGGGGTTGAACGAGTCGTAGGAGCCGAGGACGTTCGAGAACGTCTGCCCCTCGACCAGGAGTCGCTGCCCGGTGTAGCTGAAGCCACCGCCGAGGCCGACCGCCACGAGCACGCCGACGAGCGCCGCGTGGAAGACGAGGTTGCCGGTCTCGCGCAGGTACCCGCGCTCCGCGCTCACGGAGTCGCCGAACCGCTCGACCCGGTAGCCGGACCGCTTGAGCAGTGCCGCCGCGCGGGTCACGGCGTCGTCGACGGACGGGAGGCTCGTGGTCGCGTCCGCCTCGACCGGTACGGACCGGTAGCCGGCGAGTCGGCCGAGACGCACCGGCGTCCTCGGCGGTCGCGTCCGGAGCGCCTGCCAGTGGTGCTTCGTGCGCGGGACGATGCACCCGATGAGCGAGACGAACAGCAGCAGGTAGATCGCCGAGAACCACACCGAGGTGTAGGTGTCGAAGACCTGCAGTGTGTCGAGCACGGGGAAGAGCTGCGGGTGGTCCGCCTTGTACTGCACGACGCCGTTCGGGTCGGCGGTGCGCTGCGGCACGAGGGATCCCGGGATCGCCGCGAGCGCCAGGAGCATGAGCAGGAAGAGCGCCGTGCGCATGCTCGTCAGCTGCCGCCAGAAGAAGCGGACGTAGCCGACGAACCCGAGCTTCGGCTGCGTCGGGCCGTCGTCCGCTCCGGGGGCCGGTGCGGCACTGTCGACGTGGTCGGACGGCCGCATCGGGTCGGCGCCCGCGGACACGTCGTCCGCGGACCCCGGTCCGCTACCCGACTGCTCGGGGGTGGTGTCGCGCTCAGACCGCGGGGACAAAGCTCTGGATCACCGCCCCGAGGCTCGACATGACGGCCGACCAGATGCCGGTGACCATGAGCAGACCGATGACGATCAGGATCGCTCCTCCGATGATGTTGACGGTGCGCATGTGACGCTTCACGATGCGGATCGCGCCGGTCGCCCACCCGGCGCCGAGCGCGACGAGGACGAACGGGATGCCGAGCCCGAGGCAGTACGCGACGCCGAGCCACATGCCCTGCCACGCGCTGCCGGACTGCACGCTGAGCAGGTTGATCGCTGCGAGCGTCGGCCCGAGGCACGGGGTCCAGCCGAGGCCGAACACGATGCCGAGCAGCGGCGCCCCGACCAGGCCCGTCGCGGGGGTCCACGACGGCTTGATCGAGCGCTGCAGGAAGGTGAAGCGTCCGATGAACACCAGGCCCATCGCGATCACGACGACACCGAGGACCTGCGTGATGAGGTCACGCCACCGGACGAGCCAGAAGCCGAGCGCACCGAAGACCGTCGTGTATGCGACGAACACCGCGGTGAAGCCGAGCACGAAGAGCACGACGCCGAGCACGACCCGACCGCGGCGCTGCCCACCCTCGGCGATCCCGCCGACGTACCCGAGGTAGCCCGGTACGAGCGGGAGCACGCACGGGGAGAGGAACGACACGAGCCCGGCCAGTGCTGCCACGGGCAACGCGACCAGCATCTGGCCGCTCAGGATCGCGTCCGCGAAGGGGTTGCCGGGCACGGGTCAGGACGCCTTGCCGTCGAGCTCGTCGCTGACCAGGGTCTGCAGGATGCTCTTGCCGTCGATCGCGCCGAGGACGCGGGCGGCGACGCGGCCCTGCTTGTCGAGGACGATCGTGGCGGGCACGGCGTTCGGAGCGATCTGCCCGGACAACGCGAGCTGCACGGTGCCGTCGCGGGCGTCGAGGACGGTCGGGTAGTCGACGCCGAAGGTGCGCTCGAACGCCGCCGCCGTGCCCTCCTCGTCACGCACGTTGACGCCCACGAAGACCACGTCGTCGTCGGCGTACTGGTCGTGCACCTGGTTGAGGTACTTCGCCTCGGCCCGGCACGGCGGGCAGCCGGCGTACCAGAAGTTGAGCACGACGACCTTGCCGCGGAGCTCCTCCGCCGAGACGGTGTCGCCGTCGGTGTCCTTCGTCGTGAAGTCGACCGGGGCGCTCCGCTCGTCCGTCGCGACTTCGGTCACCGCACCGGTGCCGGAGATGTAGTTCTGGGTGGTGCCGCTGCCGTACTGGCGGGACAGGTCGTCGTTCGACGACGAGCACCCGGCGAGCGCCAGGGCTGCGATCACCGCCGAGGCCGCGACGGCGGCGATCCGGCTGCGTGCGGACATCAGACTGCTCCTTCGTCGACCGCGGACGCACGCAGGGACTGCGCGGGGTCCGCGTACCCGACCTCGGCGAAGCGACCGGACGAGGTGGCGGGCACACGCTCGAGGGTCGTGATGCTGGACAGGTCGCACCGACGCTTGCGCGGGTCGTGCCAGAGCGGCTCCCCCGCGAGCTTGCGGTGCACGGTCCAGATGGGGAGCTGGTGGCTGACGAGGACGACGTCGCCGCCGTCGACGCTCTCCCAGGCGGAGGCGACCGCGGCGAGCATGCGGTTCGCGATGGACTCGTAGGCCTCGCCCCAGCTCGGCCGGAACGGGTTCGCGATCCAGGGCCACTCCGCAGGGCGTCCGATGGAGCGCTTCGTGAAGCCGGGGCGCTGGCCCTCGTAGCGGTTCGTGGGCTCGATCAGGCGCTCGTCGAGCGAGACCTCGAGCCCGTAGGCGGCGGCCCAGGGCGCCGCGGACTCCTGCGTGCGCTGCAAGGGCGACGCGACGATCCGTCGGACGTCGACCCCGGCGTCGTGCCAGGCGGTCGCCGACGCACCGGCCATCCGGGCGCCGAGTTCGCTGAGCCCGAAGCCGGGCAACCGGCCGTAGAGCACGCGCCCCGGGTTGTGGACCTCGCCGTGCCGGACGAGGTGGATCCGTGTCGCGGGCATGGGTTCCAGTCTAGGTCGCTCCACCGTCATCACCCGCCCCACAGCGGATTCACCGGATGTGCGACCGTTCAGCCCCTGCGACCGTTCGGCTCTGCCCGGTCGCTGCCGTCAGCCCAGCCGTCCGGTCAGTCGGCCGTGCAGTGCCACCGACCCGGTGTTCAGGTTCACGACCTCGACGGTCGAGCCGTGCCGCGCGTACCGCTGCTCCACGCCGTCGAGTGCCGCGACGGTGCTGGCGTCGAACACGTGCGCGCCCGACATGTCCACGATCACCCGCTCCGGGTCCTCGGCGTAGGAGAACCGCGTCACCAGGTCGTTGGACGACGCGAAGAACAGGGCACCGTGCACGCGGTACCGCACGGTGCGCTCGTCGACCGGCTCGCGCACCACGGACACGACGTGCGCCGCGCGACGGGCGAAGACGAGGGCCGCGACGACCACGCCCACCAGCACACCCGTCGCGAGGTTCTGGGTGACGACGACCACCACGACGGTCACGACCATGACCGCCGTCTCGCCGAGCGGCATCCGCCCGAGCGTGCGGGGCCGGACGCTGTGCCAGTCGAAGGTCGCGACGCAGACCATGAGCATCACGGCCGTCAGGGCCGCCATCGGGATCTGCGCGACGAGGTCGTGCAGCACGATGGTCAGGACGAGCACCGCCGCGCCCGCCGTGAAGGTCGACACCCGGGTCCGGGCGCCGGCGGTCTTCACGTTGATCACGGTCTGGCCGATCATCGCGCAGCCACCCGTGCCGCCGAAGAACGCCGAGGCGATGTTGGCGATGCCCTGGCCCCACGACTCGCGCCAGCCGCTGGACCGGGTCTCGGTCAGGGAGTCGACGAGCTGCGCGGTCAGGAGCGTCTCGATGAGGCCGACGATCGCGACCCCGAACGCGTACGGCGCGATGATCTGCAGGGTCTCGAGCGACAGCGGGACCGTGATGCCGCCGAACCCGGGCAGCGCGGTCGGCAGGGAGCCCTCGTCGCCGACCGTCGGCACCGCGACCCCGAACACGATCGTGATCGCCGTGACCACGACGACCGCGATCAACGGCGCGGGGACGGCCTTGGTCAGGAAGGGGAACGCGACGATGATGCCGATGCCGAGCGCCGTCAGCGGCCAGACCACGAACGGGACGTCGTCGCCGAGGAGGTTGGGCAACTGCGCCGTGAAGATCAGGATCGCCAGCGCGTTGACGAAGGCCACGTTGACGCTGCGCGGGATGAAGCGCATCAGTCGGGCCACCCCGAGGAAGCCGAGCACCAGCTGGACCACACCGCCGAGCACCACCGCGGGGACGAGGTAGGCGACGCCGTGGTCGCGCACGAGCGGAGCGATCACGAGCGCGACCGATCCGGCGGCGGCCGAGATCATCGCGGGTCGCCCGCCGACGATCGAGATGACCACCGCGATGACGACGCTCGAGAAGAGGCCGACGGCCGGGTCGACCCCGGCGACGACCGAGAAGGAGATGGCTTCGGGGATGAGGGCGAGCGCCGTGACCACGCCGGCCAGGACCTCACGGGTGAGGAGCCGGGGCGACCGGAGCGCGGTGAGGACGGTGGGTGCCGCGGGGGCGAGCGGTGCGAGGGACATCGCCAGCGACCATACCCTGACGTGAGGGGAGGGTTGCGCCGGGCAGACGTGCACTCCGAGCGATCTCGCGCGGCGGTCTGCCACCATGGCTCCCGTGCACGCGATCGACTCCCCCGCCCCGACGCCGGGCGACACCATGCACATCGGTGAGCTCGCCGAGCGCGCCGGGATGTCCCTGCGGACGATCCGGCACTACGACGAGGTCGGGCTGCTCGTGCCGAGCGGACGGACCACCGGAGGGTTCCGGGTCTACACGGCGCAGGACCTCGAGCGACTGCTCGTCATCCGTCGGATGAAGCCGCTCGGGTTCTCGCTGGACGAGATGGCGGAGCTCCTGCACGTCGTCGACGCCCTCGCCGACGCCGGACCCGAGGACCAGCCGGCACTCGCCGCCCGCCTCGACGCGTCGCTCGAGGACGCCCGCACCCGGCACGCGAAGCTCGTCGAACGGGCCGGCATGGCTGAGGAGTTCATCGGCACGCTCAGCACGCTGCGCGCCACGCTCCCCTGAGCCCCGGACGACACCCGGCAAGCGGACGACACCAGCCGGTCACCGCTCGACCTGCAGCTCCCCGGCCTCGATCAGCCGTGCCCGCTCACGCCGAGCCGCTCGCCACTCCTCCTGACGACGCAGCAACTCGTCGTGCTCCCAGATGAGACGCCGCGCCTTCCACGGGCGGAACCGGTACCGACGGCGCACCCGCTGCCGCCACTCCTCCCGACGTCGTCCGACCAGCGCCAGGACCGGGTCCTCAATCGTCATGCCTCCCCCTTCCGGTGATGAGTCCGAGTACCAGCGTTCCGAAGACGGCGTCGTCCCCGCGAAGGATCTGCATGTCGTACATCGCGTTCGCCCCGACGTCACCGACCTCCGACCGGCCGACGTCGCCGTCGCACACCTGGTCGACCGTCCACACGAACCGCGCCCAGGCCCGGTCGCGTTCCTCGCGCCCGACGTCCCGCCGCCACCGCACCAGCGCCCAGACGCCTCCCACGGCCGCGCCGACCAACGTCAGCACCGACCCGACCGCAGCCGCGACCACCGCCGCCACCGCGACGGGCGGCCAGGCCGCGAGCCCCGCTCCCGTTGCCGTCATCCGGGATCCCCTCTCGACTCGCGACCCGACCACACGGACGACGCTACGGACGTGCCGGGGCCGAACCGCGCCTCCCGGCCGACGCTGTGGAGAGAACGGACCGGGACCCCACCTGTGGAGGAGGCCGTAGACTCGACGACCGTGATCGAACGCACCCGCATCGCCGACCTCGCCGCCCTCCCCGACGGCCCCGTTGCCGTCGCCGGCTGGGTGGAGACCGTCCGCGACCAGAAGAAGGTCCAGTTCGTCGTCCTCCGCGACGAGACCGGCGCCGCGCAGCTGGTGAACCCCGCCACGCGCGAGGCCGAGGACGGCGACGACGACGCCCAGGCCCGGCTCACCGTCACGAACGAGGTCTCCGGGCTCGCGCACGGCACCTTCGTGCACGTCCGCGGCACCCTGAAGCACGACGAGCGCGTGAAGCTCGGCGGGCTCGAGGTCAAGGTCGGCTCGCTCGAGGTGGTCAGCGCCGCGAAGCCGGAGACGCCCATCGCGGACGACTCCTCGCTCGACAAGCGTCTCGACTGGCGCTTCCTCGACCTGCGCAACCGCAAGCAGAACCTGATCTTCCGCATCCAGACGACGCTGGAGCACGCGTTCCGCACCTACTGGGTCGAGCGCGACTACATCGAGATCCACACCCCGAAGCTGATGGCGTCGGCGTCCGAGTCGCGCGCCGAGCTCTTCCAGCTCGAGTACTTCGAGACCACCGCCTACCTGGCGCAGTCCCCGCAGAACTTCAAGCAGATGGCGCAGCCCGCCGGCTTCGGCGCGGTGTTCGAGATCGCGGACGCGTTCCGTGCGGACCCGTCCTTCACGAGCCGTCACGCCACCGAGTTCACGAGCGTCGACGCCGAGATCTCGTGGGTCGAGTCGCACGCCGACGTCATGGCGATGCACGAGGAGCTCCTCGTCGCGGGCTTCACCGCCGTCAAGGACAAGTACGGCAAGGAGATCGAGGAGGTCTTCGGCTTCGAGTTCGTCGTCCCGACCGCTCCGTTCCCCCGCGTCACCCTGGCCGAGGCCCGGAAGATCGTCGCCGACAGCGGACACGACGTCGTGCGGGCGGACGGCGACCTGGACCCCGAGGGCGAGCGTCGCGTCAGCGCCTGGGCGAAGGAGACGCACGGCTCGGAGTTCGTGTTCGTCACGGACTACGACGCCTCGATCCGCCCGTACTACCACATGCGTCACGCCGACGACCCGACGCTCACGAACAGCTACGACCTGCTGTTCAACGGCGCCGAGATCTCCACGGGTGCCCAGCGTGAGCACCGCGTCGACGTGCTCGAGGCGCAGGCCGTCGAGAAGGGCCTCGACCCCGAGGAGCTCGGCTGGTACCTCGACTTCTTCCGCTACGGCGTCCCGCCGCACGGCGGCTTCGGCATGGGCCTCGCCCGCGTGCTCATGCTCGCCCTGCACGAGCCGTCCATCCGCGAGGTCACCTACCTGTTCCGCGGACCGACGCGCCTGACCCCGTAGTCACCACCGACGACGACGACGGCCACCCTCCGACAGGAGGGTGGCCGTCGTCACGTGCGGGCAGGGAGGCGCGGGTCAGCTCTCCCAGTCGATGGCCGCCCGCCCCGTGACGAGCTCGCGGATCTCCGCTGCCGCCGCCTGGTGCTCCGGGTGGAACTGGTACTCGTCGAGACCGGCGAGGTCGTCGAAGGTCGCCACGACGGCCAGGTCCTGGTTCTTCCCCGGGTAGGCCACGTTGTCGACGACCTCGAGCGACCGGATCGAGCCGATCGTGCCGACGAGCCCGGTCAGGAGCTCGCGGACGTGCTCGATCGTCGCGGTGCGGTCGAGGTCCTCGCGGACGGTCCAGGAGACGACATGGTGGATCATGCGCTGGCCTCGGCCTTCTCTGCCTTCTCTGCCTTCTCGAGGGCACCGTGCAGCCGGTCGGCGTCCACGTGCCAGTTGCTGTGGACCCGGCCGTCGACGAGGACGACCGGGATGTCCTCGGCGTACTCCTCGCGCAGCGCGTCGTCGTCGAGGATCGACCGCTCCTCGAGGGTCACACCGGGGTGGGCGGCCACGACCTGCTCCACCACCGGACGGGCGTCGTCGCAGAGGTGGCAGCCGGGCTTCGTCAGGAACGTCACGGCGGGCATGTCCCCACGATAACGCGCCCGGGAACACGAAAGCCCCGGCGGACCGGGGCTTCGGGTGCAAGTACTGGACTTACTTCTTGTTGCGACGCTGGTGACGCGTCTTGCGAAGGAGCTTGCGGTGCTTCTTCTTCGCCATGCGCTTGCGACGCTTCTTGATGACAGAACCCATAGTGGACCTCGCTCGGAACGATGCAGATGTGTGGACACCGGGCCCGAAGAGACCGCGGAAAATCAACCCGGCCGAGTCTAGCGGAGCGCAGCGGTCCTGTCGAACGGGCGCGCGCCGGGCCGACCTCAGCCGACGTCGGCGATGCCGCCGCGCAGGAGTTCGGCGACCGCCGACTCCGGGACGCGGAAGGACCGGCCGAACCGGATCGCGGGGAGCTCCCCCGCGTGCACCATGCGGTACACCGTCATCTTCGAGACGCGCATCATCTCGGCCACCTCAGCGACGGTGAGGAAGCGCACGTCGTCGAAACTGCCGGTCATGGTCCGCCTTCGGGTTCCCGCGGATCGCGCGGGGTCGGTGTGACCAGTGTGGTCAAGGGCGAGTGTAGGGGCGCGTGGGACCACGTGTCCAGGAGACTCCGAGCGGACGCTCGACCGTGCTGCGCGAGGGGTCTCCCACCCGTCGGTCAGTCGTCCTCACCGCGGCGCGTGAAGCGCTTCCGGCTGCGGTCGACGACACGCTCCCAGCCCTGCTGCGCACCCGAGAACGCGGCGGTCGCTCGGTGCGAGGCCTCCGCCATGACGCGACCCAGCTCGGTGCCGACCTCGACGGTGGACCGCGCTGCGGTGCCGGTCCGGCGGAACGAGACCGGCTGCCCGTCGAGCGTCCACGAGGTCGTCGCCGGGGTACCGTCCGCGTCGACCGCTCCCGTGAAGGGGACGACCCACTCCTCGAGCCGGACGAGCGGCTCCGGGTCGAGCCGGTAGAAGCGGTGCTGGCCCTCCTCACGGCTGGAGACGAGACCGTGGTCGCGCAGGACGCGGAGGTGCTTCGACACGGTCGGCTGGCTGACGCCGATCTTCTCGACGAGCTGCCCGACGCTGAGTTCGCCGCCGGTGGCGTCCGAGCCGTACGCCGTCAGCAGCGCCCCGAGCAGCTCGCGCCGGGTCGGGTCCGCCACGACGGTGAAGATGTCGGCCATGCGGCAAGGCTAGCCGGACCCGTACGCATGTACCATGACCGCTGACCTGCCCACGGCTCCGGAGGCACAGGATGCTCGACCGCACCGAGCCGCTCAACCGGCACACGCCGACGAGCGGGGTGAGACGGCGTCTGGACGGTGCCCTCGGCGTCCTCCGGTCGTCGCCGTCGCGACTCGCGATCCTGGTGTTCGTCGCGCTGATCCTCATCTTCACGACCCTGTTCATGACGCCCTGGGCGGCTGCGGACCGGACCCCGACGCACTTCGCGGACGCACTGTTCACGGCGGCGTCGGTCGTCTGCGTGACCGGGCTGGCGACGGTCGACATGGCCACGCACTGGTCGGTCTTCGGCAAGGTGCTCATCGTCGTCGGGACCCAGATCGGCGCCGTCGGCGTCCTCACCTTCGCCTCGATCCTCGGCCTGGTCGTGACACGACGGCTGGGGCTCCGCGCCAAGCTCATCGCCGCCGGCGACTCGAACCCGCTCCGCACGCACTCCGGCGCCGTCCCCGAGGGGCAGGCCGTGCGGCTCGGGGAGGTCGGCACGCTCCTGCTCACCGTGGCGGTGAGCACCCTGACGATCGAGATCGCGATCGGCGTGCTCCTGCTGCCGTCCACGCTCGCCGCCGGCTACCCGTTCTGGACCGCCGTCGGGGACGCCTTCTACTACTCGGCGATGGCCTTCACGAACACGGGCTTCTCGCCGAACGCCGAGGGGCTCACCCCCTTCGCGAACGACTACTGGTTCCTGTCGCTCCTCATGGTCGCGGTCGTGGCGGGCTCGATCGGGTTCCCGGTGATCCGGGCCGTCACCAAGCAGTTCCGCACCCCGCGGCGGTGGCCCATCCACGTGAAGCTCACGCTGGCCACCAGCGCGGTGCTGCTCGTCCTCGGCGCGGTCGTCTACACGGCGCTCGAGGCCTCGAACCCCCGCACGCTCGGGGACGCCGGCGCCGGACACACCGCGTTCCAGGCGCTGTTCTTCTCGACGATGACGCGGTCCGGCGGGTTCGCCACGATCGACGTCGAGCAGATGCACGGCGCCAGCCTGCTCGTCACCGACATGCTCATGTTCATCGGTGGCGGTTCGGCGTCGACCGCCGGCGGCATCAAGGTGACGACGCTGGCGGTGCTCTTCCTGGCCGCGGTCGCCGAGGCCCGCGGGCGCCAGGGCATGGAGGCGTTCGGGCGCCGCATCCCCGGTGACGTCCTGCGCGTCGCCGTCGCGGTCGTGCTCTGGGGGGCGACGATCGTCGCCGTCATGACCGTGGTCCTGCTGCAGATCACCGGCGACTCGCTCGACCGCGTGCTCTTCGAGGTCATCTCCGCCTTCGCGACCTGCGGCCTGAGCTCCGGCATCTCCGCCGAGCTCCCGGAGGCGGGCAAGTACGTCCTCGCCGCCACGATGTTCCTGGGCCGGGTCGGTACAGTGACCATCGCCGCCGCGCTGGCCGCAAGCCAGAGCCGGCAGTTGTTCCGCCGCCCCGAGGAGAGGCCGATCGTTGGCTGACCGCCGTCCCCGCGCCGACCGTCGCGCACCCCACCCCGTCACCGGGGCCGTCAGCCACGACGCCCCCGTGCTCGTCCTCGGCCTCGGCCGCTTCGGCGCCGCCACCGCCGGTCAGCTCGAGCGCCAGCACCGCGAGGTCCTGGTCGTCGACACCGACGCCGGCCTCGTCCAGAAGTGGTCGGACCGCGTCACCCACGCCGTGCAGGCGGACGCGACGGACATCGACGCCCTGCGGCAGATCGGCGCGCAGGACTTCGCGATCGCGGTCGTGGCCGTCGGGTCGCACCTCGAGTCGAGCGTGCTCATCACCTCGAACCTCGTCGACCTCGGCATCCCGCAGATCTGGGCGAAGGCCGTCAGCCGCTCGCACGGCACGATCCTGTCCCGCATCGGGGCGAACCACGTCGTGTACCCGGAGCGCGAGGCCGGCGAACGGACCGCGCACCTGGTGTCCGGTCGGATGCTCGACTTCATCGAGTTCGACGACGACTTCGCGGTCGTCAAGATGTTCCCGCCGCGCGCCGTGCGCGGCAAGGACCTCGCCACGACCGTCATCCGGACCCGGCACGGCCTCACGGTGCTCGGCATCAAGTCGCCGGGCAGGGCGTTCGTGCCGGCAACCCCGGACAGCGTCATCGGCGAGGACGACGTCATCATCGTCTCGGGGACCGAGACCGACCTGGAGCGCTTCGCCGCGCTCGAGTAGCGACCCGACGTCGGACGGGAGGCCCGTGGCGGACACGGCCACGGGCCTCCCGTCCGTCCCGTGGTCACGCCGGACGGACCGACCGGCACCCGCGGTCAGGACGCGGCGATCTCCTCGGCCCGGGCGATCGCGGCGCGCGACGCGCGGGTGAAGGTGCCGGCGAGGTCGGCCTCCTGCAGGACGGCGACCGCGCGCTCGGTGGTGCCCTTCGGACTGGTGACGGCGCGGCGCAGGTCGGCGGGCTCCCGCCCGGACGCGGCGAGGAGTTCGACGGCTCCCCGCACGGTCCCCTGCACCATCGTCGCGGCCTGCTCCGGGGTGAACCCGAGCGCCTCGGCGGCCTGCTGCCACTGCTCGACGAGCAGGAACACGTACGCGGGCCCCGATCCGGAGACGGCGGACAGGGCGTCGAGCTGCGACTCCGGCACCTCGATGACCTGTCCGGACGCGGCGAACACGCTCGAGGCGATCCCGACCGCGTCGTCGTCGGCCGTGGACCCGGCGCTGATACCGGTGACCCCGTGGCCGACGCCGATCGGGGTGTTCGGCAGCGCCCGGACCACACGGACGCCCGCCGGGACACGCGCCTCCATCGAGGCGAGCGTGGTGCCGACCGCGACGCTCACGACCACCGCACCGGGGTGGAGCGACGCGGCGACCTCGTCGAGGACCTCGCCGATCATGTAGGGCTTGACCCCGAGGACGACGAGCCCGGCCCCGCGGACGGCCTGCCGGTTCGCGTCCGGGTCGGTCTCCGTCGCCGACGCCTCGAGCCCACGCTCGCGCCATGCCGCCGCCGACGCTCCGGACCGGGTGGTGAGCGTCACGGTCGCGGGGTCGAGGCCGGCGGCGAGCAGTCCCTCGAGGACGCTGCCGGACATGGAGCCGACGCCGAGCATGGCGGTGCGGGGCAGTTCGATCGTCATGGTCCCGACCCTACCCAGCGCCCACGCCTAGGATCGGTCCGTCAGGGGGCCGCCTGCGGTGCGGGCCCGGTGCACGGCAGGGAGAAGGGACACCCGTGAGCGCTTCGGGAGGCACGAGGGCGATCGTCGCCGCACTCGCCGCGAACGTCGGCATCGCGATCGTGAAGTTCGTCGCGGCCGCGATCAGCGGGTCCGCCGCGATGCTCGCCGAGGGCGTGCACTCCCTCGCCGACTCCGCGAACCAGCTCCTGCTCCTGCTCGGCGGCCGCCGTGCCCGCCGCGCAGCCGACCAGGAGCACCCGTTCGGCCACGGCCGCGAACGGTACGTGTACGCGTTCGTCGTCTCGATCATCCTGTTCACCATCGGCGGCGTGTTCTCGTTGTACGAGGGCATCGAGAAGCTCGCCGACCCGCACCCGATCACGAACTGGTGGCTCCCCGTCGCCGTGCTCGTCGTCGCGATCGGCCTCGAGGGCTTCTCGCTCCGCACCGCCCTGCGCGAGGCCCGTCCGCACAAGGGCTCGCAGTCGTGGGTGCAGTTCGTGCGTCGGGCGAAGGCCCCGGAGCTCCCCGTGGTCATGCTGGAGGACACCGCGGCGCTGACCGGTCTCGTGTTCGCACTGCTCGGCGTCGGGCTCACCGTGCTCACCGGCAACGGGGTGTTCGACGCGATCGGCACGGTCCTCATCGCCCTGCTCCTCATCGCGGTCGCCGTCGTGCTCGGCATCGAGACGAAGAGCCTGCTCGTCGGCGAGGGCGCGAGCGTCGCCGACGTGGAGCGCATCAGGGCCGCCGTGCTCGACGGTCCCGAGGTCGAGTCGATCGTGCACCTCAAGACGCTGTACCTCGGGCCGGACGAGCTCATGGTCGGCATGAAGGTCGCGGTCGACGGGGACCGTCGGCTCGGCGACGTGGCCGCGGGCATCGACACCGTCGAGCAGCGCATCCGCGCCGCGGTGCCGGTCGCCCGCGTGATCTACGTCGAGCCGGACGTCCTCCGGACCGGGCCGCGGCCGCCCACCGAAGCGATCGTCATCCGCGCCGCCGACTGAGCGCAGGCCCGTCGAGGCAGGCCTGTCCGGACAGAGCCGTCCGGGCAGGGCCGTCAGCGGCGCTCGTGGAAGAACGCATCGAGCAGGTCGGCACAGGCCTGCTCGCGCACGCCCGCGACGACCTCGGCACGGTGCGGCAACCGCCGGTCCCGCGCGATGTCGTAGACGCTGCCGCTCGCCCCGGCCTTCGGGTCCCAGGCACCGAACACGATCCTCGGCACGCGCGCGGCCAGTGCGGCACCGGCGCACATCGGGCACGGCTCGAGCGTGACGACCAGGGTGTGCTCGGCGAGGTGCCAGTCCCCCGTCGCCTCGGCCGCCGCCCGCAGCGCGAGCACCTCGGCGTGGGCGGTCGGGTCCTGCCGGGCCTCGCGTTCGTTCCGGCCGACCGCGACGACCTCGCCCGCAGCGTCGAGGACGACGGCACCGACCGGCACGTCCCCGGTCGACAGGCAGGCACGCGCCTCGTCGAGCGCTCGGTCCATCGCCGCGGTGAACGGTCGTCCGGCTGGGTGCTCCACGCGTCGATCCTGCCCCATCGGCACGGTACGCTCGACACCATGCGAGTCCACGTCGCCGACCACCCGCTCATCACCCACAAGCTCTCGGTGCTCCGCGACCGGACCACACCCTCCCCGACCTTCCGTGCGTTGACGGAGGAGCTCGTGACGCTGCTCGCCTACGAGGCCACGCGCAGCGTCCGGGTCACCGCCACGCCGATCGACACCCCCGTCGCGCACACGATGGGTGTCGCGATCGCGAAGCCCCGTCCGCTCGTCGTGCCGATCCTGCGCGCCGGGCTCGGCATGCTCGAGGGCATGGTCAAGCTCGTCCCCACCGCCGAGGTCGGCTTCCTCGGCATGGCCCGCAACGAGGACACGCTCGAGCCGCAGACCTACGCGGAGCGCCTGCCCGACGACCTGTCCGGTCGGCAGTGCTTCGTGCTCGACCCGATGCTGGCGACCGGTGGCACGCTGGCCGCCGCCATCGACTTCCTCTTCGACCGCGGCGCGGAGGAGGTCACGTGCGTCTGCATCCTCGGCGCACCCGAGGGCCTGGCCGCCGTCGAGCAGGCCGTCGGTGACCGCAACGTGAGCATCGTCCTCGGCGCCCTCGACGAGAAGCTCGACGAGAACGGCTACATCGTCCCGGGTCTCGGCGACGCGGGCGACCGCCTGTACGGCCTGGCCGAGTAGCACCCGCTCCCCCGACGCCCCCGTCGACCCGGCTCCGGCCGTGTCGACGGGGGCGTTCCACGTCTTCGGCGCTCGCGCGGGACGGTGTCGTCGTCGCGAGACGCCGCCGACTCGACGAGACACCGCCACTTCCGGGTGCGTCTCGCGCGAAGGGCGGCGTCTCGCGCGAGAAGCGGCGTCTCGCGCGCAGACCGCGTCACGCGCACCGCGCCCCGCCCACGCGACGGCGGACGGGAGGCCCGTGGCGGGCCGGCAGCGCGCCTCCCGTCCGGCAGCGGGGTCCGCCCGACCACCGCCTGTCCGCTCTCGTCACCGTCCGTGCGGACGGTTGACAGCGCCTTGGTATACCGCGGATACTCGTCCCATGACTGCAACCGTGTCCTCCCGAGTCCTCTCCGAGGCCCTGGGGAACGCCGGCACCATGATGCCGGCGTCGGCGGTCATGCGTTGTCGAATGTGTGCCTGATCGGTACCCGTTCCAGCCGGATCCCCCGCGACACCACCCCGGTCGCGCGCGTGTGATCCCCGGGTGACAGCACCTCGGCGACGCCCCCACACCGCGTCCCGTCGGAGCGCAGACCACCCGTACCTCCCGGGAGGCCCCGGTCCACCGCAGGACCGCTGGGCGACACGGCGATCAGCCGTACCCGGACCGACGCACTCGACACCGCACGGTGCACCGCACCGCAGCCCCGCCCGGAGAACCGCCATGTCGCTCACGATCCCCCAGCCCCGCACCGCCCTCCGTCCCGCCACCACGGTGCCGACCGACCTCGGCACGGTCACGCCGATCCGTCCGCGTCGCACGCCCGTCGCCCCGCCGGTACCGAGCGGGATCCCGACGAGCCCGGTCGTCGCACCGCAGCGGAACCGGGCGCTCCCCGAGGGCACCGAGGCGCGTGGCTTCGCGCTCTACGTCGGCATCGACGAGGCCGCGGCCGCTGCCGCCGGGACGAGCCTCGCGGCCGTGGTCGAGCAGCTCAAGGCCCTCACCGCCCAGCTCGTCCCGTCGTCGGAGACCTACGCCGCCGTCGCCGTCGCCGCCGAGGGGTCCGGGGGCCGCGACGTGGACGTGGTCCGTCTCGCGCTGCAGGACCGCTCCGCCGTGGCCGCCCGCAAGCAGGCCGAGAAGCCCGAGCCCGAGGAGACCGGTGTCGTCATCGACATCTCCCGGAAGCGCGTGACGCTCGACGGCGAAGCCGCTCCCCTGACCTACAAGGAGTTCGAGCTCCTGCAGTTCCTCGTGCTGCGCGAGGGCCAGACCGTCGACCGTGCCGCGATCATCGAGGGCCTGTGGTCCGACGACGA
Source organism: Curtobacterium sp. NPDC088465 (assembly GCF_044753165.1). NCBI lineage: Bacteria > Bacillati > Actinomycetota > Actinomycetes > Micrococcales > Microbacteriaceae > Curtobacterium > Curtobacterium sp. NPDC088465. The sequence continues at coordinate 368,139 of NZ_JBIVMR010000003.1, read as the reverse complement.
GGACGAGACCCCGAACGAGCGCACCATCGACGTGCACGTGCGTCGGCTGCGCTCGAAGCTCGGTGCGTTCGAGGAGATCGTGCGGACCGTGCGCGGCGTCGGCTACCGCTTCGACCGGCACGCCGACGTCGCGGTGCGCTACGCCTCGACGCCGTCGCCCGACCTCTTCTGATCTGCTCCGACGACGTTCGGCGAACTCGCAGCGAACGGAGCCCGGACACGCTGGCGCGCCGTTACCTCGCCGTTATACAGTCGGAGTCGCAGGCAGTGTTTGCTGTGGCACCGCCTGCGGAATGTGATTGCAGGACACTCTTGGTGCAAGGGAGAGGGCCGGTCGCTCAGAAGGCGACCGGCCCTCGTCACGTCCCGGCCCTCGTCACATCCCGGCCCTCGTCACATCCCGGCCCGGTCCGCTGTCCCCCGCGACCCGACCGGTGTCGCACGCCCCTCGGTAGTGTGGACCGACCGTACGACCGGAGGGACGACGACCGTGGACGACGTACGCCGCAGCGACAAGGCGACCGCCGTCGCGGCCTGGGAAGCCCTGTTCCGGGCACAGGTGACCGTGATGCGCGCACTCAACACCGACTTCCCGGGCGGTGAGATCTCCTTCAACGAGTACGACGTCTGCTTCAACCTGTCGACGCAGCCCGGACGACGCTGCCGGATGCGCGACCTGACCGGTCACCTGCTCCTGACACAGCCGAGCGTGAGCCGCCTGGTCGACCGCCTCGCCTCGCGCGGCATCGTCGAGAAGCAACCCGACCCGTCGGATGCGCGCGGCGTGATCGTCGCCCTCACGGCACACGGCTTCGACGTCTACCGCTCGGTGGCGGTGCAGCACGCGCAGACCATCGCCGACCAGGTCGGAGCCGGACTCGACGACGACGAACTCCGCACCCTCACGGAGCTGTGCACGAAGCTGCGCACCGCAGCCGGCGGTACCGGTCCCCGTCCGTCCGAGGCGGTGTCCGCGTGAGCGGCGCGGTCGTCTGGCTGCGCGAGGATCTCCGGCTCGGCGACAACCCGGCGCTCCGTGCCGCGATCGACCACGGCGGCCCGGTCACCGTCGTGGTCGTGCTCGACGAGGAGTCCGCGGGCATCCGTCCCGTCGGCGCCGCGAGCCGCTGGTGGCTCCACCACTCCCTCGCCGCTCTCGACGCCGAACTGCGGTCCCGGCACTCGCGGCTCGTCCTGCGCCGTGGCAGTGCCGCGCGGGTGATCCCCGAGGTGGTCGCGCAGGCCGGGGCGGACGCCGTCTACTGGAACCGTCGGTACGGCAGGGTCGAGCGCGATCTCGATGCGGGGATCAAGAGCGCCCTGACGGACGACGGCACGGAGGCCCACAGCTTCGCGGCGAACCTGCTCTGGGAGCCGTGGACGGTGCTCACCGGTCAGGGCGAGCCGTTCAAGGTGTTCACCCCGTTCTGGCGAGCGGCACAGGCCATGCCCGAACCGCGGCACCCGCTGCCGAAGCCGCGCGACCTGCCCGCTCCTGCGGACGTGGACTCCGACGACCTCGACGACTGGGCCCTGCTGCCGACGGAGCCGGACTGGGCCGGCGGCCTCCGCGACGCGTGGGAGCCCGGCGAGGCGGGGGCGCACCGCAAGCTCGAGCAGTTCGTGCACGACGCGCTCGAGGACTACGACCAGCGTGACGAGCCCGCGATGGCGGCGACCAGCGACCTGTCGCCGCACCTGCGCTGGGGCGAGGTCAGCCCGTACCAGGTGTGGCACCGCCTGCACGGCGAGCTCGAGCCCGAGCAGCGCCGCCAGGCCCCGGCGTTCCTCCGCCAGCTCGCGTGGCGGGAGTTCAACTGGAACGAGTACTTCCACTGCGACGACATCGCGACCGTGAACGTCCGCCGCGAGTTCGACGCGTTCCCGTGGCGTGACGTCGACGACGACGAGCTCGACCGCTGGCGGTACGGGCGGACGGGCTTCGACCTCGTCGACGCCGGCATGCGGGAACTCTGGCACTCGGGGGCGATGCACAACCGCGTCCGGCTGGCCGCGGCGAGCTTCCTCGTGAAGAACCTGCTCGTCGACTGGCGCATCGGCGAGCAGTGGTTCTGGGACACCCTGGTCGACGCCGACCCGGCGAACAACGCGGGCAACTGGCAGTGGGTCGCGGGCTCGGGCTTCGACGCCGCGCCGTACTTCCGCGTGTTCAACCCCGACCGGCAGATGGAACGCTTCGACCCGCACAAGGAGTACGTGCGGCGCTGGGTCCCCGCGGACGAGGAACGCCCCGAGCCGATGGTGGACCTCAAGGCCTCCCGGCAACGTGCACTGGACGCCTACGACCAGATGCGTCGCGCATGACGGTCCCGCGCGACGTGCTCGCCGAGGTCGACGCCCTGTTCGCCGCGCGGGTCGCCGACCGGGTCGCGCCGAGCAGCGTCTGGGGCGTGTTCGACCGGGAGGGCCTGGTCGCGTCCGGAGGACACGGTGACCGAGGCGACGGGAGCGCGCCCGACGCCGACACCGTCTACCGGATCGCGTCGTGCACCAAGAGCGTGACCGCGGCGACGCTGCTCACCCTGGTCGCCGAGGGGTCCGTCGCCCTCGACGACCCGATCACCACCGCCGTACCCGCGTTCGCCGAGGTCGCCCTCCCGTCGCCGGACGCCCCGGTGCCGACGCTCCGGATGCTCCTGACGATGTCCGGCGGGCTGCCGACCGACGACCCGTGGGCGGACCGGCAGGAGTCGATCGACGACGACGCCCTCGATGCCGTCCTCCGGGCAGGGCTGCTGTTCGACTCCGTCCCGGGCACCCGGTTCGCGTACTCGAACACCGGTTACGCCCTGCTCGGGCGCGCGATCGCCCGAGCAGCCGGCACGCCCTACGCCCGGGCGGTGACGGACCGCGTGCTCCGGCCGCTCGGACTGACCGACACCGTGTTCAGCGCCGCCGAGGCGCGCGGTTTCGTCGTCGTCGGCCAGCGCGACGACGACGGGTCGTGGACCCCGCAGCCGATGACCGGGCCGGGCGCGTTCTCGCCCATCGGCGGACTCTTCTCGACCGTCCGCGACCTGGCGCGGTGGGCCCGGTACCTCGCGTCGGCGTCCACCGCAGCGCCGGAGGACGGGCCGGTCTCCCCCGCGGACCGTCGCGCGATGCAGCAGGCGATGCGGATCGTGCCGTCCTCGGTGGTGCCCGCGGCGAAGCGACCGACGGCGTACGGGTTCGGACTGTTCGTGGAGCAGGACGACCGCGCGGGTGAGATCGTGTCGCACTCCGGCGGCTACCCCGGCTTCTCCGCGCACGTCCGGTGGTCGGTGGAGCACGGCCTCGGCGTGGTCGCGTTCGAGAACGCCACGCAGGCGAAGGTCTCAGCGCCGGCCGAGCGGGCGCTCGACCTGCTGCTCGCCGCGGCGCTCGACGCCGATTCGGCGGCGCCGGCGGCCGCCACCACCACGAGCGGATCAGCAGCCGCGCCGGGCGTCCGTCAGACCACGGAGGCCACGCACACCGCGCGTCGGGCCGTCACCACGCTGCTGCAGGCCTGGGCCGACCCGGCCGTCGACGACGACAGCGCGGCAGACCTGGGCGCCGCCGTCTGCACGCCGAACGTCCCCCTCGACCGCCCGTGGACCGCTCGACGGCGCGCCCTGCTCGAGTCCGCGCACGCCGTCGGTGCAGACCTCGCCGCCGCACCGGTCGACGAGCAGTCCTCGGTGCCGTCGCACCTGCGCTGGTGGCTGCCCGGCAACGCCGGCCGTCTGCGGATCGAGATCCGGCTCGCCCCCCTCGCGGCGGGTCGGGTGCAGAGCCTGACGGTGACGCCGGAGCGTGCCGAGGACTGAACCACGCGGACCGGCCGGTGATCGGCTAACATTTCAGGTGATCGTGTGCGCACGGTCGCCGACCGATCACTCGACCTCGCGGGAGACGCCATGCCCAGGAGACCCGACCCGACCCTGAAGCCCGCGATCGTCGCGAAGGTCGCCCGGCACCTGCAGGACACCAAGCTCGAGGACGCCTCCGTCCGCAGCCTCGGCCGGGTGCTCGGCACGAGCGCGTACCCGATCGTGTACCACTTCGGTTCGCGGGAGTCCCTGATCGACGCCGTGGTCGACCACCTGTCCGTCGACCAGGACCGGGCGCTCGACCCCGCCGCCGAGCCGTGCGCGCTCACCGACCACCTGCTCGCCGTCTTCGGCGGGCTCGACACCCCGGAGCGGCGACTCGCAGCCCGTCTGACGTTCGAGCTCGGCTGCGTCGAGGGCCTCGACGGCCGTGACCGCCAGCAGCGACTCCACCGACGACGGGTCGACGAGCTCGCGGCCTGGTGCCGTGCGCACGGCCGGTGCGGCACGGACGCCGAGCGGACCGCCCGGGCGGTGGTCGCTGCGGCACGCGGTGCCCAGTGGAGCGCACTCGTCGACCCCGACCGCTCGGACGTGGACGGGGCGCTGCGGGCGATCGCCGAGGAGCTCGCGTCGTCCGTCCGCCTGGCGGCCGCCTGACCGCCGCACGGCACGACGCACGGACCGGCACCGTCGGATCGAGCGGCACCGTCGGACGGACCGGCACCGTCGGACGGACCGGCACCGACGGACCGACCGGCACCGTCGGACGGATCGGCACCGACAGACGGACGGGAGGCGCGGTGCCAGCCGGCACCGCGCCTCCCGTCCGTCAGCCGGTCAGCACGTGACCGGCAGCCGCGTCACAGGGTGATGAACGACTGCGACTTGGCGTTCGCGAAGCGAGCCGCGACGTTCTCCCAGTCGACGATGTTCCACACGGCCTTGACGTAGTCGGCCTTGACGTTGAGGTAGTCGAGGTAGAAGGCGTGCTCCCACATGTCGAGCATGAAGATCGGCACGACGCCCAGCGGCACGTTGGCCTGCTGGTCGAAGAGCTGGAAGGTCACGAGCTTCTGACCGACCTGGTCCCACGCGAGCACCGACCAGCCGGAGCCCTGGATGCCGTTGGCGACGGCGGCGAACTGCGCCTGGAACTGCTCGAACGAGCCGAAGAACTCGTCGATGGCGGCGGCGAGCTCGCCCTCCGGGACCTTCGTGTCGGGGCCGAGGTTGGTCCAGAAGATCGAGTGGTTGACGTGGCCGCCGAGGTGGAACGCGAGGTCCTTCTCGAGCTTGTTGATCGCACCGAAGTTGCCGGACTCGCGCGCCTCGCCGAGCTGCTGCAGCGCGGTGTTCGCACCGGTCACGTAGGCCTGGTGGTGCTTGTCGTGGTGCAGCTGCATGATCTTGCCGCTGATGTGCGGCTCGAGGGCGGCGTAGTCGTACGGCAGCTCGGGCAGGGTGTACTCGGCCATTCGAGGTCCTTTCGATCTGGGGTTGGTGGAGCGGGCTCCGCGGCTCAGGAGAGCCGGGAACGTTCGGAGAGGGAGTGGAACTCCCGGTTGTGGTAGACGAGCGGCTCACCGTGCGCCTGACCCACCACGATGTCGAGCACCTCGGCGACGACGACGGTGGACGAGCCGATCTCGGTCGTCGATCGCGGTCGGCACCGCAGCGCCGTCGCGGCGGCGGGCAGGTACCGGTCCCCGGTCGGCAACGTGCCCCACATCGGGTCGTCCGCTGCGGGGCTGCCGGTCGCGGCGAACCGCTTGGCGAGGCCCACGCTGAGCGAGTCCACGAGGTGCACGACGAAGACGTCTGCGCCGAGCACGACGCCGGCCGAGCCGGACTTGGTCGACAGCGAGAAGACGAGCACGGGTGGGTCGACCGCGACGCTCGCGACGCTGGAGGCGGTCAGGCCCGTGGGACCGTCCGGCCCCTCGGCGGTGATGACCGCGACACCGGCGGGGTGTCCGCGGAAGGCGGCCTTGTACGCGTCGGCGGTCGTGGCCGGGGCTTCGTCGGGCATGGCAGTCGTGGTGTTCCTCCGGGTGGGATCGGCCGCGGCTGCGCGGCCACCTCCCAACGTAGGACCTCGACCGGGTTTCCGGTCAACGATTCCCAACTTCGTCCGATCCCGGGCGCGCCGGACGACCCGGCTCAGTCGCGCTTGAGCATGACCACGGAGGCCGCCGCGGCAACGAGCATGAGCACCGCCGCCACGGCGCCGGTGATCGTCACACCGGAGTCGAACGCCGCACGAGCGCTCTCGAGCAGCGCCTGACCGGCCGAGCCTCCGAGGTCGGCGGCGGCCGACACGGCACCGCCGAGGGTCTCCTGCGCCGCTGTCCGGGCCGAGCCGGCGAGGGCGTCCGGCACCACCACGTGCGACCGGTACGCGGTCGCGAGGATCGTCCCGAGCACCGCCGTGCCGAGCACCGCGCCGATCTCGTACGCGGTCTCGGACACCGCCGACGCGGCACCGGCCTTGTCCGCGGGGGCCGTCGAGATGATGAGGTCGTTCGTGACGGTCTCGGACGCCCCGATGCCGATGCCGAGCAGCACGAAGGCGAACGCCAGCGCGACGATCGACGCGTGGTGTCCGAGGACCGACACCATCGCGTACGCGGCGGCCGAGAACGTCAGGGAGACGGCCACGACCCAGCGGGGGGCCACCCGCGCGACGATCGGCACGACGACGAGTCCGGCGACGATGGTGAGCACCGAACCGGGCACGAGCACCAGACCGGACGCGAAGGGGTCGAGCCCGGCGACGAGCTGCAGGTGCTGCGCGATGAAGAACAGGAAGCCGGTGAGCGAGAACATCGCGGCCATGTTCATGAGCACGCTGCCCGTGAACGCGGTGCTGCGGAACAACCGCAGGTCGAGCATGGGCGCGCGGGAGCGGAGCTGGCGGCGGACGAAGGCGATCCCGCAGAGCACGCCGACGGCGAGCAGCGCGATCGCGAACCCGCGCTCCTCGGGGTGCACGACCGACTTGATCGCCCAGGCGGTCGGGGCGAGGGCGCCGAGCGACAGGAGCATGCTCGGGACGTCGACGGGGCCGGGCTGCGGGTCGCGCGACTCCGGCACGGTGAACGGCACCGCGACGAGCATGACGACGAGGATCGGCACCGCGACGAGGAACACCGCACCCCAGTGGAAGTGCGCGAGCAGGACGCCGCCGACGAGCGGACCGAGTGCGTTGCCGGCCGCGAACATCGTCGACCAGACGGCGAGCGCCATCCGCCGTTCCCCGGCGTCGACGAAGACGTTGCGGATGATGGAGAGCGTCGCCGGCATGAGCATCGCACCGAAGACCCCCATGACGGCGCGGGCTGCGACGAGCATCCAGGCCTCGGTCGCGAAGGCCGCCGCGACGGACAGCAGTGCGAACCCGGTCGCGCCGATCACGAGGATCCGGCGTCGCCCGATGCGGTCGCCGATGCTGCCCATCACGACGAGCAGGCCGGCGAGCACGAGGGGGTAGGCGTCGACGATCCAGAGCTGGGTCGTCGCGCTCGGGTCGAGGGCGCGCGCGATGGTCGGCAGCGCGAAGCTCAGCACGGTGTTGTCGACGGAGATGAGCAGCACCGGCAGCATCAGGACGGCGAGCGCCGCGAACCGTCGGGCGCGGCTGCCGGTGACGGCGGTGGCGACGGGGCTGGTGAGCAGAGTGGACACGGTGACTCCCTGGGGAACGAGCCGGACCAGGTCGACGGCGGACACTTTCGGTGGGGCAGACGAGACGGGACGCGGAAGTGGTCACGCGCCCCGTCAGGACTCCATGAGTGTACCGTCTGGACGGTTGTGGTTGCAAGTGCAACCAACGGGCGGACGGGAGGCCCGTGGCCGGACCGCCACGAGCCTCCCGTCCGCCCTCCGCTCCCGTCGGCGACCGTGCGCGCTCAGGCGGACTCGCGCACCAGCAGCCGGTGGCGGACCGTGCGCTGCACCGCCGCGCCGGAGCGCGGCAGGTCACCGGCCAGCATGCCGATGGCGAGGTCGAGGGCCTCGCGCGCGACCGCGTCGAGGTCGACCGCGAGCGTCGTGAGGGTCGGCGCGACGAGCGTGCCGATCGCCAGGCCGTCGACCCCGACCACCCGCACGTCGCCCGGCACGTCCACCCCGGCCCGGCGGCAGGCACCCAGGACCCCGAGCGCCATGAGGTCGTTGAAGGCCAGCACCGCGTCGACGCGACGGAAGCGCTCGAGCGCCCTGGTCGTCATCGCCGCGCCCAGCTCCGAGGTCGGGGCGTCGGCGATCGCGATCTCGGGCAGGTACCCACGGCGCCGGAGGGCGTCGAGCATGAGCCGGCCACGACCGCTCGGACGGCCGGTGTCCGACGCATCGACGATCACCGGGTGCCGGACCCCCGTGTGCACGAGGTGGTCGGCGAGGTCCTCGACCGCCTCGGCGGGGTCGATGCGGACGGCACCGCGGAGGACCTCGCCGGCAGGGTCGAGCTCCACCACGGGGACGGTGCCCAGACGCTCGATGAGCTCGGGCGCCCGGGCACCGAGGTAGCCGAGCACCACGTCCGTCTGGACCCCGAGCGCCTGGACCGCGCGGTCCGAGTCGCCTGCGAGCCCCGCGTCGGCCAGCATGACGTCCCACCCACGACCCGCAGCGAGCCGGAGCACCGCCGCCGCGAGCTCCGGCGAGTACGGGTTCCGGAGGTCGTCGACGACGAGACCGAGCTGGCGGTCGCCACCCGTGACGAGCCCACGGCCGAATCGCGACGGGCGGTAGTCGAGCGCCGCCGCCGCCGCGAGCACACGCTCCTTCGTCGCCGGGCTGATGCCGTACAGGCCGTTCACCGCGCGGGTGACCGTCTGGCGCGAGACCCCGGCCGCGGCCGCGACGTCGTGGATCGTGGCGCGCGCCGGGGTCCGGCCGACGGTGCGGCTCAGCCGCGCAGGTCCAGCCACGCGACCTGCTCCGCGCTGAGCTCGACCGACAGCCCCGTCATCGAGGAGCGGGCCTCGGCGATCGTGCGCGGCCCGAACAGCGGGAACGTCGGGAACGGCTGGTGCAGCACGTACGCCAGGGCGATCGCCGTCGCCGGCACGCCGTACTGCTCGCCGAGCTCACGGGCGCGACGCAGCCGCTCGAAGTTGTCGTCCGAGTAGTAGCAGCGCACCAGTTCGGCGTCGCTCGTGTCGTCCGGGGCGGCGCGGCCGGTGAAGAACCCGCGGGCCTGCGACGACCACGGCAGCAGCGGCACCTGGCGCTCCTCGAGCCAGCGCTTCGACGCCGGGTCCGTGGCGTGCTCGCAGCCGTCCCACGGCACGTCGTACGCCTCGGCCAGGCCGAAGTGGTTGCTGAGGACCTCGAAGCCGTGCTTCCCGTTCGCCGCCGCGTAGGCGTTCGCCTCGTCGAAGCGCGCCGGCGTCCAGTTCGATCCGCCGAAGACGCGGATCCGGCCGGCGCGACGGTGCTCGTCGAGGACGTCGACGAACTCCCCCACCGGCACGTCCGGGTTGTCGCGGTGCATCATGTAGATGTCCGCGTGGTCGGTGCCCTGACGCTCCAGGCTCTCCAGCAGCTGCCGGGTCAACGACTCCGGGTCGCAGTACGGCGTGTGCGCACCCTTCGTGATGACCACGACGTCGTCGCGGATGCCGCGGTTCTGGATCCACTGGCCGAGTCGTCCCTCGAGCACCCCGCCGCCGTAGACGTAGCCGGTGTCGAAGACGTTGCCGCCCTGCTCGACGAACATGTCGAAGATCGCGCTCGCGTGGGCGAGGTCGGGCTGGTTGTCGACACCCATCACCAGGCGGGACATGCGCTTGCCGACGCCGGGGACCTCGCCGTAGCGCATCGGGGCGTCGTCGCGGACGCGCAGCGGACGGCCGCTCACCGTCGGGACGTCGGCGGTCTCGGCCTCGAACGGGTAGCGCAGGCCGATCGCGGCGCGCCAGCGGTCGAGCGTGCGGGCGGTGGCGAGGCTCTCGTCCAGGGTCATCTGCGCCGCCTCGACCGCGTTCGACGCCAGCGCCGCCGTGGTCGCGTCGGCCTCGAGCGCGTAGGGCTGCGCACCGGCGAAGGAGAGCGTGCGGGGCTCCTCGTCGACCGTGTGGACGGTGATCGTCGGGTCGGCGGAGAGCGTCCACGGGTCGGTCAGCACGATGCGGCCGCGCGAGCCGTGCACCGTGACGGCGTTCTCGTCCTGCACGCGGACGCCGGTGCGGACGCTGGCGGTGGTGCCGTCGCGGTAGGTCAGGTGCGCGACCGTCCACTCGTCGACGCCGGTCGGCCCGAGGGTGCCGGTGGCGGTCAGCTCGACGGGCTCGGCGACAGCGACGCCCGTGGCGGCCTGCACGACCGCGGCGGCCATGGTCACCGGGTACCCGCCGACGTCGAGGATCCCGCCGCCGGCCGTGGCGACGTCGAACAGCCGACCGGTGCGCTCCTCGCTGCGGAACGCGAAGGACGCGTCGACGTGCACGACGTCACCCACGACGCCCTCGCGCACGAGGTCGAGCAGTGCGGCGGTCTGCGGGTGGAAGCGGTACATGTACGCCTCGACCAGCGGCAGTCCGGCCTGGCGGGCGGCGTCGGCCAGGGCCATCGCCGTGCCGTGGTTCGGGGCGAGGGGCTTCTCGCAGAGCACGGCCTTGCCGGCGTCGAGGGCGCGGAGCACCAGGTCGGCGTGGCCGGTGTGCACGGTCGAGACGTACACCGCGTCCACGGCGGTGTCGGCGAGCACGGCGTCGTACTCCCCCGCTCGGACGTCGGTGAAGCCGTGGTCGGCCGCCTCGTCCGCGAACGCCTGCGCCCGGTCGGTCGAGGAGCTGCCGGCGGCCACGAGGGTACCGGTGCTCGCAGGCAGCTGGGAGAGGAAGCGGCGGGCGATGCCACCCGGACCGAGGACGGCCCAGCCCGCTCTGGTCGGGGCCGGGGTCGCCGAGCCGTCCGTCCCGGGGCCGTCGGCGGGCGTGCTGGAGGGGGTCGCGGTCTGCGCTGACATGCGGATCCTGTTCGTGTCGTGAACCTTCACGGTCACGGCGACGCTAGCCGCGCAGATGCTGCGGGACAACCCGTTCGTGAACGTTCACGGAACCCGGCGGTCGTCACGGTCCGGACGGTTCCCTAGACTCGTCCGCATGGCAAGTGCCCGAGACCGTGTCCTGGACAGCTTCGTCGCCATCGTGTGCGAGGAGGGCGAGCGTCCGGCGACCCTCGACGCCGTCGCCGCGCGGGCCGGTGTCTCGAAGGGCGGGCTGCTCTACCACTTCGGGTCGAAGGCAGCGCTGGTCGAGGGGCTGTGCGAGCGCCTGTCCGACCTGTCCGCCATCGACGTCGACCGCATGCGCGACGCCGAGGACGGCGCTGCGCGGTACTTCGTGCGCAACTGCCTCTTCGTGGGCAGCGAGCTCGACCTCGCCCTGCTCGCGGCCAGCCGGCTGCAGCAGGCCGGGTACGAGGAGGCCGGGCGCACCCTCGACGAGACCGAGAACGCGTGGCTGGAGACCCTGGTCGACGCACTCGGGGACGTCCCCACGGCGCAGGCGGTCAAGTTGCTCGGCGACGGGCTCTACCACCAGGCGTCCCTCGGCGCCGCGATCGCGACCGACGTCCGCCCGAACCGCGGCACCGTCGACATGGACGCCCTGCTCGCGGTCGTCGACCGGCTCATCGCGACCCGGCCGGCAGCCTGACGTCGGCGTCTCCCGGACGTCCGTGAACCGGTCCGCTCCTTCCTGGGGATAGACTGGTCCCGATCCACCCGCTCGAACCGGAGGTACCACCGTGGGCCGCGTCATCGCCGCTTTCTTCTCGATCCTGCTGCTGCTGGTGTCGGTGTACCTGTTCGGGTTCGCGTTCCAGGTGCAGTCGGGCCAGGCGTTCGTCTTCATGGGCGGCCTCGTCCTCATGAGCCTCTCGTTCTTCCTGCCGATCCACGTCTTCGGCAAGAAGTAACCACAGCCGTACCGCGACGGCCCCGCACCTCTCCGGAGGGTGCGGGGCCGTCGTCGTCCGTGCGGGCGCCGTGGCGGACGGACGGGCGGTCGGGACGACGGTCGGACGGGCGGTCGGACGGGCACGAGCACGTCGTGGTTGCAACTGCTCCAGCACAACGGGAAGCACCTCGCGCCACGCAACTGCGTGGCGCGAGGTGCTTCCCGTTGCGCGGTGGGCGCGAGGAGGTGACCCTGACGCCCCGCAGGGCTCGTGCCCGCTCGGCCGCTCCTCGTCGCGGGTCAGGCCATCTGGCGCAGGCTCCGCAACGAGAGGGCCGTGGCGATCGCCGCGTGCGCGGCCTCGGCGCCCTTGTCCTCCTTCGACCCGGGCAGACCGGCGCGGTCGATGCCCTGCTGCTCGTCGTCCAGCGTCAGCACGCCGAAGCCGACGGGCTTGCCGGTCTGCAGCGCGACGCTCGTCAGACCGTCCGTCGCCGCACTCGACACGTACTCGAAGTGCGGGGTGCCCCCGCGGATGATCACCCCGAGGGCGACGACCGCGTCGAACCCGCTCTCGAGCGCCGCCTTCGCGACGACCGGCAGCTCGAAGCTCCCCGGCACCGGGACGACCTGTGCGGTCGCGCCGAGGCGCTGCACCTCCCGCTGGGCTCCGGCGAGGAGGCCCCCGGCGATCGTCTCGTGCCACTGCCCGGTCACGATCGCCACCCGGACGCCCGTCCCGTCGACGTGGTCGCGCTCCGCCGCTCCTGCTCCGCTCATCGTGTCGTTCCCTCCTGGGGTGCGGACTCCGCCGCCGCCCGGTCTGCCGCCTCGAGCCACTCGACGAGTGCGGCGATGGTGATGACGGGCACGCCCTCGCGCGCCCCGAGTTCGACGAGGCCCGGCAGACGCATCATCTCGCCGTCCTCGCCGACGATCTCGCAGATCGCCGCCGCGGGCCGGAGCCCGGCTGCGGTGACCAGTTCGATCGCGGCTTCGGTGTGCCCGGCGCGTTCACGGACGCCGCCGGGTCGGGCCCGCAGTGGGACGACGTGTCCCGGGCGGTGCAGGTCGTCCCGGACCGAGGTCGGGTCGGCGAGCACCCGCAGCGTCCGTGCCCGGTCGTGCGCGCTGATGCCGGTCGTCACACCGACCGCAGCGTCGACCGTCACCGTGTACGCGGTGCCGCGGACGTCCTCGTTGTGCGCGACCATCGGGGGCAGGTCGAGCGCATCGGCGATCTCGGCGCTGACCGGGGCGCAGATGAAGCCCGACGAGTGCGCGACCGTCCACGCGATCCACTCCGGCGAGGCCGTCTCGGCGGCGAGGATCACGTCGCCCTCGTTCTCACGGTGCTCGTCGTCGGCCACGATCACCGGACGCCCGGCGGCGATCGCCGCGACCGCGTCGGCGATGCTCGACAGGTGCGGCCCGACCGCCTGCTCGGCGTGCGGGGCGTCGAGGGCGCTCACCGTGCCTCCGGGACGGGAGCCGTGGCGGCGTCGAGCCGGAGCATGCGGCGGACGTGTCGCGCGAGGACGTCGGTCTCGATGTTGACCCGGTCGCCGGGCACCCGGGTACCGAGCGTCGTGGCCTCGAGTGTCTCCGGGATGAGGCTGACCTCGAACCAGGCATCGGTCGGCGGGACGTCCTCGGCGGAGACGGCGCTGACCGTGAGCGAGACGCCGTCGATCGCGACCGACCCCTTGTCGACGACGAGCGGGCTGAGGTCGGGGGCGAGCGAGAACCGGACGCGCCGCCAGCCGTCACCGTCGGCGGTCTCGAGCACCGTGGCGGTGCCGTCGACGTGCCCCTGGACGATGTGGCCGCCCAGTCGGTCGCCGACCGAGGCCGCTCGCTCCAGGTTGAGTCGATCACCCACGTCGAGCGCGCCGTGCGCGCTCATGTCGAGCGTCTGCTTCATGACGAAGGCGGTGAAGGTCTCGTCCGTCTGCTCGACCACGGTCAGGCAGACGCCGCTCGTGGCGATGGAGTCGCCGTGCCGCGCGTCGGCGACGACCTTCGGGCCGCGGACGGTGAGCGCGACGGAGTCGCCGTGCTGCTCGACGGCGGTGACGGTGCCGAGTTCCTCGATGATGCCGGTGAACACTGGTGTCCTCTCAACGGGACTCCGGGGGTGCTCGACGATCGTCGGCATGGACGGACGGGTCGTGGCACCCCGGGTACGAGGGCACGTCCTGTCCGCCTGCGCTTCCTCCCGTCCGGACTCTCACCGTCGGTCCCGGAGTTCCGCCGGGTCAACATCGGCGGGGTTCGCACCCTGCGTCAGCTCGTGGACTGTCACCACCGGTTCGGAATTGCACCGACCCCGGAGCGCTTGCGTGACTGAAATGATACCCCACACACCGGGCGCCCGTCCGGGGCCGTTGCCCCGTGTGACGCGGAGATGCCTGCCGGGCACGGGACGGACGGGAGGCGCGGGGCGGCGCCGCCACGGGCCTCCCGTCCGTCCCGTGGTGCGTGCGGGACGCCGGCGTCGGTCCGACACGGCCGGACCGGTCTCAGCTCCGCCCGCGGACCAGCGCCACCGCCTGCCGCAGGGACAGGTCCGGCAGGTAGGCCCGCACGACGGCGACACCGATCGCCGGGAGCGCCACCGGGTCCGGGTAGGCGAGCACCAGCGGGTGCAACTCCGGCCCGAACTTCGCCTTGAAGCGCAGCAGCGAGCGGAACCCGTAGACCGGTTCGAGCACGCCGCCCACCAGGTCGAGCAGGTCCTGCACACCCTCGCCCGTGGGGGCACCCTCCGCGGACTGCGCAAGCGGTGCGGCGGACAGGCTGAGCCGCTCGACGCCGTCCTCGCGCATCCGCTGCGCCGCACTCGCGACGAGGAACTCCATCACCCCGTTCGGGGCCGCGCCCGTGCGCCGCATCACGTCGAGCGTCCACCCCACGACCCTGCCGGCCCGGTGGCTCGGCAGCCAGCTCGTGACGGCGAGGACGGTGCCCTCGGGGTCGAGCGCGACGAGCGTGCGCACCGCCGGGTCCCGCATCTCGTCGACGCCACCGAGCGTGAAGCCCATCTCGGGCAGCTCGCGCTCCGAGACCCACTCCTCGGAGATCGCCTCGATCTGCCGGACCGTCGCCGGGGGCAGGTCCTGCCAGGAGGACCACAGGGCGGTGATGCCCTCGCGGTCCGCCTTGTTCACGGCGGTGCGGACGTCCTGCTTCTTCTTGCCGCTCGTGGTCCACGTGCGGGGGTCGAGGTCGGCGTCCTCCGCGACCGGCAGCGTCTCCCACCCCTGCGCGGTGAGGGTCCCGGCGGCCTCGGTCCCGATGCCGTAGAAGACGGCGGTCCAGCCGTTGTCGTCACACCACCGCGCGAACGCGACCATCGCCGCGTCGCGGGCGTCCGGCCACCCGAAGGGACCGCCGACCGTCACCGCGACCCGCCCGTTGCGGCGGAACGCGACACCGGCGCGGCCGTCCTCGCTGAACCAGTACGCGTTGCCCTGCCAGGTGGTCATCCACCCGAAGGTGTCGCCGCCGGCGGCCTCGAGCAGCGTGCGGGCGCGGAGTCGGCTCTCGCGGAGTCCGTCGACGTCGGCGTCCGGCTCGACGGCGCCCGTGGGACGGACGGCGGCACCGGCCACGACCAGCCAGAGCACCGGGCCAGCGGCGCCGAGCACGAAGCGCAGCGCCGGGTCGAGGGACGCCAGCCGGTCCCAGAACACCACGGGCGACAGCGGGCCGAGCGCCGCGACGACGAGCCGCAGCGGGTCCGCGACCGTCTCGCGCGTGGACGCCGCGGTGACGAGCACGACGGTCGTCACCACGCCGAGTGCGACGAGGACGACCACGGCGAAGGTCACGACGCGTCGCCGTGCGGGCAGCACCGTGAACGAACGGCGGAGCAGCACGAGCACGAGCGCGGTGGCGAGCGGCACGACGACGGAGGCGGTCACCGAGACGGTGACCACGAAGCGGTTCTCGGCCCCGTGCAGCTCCGCCGCCCCGGCGGGCAGGAGCCCGTAGGTCACGGCGGCAGCGACGGCGAGCACGACGTCGACGACCACGGCGAGCCAGACCGCGAAGCGACTCCCCCGGAACAGCCCGAGGCCGGCGACGAGGAGCACGAGGAGTGGTGCGACCGCGAGCACGAGCGTCCACGGGTCGGTGGCCCGGTACGCCAGCAGCCCCCGCAGGCACTCGCCCGACGCGCTGTCCGCGTGGCAGCCGTGGACGGGGGTGACCGGCCCGGTGCCGACGACGGCCGCGAGCGGGGCCAGGAGCCCGACGCGGGCACGGGAGAGGAGCGCGATGACCGGACCCACGGCCGACACGAGGACCACGGTGCCGAGCAGGACCCGGGTCTCGCGGTGCGAGCTCCTGGTCCAGCCGATCCGGGCGGGGCCTCGGCGGAGCAGGTCGCCGAGCAGCCACCCGGCCGCCGCCGCGAGCGATGCGTAGAGGTCCGAGGCGTGTCCGGCGTACAGCAGCAGCGCGGCGACGACGGCGACGACGTTGACCCGGATCCGTCGGCGCCACAGCGGACCGGCGAACGCGCTCGCGGTGACGATCGTCCCGACGATGGCCGTCCACGGGTCGAAGCTCGTCGCGCGTCCGAGCAGCAGCGCGCCGGCCGCGCGGCCGTCCTGGTCGACGAGGGCCGTGAGGGCGCCGAGCCCCGTGCCGACGACGGTGGTCAGGACGAACGCGAGGGCCGTCCGCCTGCTGCCCATCAGTCGCTCCGACGCCCCGACGAGCGCCACCACACCAACGAGGGTGAGGGCGAGCGCCAGCGCCCCGGTGGTGACGGCGAAGACCCGGAAGGGTCCGAAGTGCACGGTGTCCAGGGAGCCGGTGTGCCCGACGACGCGGACGACGAGGCCCGCGATCGAGGTGAGGAGCACGAGGACGACGACGACCGCCGTGACCGGGTGCCGCCGGGTCGACCTGACGATCCGCGACCCGAGGGCGGCCGCTCCTGACGTGGTCCTGCTCACAGCGCACCGTCCTCCTGCGGGAGACCGAGGTGTGCCAGGACGACCGGCAGTCCGTGGGCCAGCACGTACCGCACGGTGTTCCAGTCGTGCGCCGAACCCGGCGACACGATGACCTGCGTCTGCATGCCCGCACGGACCGCTGCGGCGTGCAGGGTCTCGGTCGACGCCCGGTAGGGGGCGTCGTCCTGACCGTAGCCGAAGACGGTGAGGTGGTCGTGGTACGGCCCGTGCGCCGCCATGATCGCGACGGGCGCCGCGGCACGGTAGGCGGCAGCCGAACCACCGAACGCCAGCGCGGTGCTCCGCTGCGCGTCGCCGGTCACCGGGGCGAGCTCGCTCGAGATCGCCAGGGCCGCACCGAAGACGTCGGGGTGCTCGGTGGAGAACTGCATCGTGCACGTCGCGCCCTGCGAGAACCCGAGGATGCCCCAGGCTCCTGCTCCGCTGGCGACCGGCAGGTGCCGCTCGATCCAGTGCACCGTGTCGGTCATCACGTAGGTGGCGCTCCTGCCGAGGCGCCGGGAGTCCACGCACATCGGGTTCCGGTTCGGCGCCGCGAGCTGGTCCGGCGACACGACGATCGGGGCGAGGCCGTGGTGTGCGGCGGCGTAGCGGTCGAGGAAGCTGCCGAGGTCGCCGGTCTGGAACATGTCGGCCGGTTGCCCGGGCTGCCCGGAGAGCGCGACGAGGACGGGCAGCCGCGGCGGGTGGGCCACCTGTGCGGCCGGCGGGAGCCAGACCACCGCCTTGCGCGCCCGGAAGTGCGACACCGTCCCCGGGATCGTCACGCTGATGGTCTCGCCCTTCGACGGCATGCCCGCCGGCGCGTGCCAGTCCGCCGCGTCGACCTCGAGGTGCGACCCCGGGTCCGACAGCGGCGGCAGGTCCCGGCTCCGGTAGGGGTTGGTCGCGACGGCCTGCTCGATGTTCTTGTAGAACCCGAAGTCCACGTTGACGCCGAGGCCCGCCGACAGCAGGAGCGCACCGGCCGCGGCGACGGCGAGGACCCGTGCGAGCCACCCGCCCTGCACCGCCACGACGAGCAGGAGCGCCACGCCCGCGAACGCGAACGCCACCCACATCCGGGTGACCGGGGTGAACTGCACGCCGAAGTCGTCCTGCACGTCGCCGGTCCACCACACGGCGACGAGGCCGATCGCCGCTCCGACCGCCGCTCCCCCGACCCGGACCGCGGCACGGCGCAGCCGGTGCCGCTCGTGCACCGGACCGACCAGGACCCACCCGGCGAGGAGGGCTGCGAGGACGTACACCGGGACGAGCAGGCGGCTGCCGGTGATCGGGACGCGGAGGAGTTCGTGGAGCACGGGTTCATCGTGGCCCCGCACCGCTGCCGCACAGCCTCGGAAGCGCTTCCACTGCGCACAGGTTGGGCACTGATCGCTCCCAGGGATGCTCCAGGCGCTCCACAGCGGCATCCGGTTCGCGGACACGGGTCGGAGGGGCGCCGCGGACGACGCCCCTCCGACTCCCTGGTGTCAGGCGGTGCGCCTGCGGAGCACGAGCACGCCGGCTCCGAGGAGCAGGAGCAGGAACGCGATGCCCGCCGGGACCGTCTGCGAGCCGGCTCCGGTGTACGCGAGCTCCGGCTGCGCCGCCGGCGCAGCAGCGGCGGTCGTCCCCGTCGAGGACGCCACGGTCGACCGGGAGGCGCTGGTCGCCGTGACCGCGCCGGCCGCGGTGACCTCCGTGCTCGCGACCGGGACGGTGGTCGCCTCCGGCACCGAGGTGCCGGGGGTCGTCCCGCCCGTGGTGTCACCGGGCGTCACGCCCGGGTCCGTACCGGGGTCCGTACCCGGGTCCGTACCGGGGTCCGTACCCGGGTCCGTACCGGGGTCAGTGCCCGGGACCGTACCGGGGTCGGTACCGGGGTCCGTCCCCGGGTCCGTACCGGGATCGGTGCCCGGGTCCGTACCGGGATCGGTGCCCGGGTCCGTCCCCGGGTTCGTGCCCGGGGTCGTGGTGCTGGTGCCGTCACCGACGATGCCGATGCCGTTCCCGCCGACGGTGATCGGCACGCTGATCACGGGGATCACCTGCGTCCCGCCGAGCAGACCGCCGTCACCGGAGGTCGTGCCACCCGCGACCGGGGTCGAACCCGAACCCGAGCCGGTGCCGGTCGTGCCGGTGCCGGTGCTGGTGCCGTCACCGACGACGCCGATGCCGTTCCCACCGACGGTCACCGGGATCGCGACCACCGGGGCGACCTGCGTCCCGGAGCCCACGCCGTCGTCACCCGACGTCGTGCCACCCGCGACCGGGGTCGAACCCGAACCCGAACCGGTGCCGGTCGTGCCGGTGCCGGTGCTGGTGCCGTCACCGACGACGCCGATGCCGTTCCCGCCGATCGTGATCGGCAGATCGACGATCGGTGACACCTGCGTGCCGCCGAGCACAGCGTCGTCACCGGACGTCGTGCCACCCGCGACCGGGGTCGAACCCGAACCCGAACCCGGGGCAGCGGTCGGCGCCGTCCCCGTCGCGGAGCCGTCACCGAGCACCCCGATGCCGTTGCCGCCGACGGTCACGGGGACGGACACGACCGGGGCGACCTGCGTCCCGGACGCGATGCCGTCCGAACCGGACGTCACCGGCTCGGCTGCCGGTTCCGGGACCGCCGGGCTGCTCGTCGCCGCGGCCGGAGCGGACGCCGGAGCGGCTTCCGCGTCACCCGCGACACCGACGGCGTTGCCGGTGACCGACACCGGAGCGGTGACGTCACCGACGACCTGCGTCCCCGACGCGACAGCGTCCGAGCCGGTCGTCGTCGGAGCAGGAGCAGGAGCCGGGGCGGGCACGGGAGCCGAAGCGGGCGCCGGAGCGGTCGCCACGGCGTCGCCCGCCACGGCGACCGCGTTGCCGGTCGCCTGCACCGGTGCCGTCACGACGGGCGCGACCTGGGTACCGGACGCGATGCCGTCGTCACCCGAGGTGGCCGGGGCAGGGGCAGGAGCCGGAGCCGGAGCAGCCGGAGCGGGAGCCGGAGCCGAGCCGGTCGTGGACACGGCGTCGCCGAGCACCCCGAGGGCGTTCCCGGAGACGGACACCGGGGCACTGATCGACGGTGCCACCTGGGTGCCGGACAGGAGGCCGTCGTCACCGGAGGTCGTGGCGGCGTTCGCCACCGCGGTCCCCCCGAGCGTCAGGCCGCCGACGAAGAGGGTGAACCAGAGCCCTCTCGAGACGTACTTGTTCATGGTCGTTCGTTCCTCACTGATCGAGATCTGTCACCCGACCGCGATCGCGGTCGGGTGGTGCATGCCTGCCGTGCTGGA
Organism: Curtobacterium sp. NPDC088465; assembly: GCF_044753165.1. Classification (NCBI taxonomy): domain Bacteria; kingdom Bacillati; phylum Actinomycetota; class Actinomycetes; order Micrococcales; family Microbacteriaceae; genus Curtobacterium; species Curtobacterium sp. NPDC088465. Next base: position 348,154 of record NZ_JBIVMR010000003.1, on the reverse strand, counting down.
CAGGCGCACCGATCTCAGTCAGGAGCGACGTCGTGGTCGCCGACGACGGACGCGGGGACCACGTCGTCGGCGAGGCTGCCGCGTGACCCCACGGCGAGGGAGAACCGGACACCGGAGGTGCCGTCGAGCCCGACGGGCGCGGCGCCCGCGGAGCCGGAGGTGGCACCGCCCGCGGCACCGGAGACGCCCGGGCCGGACGGGAGGCCTTCGTGGCCGTCGCCGTCCGCCGGGACGAGCAGCGCCGCCCCGCCGACGGTCGCCGCGGCCGGCACCGGAGCGGCCGGGGCGGCAGCACCGACGACGGTGGCGACCGCCACGTGCTCGGTGGCCGGAGCGCCGTCGCGTGCGACGTCACCCGGTGGTGTCGGGACACCGGCCACCGTCGGTGGGCCGCTGGCGCCGTCCACGGCGACGGCGGAGGCTGGGGTGGGCGCGTCGTGCCGGACGCGCACCGGCTGCTCGTCCGTGCCGCCCACCGGGGTCGGCGCGGTCCCGGGGACGGGCGCCGTGCCTCCCGGCAGGAGGGGCGGCAGCGGGGCCGGCGTGACGGGGAGCGGCAGGACCGGCGTCACCGGGAGCGGCAGGACCGGGAGCGCGTCCTCGACGGGCGGGAGGACCTGCTCGACCGTGCCGGGCAGCGATCCGACGGTCGTCCCGACACGGTCGACCACGTCGTCGACCGCTCCGGTGACCGGCGCGGTGACGGTGCCGACGGTGTCGTCACCGAGCAGGTCGCGGGTCACCGGGAGGGCGCCGACCACGCTGTCGACCGTGTCGACGACGCCCGTGACGGGCCGTGCTCCCGTGACCGTCTGCACCGTCTCGGTGACGGGGCGGAGGGCGCCGGTGAGGGTGTCGGTGAGCGGCCGGGAGGCACTGCTCGCCACGTCCTCACCACCGGCGGTCGTCGGCGTGGCCGGGATCGCGGCGGTGCCGGTCGGCGGAGTCGGCGACGCCTGCGGCGTGGTCGGGGCCTGCTGGGCCGCCGGCGTCTGCTGCGCGGTCGGCGTCTGCGTGCTGGTGTGCTGCGCGATCGCCGTCGCCGGGGCCGTCGGTGCGGTGTGCTGCGCGACCGGGGGTGCCGGCGGGGCGGGACGCGCCGGGGCGGGAGCCGCGGCGGCAGGAGCCGGAGCGACGGGAGCCGGAGCAGCGGGGGCGGGAGCTGCGGGAGCCGGAGCCGCTGGCACCGGGGCAGCGGCGGGCGGTGCGACGGCCTGCCGCACGGGGGCGACCGCACTGTCGACGGCCTGCGTCGCTCCCTGCACGGTGTCGCCGACGTCCTGGACCAGCCCGCTGACCAGCCCGCGCTGCTGCGGAGCCCCCTCGGCTGCTGCGGCCGGACGGGCACCGAGGAGCAGCGAGAGCAGCACGAGCGCAGCGGCGACCCCGACGCCCACGAGGGCGGTCCGGAGCAGCGCGCGCCAGGGGTCGCGCAACGGCTGGTCCATGCGCTCACCTCCTGATCTCGGCTGCGCACGTAGAGTGGTTGACCGGCACTGTACGCCGATCGATCCCGGACCGGAACCGGTCACGGAAGAAATTCTCAGGAAAGGCCGCACGTGGTCTCGATCTTCTCCGCCCCGACGCGCAACCTCGACATCGTGACGCTGCACGAGATCCTGCGGCTCCGACAGGACGTGTTCGTCGTCGAGCAGGAGTGCGCCTACCCGGACATCGACGGCCGCGACCTCGAGCCGGGCACGGTGCAGTTCTGGGCAGGGCAGGGCTCGGTGGACGCCACGCTCCGGCTGCTCCGCGAGGACGACGGCACCGAGCGCATCGGCCGCGTCGCCACCGCCCGGCACGCGCGGTCGCAGGGGCTCGGGGCGCAGCTCATGGAGGCGGCGATCGCCGAGTCCCGCTCGTCGTCGATCGCGATCAACGCGCAGGCGCACCTCGAGCAGTGGTACGGCCGGTTCGGCTTCGTGCGGTCCGGCGACGACTTCCTCGAGGACGCCATCCCGCACGTCCCGATGACGCGCACCCGCTGAGCGCCCTGTCGTCCGCGTCCCGGGTCGGTGCGACGTCGGCCCGGGTCAGGCTCGCCGGCGCCGCAGCTCGTCGCCCGGGTCAGGCGCACCAGCGGCGGAGCTCGTCGAACGACCGTCCCTGGTGCGCGCGGTCCGCGACGAGCCGCTCGAACACGATGTTCGTCTGCGTCGTCGCGACGGCGGGGTCCCCGCTCAGCTCGTCGGCGACGAAGTCCCGCAGCTGCTCCGTCGACGTGCAGGCGATGTGCACGAGGAAGTCCTTGTCGCCGGCGAGGAACGCCACGTCCTGCACGACGGGCACCCGGAGCAGGCGCTTCGCGAAGTCGCGCAGTTCGTGCCGGGCCGCGGCGTGCACCCGGACGGACACCATCGCCTCGATCGCGAACCCGAGCTTCGCGACGTCGACGTCGGCCCGGTAGCCGCGGATCACCCCGGCGTCCTCGAGCGCGCGCACCCGCGTCAGGCACGTGGACGGCGCGACCCCGACCGCGGCGGCCAGCCGGTTGTTCGGCATCCGGGCGTCGCCGGCGAGGGTCCAGAGGATGCGCTCGTCGACCTCGTCGAGGCGCGGTGCGGGATCGGGGCGGCGGACGGTTCGGTCGGACACGCCCCGACGTTACCGCTGGTCGACCCCCGCGCTACATCGCCAGCGTCATCCCGACCACGGCGACCGTCATCGCGAAGACCTCACCGCTGCGGACGGCTCGACGGTCCTCGCGCGCCCACTCGTACCGGAGCAGCCACCCGCTGAACGCGCAGTAGCCGACCACACCGGCTCCGAGGACCGCGGAGAGCGCGATCCCGTGTCCGGCGTGCCCGTCGGACAGCCCGGTCGCGTGCCCCATCAGGAGCATGCCGGCCATCACGACCGACGACAGTGCCCGGTGCACGTCCATCGGCTCCGCCCGACGCCCGTCCGGCCGACGGCGCCGCAGCACGGGCAGCGGCGCGAGGAGCAGCAGCGTCGCCGCGGCCAGCAGCGTCCACGAGGCGCCCGCCTGCACGACGGGGAGCACCATCGCCACGAGCATCACCGCGGCGGGGACGATCACACCCGGTCGGGGCCGGTAGCGGTCCCCCACGATGCAGCAGACCGATGCGAACTGCGGCACGACGAGCATCGCGTCGGCGACGGTCTCGTGCACGGCGGTCACGGCGAGCGGCGTCCGGGTCGGTCCGGTCGGTCAGTCCTGGGCGCGCGCAGCGGCCTTGTCGGCACGCTCCTGCTTCACGCGGGCGTTCTCGGCGTGCACCTCGGCCTGCGTCGCACGCTCACGCACGAGCCACTCGGGCATCTCCTGCAGGAGGGCCTTGACCTCGGCGGTGGTCAGGGGCTCCTCGACCCCGGCACGCACCAGGCCGGAGATCGACACGCCGAGCTTCTGCGCGACGACCGGACGCGGGTGCGGCCCTTCGCGACGGAGTTCCTCGAGCCACGCCGGCGGCTGCGTGCGGAGCTCGTCGAAGGCGGTCCGGGTGACCGGCTCCGCGCGGAACGACTCCGGGGCTGCCGCCAGCAGGATGCCGAGCTTCTTCGCAGCCGTCTCGGGCTTCATCGTCTGTTCCTGCGCCATGCGTACCAGGGTACGGCCCCTACACTCGGTTGCATGACCGCGGCCCTCACCATCGCCTTCGTCCCGGGGGTCTCCCCCGCGAAGTGGGTCCGGGTCTGGCGGGAACGCTTCCCGGACGCCGAGCTCGGCCTGCTGCCGATCGGACCGACCGAGGTCGACGACGCGCTCACCGGCGAGGCCGACATGGCCTTCGCCCGGATGCCCGTCGGCGCCCACCTCAACGCCATCCCGCTCTGGACCGAGACGGCCGTCGTCGCGATGCCGAAGGACGCGTCCCTCGCCTCCTCCGACGTGGTGACCGAGGCCGACCTGGCCGACGTGCACGTCGTCGACGCCGGGCCCGTGCCGGAGGACGTGTCCGCCGCCCTCGACCTGGTCGAGGCGAACGTCGGAGTCGTCGTGCTCCCCCAGTCCCTCTTCCGCGCGTCCAGCCGCAAGGACCTGGTGGCGAAGCCCCTCGACGGCGCAGCGGGCACCCGGATCGCCCTCGTCTGGCGCGACGCGGACGCCTCCGACACCACCGAGGAGTTCATCGGTGTCGTGCGCGGTCGCACCGCCAACAGCTCGCGGAACGCCGCCGACCGACCGGGAGGCACGACGAACGCCGACGACGCCGGCTCGCGCGGCACGCGGGACGGCTCCGGAGCCGGTCGCGGCAGCACCGCCCGCGCCGGTGGTGGCAAGGCCACCGCGAAGCAGGCCGCCGGCGGCAAGGCGGGCGGCAAGGGCGCGCGCAAGCCGCGCGGGACCGGACGACCGGGCACCCAGCGACTCGGCAACGGCAAGCCGAAACGCGGGTCCAAGGGCAACCGGTGACGGACACGCGGCTCGTCCCGATGCCGGCCACGCGCCTCCCGGCCTGGCTGGACCGCACGATGGCGGAGTACGTCGGATCGCGCATGCGGGCCGGTGAGACCCGCGAGCAGGCCGAGGCGAACAAGCAGCGTTCGCTCGACCAGTGGTTCCCGGACGGGGCACCCCTGCCCGACCACTTCGTCTGGGACCTGGTCGACGACGCGGACGCCGTCGTGGGGTACCTCTGGATCGGACCGTTCTCGTCGGGCAGCACCGAGTGGTGGGTGTTCGACGTCGAGGTCGACGAGCCGTTCCGTCGCCGCGGTCACGCCCGACGGGCGCTGGAGGCCGGGCAGCGGGTCGCCCGTGAGCACGGCGCCACGAGCATCGGGCTCAACGTGTTCGGGTACAACACGGGCGCGCAGGACCTGTACGCCGCGCTCGGCTACCGCGTCACCGCGACGCAGATGCAGCTCCCGCTCGACTGATCGCGGCCTGTCAGGCCCAGACGCCGGACGTGCCGCGTCGGTGACTGCCGACCAGGTGCGTGTCGACGATGCCGAGTGCCTCCATCAGGGCGTGCATCGTCGTGGGCCCGACGAACGCGAACCCGCGCTTCCGCAGGGCCGTCGACAGCGCCACGGACGCCTCGCTCGTCGTCGGGACCTCGGCGATCGTCCGCGGCGCCGGTGTCGCGTCCGGCCGGAAGGACCACACGAGGTCGGCGAGCCCACCGTCGGCGCGCAGGGCGATCGTCGCGTTCGCGTTCGTGATCGTCGCGCGGATCTTCGCCCGGTTCCGGACGATGCCGGCGTCCGCAATCAGGCGCTCGACGTCGTCGTCCCCGAAGACCGCGACCACGTCCGGGTCGAAGTCCGCGAAGGCCGCGCGGAACGCGGGGCGCTTGGACAGGATCGTGCGCCAGGACAGCCCGGACTGGAACGCCTCGAGCGACAACCGCTCGAACACCCCGCGCTCGTCGCGGACCGGCATGCCCCACTCGGTGTCGTAGTACTCGCGGAGCATCGGGTCGGTCGCGGCCCAGACCGGGCGCGCGAGGCCGTCCTCTCCGGTCACCAGGCCGTCGGGGATCATCGTCGGGTCGTCGCTCACGCGTCCATCCTGGCCGACCGCACCGACGACCCCGGGGTCACCGGTCGGTGCCGTCGCCCGTCATCGCGGCCTGGTCCATCCAGACGTACTCCCACCGGTGGCCGTCCGGGTCGGTGAAGCTGCGCTGGTACATGAAGCCGAGGTCGGTCTCCGGGCGGTCCTCGTTCCCGCCGCTCATGACGGCGGCGTCGACGATGCGGTGCACCTCGTCCTTCGAGGCTGCGCTCAGCGAGTTGATCACCTCGACCGTCCCGGGGGCGGCGATCGTCCCGTCGGTGAACTCCTGGAACTTCGCATGCGTGAGGAGCATCACGTACACGGTGCTGCTCACGACGATGCACGCGGCGGTCTCGTCGGTGAACTCCGGGTTCACCGTGTAGCCGAGCGCCTCGTAGAAGCCGACTGCCCGGTCCAGGTCGGTGACCGGCAGGTTGATGAACACCATCTGCTCCACGGTGGTTCCCTTCGTCGAGCACCAACCTGGCGCAGCCGCCCGTCGAGCGCAACCGTTCCTCTCTGCAATCGACTGGTACGTCATACTCTGGTCACATGGAGCGGGCCTACGTCGACGAGTCAGAGCCCGGCGGTGGGCTCGATCACACCAGCTACGTCCTCGCGGCGGTGGTGGTCGTTCAGTGCCGAGCCGAGACTGCGCGTGCGGCGGTCCGGTCAGCCAAGCCCTCCCGCATGCGGAAGCTGCACTGGTACGAGGCGCTCCGGACACAGCGCATCTCCTGGCTGGACCTGCTCGCCGTCGCGGCAGCGGTCTTGGTCGTTCGCTACGACGGTGCCCCTGCGCGAGCGGAGCGGCGACGTCGGTCGTGCTTGGAGCGCCTCGTGTGGGAGCTCGAGGTCCGCGGGGTGCAGCACGTCGTGCTCGAGTCGCGAGGAGCCTCCTGTGATGCTGCCGATCGGTCGATGTTCGATGCGCTCCGTCGACGAGGCGTCGGTCGATCGGTCCGGTACGAGCACGTCCGAGGGACGGACGAGCCCCTTGTCGCCCTCGCAGACCTGGCCTGCGGCGCGTACGCGTCCGGGATGCACGAGGAGATCGGCGCAGAGATCGTCGTCGTGCGCTGAAGCAACTCGTCGTGCGATGGAGCGAACCGACGTGTCGTGACACCGGGGCCCCGAGGCCCGGACAGCGCGAAGCCCCGGGCCCGCGCTGGCTGCAGGCGTATCCGGGGCTCACTTCCGGTCGAGCAACACGCGACCGACATGTCAATGCTAGGAACGATGACCGACGCCGTCAACCGCCCCGTGCCTCCTGGCCGCCCGGTGTTTCCCAGAACGCTCGAAGCGCGAAGCGAGAACGGGCGTACCAGGTCGGATCGACCGACCAGGTACGCCCGTTCGTGCCGGGTACGCCCGTTCGTGTCAGGCGGGCCGTGCAGCCGCGCGCAGCGGGGTCAGACCCGCTCGCGCCCCTCGCCTGCGGCGCGCTGGTCGGCCTCGGCCTCGGCCTGCCCGACGATGTCCTCGGCAGGCACCGGGTTCAGCCGGTCCCACAGGAAGAAGAGCAGCCCGCCGACGAGCAGCGACAGCCCGACCCACAGGTTGATGTGGATGCCGCCGGTCTTCTCGGGGTCGGTGTCCCAGTGGACGATGCCGACGATGGTGGTGATCACGCCGTAGAGCACGAACAGGCCGCCGAGGATGCGGCGCAGGTCGAGTCGGCGGGTGGAGCGGACGAGCGCCGCCTGCTCCTCGGTGAGCTTCGTGGTGTCCTCACGCATGGGAGTACTCCTTCGGGTCCGGGCCTAGAGGAACGGCAGGTAGAGGGCGACGCACAGCACGAGCGCGACGGTGCCGAGCAGCGCGGGCGAGCGGTACCAGGCGGTGTCCGTCGCGACGGCTCCGGCGGTCATGTCGATCTTGCCGACGCCGTACACCAGGCCGCCGAGCTCCGACACGTCCTTCGGCTTCGTGGCGAGCGAGACGAGCACGCCGACGACGAGCACCGTGACGAACGAGATGATCGCGCCGTACATCGTCTCGGCGGTCGCCGTCGAGAACAGCGACGGGTTCACGAGGTACGCGATCCAGGTGATCGTCGGCGTCACGATGCCGAGCACGTAGCCCCAGAGCGCGCCCTGGGTGGTCATCCGCTTCCACAGGAGTCCGAGGATGAAGACGCCGAAGAGCGGTGCGTTGAAGAACGAGAACAGCGTCTGCATGTAGGTCATGATGTTGCCGGCCTGCGCGGCGAGGAACGCCGTGCCGATGCCGACGACCACGCCGACGACCGTGACCCAGCGACCGGTCTTCAGGTAGTGCAGGTCGGGCATGTTCGGCTTGATGTACCGCTGCCAGATGTCGTACGTGAAGACGGTGTTGAACGAGGAGACGTTCGCCGCCATGCCCGCCATGAACGAGGCGAGCAGACCCGTCACCGCGATGCCGAGCACGCCGGTCGGCAGGTACATCTGGATGAGCTTCGGGATCGCGTCGTTGTAGGTCAGCTCCCCCGAGGCGAACTGGTTGCCCACGACGGCCGCGGCGATGAGCCCCGGCACGACGACGATGAACGGGATGAAGAGCTTCGGGATCGCCGCGATGAGCGGGGTCCGGCGGGCTGCCGACATGTTCTTCGCCGAGAACGCGCGCTGCACCTCGGTGAAGTTCGTCGTCCAGTAGCCGAAGGAGAGCACGAAGCCGAGGCCGAGCACGATGGCGAGCCAGTTCGCCCCGATCGGGTTCGTGACGTCGCCGATGCCGGTACCCGTCCAGGCCTGCAGGTGCTGCACGCCCTGGGTCTGCTTGATGGCCTCGGTGAGACCGCCCCACCCGCCGACACGGTGCAGGCCGACGATCGTCAGCGGCACGAGGCCCGCGATGATCACGAAGAACTGCATGACCTCGTTGTAGATCGCGCTGCTCAGGCCACCGAGGGTGATGTAGGCGAGCACGAACGCGGCGGACACCAGGATCGCGAGCCACTCCGGCCAACCGAGCATCGCCTCGATGACGATCGCCATGGCGTAGAGGTTGATGCCGGCGATGAGCACGTTCGACACCGCGAACGCGATCGAGTTCACCAGGTGCGGCGCCTTGCCGAAGCGGCGGAGCATGAACTCCGGCACCGACCGGACCTTGGACCCGTAGTAGAAGGGCATCATCACGAGCCCGAGGAACACCATCGCGGGCACGGCACCGATGAGGTAGTAGTGCAGCGTCGCCATGCCGATCTGTGCGCCGTTCGCGGCCATGCCGAGGATCTCGGTCGCGCCGAGGTTCGCGGACACGAAGGCGAGGCCCGTGATCCAGGCCGGCATCGAGCGGCCGGACAGGAAGAAGTCCATGCTCGTCCGCACCTGCTTGCGGGCGGTGAACCCGATGCCGATGACCACCGCGAAGTACACGATGATCATCAAGTAGTCGACCCAGCCCAGTTCGAGCCGGATCCCGTTGGTCGCCGCAGCGAGAACCATGCGATCTCCACATCAGTGTGTTGCAGTCGGCAACTGCGCCGACCCGAGCGGGAACGTTACACCGCGATGTGACCGTTCACATAGCTCGCGCATCCGTCGCCGTCGCTGCAGCCCCGCCGCTCGGTAGGCTCTCCCCATGAGCGAGCCGGTCACCGACACCACGACACGCCCCCGGCGGATCCTCGTCCTGAACGGGCCGAACCTCGACATCCTCGGGCGTCGCGACCCGGCACAGTACGGCACCGTGACGCTCGCCGAGCTCGAGGCGATCGTGCACACCGAGGCGGCGGTCCACGAGCTCGAGGCGGACTTCCGGCAGACCAACCGCGAGGGCGAGCTCGTCGAGTGGCTGCACGAGGCGCTCGACGACTTCGTCGCGGTGGTCATCAACCCCGCCGCCTACGCGCACACCTCGGTCGCGCTGCACGACGCAGTCGAGGCACTGAGCATCCCGGTCGTCGAGGTGCACCTCTCGAACACGTGGAAGCGCGAGCCGTTCCGGCACGTCGACCACGTCGCGACGGCGGCGACCGCGGTCATCGCCGGTGCGGGCGCCGACGGCTACCGCCTGGCGGTCGCCCACGTCGCGTCACTGGTGGCCGACCCGACCGACTGACGGCCTGGAGGCGCGGCACCCGCCCGCCACGCGCCTCCCGTCCGCCCCGCGTCCAGACGTCCCGTCCCGGTGAGGTTCCGAACGGGCGATGTACGTCACGGTCGCGCTCGACCGTGACGTACATCGCCCCCTCGGCGGACGACGCGCGGCGTGTCGTGCCCGCTCGGCGGCGCGTCGTGCGAGGGCGAGCGGCGGGCGGGCGGCGGCTAGAAGTCGGCGGGACGGCGGACGTCGTCGGCGCCGACGGCGGCGAACCCTCCGCGGACGATCGGCAGCGCGCGCCGGACCGCCTGGTCGATGCGCAGCTCGAGGTCGACGCTGGCGATGTCGTACCCGCCCTCGCGCTTGGTGAAGTCGCGCTCGTTCCCGAACACGCCGAGCGGCAGGGTCGTCGACTGGAAGAAGCCGAACAGCGGCCGCATCTGGTGCTCGACGAGCAGTGCGTGCCGGTCACTGCCGCCCGTGGCGGTCAGGAGCACCGGGGTGTCGACGAGGTCGTACTGCCCCACCCAGTCGAAGAAGAGCTTGAAGGCACCGGAGTAGGCGGCCCGGAACGCCGGGCTGCCGACGACGAGCACGTCCGCTGCCTCGACGGTCTCGAGCGCTCGCCGGGTGCGGTCCGACATCGCCTCGCGGGAGGGCGCGGCACCGAGGTCCGCGAGCAGGGGTCCGATCTCGACCTGTGCGGTCCGGGCGTCCGGCAGGTCCTCCGCCATGCGCGCCACGGTCGCCCCGACCAGGGTCGAGGTGCGCGAGGGGTCCGATGGGCTGCCGCTGACGCCGACGACGAGTGCTCCGTCCATGCGGTCGATGCTCACACGTCGTCCGAGGGCCCGTCCGGGTGTGACGACTTGTGTCGCCCACCAGCACGCACGGGTACCGTCCGGGTGATGCAGACGTTCCTGCCGTACGCCGACTTCCGCGCCTCGGCCGAGGTCCTCGACGACAAGCGACTCGGCAAGCAGCGCGTCGAGACCCTGCAGGTGATGCGGGCGTTGACCCTGCCGGACTACGGCTGGCAGCACCACCCCGTCGTCGCCATGTGGCGCGGGTACCGCCCGGCGCTGATGGCCTACCAGGACGCGACGTGCCGGGTGTGGCTCGAGCGCGGGCATGCCGACACCTGCCTGGAGAAGACCCTGGCCGACCTCGGGCTGGTCCCCGAGGACCTGGTCGCGTACGAGCGCGGCGACTTCGCGGTGCCCGCGTGGAACGCCGACCCGGCGGTGCACGCGTCGCACCGGTCGAAGCTCGTGCAGAAGGCGCCGGAGCACTACCGACCGTTGTTCCCCGACGTGCCCGACGACCTGGACTACGTCTGGCCGGGCGTCCCCGCGCCGGCGGCACACTGACACGCTCACCCCCGGGCACGACGACCGGGCGGCCGCCGCTCGACGGCGGGACGGCAGCTGCGCGGCCGTTCGACGCCACCGCGACCCGTCGTGGACTGACAGGGGGTGCGGCGCCGGTCAGGGTCCGGCGCCGCGTCCACGACGGGCGCGGCGGCCGCTCGGGCACGACGACAGGGGATGTCGTGTCCGGCGCCGGACGCGGTCAGGGGTGCTGCGTCCGGTCATGAGCACCGCGGGCCCCGGGGTGACGGGACCGCGCGGTGCTGGCCTCGGGTGGTGGGTTCCTCAGAGGTGTTCGGTGTCTCCTCGGTACCGGTCCGTCTCGCTGGGCGCGGGCATGGCCCGACGGAGTGCCGCGGTGCCGACCGTCGGGAGCAGGGCACTCACGACGGTGGCGAGTGCCCCCACGGTCGCGATGGCGCCGAGCGGGGCGGTGCCGAGGTCGTGCTGCGCGGCGAGTGCGATGGCGACCACGGTCGCGGGTGCCGGCAGGAGCTGGACCGCACGGAAGGGGACCTCCTGTCGGTCCCGGGTGGTGATCGCGTTCGCCATGGCTCCATCGTGACGGACGATCGCTGTCCGCAGAAGGGGGGACATCACCCCCAACTGTGGAGTAGAACGTCTAGTACACTCAGCTCAGGCGCCGGACCGCGGCGACCGACTCGGCGACCGCCCGCACCACGACGGCCACGTCCTCGTCCGTGAGCCCGTCGTCGAACGTCAGTCGCAGGGCCGTGCGCGCGGTGTCCTCCGACAGCCCGAGGGCGGTGAGGACGTGTGAGGCCTCGGTGCTCCCCGCGGCACAGGCGCTCCCGGAGGAGGTCACGACGTCGCGCTCCTCGAGTTCGAGCAGCACGGTCTCGCCGTTGACCGCCGGCGGACCACCCGGCACCGCCGGGAAGCAGAACGACGCGTGCCCCGGGAGCCGACCCGCCCCGCCCTGCGCCGACCCGACCGGCGCCGCCCCGGTCAGCACGGCACCGGGCACCGACGCCAGCACGCCCTCGACCACGGCGTCCCGGGTCACGGTCGCACGGGCGGCAGCGGCGCCCCGGGCCCCCTCGACGAGCGACACCGCGGTGGCGAGGGCGACCGCTCCGGCGACGTCCTCGGTCCCCGACCGTCTCCCCCGCTCCTGTCCCCCGCCGTGCAGCAGCGGCTCGAGCGGTACCCCACCCCGGACCGCGAGTGCGCCGGTGCCCTTCGGTGCGCCGAGCTTGTGCCCGGAGAACGACAGCGCGTCGACGCCGAGCCGGTCGAGCCCGAGGGGCAGCCACGGAGCGCTCTGCACGGCGTCGGTGTGGAACCGGGCGCCGACGCGGTGCGCGACCGCCGCGAGGGCCGGGAGGTCCTGCACGGTGCCGACCTCGTTGTCGGCGTGTGCCACCGAGACGAGCGTGGTGTCCGGACGGACGACCCGCGCGAGCGCCTCGGGCGTCACGGTCCCGTCGCGTTCGACCGGCACGAGCGTGACGGTGAACCCGTGGTGGCGCTCCAGGTACCGGCAGCTCTCGAGCACCGCCTCGTGCTCGATCGCGCTCGTGACGACGTGCCGGCCGCGGGGTGCCGCGAGCGCGATGCCCTTGACCGCGGTGTTCGCACCCTCGGTGCCGCCGGTGGTGAGGACGACCTCGCCCGGACGGCACCCGAGGAACCGGGCGATCGTCGCCCGGGCGTCAGCGAGTCCCCGGGCGGCCGCCTCGCCCACCCCGTGCGTGGACGACGGGTTGCCGAAGACGCCGGTGAGGTACGGCCACATCGCCTCGAGCACCTCGCGGCGGACCGGGGTGGTCGCGGCGCGGTCGAGGTAGAACACCGGGTCAGCCGCCGGTCACGTCGACGTCGAGCCCGAGGTCGAGCGCCCGCGCCGAGTGGGTGAGTGCGCCGACGGAGACGACGTCGACCCCGGTGCGCGCGATCGCGCCCACCGTGTCGAGCGCGACCCCGCCGGAGGCCTCGACGAGCGCGCGGCCCGCGACCAGCCGCACGCCCTCGACGAGCTGCTCCGGCGTGAAGTTGTCGAGCATGATCGTGTCGACACCGGCCGCGACGACGGGTTCGACCTGGTCGAGCCGGTCGACCTCGACCTCCAGGTGGACCGTGTGCCCGAGCCGACCACGGGCTCCGCGGACGGCGTCGCCGATCGCGGTGCCGCCGGCGAGCAGCACGGCCAGGTGGTTGTCCTTGGCGAGGACGGCGTCGGACAGCGAGTTCCGGTGGTTGTGGCCACCGCCGCAGCGCACGGCGTACCGCTCGACGGCCCGGAGGCCCGGAGTGGTCTTGCGGGTGTCGACGATCCGTGCGCCCGTCCCCGAGACGGCCGCGACGTACCGCGCGGTGACGGTCGCGATGCCGGACATCCGCTGCACCAGGTTGAGCCCGACCCGCTCGGCGCGCAGGACCGAGCGCGCAGGGCCGTGCACCGTGGCGAGGACCTGTCCGGCGTCGAAGGGCTCGCCGTCGGCCAGGTGCAGCTCCGTGCGCACCGTGGGGTCGACGGCGTGCATCACGGCGGCGAACACCGCGCCGCCCGACAGCACGCCGGGTTCGCGGGCGGCCATGGTCGCGGTCGCGCGGGCGTCGACGGGGATGAGCGTCTCGCTCGTGACGTCACCCCACGGAGCGTCCTCCTCGAGCGCCGTCTCGATCACGCGACGCAGGGCGTGCGGCGGGATCGTCCCGGGGTCGACTGCGGTGGTGGTGGTCATGCGGGGACTCCCTGCTGGACGGGCGCGGTGCTGCTGGACTGCGCGGTGCTGCTGGACTGCGCTGTGCTGCTGGACTGGACGGAGGCCGGGGCGCTGCCGCGCCGGACGGCGCGGACCCACCCGGTCGACACCGGCGCGGAGGGATCGGTCTCCGGGTGATCGGTGCGCGCGTGCGCCCCGCGCGACTCGGTCCGGGAAGCCGCCGCGAGCGCGGTGACCCGCGCCAGGTCGAGCAGGGCGCGGTCCTCGTGGTCCCGCACGGTGCGCGCCACCGGCGACCGGAGCGCAGCGAGCGCGCGACGTGCGGCGGCGAGTCCGTCCGCGTCCCGGAGCAGGCCGACCCGCTCCGTCATCTCGGTCTGGACCGCCTGCCGGAGGTCGGTGGCACGGTCCGGGTGGGCGGCGCCTCCAGGCCGTCCGCTGCGGTCCGTCCCGTAGGGCGTCGATCCCGGCACCCCTCCGTCCGGCCGGGAGGCACGGTGCGGCTCCGCCTCCGTGCCCACCTGGTCGTCGGGGACGGTGCGCACGGGCAGGGCCGCGTCGCCGCGCAGGCGCAGCTGCGCGGGTCGTGGGGCACCGATCGCGTCGGCGGTCCGCACGCCGAAGACGAGCCCCTCGAGCAGGGAGTTCGACGCGAGTCGGTTCGCGCCGTGGACGCCGGTGCAGGCGGCCTCGCCGACGGCGAGCAGTCCGGGGAGGCTGGTGCGCCCCTCGCTGTCGGTGGCGATCCCGCCCATCGCGTAGTGCGCCGCCGGGGCGACCGGCACGCCCTCCCGCGTCCAGTCGAAGCCGGCCGCGCGGGTCGCGCGGGTGAGGCCGGGGAAGCGTGCGACGAGCCGGTCCGCGCCGAGCCCCGTGGCGTCGAGGAGCACGGGGGCGCCGCCCTGGTCGCGGACGGCGGCCGCGATGCCGCGGGCGACCACGTCGCGCGGCGCCAGCTCGGCGTCCGGGTGCACGGCGCTCATGAAGCGTCGTCCGGCGGCGTCGCGCAGGACGGCACCCTCGCCGCGGACCGCCTCGGAGACGAGCCCACCGTCGGGTACGGCCAGCCGGGTCGGGTGGAACTGGACGAACTCCAGGTCGGCGAGGACGGCCCCCGCCCGCCAGGCCGCTGCGACGCCGTCGCCGGTCGCGACCAGCGGGTTGGTCGTCTCGCGGTACAGGTGGCCGGCGCCCCCGGAGGCGAGCACGACCGTGTCCGCCTCGATGCGTCGGGGCTCGCCGAGCAGGTCGAGCACGTCCACACCGACCACCGCTCCGTCCCGGACGACCAGGTCGGTGAGGCAGGTGCGCTCCAGGACCGTGACGTGCTGCCGGTGCAGGGCGGCGACGAGCGTGCGCTCGACCGCTGCGCCCGTGGCGTCGCCGTCGGCGTGCAGGACGCGCCAGCGACCGTGCGCGGCCTCGCGCCCGCGCGCCAGGTCGTCGCCGTGGCGGTCGAGGGACGCGGGGTCCGACGTCCGGTCGAACGGGACGCCCAGCGCGAGCAGGTCCCGCACCCGGGCGGGCCCGTCGGCGCAGAGCAGCGCGACGGCGCGCGCATCGGCCCCACCGACGGCCGCGACACGGGTGTCGTGCTCGTGCAGCGCGACGGTGTCGTCGGCGCCGAGCGCGACGGCGATCCCGCCCTGGGCAGCGGCGGTGGCGCCGTCGGCGAGCCCGCCCTTCGTCACCAGGGTGACGTCGTGGCGGGCGCTGGCGCGGATCGCGGCGGTGAGCCCGGCGATGCCGGACCCGACGATGACGACGTGCACGGTGCGGTCCCCGGTGTCCTCGCGCGGGGCCGTCAGCCGCGGGGCTTCGCGGCGAGCATGCGCTCGAGCGCGACCCGGGCGTCGGCCTGCACGTCGGCGGGCACCGTGATCTCGTTGAGGACCTCGCCGCGGACGAGTGCCTCGAGCACCCAGGCGAGGTAGCCCGGGTGGATCCGGTACATCGTCGAGCAGGGGCAGACGACGGGGTCGAGGCAGGTGATCCGGTGCTGCGGGTACTCGGCCGCGAGCCGGTTCACCATGTTGATCTCGGTCCCGATCGCGAACGAGGTCGGTTCGGTGGCGGCGGCGACGGTCCGGCGGATGAGGTCGGTGCTGCCCGCAGCGTCCGCGGCGTCCACGACGGCCATCGGACACTCGGGGTGCACGATGACCTGCACACCGGGGTCCTCCCGGCGGGCCTGGTCGATCTGCTCGACCGTGAACCGGCGGTGCACCGAGCAGAACCCGTGCCAGAGGACCACCTGCGCGTCGAGCAGGGTCTGTGCGTCGTTGCCGCCGAGCGCCTTCCGCGGGTTCCACATGGGCATGCGGTCGGTGCTGATCCCCATGGCCTTCGCGGTGTTCCGACCGAGGTGCTGGTCGGGGAAGAACAGCACGCGCTGCCCCCGCTCGAACGCCCACTCGAGCACGGTCGCCGCGTTCGACGACGTGCAGACGATCCCACCGTTCCGGCCGCAGAACGCCTTGAGGTCGGCGGCGGAGTTCATGTACGTGACGGGGATCACCGGCACGCGGCCGTCGGCGTCGGGCTCGGTGCCGTACACGGCGGCGAGCTCGGCCCAGGCCGCCTCGACGCTGTCGATGTCGGCCATGTCCGCCATCGAGCACCCGGCGGCGAGGTTCGGCAGGACCACACGCTGGTCGTCACGGGCGAGGATGTCCGCCGTCTCCGCCATGAAGTGGACGCCGCAGAACACGATGGCCTCGGCGTCGGGCCGGGTCAGGGCGGCGTTCGCGAGCTGGAACGAGTCGCCGAGGAAGTCCGCGTGCCGGACGACCTCGTCGCGCTGGTAGAAGTGGCCGAGCACGACGACCCGGTCCCCCAGCGTCGCCTTCGCCCGCTCGATGCGCTCGTGGAGTTCCGCGTCGCTCGCGGTCCGGTACTCGTCGGGGAGCTGCCCCTGCCGCGGTGCGGAGGTCGGGATGACGTCGGACATCGACGAGCCGGGGCCGTAGCCCGGGCGGCTGTCGAAGTCCCAGGTCGGCGCGGCGAGGTCGGGGGTGCAGGTGCTGCCGTCGGCCTTGCCGTTGGAGATGAGCTCGATCGTGGTGGCGATGGACACTGTGGTTCCTATCGGTTCTGCGGGTGGTGCTGCCGGGGGTGGGCGGGCTGCAGCGGGCCGTTGTCCGCGTAGGCCAGGTCGGGGTTCGAGCGGTACAGCCGAGCCGGGCGGTGCCGGTCACCGCTCGTGGTCTCGTCCGTCGCGATGACGGCGTCGGACTGCGCGACCTGTCGACGGAAGTTCGCGGGGTCGAGCGTCCGCCCGAGCACGGCCTCGTACACCCCGCGCAGCTCGGCGAGGGTGAACCGGTCCCCGAGGAACGCCTGCGCGATCCGCGAGTACGACACCTTGTTGCGGAGCCGCCAGAGGGCGTAGGCGACGATGTGGTCGTGGTCGAACGCGAGTGCGGGGTGCTCGTCGGCCAGGAACCAGCGGACGTTCCAGTCGTCGGGGACGGACTCGGCCTCGTCGGGGTGGACGAGCGCCCAGTAGACGATCGACACCACGCGGCTCGGCGAACGGTCGACGTCGCCGAACGCGTACAGCTGCTCGAGGTACCGCGGCTGCACGTTCGTCGTCTCGCGCAGGCGCGCCGCGGCGGAGTCCTCGAGCCCCTCGTCCGGGCCGACCCAGCCACCGGGCAGCGCCCACGACCCCTCGAACGGATCGGCGACACGGCGCACGAGCGGCATCCACAGCGCCGGGGCACCGGTGTCGGGGTGCGGGCGCAGGGCGACGATCACGGTGGAGACCGCGACGCGGATGCTGGTGGGATGTGTTTGTGTCATGATGACTCGAAGTGTTCGGGTTGCAATGACACTATCAGGCGGTTCACGGAACCGGAACAGCGCCGTAACGTGCAGGGTCCCCGACGTGCCTACATTGGCGCCATGACGACGGTGACGAGGGTGCACGCCGTGGTGTCCGGCTCGGTGCAGGGGGTCGGCTTCCGGTACTGGACCGCACGCAAGGCAGACGGGCTCGAACTCGACGGGTACGCCAGGAACCTGTTCGACGGGACCGTCGAGGTCGAGGCCGAGGGGCCGTCCGAGGCGGTCGAGGCCCTCATGGCGTTCCTCCGCACCGGTCCGCCGACCGCCACGGTCACCGACGTCGCCCGACGCAGCGTGGTCCCGCACGGCGACGGCGACGGGTTCGCGATCCTGCGCTGACCGCGCTCGGGGTGGACCTGTTCACGAGGACGACACACGGAAGCGGAATACTCGGATCCGTTCAGGCGGTTGCCCTGTCTGCGCGATCCGCGCGCCCTCGTCCTCTCCGCCGTACTCCCCCGTCACTCCCCAGGAGCCCCGCATGACCCAGGCCGTCGATTCCGCCCCGCGCACCGGGAGCGTCTCGCAGCCCTCCGCCGGCGAGACCAGACTCGTGATCGGGCTGCTGCTCGTCTCCGCGTTCGTCGTCATCCTCAACGAGACGATCATGGGCGTCGCGCTCCCCCGGCTCATGGAGGACCTCGACATCTCGGCGGCCACCGGGCAGTGGCTCACCACGGGCTTCCTGCTCACCATGGCGGTGGTGATCCCGATCACCGGGTTCCTGCTCCAGCGCTTCAGCACGCGCCAGGTCTTCATCGCGGCGATGGCGCTGTTCAGTCTCGGCACGCTCGTCGCCCTCGCGGCACCCGGCTTCCCCGTGCTGCTCGTCGGCCGCATCGTGCAGGCCAGCGGCACCGCGATCATGATGCCGCTGCTCATGACGACCGTCCTCAACCTGGTCGAGCCCGCGCACCGCGGCCGCATCATGGGCAACATCTCGATCGTCATCTCGGTGGCGCCCGCCGTCGGCCCGACCATCTCGGGCCTGATCCTCAACGCGTTCTCGTGGCGCTGGCTCTTCGGGTTCGTGCTGCCGATCGCCGTCGCCGCGCTCGTGCTCGGCGTGCTCAAGGTCCGCAACGTGACCACGCCCCGCCGCGCGCCGCTCGACGTCCTGTCGGTCGTGGTCTCCGCCGTGGCGTTCGGCGGGATCGTCTTCGGGCTGTCCAGCTTCGGCGAGGCCGGGTCGACCGGGCCGCTCGTCCCCGTCCTCGCCCTGGTCGTCGGCTTCGCGGCACTGGCGTTCTTCGTCGTCCGGCAGACCCGCCTGCAGCGCACCGACAGCGCCCTGCTCGATCTCCGGACCTTCCGCACGAAGGGCTTCACGGTCCCGATCGTCGCGATGGGCATCAGCTTCATGGCGATGTTCGGCACGCTGATCCTGCTGCCGATCTACCTCGAGCGCGTCCTCGGGCTCGAGGTGCTGACCGTCGGGCTCCTGCTCCTGCCCGGCGGCCTGATCATGGGGCTGCTCTCCCCCGTCGTCGGCCGCATCTACGACCGCCGCGGCCCCCGCGTGCTCCTCGTGCCCGGGTCGATCATCATCAGTGCCGTCCTCTGGGCGCTCTCCACGGTCGGGGTCGACACCAGCGTGTGGTTCGTCCTCGGCGCCCACGTCGTGCTGAGCATCGGCCTCGCGCTCACCTTCACCCCGCTCTTCACCGCCGCGCTCGGTGGCCTGCCGCCGAAGCTGTACTCGCACGGCAGCGCGGTGCTCGGGACGACGCAGCAGCTCGCAGGTGCCGCGGGCACAGCGCTCTTCGTCACGCTCCTGACGATCGGTACGGCCACGGCGGGAGCCGACGCGGACGCCGCCGGGGTCGCCGCCGCGACCGCCTCGGGCGTGCAGACCGCGTTCCTGGTGGGCGGCGTCATCTCCCTCGTCGGCATCCTCACCTCGGCGTTCGTCCGCCGCCCGGCGACGCCCGAGGGCGCACCCGCCGGCGCCCCCGCGATGCACTGACCCGCAACACCACCGGACCGCGCCGACGGTCCGCGATGCCACGTCGCCGACGGCGTGGCATCGTGGGCCGTATGCGGTCGACGGCGCGCGAGGTCAACTGGTCCGGTACGGTCACCTACTCGGCCGAACGGGTCGAACGGCCGCGCACCCTGGAGGAGGCCGCCGAGGTCGTCGCCCGGTCGCAGCGGGTGCACGGGCTCGGCACCCGCCACTCGTTCAACGACGTGGCAGACGCCCACGGGGTGCTGCTCGACCTGACGGGGCTCCCCACGGACCTCGTCGTCGACGCCGCCGCCGGCACGGCCTCGATGGGTGCCGGTACCCGGTACGGGGTGGTCGCGCCGGAACTCGACGCCGCGGGGGTCGCCCTGCACAACACCGGCTCGCTGCCGCACATCTCGATCGGCGGCGCGATCGCCACCGGGACGCACGGGTCGGGCACGACGCTCGGGTCGCTGAGCACCGCCGTCCGGTCGTTCGAGCTCCTCGGGGCGGACGGTGCCGTGCGGACGGTCCGTCGCGGTGACGACGACTTCGACGGGGCCGTGCTGCACCTCGGGCTGCTCGGCATCGTGACGCGCGTCGAGGTGGACGTCGAACCGTCCTACCGGATGCGCCAGGACGCGTACGGGCCCGTCCCGTGGGACCGGTTCGTCGCGCACGTGGCCGACGTGCACGCCGCGGCCTACTCGGTGTGCTCCTACACGGTGTTCGGGGACGAGGTCGGCGAGGTGCTGCTGAAGTCCCGCGTGCCGGACGGCGCCGACGACGTCGACGTCCCGGAGGCCCTGCTCGGCGCACCGCGGCTGCCGGGACGCCCGGCCGACGGTCACGTCACCGCTCGCGACGGCACCGTGGGCCCGTGGTGGGACCGGCTGCCGCACTTCCCGATCGACGCGGTGCCGAGCGTCGGGTCCGAGGTGCAGAGCGAGCACTTCGTCCCGCTGCGGCACGCTGCCGCCGCACTGGAGGCCCTCCGCGGGCTCGCCGACCGCATCCAGCCACACCTGCACGTGTGCGAGCTCCGCACGATGGCCGCCGACCCGTCCTGGCTCAGCCCGACGCAGGGCGAGGACGTCCTCTGCATCGCGTTCACCTGGCGGAAGCACCCCGAGGCGGTCGCGGCGCTGCTGCCGGACCTCGAAGCACGGCTCGCGCCGTTCGACGGCCGGCCGCACTGGGGCAAGACGAGCTCGCTCGACGCCGACGCGGTCGAGGCCCTCTGGCCGCGCCTGCCGGACTTCCGCAGGCTGGTGGCGGCGGCCGACCCGGAGCGGCGGTTCGCGTCCGTGTTCGGTGAGCGGGTGCTGCGGACCTGAGCCGCGCCTCCCGACCGGGGCCACCCCTCACGCGACGGGGGTGACCGTCTTCGTCTCGCCGTCCCAGTGGCGGACCCCGCCGACGGTCAGGGTCTCCGGCAGCGGGGTCGCCCGGAGCGCCGCGACCGCGGCGGGCAGGTCCTCGTCGCGCACCCGACGGGCGAAGGTGACGTGCGGCGACCAGCCGCCGGGCAGCGAGGTCTCCACGGCGTCGGGTGCCCGCCGGTGCACCGCCGCGTGGAAGGCCGCGAGGACCGGGTCCACGACGACGGCACGGACGAGCACGGACCGCCCGGCGCCGGCGGGGAACAGCAGGAGGCCACCGAGCCGGAGCGTCGTCGGCACCGCGGCGTCGAACCCCTCCGGGACCGGCAGCGCGTCGCCGGCCGCGAGGGTGACGTGCGGGTCGTTCGTCCCCGACCGGCCGAGGCTCGGCAGGTCGGCTGCCGTCAGGGCGTCCCACGCGGCGCGGACGGCGGCGTCGGAGTCGGGGTCGAGGACGAGTTCGAGGCTGCGCACGCTCCGAGTCAACCAAGCCCCGCAGCGCCCGGTGCTCGCCGTGCGGCACCTGTGGAGAACGGCACGGATGTAACACGGCGGAACGGATCGTGCGTGTCGCGCCGCGGGCAGCCACACTCGGAACCTGGCCGCGGCATCCCGCGGCTCCCCACGCACCGCCCGTGCACGCCGCCGTCCGGGCTCGCCCCGCCCGGCCCCGCCCCACCCGTCCGGGCACGTCCCCCACGAGGAGCACCCATGTCCGCAGCACCCGTCCTGCCCCAGAAGCCGAAGGGCAGGCGCCCCGTCGGCTGGATCATCGCCGCCGCGGTCGTCGTGGTCGCGATCGTCGTCGCCGTCGTCGTGGCGGCCGTCCGCTCCGGCGGGTCCGAGGGCGCTGCCTCCGGTGACGGCGCCGGGAAGACCGTGACGATCGGCGTCGCCGACAAGTCGCTCGGCTACTGGAGCACGTACACGAAGCTCGCGAAGGACGAGCTCGGCGTGACGGTGGAGCTCACCAACTTCTCGGACTACTCGCTGCCGAACCCCGCACTCAAGGACGGCCAGCTGGACATCAACCAGTTCCAGCACATCCAGTACCTGGCGGACTACAACGTCACCTCGGACGACGACCTGCAGCCGATCGGCTCCACCGCCGTGTACCCGCTGCCGCTGTACGCCACGCAGTACTCGAAGCCGAGCGAGCTGCCCGAGGGTGCGAAGGTCGCGATCCCGAACGACTCGATCAACCAGGCGCGCGCGCTCCTCATCCTGCAGTCCGCGAAGCTCCTCGAGCTCGAGGACGGCGGCTCGGCCTTCTCGACCACGACCGACATCGAGTCGTCGAAGGTCGACGTCCAGCCCCTCGACGCCTCGCAGACCGCGAACGCGCTCCAGCAGGGCTCCGTCGCCGCCGCGGTCGTGAACAACAACTTCGCCACCGCCGCGAAGCTCCCGACCAGCGACATCGTCTTCCAGGACGACCCGGCCAGTGCGAGCGCCGCCCCCTACGTGAACGTCTTCGCGGTGCGCGACGCCGACAAGGACAACAAGACCTACCTCGACCTGGCGAAGCTGTTCCAGGACCCGGCGGTGCAGAAGGCCTTCGCCAAGGACCTGCCCGAGGCCGTCGCCCGCGACGAGAGCGCCACGAAGCTCCAGGCCGAGCTCGCGACGGTCGAGCAGGACGCGAAGGCGGCCAAGCAGTAGTGCCCGCCCTCGTCGAACTCCGCGGCGTCTCGAAGCACTACCGCCGCGCCGACACCGGCGAGACCGTGGTGGCCGTCGAGGACGTCTCCCTGGACGTGCACCAGGGAGAGGTCCTCGGCGTCATCGGGTACTCCGGTGCCGGCAAGTCCACCCTCGTCCGCCTCGTGAACGCCCTCGAGCTCCCCTCGTCCGGCACGGTCACCGTCGGCGGCAGGGAGCTCACCGCGATCCCGGAGAAGGAACGCCGCCTGGCCCGCCGGAAGATCGGCATGATCTTCCAGCAGTTCAACCTGTTCCGCTCGCGGACCATCGCCGGCAACGTCGCGTACCCGCTCAAGGTCGCGGGTGTCGCGAAGGCCGAGCGGGACCGCCGTGTGGCCGAGCTCCTCGACTTCGTCGGGCTGCTCGAGCGCGCGCACGCGTACCCCGAGCAGCTGTCCGGCGGGCAGAAGCAGCGCGTCGGCATCGCCCGCGCGCTCGCCTCGAACCCCGAGCTGCTCCTCGCCGACGAGGCCACGAGCGCCCTCGACCCGGACACCACCTCCGAGGTGCTCGCACTCCTCCGTCGGGTCAACCGCGAGCTCGGAGTCACCATCGTCGTCATCACGCACGAGATGGACGCGGTCCGCCGGATCGCCGACCGGGTCGCCGTGATGGAGAACGGCCGCGTGGTCGAGGTCGGCGACGTCTACGACGTGTTCGCCTCGCCGCAGACCGGTGCGGCGCAGCGCTTCGTGCGCACCGCCCTGCACGACCGCCCCTCGGCGGAGCAGCTCGCGCGGCTGCGGGAACACCACCGCGGCCGCCTGGTCACGGTGCAGATCACCGACGAGGTGGGCCTGCAGAACCGGATCGACGCGGCCTTCCGCACCGCCGGGGTGTCGGCCGAGCTCGTGTTCGGCGGCGTCGGCGAGATCCGCGAACGCCGCATCGGGTCGCTGACCTACGAGTTGACCGCGGACGACCCCGCCGCCGTCGACCGCGCGATCGGGGCACTGCGCGACGGACACGTCACCGTCGACGAGGAGGTCGCAGCATGAACGGCAACGGCTTCCAGAGCGTGATCGACACGTCCGACGTGTTCCTCGCCGCGATCCGCGACACCCTCGTGATGACGCTGGTCTCCCTGGTGTTCGCCGGTGTGATCGGCCTCGCGCTCGGACTGGTCCTGTACGCCACCCGTCCGGGCAACCTGCTCGGCAACCGGGCGGTGTACACGGTCGTCAACGTGCTCGTGAACATCGTGCGCCCGATCCCGTTCGTGATCTTCCTGGCCGCGATCGCACCGCTGTCGCGCGTCGCCGTGCAGACCACGATCGGCGTCCCCGCGGTGACGTTCGCGATCTCGCTCGCGGCGTCCTTCGCGGTGTCCCGGATCGTCGAGCAGAACCTGCTCGCCGTCGACCCGGGCGTGGTCGAGGCAGCGCGGGCGTCCGGGGCCCACCCCGTGTCGATCCTGCTGACGGTGCTCATCCCCGAGGGCGTCGGACCGCTCATCCTCGGCTACACGTTCATCTTCGTGGGCATCGTCGACATGACCGCGCAGGGAGCCCTGATCGGTGGCGGTGGCCTGGGCGAGTACGCGATCGTGTACGGCTCGCAGCGGTACGACTGGTGGATCGTCTACGTGTCCGTGGCGGCGATCGTGGTGATCGTCCAGCTCGGGCAGTTCATCGGCAACCGGCTCGCGCGGGCGACGCTGCGTCGCTGAGGCGCGGACCGGTCGCCCCGGCGATCGACGACGGACGGGAGGCACGGTGCCAGCTGGCACCGTGCCTCCCGTCCGTCGGCGGTGGCGTCCCGCCGCGGGGGTCGCGCCGAGCGAGCACGATCCGTCACGCCAGGCGGTGCTGGCAGCCGAACGTGCCCGCTCGACGGACGGACACGGCATGTCACGCCCGTTCGGCGGGACGGTGCCGGAACGCGGGCGAGGGACAGCGAGCACCCGGCCGTGGCGGCCTCAGGCGGCGGGGGTCTCCGGGACCTCGACGGCGGCGGTCGCGACGCCGGGGTGCTCGTAGTGCGCGCGGACCAGGATCGGCCGGTGGTCGGAGATGCCCGCGGGCAGGGTCTCGACGCCGGCGATGTGCAGCCCGACACTCGTCGCGAAGTCGAAGTGGCCGGTGAACTTGCGGTAGCGCAGGTAGGTCGGCTGGTCGGACAGCGACAGCGCGAAGCCGTGCTCCTCGATCTTCCGGCGCAGGTTCGTCTGGAACCACGGGTAGTTGAAGTCGCCGACCATGATCGCCGGAGCCTCGTCGGACAGCTCACGGACGAACTGGTGGGCCGCCTCGATCTGCTTGCGTCGCAGGGAGTTCGTGGCCGTCAGCGGCGAGGCGTGGAACGAGGCCACGATGACCTCCGTCTCCGCCTCGGTGTCGCGGAGCCGCATCGCGATGAGCCGTTCGTGCGCGGGGGCGAGCACCCGGTCGTGCAGCGACTTCTGCAGCGAGTGGATGCTGAAGTCCTGCACCTCGAAGCGGTCGTCGCGCTTGTAGATCGCGAGACCGAGTCGGTTGGCCTTCGTGGAGGCGGCGAGCGAAAGCCCGGCGACCTCCGGCGCGAGGTCGTTGCTGTCGCACTCCTGCACGCAGATCACGTCCGCCTGCGACGCTTCCGCCAGGGCGGCGAGCTCGCTGTTGGCGGTGTGCTCGCGGAGGTTGTAGCTGACGACGCGCAGCTCGGTCGGCTGCACGGCGGTGCCGTCGGCGATCGTCCCCTGCTGCTGTGGCCCGGCCATGCTGCCTTCCGTCCTGGGTGTCTCGGTCACCCTGCCGCGGCAACCGTACTCGGCTGTCGCGGACAGTTGCTGTGACCGTAGCGCACCCGGGGTCCCCCGCGGGTGACCGTGTCGCGAACGGACAGCGGACGGCCGACAGCCCCGCCGGTCAGCGGACGGCTGACAGCCCCGCCGGACAGCGGACGGCTGACAGCCCCGCCGGGCAGCGGGACGGCGTCCGTCAGCGCGCCGCGGCTCGCACCCGGCGCGCCGGTCGCACCGTGTCCCCCGCGGTCCGGCTCATCAGGACACCCTCGACACAGGCCACCACGAGGAGCACGGCGATCACCCAGAAGGCCACGTCGTAGGGCCCGGTCCCGCCGAGCCCGGCCGCAGCCCGGATGGCCACGGCGGCGACGGCGACCCCGAAGCCCGCTGCGACCTGCTGCAGTGTCGACGAGAGTGTGTTCGCCGGCGTCATGTCCGCCTGCTCGACGTCGGCGAAGGCGATCGTGTTGTACGCCGTGAAGCCGACCGACCGCGCGGCGCCGCTCACCACGAGCAGCACGGCGAGCAGCCAGAACGGGGTGTCCTCGGTCAGGAACACCATCGCGACGACGCTCAGCGCTGCGATCGCGCTCGACACGACGATCACCGGCCGGTAGCCGAACCAGCGGAGGAACGGCGTGGTCATCGGCTTGATCCCGAGGTTGCCGACGAAGACCCACAGCACCGCGGACCCGGCGAGCACCGCGCTCCAGCCCCAGGCGTCCTGGAAGAGCAGCGGCAGCACGAACGGCACGGCCGACACGGCGAGCCGGAACAGGCTGCCCCCGGCGTGCGAGACGCGGAAGGTCTCGAGCCGGAACGACCCGAGGCCCATGATCGGGTGCGGGGCCCGACGGAAGTGCCGCACGGCGAGCCAGCAGCAGACGCCCCCGACCACGCCCGACACGACGACCGCGACCAGGGGGATCTCGTCGAGTGCGAGCAGGGACGCCATCACCACGAGCGAGCCGAGTCCGAGGCAGGCGAGCAGCGACCCACGCCAGTCGAACGGGACGCGTTCCGGAGCGCGCTCCTGCGGCACGAGGACCAGTGCGGCGACGAAGGCGATCACCCCGAGCGGGATGTTGACGAGGAAGATCCAGTGCCAGCTGAGGGTGTCGACGAGCACGCCGCCGACGAACGGGGCGATGATCGGTGCCGCGAGTGCGGGCCAGGTGAGGATCGCGATGGCGGTGACGAGCTGTTCGCGTCCGGCACTCCGCAGGACGACGAGCCGTCCGACGGGCACCATGAGTGCTCCGCCGAGCCCCTGCAGGATCCGCCAGAGCGTCAGCTCGACGAGCCCCTCCGACGCCGCGCACAGGGCGGAGGCCACCGTGAAGAGCGCGATCGCGCCGGTGAAGACCGTGCGGGAACCGACCCGGTCGGTGAGCCAGCCGCTGACCGGGATGAACACCGCGAGCGTGACGAGGTAGGCGGTGATCGCGACACCGATCGCGGCGGAGTCGACGCCGAGGTCGCGGCCCATCGCCGGGGCTGCGGTCGCGAGGATCGTGCCGTCCAGGAGCTCCATGAAGAAGGTGCCCGCGACGAGCACGGCCACCGCCGTGCTCCCCCGTCGTCGTGTCGTCGTCATCGTCGTCATCACGTCGAATGCTATGCCCGCTCGGTTTCTGCCCGACGCAGCCGGCAGGCGCCGGGGCGTACCACCGTTCTGCACCGCAGAATGGGCGGGACGAGGACGTTGCCCGGTGGACCCGGCACCGGGAGCGTTGCCCCAGGAGCACACCGCACGACGCAGGAGGACCGATGACGACCACCCCCGCAGCAGCAGGGCACCCCGTCCGCCCGCCCGGCACCGTCACGACGAAGGGCGCAGCCGACCCCGCCGCCCCCGTCCTCGGCCGGCACGTCCTCGACCACGCGCACCTCCCGGTGATGACGCTCCGCGAGTCCGCCCTCGCCCACAACACCGCCGTCATGCAGTCGTACGTCGACCGCCACGGGCTGCTGCTCGCCCCGCACATGAAGACGCACATGGCCCCGGCCCTCGCCGACCGCCAGGTCCGTGCCGGCGCCTGGGGCGTCACGGTCGCCTCCGTCCAGCAGGCCATGGTCGCGTGGGCACACGGCGTGCACCGGATCCTCGTCGCCAACGAGGTCCTCGACCCCGCCGGCCTCGCCTGGCTCGCCTCCCGCCGGAGCGTCGACCCCGACGCCGACGTGCTCTGCAACGTCGACTCCGTCGCCGGTGTCACCGCGGCGGCGAGCGCCGCCCGCTCCGTCGACGGCACCGTCCACGTGCTGGTCGAGGTCGGGTTCCCCGGCGGCCGGACGGGCGTGCGCTCGGCCGAGCAGGCGCGCGAGGTCGCCGTCGCGGCGCACGACGCGGGTCTCGTCCTCCGCGGGGTGACCGGGTACGAGGGGGGCCTGCCCGACGTCGACACCGCACGCGCCTGGGTCGCCGAGGTCCTCGCGATCGCCAGCGACGTGCGTCGTCTCGTCGCCGGCCGAACCCTGCTCAGCATGGGCGGCAGCGCCTGGTTCGACGGGGTGGTCGACGCCGTGGAGGGCCGTCCGGACGACGTCGACGTGCTCCTGCGCTCGGGCGCCTACCTCACGCACGACGACGGCTTCTACGCCGAGCGCACGCCGTTCGGCCGCCGCCCGGAGGAGGGCTCGCTCCGCCCGGCGATCGAGGTGTGGGGCCGCGTCACGTCCTGCCCGGAGCCGGGCCGCGCGCTGGTCGCGGTCGGCAAGCGCGACGTGTCGTTCGACGAGGGCCTGCCGGTGGTGCGCGGCGTCCGGCCGGGAGGCGCGGCACACGACCCGCAGGTCGTCCCACCACCCGGGGCGGTCACCGTCACCCGCCTCGACGACCAGCACTGCTACCTCGCCCTGGATGACGGGGCGCCCGGGCTGACGCCCGGCGACGTCGTCGTGCTCGGGGTCTCCCACCCGTGCACGGTCTTCGACAAGTGGCGGCAGGTGCAGGTGCTCGCGGACGACGACACCGTCACCGAGACGATCGCGACGTGGTTCTGATGCCCGACGACGAGCAGTCGCCGCCGTCGCCCGTGCCCGCGCGCAACGCCGCACTGTCGCTCCGCCGGGGCCTGACGGTCCTCGACCACGTGGCCGACCGCACCCGGAACGGCGCCGCCTCGGTGTCGCTCGGCGAGCTCGCGACGACCCTGGGCACCGCGAAGTCGACCGTGCTGCGCCTGACCGCGCCGATGGTCGAGACCGACCTGCTCCGCCGCACCCCGGACGCCGGCTTCACCCTCGGGCTCGGCGCACTGCTGCTCGGCCAGAGCTACCTCGAGGGCATCGACCTGCGCGCCGCAGCGGCGCCGTTCATGCGGCGCACCGCGGAGTCGACCGGCCTGACCTGTCACCTGGTGGTGCCGGACGGCACGGACATCGTCTACGTCGACAAGGTCGAGACCCGCGGAACGGTCCGGATGGGGTCACGCATCGGCCACCGCCTGCCGATGCGGAACACCGCCTCCGGCAAGGCGATCGTGGCGTTCGGCGACCCCGGGCTCCTCGGCGCGGTGCTCGCCGTGCCCGCGACCGCGATGACCGACCAGTCGATCACCGACGACGGACGCTGGCGGCAGGAGGTCGACCGCACCCGGGCGCGCGGGTACGGGATCGACGACCGCGAGAACGAGCCGGGCATCCGCTGCGTGGCCGCGCCCGTGCTCGACCACGCGAACCAGGTCGTCGGCGCGATGAGCATCTCGGGGCTGGCGTCCCGCTTCCCGGCGGCGGCGGTCCGCGAGCTCGGCGACGGTGTCGTGCGGACCGCGCTCGAGATCTCGGTTGCGCTCGGGTCCTCGTCGGCACAGCTCGCCCTGCGTCGCACGGCACCGGGTGGGGTGACCCGGTGAGCGCGGGCACGGGGGTCCTCACCCTCGGCGAGACGATGCTCCTGCTGGCCGGCCCCGGTGTCGGCGAGGTGTGCGACCTCGACCACATGCGCGTCGACACCGGCGGGGCGGAGAGCAACGTCGCGATCGGGCTGGTCCGCGCGGGTGTCCCGGCCACGTGGGTCGGACGCGTGGGGTCGGACCCCGCCGGTGACCGGGTCCTGCGGGACGTCGGGCAGGCCGGCGTCGAGGTCGCCGCGGTCGTCGACCCCGAGCGTTCGACCGGGCTCATGATGAAGGAACGACTGCGGGACGGCCGGACCCGCGTGACCTACCACCGTCGACACTCCGCGGGCTCGGCGCTCGCACCGGAGGACGTCCCCGCCGGGCTCGTCGAGCGGTCGGCGCTCGTCCACGTCAGCGGCATCACGCTCGCGCTCTCGGAGTCCGCCCGGCGGACCGTCACCACGGTGCTCGACCGCGCCGAGGCCGCCGGGGTCCCGGTGTCCTTCGACGTGAACCACCGGCAGAAGCTGCTCGACGCCGCGGTCGCCCGGGAGCACTACCGCGCCGTCGCCGCCCGTGCCGCGGTGGTCTTCGCCGGCGACGACGAGGCCCGCATCCTGCTCGGTGACCCGGACGGTGCCGGGGACGACGGGGCGAGCCCGCTGCAGTCCGACGAGGACCTCGCCCGTGGGCTCGCCGACCTGGCCCGTGGTCGTGCCGTGGTGAAGCTCGGCTCCCGCGGCGCCGTCTCGGTCGTGGACGGGCGGACGACCCGCCGCGCGGCGACACCGGTCCGGGTCGTCGACCCGGTCGGTGCCGGTGACGCGTTCGTGGCGGCCTGGCTCGCGGCGACGCTCACGGGGGCCGACGCGGACACCGCGCTCGACCGGGCCGCCGACGCCGGAGCGCTCGCCTGCACCGTCCCGGGCGACTGGCGGTTGCCCGGCCCCGGCGCGACCCCCGACCCGCTCCCCGCCGACGCGCCGGACCCGTCGGACCCGTCGGACCCGTCAGACCCGTCGGACCCGTCAGACCCGGCCGGCCCCCGAGCAACCGCTGTCGACACGGCGGTGCACGACCGCGTCGACCGCTGACCGCGACCACCACCCGTCCGGCACGAACCCGCCCGACCGATCCGAGGAGCCACACCGTGAGCACCCACCACACGTCCACCGGCGACAGCCCGTCGGTGCCGCACCACGGCACCCGGCACGGCGCGGGTCCGGCCGTCGCGATCCTCCGCGGCGGCACGGGCGAGCACGTCGAGGCGGTCGTCGACACCCTGGTGGGCGCCGGCGTCCGCGCGGTCGAACTCACCACGAACACCCCGCGCTGGCGCGAGGGCACCGCCTGGACCGCGCGACGGTTCGGCGACGGCGTCTCCGTCGGGGTGGGCACGGTCCTCGACCCGGAACAGGTCGACGACGCCGCCGACCTGGGGGCGTCCTTCGTCGTCAGCCCGCACCTCGACCCCGCGATCGGCGAGCGTGCCCACGAGCGGGGCCTCGGCTGGTACCCGGGGGCAGCGACGCCGACCGAGATCGTGCGGGCGTGGCGGCTCGGCGCCCGGGCGGTGAAGGTGTTCCCGGCGGCACAGCTCGGCGGCCCCGCGTACCTGCGGCAGGTGCTCGCCCCGCTCGACTTCGTCGACGTGGTCCCGACCGGCGGCATCGGGATCGACGATGCTGCCGACTACCTGGCAGCCGGTGCGGTGGCGGTCGGACTCGGCTCCCCCCTGGTCGGTGACGCCCTGGGCACCGGGGACACGGTCGCGCTGCGGTCCCGCGCGGAGCGGCTCGTCGCGGGGCTCGCCCGGTGACCACCACCGCGGAGGCCGGTGCGCCGTTAGTGCTCCGCGGCGGGTCCGTCGTCGACCGGGACGGCCCCACCCGCGCGGACGTGCTCGTGGAACGCGGTCGGATCACGGCGGTCGGTGCGACGCTCCCCGTGCCGGACGACGCCAGCACGATCGACTGCGGTGGCCGCACGGTCCTCCCCGGGGCCGTCGACGCGCACTCGCACGCCGGGTCCCGGGTCTTCGACGAGGACGTCCAGCTCGCGCTGCTCCGTCAGGGCGTCACGTCGATCGTCACCGGCCAGGACGGCGTCGGCCCGGCCCCCGGCGACGGCAGGTGGGCGGGCCGGTACTTCGCGGCGATCGACGGCCCGCACCCCCGGTACCGCGGCGGCGGCACCACCGGCCTGCTGGCGACGTACGACGGAGCCACGCCGCTGAACGTCGCGACCCTGGTGCCCGCCGGGACGATCCGGCACGAGGTGCTGGGCGACGAGGACCGACCCGCGACCGCCGAGGAGACCACGGCGATGCGCGCGCTCGTCCGCCGCGAGCTCGCCGAGGGAGCGCTCGGGCTCGCCACCGGGCTCGACTACGTGCCGGGGCTGTACGCCGACACCGCCGAGCTCGCGGCGCTCTGCGCGGAGGTCGCCGCCGTCGACGGCGTCTACGTGTCGCACGTCCGCGGCGGGTACGAGGCGAACCTCCGCGTCGGGCTCGATGAGGTCGCCGAGATCGTCCGGTCGAGCGGGGTCCGTGCGCACGTGTCGCACCTGCACGCTCCGGTCGACACGGCCCTCGGCGTGCTCGAGGACCTGGCGGCCGCGGGGGTACGGCTGACCTTCGACGCGTACCCGTACTCCCGCGGGTGCACGATCCTGTCGATGCTGCTGCTCCCCGCCGCGCTCGCGCGCCCCGGCACCGACGACCTCGCCCGCGCGGTCGCCGACGACGCCGGACGCCGCCGGGTCCGCACCGCCGTGCTCGACCGGGTCACCGCGCGCCCGGACCTCGGACCGGGCTGGGCGGACCAGGTCACGCTCTCCCACGTGCCCTCACCGGCGCACCACGACCTGCAGGGCCGCACCCTGACCGACGCCGCCGCGGTGCGACGCACCGAACCCGTGGACCTGGCGATCGACCTGCTCGTCGCCTCCGACCTGCAGGTGACCGCGATCATGCGCGTACCGCACCCGCGCTCCCCCGCCGACCTCGCGCCGCTCGTCCGGCACCCCGGGCACACCGCGGGGTCGGACGGCATCCACGTCGGCACGCACCCGCACCCGCGGGCCACCGGCACCGTGGCGCGGTACCTCGGCGACTTCGTGCGTGCCGGGCTGCTGTCGTGGCCGGACGCCCAGCGGCACCTGTCGACCACCGCCGTCGAGCACCTGCGGCTGGGCGACCGCGGGGTCGTGCGTGCGGGGGCGGTCGCCGACCTCGCGGTGGTCGACCCCGAGCGGGTGGCGGCGCGGTCGACCTACGACGACCCGACGGCCACGGCTGTGGGGACGGACGACGTCCTGGTGGCGGGCGTGCCGGTGCTCGCTGCCGGACGTCTGACGGGCACCACCCCGGGCGCCGGGATCCGGCGTGCGGGCGCGACGGCACCGAGGGGCACCGGAGGTCGGTGAGGTTCCGCTCAGGGAGCGGGACGGCGGGTGACGATCAGGAGGCGCTGGGCAGCACCGCGACGACGTCGATCTCCACGAGGATCCCGGCCAGGTGCGACTGCACGGTCGTGCGGACCGGGTACGGCTCCGAGAAGTGCTTCGCGTACTCCTCGTTGAAGGCGGCGAAGTCCCGGTCCGAGTGCTCGAGGTGGACGGTCGACTTCACGACGTCGTCGAGGGTCGCGCCGTGCTCGGCGAGGACGGCGGCGACGTTGGCCAGCACCTGGGCGGTCTGTCCGGCGACGTCGTCGGCCATCGCCCCCGTCGCCGGGTCCTGCGGCCCGAAGCCCGCGGTGTAGAGGAACCCGCCGGCCACGATGCCCTGGCTGTACGGGCCGGCGGGTGCCGGGGCGTTCGCGGTGACGATGGCGGTCTTCGGCACGGGGACTCCTCTGGTCGTCGGACGCGGTCCGTCCGGGTGGGCCTCCAGGCTAGGGCCGGCCCCACTGCGCGGACCGACCACCCGCCGGAGCCGTTGCGGTGTGCAGAACGCGGGACGGGCCTCCCGGCCGACCACCGACGACCGACCCGTCCGCGACCGGCCACCGGCGTGCCGGAGGGTGCCAGGCGACGGTCGGTACGCTCGGTCCGTGCCCACCGAGAGCCCTGCGCCCGCCGGAGCGGGCCGGTGAGCCGCACCGACGGCGCCGTCACCGGGACGCTCGCGAACGGTCGACGTCGCATCGTCGACCTGGCGACGAGCCTGCCCGTCTGGGCCGCGGTGCTGCTGGTGTGGGGCGGCGGCCGTCTCGTCTCCACGGTCTGGCTGGCGCTCGCCTACCCGCTGATGGCCCGGCAGATGCCGGACAACGCCATCTGGGGCAACGAGCACGGGTTCGGGTCGTTCCTCACCGCGTGGGACGGCCAGTACTACGAGCAGATCTCGGTGCACGGCTACCCGACGACGTTGCCGCTCGATGCCGCCGGGCACGTCGCCCAGAACGCGTGGGCGTTCCTGCCGGCGTTCCCCTTCGCCATCCGCATGCTGACGGCCTCGACCGGGGTGCCGTTCGCCGTGGGGGCGCCCCTCGTCGCGCTGGCCGCCGGGCTCGTGGCGACGTTCCTGCTGCACCGGCTGGTGAGCGACCGTGCCGGCAACGCCGCGGGCATGTGGGCGGTCTTCTTCTTCACGTGCGGTCCGCTGTCGTTCCTGCTGCAGGTCGGCTACGCGGAGAGCACGTTCCTGGCACTGACGTTCGGCGCCCTGCTGGCGCTCGAACGACGGCGCTACGGCCTGCTGACGGTGCTCGGCGTGGTCGCGGCGTTCACCCGTCCCGGGGCGCTCGCGCTGCCGCTCCTGCTCGGGGTCGTCGCACTCGTCCGCTGGGTGCGTGCACGACGAGCCGCCGCGGGCACCGGTGTGCGGTCCCTCGAGGCCTTCCCGGTGGCGGAACGCGTCCGGGTCGTCGCCGCCGGCGTGGTGATGGCCGCGGCGGGGCTGGCCTGGCCGGCCATCGCGGCGCACGTCACCGGGCGGTCGGACGCCTACCTGGAGACCGAGATGTCCTGGTGGGTGAACTTCATCGGGCGGGTCGACTTCACACCGATGACGCCCTGGTTCCTGATCGCCGGGCGGTGGCTCGGGGTCGGTGGGGTCCTGATCGTGGTCGTCCTGCTCGTGGCGTACCCCGTCTGGCTGCTGCGGCGCTCGACCCGGGCGCTCGGCTCGACGACCGTGCTGTACTCGGCCGCCTACGCGCTCTACATCTTCGCGGTGTCCCTGCCGATGGCGTCCACCCCGCGGCTCCTCATGCCGCTCGCGCCGTTGTTCGGCTCCCCCGAGCTCGTCGCCCGGCCCTGGATGCGCTGGACGTTCGTGAGCTGCGCGCTCCTCGGGCAGCCGGTGCTCGTCGCGGTGCTCTGGCTGCTCGGCCCGCCCTGACCCCGGTCGCGGAGCGGTCGGAAGGCCCGCGAAACGCAACGTCGGCGGTTCCTCGCAGGGCTGTACCGCTGCGAGGGACCGCCGACGTTGCGTGGTGCGGAAGGGGGACGGGCTAGAGCTCGACGGTTCCGTGGTGGCCGGTGTCGGGCTGGCTCTGCTTGCCGATCGCGGCCTTCAGGGTCTGCACGAGGCTGCCGACCGGGCCGGTGTCCTGCGTCCAGTACTCGACCGAGTCGCCCTCGACGGTGAGGAGTCGGATGGTCGGGTCCTGTCGGCCGTCCGGGAACCACGCCTCGGCGAACGGGGACCAGAGTTCGTCGATGACGGACTCGTCGCGGGTGACCGTCGCCGTGCCCGCGATCGACAGGTACCCGCCCTGCGACTCGATGGCGACGTTGACGTGCGGATTGCGCGCGATGTCCTCCACCTTCTCGCTGCCGTCCTGCACCAGGAAGCGGAGGGTCCCGTTGAACGCCTTGTCCTGCACGGCCAGCGGACGGGCGTGCAGCTGGCCGTCGTCGCTGACGGTGGTGAGCAGGGCGGTTCGAGCGCCGTGGACGATGTCCGAGATGGCTGCGCGGTGGTCTGCCTGCGTGTCGGTCATGATGCTCCTGTTCGTCGTGCGCCCCGTTGTGCTCGACGTCCGGCCGGGCACTGCCCGGGCGCGTTCCGTTCCCGCCAGTGTGCCCCTCGTCGCTGGGACCTGCCCGCCCGGGTTCCGGCCCCCGCACGAGTGGCTGCGGCGCGGACGCGTGCCGCGCGGGACCGGGCGTGCAGGGCGGGAACGGGCGCACCTGGCGAGATCGGCGCACCTGGCGAGAACGGCGCACCTGGCGAGAACGGGCGTACCTGGCGAGAACGGGCGTACCTGGCGAGGACGGGCGCACTTCGCGGGAACGGGCGTACCTGGCCGTCCGAGAACGGGAGGTACGCCCGGAACGATCAGGTACCGCGGTCGTCATGGGAAGGAACGGGCACGGACGGGCACCCACACGCTCCGACCCAGCGGCCCCACACCGCGCCGCCCCCGGGGCCGAGGGTGACGCGTCAGGCGGCGGGCTCGCGGATCGTCGTCTCGACGTCGACGACCTGCGGGACGCGCGGCATCGAGGCGAAGCCGAACGCCACGGGCGGGTCGAGCGGGGCCAGGGACCCGAGCGGTTCCCCCGCCCAGGACCCCGTGACGGCGGTGACGTCGTGCGCCCCGGTCACGCCGTAGTACTCGCGGCGGCCACCACCGGCGGTGCCGGCCGTGCCCGCGCCGGGCGCGACCAGTCGTGCGACCGGGTCGATCACGCTGAGCCACCGGGGATCACGCGCGATCGGCTTCGGCACGATGCGGAGCACCCGCCCGAGCGGTGAGATGGATCCGACGTCGATCGAGGCGCGGAGCGGGCCGGCGTCGAGCTCGAGACCACGAGCGGTGCGGCGGGCGTCGATGTCGACCACCGACACCGTGTCGAAGCGGTAGGTCCCGGAGACGTACGCGGCCACGATCTCGTCCGGAGCGAGCAGCACGCTCGATCCGTCCGGCTGCTCCACGAAGACGTCCGTGAAGGCTCCGAACGGCGACTGGTCCCACATGCCGACGACGAACCGCACGCCGGACGTCGTGCCGACGCCCATGATGCGACCACGGAACCGACGCTCGACGATGTTGGGGCGGGGCGACATGCGGTGGACGGTACCCGGCGCTGCCGTGAGTCGGCGTGACGGCGGTGGGGCGCGCCTCCCGGCCGACGGGACGCTGCCGGACCCGGCCCAACGGGAAGCACCCCGCGCCACGGAATCCCGTGGTGCGGGGTGCTTCTCGTTGTGCACGAGCAGGCCGCACCGGCCCGCCCCGAGCCGCACCGCCCCGCCCCGCCCCGCCCCGAGCAGCACCGGCCCGCACCGAGCCGCACCGGCCCGCCCCGAGGAGGCGTCCGCCTACGGCACCGGCACCGGCTCGGCGAGCAGCTCGCGCACCCGCGGTGCGACCCGCGTGCCGTAGAGCTCGATCGACCGCATCATGTCCTCGTGCGGCAGGCGACCCGTCGCGTACCGCATGTCGAAGCGCGAGACGCCGAGGATCCGCATGTTCCGGGCGATCTTCCGCGCCACCGTCTCCGGCGACCCGACGTACAGCGACCCGCCGGCGGACAGTCCCGCCTGGTACTGCGCGGCGTCGAGGGGCGGCCAGCCGCGCTCGCGGCCCAGCCGGTCGGTGACGGCCTTGTGGTACGGCCAGTAGCGCTCGGCTGCCTCGGCGTCGGTCTCGGCGACGAAGCCCGGCGAGTGCATCGCGATGGGCTGCTGCGGGAGCTCGAGCTGCGTGAGCGCCTGGCGGT
Organism: Curtobacterium sp. NPDC088465; assembly: GCF_044753165.1. Lineage (NCBI taxonomy): Bacteria > Bacillati > Actinomycetota > Actinomycetes > Micrococcales > Microbacteriaceae > Curtobacterium > Curtobacterium sp. NPDC088465. The sequence continues at coordinate 311,462 of NZ_JBIVMR010000003.1, read as the reverse complement.
ACAGCCGCGAGAACGGGGCGAACTGCGCCGGCTGCCCGCCGATGATCGCGAGGAACAGCGGCAGGCCGTAGGACGCCGCACGGATGACGGACTGCGGCGAGCCGCCGACGCCGATCCAGGTCGGGATCGGGCCGTGCTCGAGCTTGGGGAAGACGTCCTGGTCGACGAGCGCCGCGCGCTTCGTGCCGGACCACGTCACCGCGTCCCCACCGCGCAGGGCGTTCCAGAGCTGCAGCTTCTCCTCGAACAGGACCTCGTAGTCGGCCAGGTCGTAGCCGAACAGCGGGAAGGACTCCGTGAACGAGCCGCGGCCGAGGATCACCTCGGCGCGCCCGTCCGACAGGGCGTCCACGGTGGCGAAGCGCTCGTACACGCGCACCGGGTCGTCCGAGGACAGGACGGTGACGGCGGAGCCCATGCGGATCGACGAGGTGCGGGCGGCGATGGCGGCGAGGACGACCTCGGGGGCGCTGACCACGAAGTCCTCGCGGTGGTGCTCCCCGACGCCGATGAAGTCGATCCCGACCTGGTCCGCGAGGACGGCCTGGTCGACGACGTCGCGGATGCTCTGCGCGTCCGAGCGGAGCGAACCGTCGGCACGCTCGGTGACGTCTCCGAAGGTGTCGAGGCCGAGCTGGACCGGCCCGATGCGCTCGGGTGCGGGCGGCGGGACGTCCGACGGGCGGTCGGTGCCGAATGCGTTGCTCATGTGCGCCTCCTGATCGATGCGTTTGCATGAACTGTAGCACCGCGGGAGCCGGACGTACAGCCCCGACGGCGCGCGCCCGGCGGGTCACCAGACCGCCGGCGTACCGTGCCGCGCATGGCGAACATCCCCGACCAGACCGGCCGTCGCATCGTCGTGACCGGCGCGAACAGCGGCACGGGCAAGGAGACCGCGAAGCGGCTCGCCGGTGCCGGCGCGAGCGTCGTGCTCGCCGTCCGCACCACCGCGAAGGGCGAGGACGCCGCGACCGAGATCCGCCGGGAGCACCCGGGCGCCGACCTCGAGGTGCGCGAGCTCGACCTCGCCGACCTCGGCAGCGTCCGCCGGTTCGCCGCGGGGATCGCCGAGGACGGCCGTCCCCTCCACGTCCTGGTGAACAACGCCGGCGTGATGGCCCCGCCCGAGCGCTTCGAGACCGCAGACGGCTTCGAGCTGCAGTTCGGCACGAACTTCCTGGGACACCTGGCGCTCACGAACCTGCTGCTGCCGACGTTGCTCGGCACGGCCGCGGGCAGCGACGACGCCCGGCCCCCGCGCGTCGCGACGATGTCGAGCCTCGCCGCCATCCCCGGCAGCATCCGCTTCACCGACCCGCAGTGGGAGCGCGGCTACAACGGCTGGCGGGCCTACTCGCAGTCCAAGCTGGCCGACCTGCTCCTCGCGCTGCACCTGCACCGGCTGTCCGTCGAGCGGGACTGGCCACTCGTCAGCACGGCGGCCCACCCCGGCTACACGCGCACGAACCTGCAGTCCACCGGCCGCTCGCTCGGCCGGTCGCGTCCGGTCCGCGCGAGCGACCGCGCGCTCCCCTTCACGCAGGCGGTGGAGCAGGGCGCGGAGCCGCTCCTGTACGCCGCCGTCGGTCCGGCCGCGGTCGGCGGGGCCTACTACGGGCCGTCCGGGTTCGGGGGCCTGACCGGACCGACCACGACGGTCTCGGTGCCGCGCTCGGCGCGCAGTGCGGACCTCGCCCGGTCGCTCTGGGCGGTCGCCGAGGACCTCACCGACACGCACGCGCCCGCCTGACCGCTGGCTCGGCACCCGCACCGGCCGGGAGGCACGACCCGACCGCGCCCCGACGGCGTCAGAACCGCAGGTGGTCGCGCGCGAACGCGTCGATCACCCCCGCCTTGAGGGCACGCTGTCCACGGGCGGTCGGGTGCACGTCGTCGGACTGCATCCACTCCGGGTGACCGGACAGCGGCTGCCCGACGTCGACGTAGGTGCCGCCGTCGCGCCGGGTCGCCCGCTGCAGGGCGTGCGAGATCGTCGCCAGCTGCGCCGGCGGGGCCTGCTCGTTCCACACGGCGCTCAGCCCCACCACCCGGGCTCCGGGCAGGTCGCGGTGGACGAGGGCCACGAGCTGGTCGGTGGCGCTCGTCACCTGTGCGTCGTCCTCGCCCAGGTCGTTCGAGCTCGCCTGCACGAAGACGACCCGGGGGCGCAGGTCGACCGCACGCTTGACGAGCCCCGGGTAGGCACTGGCGCACGCGTCCGGGTCCCCCGTGGCGACGACGCCGGCCCCGTCGCAGGACAGGTTCGTCAGCTGCCACCGTTCGGTCCGGGCGAGGAGCGCGGGCCAGGCCTGCTCCGGCGTCAGGCCGTGGCCGCCGCTCACCGAGTCGCCGATGACGACGATCCGCTCCCCCGGGGCGTGGTCCCAGGCGCGGCCGGTCGGGCTCGGCGAGGAGGCCGCGGCCACCGAGGAGTCCTCGCTGCAGCCGACGAGGGCGAGCGCGGTGAGGGCGGCGAGCGTCGTCGCGAGGACGGCTCGACCGCGGGGACGGCGCCGCGGAGCGGGGTCACCGATGCCCGCGACGGTGCGCGGGGACGGCCGTGTGGTCGGGGTCACGACGGGGACCGTACGCCGCCGGACCACGGCGGGACCGGCCGGTGCGCTGCTGCTCCTCACAGCATCGGGGACGTCCGGGCGGGACGCTCACGCCCGGTGCAGCTCCACCGAGCCGTCGAGGCGTCCCGGGTGGGCGAGCCGCGCGTGCTGCAGCACCGTCCGACCGGGCCCGACCGCGGCGGCGACGACGGACAGCGTCGCGACGTGGCCGTCCGGCTCGACCGCGTCGCGCAGGATCGCGTCCGGGTGGTCCGGGGGCAGGGCCGCGGAGTCGGCGAGCACGCCGAACCAGCCGCTCCAGCCGTCGCCCGCGTCGTCGCCGAGGTCGGCGGTGCGGAGTTCGTCGAACGGGCCGAGCGCCGGCGGCCCGGCCGGCGCCGGGGCCGTGCGGAAGGCCTCGAGCCACCGGCCGACCCGCGGCGCGGCGGGGTCGTCCGGGGCTCCGTGGGTCACCATGTGCACGCCGGGCTCGAGCAGGGTCGTCCGCACCGCCCTGCCGTCCCAGGTGTCGACGGCGGCGCCCTCGGCCGTGGCCCGCACCAGGTTGAACGCACGCGTGCTCGGGAGCGAGCCGCCCGCGCCCGGCGCCGCGCCGGTCAGCGCGTCGAGCGGCAGCACGCCGCGGGTGGTCCAGGTGCCGTCGTCGCTCGGCACCGGTTCGGCACGGTTCAGCACGACGGCGAGCCCCGCGGCGTCGGACGCGGCGAGCCACGCTCCGCCGGCCGACCGGTCGCGCACACCCCGGACGGCGGGGTCGAGCTCGGGCCACCAGGCGGCGGGCGGGTCCCAGGGACGGTCGGGCGACTCGTCACGGAGCGCCAGCACGGTGACGGGCCACGCGGCGCCGGGGTCGACGCGGACGACGACGGTGCACATGGGCTCGATCCTCGCACGGCCGTCCGGGTAGCGTGACCGACGTGGATGCTGCAGCAGGTCGCCGTCTGTCCGTCGTCGTCGGGATCACCGGGGGCATCGCCGCCTACAAGGCCGTGGGGGTCGTCCGCGACCTCGTCAAGCGCGGCCACGACGTGCACGTCGTCCCGACCGAGGGTGCACTCCGCTTCGTCGGACTGCCGACGCTCGAGGCGCTGAGCCGGAACCCGGTCACGACGAGCGTCTGGGACGACGTGGCCGAGGTGCGGCACGTGGCGCTCGGACGCCGGGCGGACCTGGTCGTCGTCGCGCCCGCGACCGCCGACTCCCTGGCGCGGATGGCCCACGGACTCGCCGGGGACCTGCTCGGGACGACGCTGCTCGCGACCGAGGCGCCCGTGGTCGTCGCCCCCGCGATGCACCCGCAGATGTGGGAGCACCCCGCGACCCGGGCGAACGTCCGGACCCTGCGCGACCGCGGGGTGCACTTCGTCGGGCCGGTGGTCGGCGCGCTGACGGGTGACGACGCCGGGATCGGCCGGATGGCGGAACCCGAGGACATCGCGGCCGCGGCGCTGGCGGTGCTCGACCGACCGACCGAGGCGGGCCGACGGGACCCGGGCGGGGCGGGCCTCCCGGCCGGTGCCGCAGCGGGGTCGGGGACGGGGGCGCGGGGCGACCAGGGCGACCTCGCCGGGGTGCGTGTCGTCGTGAGCGCGGGAGGGACGCGCGAGCCGTTCGACCCGGTGCGCTTCGTCGGCAACCGGTCGAGCGGACGCCAGGGCGTGGCGATCGCCGCGGACGCCGTCCGACGCGGCGCGACCGTGACGCTCGTCGCCGCGAACGTGGACGCCGGGCTCACCGCGGAGCTCGGTGCGACCGTGGTGCCCGTCGGGTCCGCCCAGGAACTCGCCGACGCGGTGCACGCCGCGGCGGTCGACGCCGACGTGGTGGTGATGACCGCCGCGGTCGCGGACTACCGACCGGCCGAGGTCCGCCCCGACAAGCTGAAGAAGGACGACCAGGGCGACACCATGACCCTCGAGCTCGTCCGCAACCCCGACGTGCTGGCCGACCTCGTCCGAGCACGCCGCACGGGTCAGGTCATCGTCGGGTTCGCCGCGGAGACCGAGCCCGACAGAGAGGCCCGGATCGCCCTCGGACGCGCCAAGATCGCCCGGAAGCCGGCCGACCTGCTCGTCGTGAACCACGTCGGGTGGGACGCGGGCTTCGAACGCGAGGAGAACGCGATCGAGGTGCTCGTGCCCGGCGGCGACGTCGTCCGGGAGACCTCCGGCAGCAAGGCGGACGTCGCCACGGCGGTGCTCGACCTCGTCGCGACCGCCCTGACCTGAGCGACGCCCGACACCCGCTCGGGCGAGGGCGTGCACGATGGGCGCATGCGACGACGCGAGCGCGCCCGACGTGCCACCCGGACCGCCACCATGCTCGCCGTGCTCCTCGGCGGAGCCGGCGTCACCCACTTCCTGCGCCCGCGGGGCTACGACCGGATCCTGCCGGAGGGCCTCCCCCCGCGCCTGACCACGGTCGCCTCCGGCGTGGCCGAGCTCGGCATCGCCGCCGGACTCGCCGTGCCGGCCACCCGTCGCGCGTCCGGCTGGGCGGCAGCGGCACTGTTCCTGGCGGTCTTCCCCGCGAACGTCAAGATGGCCGCCGACCTCCTCGACAGCCCACGCGCAGGGCGCGCCGCACGGCTGGTCGGCGTCGCGCGGCTCCCCCTGCAGGCGCCGCTCGTGGCCTGGGCCGTGCGCGTCGGACGACACGCGCCACGACGGTGACCGACGCGGTCCGCCAGCGGGCGGCGGTCCCGCTCGTGCACCGGCCCGTCGCCGTGCACGCGTGGGAGGACATCGTGTTCGCGCACTGGCGGCGGGACCCGGCCTCGCTCGCCCGGCTCGTGCCACGCGGCACCCGGCCCGACGTGGTCGACGGCAGCGCGTGGGTGGGTCTGACCGCCTACGTGTTCCGCGAGACGGCCCTCCCGCCGCTCCCGCCCTCACGACGACTCGGTTCGATGACCGAGGTCACGATCGAGATCGCGACCGTCGACACCAGGGGTCGCCACGGCATCGTCTACCGCACCGTCGACACCGGCCACGTCCCCGCCATCGTCGCCGCGAACACGCTGCTCGGCGTGCCGTACACGTTCTCCCACGTCCGGGCGACGCGTCGCGGGGACACCCTCGACCACCGGTCGGTCCGGCACCCGGCCCGGGCGACGCACCCGGTCCGCTGGGCGCGGGCGCTCGTGCACGCGGGGAACGCACGCCCGCCGCGACCCCGCCCGCGGCACGACGTCCTCGTCCGGGTCACCGCGGGCGACGTCGTGGACACGCCGCTCGCCGCCGCGCTCACCACGCGCGCCGGCATCCACGCGCGGCACCTGGCGCAGACGCTCTTCTGGCAGCGGCAGCACGCGCCGCTGACCGTCCGCAGCGCCCGGCTCGAGCGGCTCGAGGGCGACCTACCGGACGCCGTCGGGCTGCCCGGGCTCCTCGACCGCGACCCCGACTCACTGCTCGTCGTGGACGCGACGACCGTGCGCTACGCGTGGGGCGAGGTGGTCCGGTGAGCGACGACCCGTTCGACCTCGACCGGTTCGTGCGTGCACAGGAGGGCGTCCACGAGCAGGCACTCGCGGAGCTGGCGGCCGGCCGGAAGCGGTCGCACTGGATGTGGTTCGTGTTCCCGCAGCTCGCCGGCCTCGGGCGCAGTGCGACGGCGCAGCGGTACGCGATCGAGGGGCTCGCCGAGGCGCGGGCGTTCCTGGCACACCCCGTGCTCGGTCCGCGCCTGCTCGAGGCTGCCCGCACCGTCGTCGACGCACCGGCCCGGAGCGCGGACGACCTGTTCGGTGGGATCGACGCGCTGAAGGCGCGGTCGTCGGCGACCCTGTTCGCCAGGGCCGCCGAGGACCCGGCTCCGTTCCGTGCCCTGCTGGACCGGTGGTTCGACGGGACCGAGGACCCGGTGACGGTCCGGCTGCTCGACGCCACCTGAGGCACGGCGGCCGACGGACGACCGTTCACATATCAGGTACGGTGATCAGGCGTCGACACCGACCGGTCCGGCGCTCCCGACCGTCCACCGAGAACGAGGACACCCGCATGCCGGTCCCCAGCAGCGCCCCCACCGAGCACCAGCTGCTCCGCGACACCGTCCGCCACAAGATCCACGCCGCGATCATGGACGGCACGCTCGAGCCCGGTGAACGCCTCAACGACGACGAGCTCATCGCCTGGCTCGGCGTCTCCCGCACCCCGATCCGCGAGGCCCTCAGCCAGCTCGCCCGCGCCGGTCTCATCGAGATGGCACCGAACCGGTACACCCGGGTCACCACCCCGAAGGCCGAGGAGGTCGTCGAGGCGATGCAGACCCTCGGCGTGCTGTTCGGCGGGGTCGTCCGGCTGGCCGTCCCCCGGCTCACGGCACCGACGCGGAAGAAGATCCTGGCGCAGCTCGACCGCACGATCACCGAGCTCGACGCGCACGACGTCCCCGCCGTCAACCACGACGCGCTCTCGGTCTTCGGGCTGTACGTCGACGCCTGCGGCAACGAGAACCTGCAGCGGGTGTGCCGCGACACGACCGACGGTCTCGCGTTCCGCCTGCGCCTGCCGAACCTCGACGAGCTCATCGACTGGGACCAGCTGACCGCGGACTTCCGCCGGCTGCGCGACGCGACCGAGAGCGGTGACAACATCGCCGCCGAGCTCGCGACCGAGGCGATCCACCTGCTCCCGGGCGAGAAGCGGCACCGCTCCAGCTGAGCGCACCTGTCACGTCGTACAGGAACGCCCGTCCCGGACCTCGTGACGGGCGTTCCTGCACCCGGCGTCAGCACCCCGCACGGCACTCGGTCACACGCCCGTGGGGACCGGTAGCATCGCTCCGACCCGCTCGAACAGCCTCGACCCGACGACCCGGGAGCACCGCATGAGCCACCGCCAGCCGGACCGCACCGAGATCGCCGCGCGCCTCGCCGCCGCCGTCGGACGCATCAACCGCCGTGCGCGCACCGACTCGGCCGCGCTGGGCTACGGGCTCGTCTCCGCACTCGCGACGATCCAGGCCGAGGGACCCCTGCGCCCCGGCGACCTGTCGCGGATCGAGGTCGTCACGAAGCCCACGATGACGCGCATCCTCACCGAGCTCGAGCAGCGCGGCTTCATCGAACGCGAGGCCGACCCGCGGGACGGCCGGGCGTTCATGGTGTCGGCCACCCCCGCTGGCATCGCTGCCGTCGAACGGGCCCGCTCCGACCGCACCGGCATCGTCGCCGGGCTCATCGCGGACCTGCCCGACGACGACGTCGACTCCATCGCCGCCGCCCTTGCCGCCCTCGAACGGATCGGCCAGGGCGAGCGCTCCCAGGAAGCACACACCTCCGGGCGCTGATCCGGCGGCGTCAGCACCGTTACCGAACCGTTACCAAGGGGTGGACGGACGGTTCTGCCAGGGCTTCCGGACGGGCTGTCCAGGCTGACACGTCATCGTGACGGCTTCGCCCGAGCAGGCGGCCACCCGGTCGCCCAGCGGCGGACGGACGGGCCCCACACCACCGTCCGGTCCTCCCCCGGCTCGCGGCTCCCCCACGACGGCCGTCCCGACGGTCGTGCACGCTCCCCCACACCCGCGTGCCCGATCCGGCGTGCCCGGGAGTCGCCCTCCAGCCGGCCGACCACCGGAACCGATGACGCGAACCACCCCCGAAGCCCCCATCACCGCGACCACCCGACGCCAGGCGCTCGACTCCCCGAGCCGCCGTGTCCGCCGTGCGCTCCGCAGTCGCTCCGCCCTCGTCGTCGGGGGCGTTGCCGCCGTCGCCCTCGTCGGCGGACTCGCCACCGTCGGCACACAGCCGGCCATCGGCGAGGCCATCGGCGTCCCCTCCGCGAGCGCCTCGGCCACCCCCGCGCTGCACGGCGCGGACCTCGACCGCGCCCAGGCCGCCGCGACCATCGCGACCGCCCGCACGGTGCTCGCCGACGCGAACGACAAGACCGACACGCGCGCCCTCGAACGCCAGGTCGCAGCCCTGTCGGACTACCGCGGCATGTCCGGCTCCGCGATCACCACCCGCATCGCCTCGACCGTCGACGCCACGACGCAGGTCGCCGACGAGAGCGCGTCCCAGGACAAGGCGGACGCCGACGCGGCGGCAGCAGCAGCAGCGCAGGCGAAGGCCGACGCCGAGGCGAAGGCCGCAGCCGAGCGTGCGGCAGCGGAGGCCGCGGCAGCAGCCGAGCGCCTCGCCGCTGCGAACACCGTCGCCGGCGCCAAGGCCACGGCGTCCTCGATGGCGTCGTCGCAGTACGGCTGGGGCTCCGCGCAGTTCCAGTGCCTCGACAACCTGTGGACCAAGGAGTCCGGCTGGAACTACCGGGCCGTCAACCCGAACGGTGGCGCGACGGGCATCCCGCAGGCGCTCCCCGGCTCGAAGATGGCCACGGTCGCGGCCGACTGGCAGACCAACGCCACCACCCAGATCACCTGGGGGCTGCGGTACATCAGCGCGGCCTACGGCACGCCCTGTGCCGCGTGGGCCCACTCGCAGGCGAACAACTTCTACTGAGCCGCGAGCGGGTGACGGGCGTCACCGGATGACGGACGGGAGGCACGGTGCCGGCGGGCGCCGTGCCTCCCGTCCGTCCCGTGGTCCGTCGTCGTCGCCCTGCCGCCGTGCGAGCGAGCCCGTCCGGTCAGCCGACGCGCGCGATGCGCACGTCCACGCGGCCGAGCGCGAGCCCGCGCTCGCCCGCGACGCGGAGCGCGGCGTCGTGCGCCGCACGCGCCGCAGCCCGCGCGGGGGTCGATCCGTCGGTGCCGATGACGACGCGGAGGACGTCGTCGTCGAGCACCACCCGGGACACCGGCGCACGCGAGGCGAGCCGCCGGGCGGACTCGACCGCGCTGCCGAGGGTCGGCCGCGCGCGGTACAGGTCGGCGACGCCGGGCGCCGCGAGGACCGCGGCCTCGATCGCCGCGGCCGTCTCGTCGTCGATGCTCATGCGCGGCCCTCCTCGTCGGTCGCTCCGGATGCAGCCTGGCCCCCGTCGTGCGCGGGCGGGAGCGGGGGCAGGAGGTCCCGGACGTGCACGTCGACCGCCTCGACACGGAGATCGGTCTGCTCGGCGAGGATCTCGGCGACGGCCTGGCGGACGTGCTCGGCGGTGGCGTGGATCGGTGCCCCCGACCGGATCGCCAGCTCGACCAGGACCCGGACGGGAGCATCGAGCAGCGTGACGTCGCCCTGCAGCGCGCAGCGGGCGATCACGACACCGGGGACGACGTCCCCGGCCGTCCGGACGAGGGACCGGATGGCTCCCTCGGTCATCACGGGACGCTCGGTCGGGACGGACGGGCGCAGCGGGACGTCGCGACCGGCGCGGGCCTCGAGCGAGATGTTCGCCAGGACACCGCCGATCCACGACTCGTCCGCGGGTGCCTCCTGAGCAGCGGCGGTGTCGAGCGAGCCGAGGGACGACTGTCGGAGCCGGACGAGTGCGGCGAGCGCGTTCTGGCACGCCGCGGAGTCGTCGATGCTCGGGTCGGCCGGTTGCATCCCGGCGTCCAGGTAGTCCGCGAGCTCGTCGATGGTGTGGCCGTCGAGGTCCTCGGGTTCGAGCGCGTCGAGCGGTACGTCGTCGGGGCGCGTGCGGTCGGGTCCGGTCATCGCCATGCCTCCATGAGACGGATCATGTTCTTCCTCGCACGCGAGAGCAGGCCACGCACGGTCGACACCGGCAGGTCGAGCTCCTCGGCGATGTCCTCGTAGCGGTACTCGAGCATCTCCTTCATCACCCAGCACCGCCGCTGCGCCTCGGGGAGCTCGGCGAGGGCGGTCTCGACCGCCTCCTCGCGGGACCGGGCCTCGGCGACCCGCTCGGGAGCGTCGTCCCGCGGTGCCGCGACCTCGAGCTCGGTGACGTCGAGGTGCTCGCGCCGCGCCCGGATGCGGTCGATGCACTTGCGACTGAGGATCCGCATGAGCCACGACTTGACCTTGGCGCCGTCGTCGAGCGCGTCGAGCCGGTTCCACGCGGTGATGAAGGTCTCCTGCACGACGTCGTCGAGCTCGTCGGTCGATCCGAGGGTCCGCCGGGCGTAGGCCCGGAGCAGGGGTGTGTACCGCCGGATCAGGACCTCGAACGCCCGGACGTCGCCGTCGGACGAGCGGCCCGCGAGGACGGCGTCGTCGAGGTCGGCGAGGGGCTGGTACGGCACACCACCCTTCTACCGGTCAGTGGTGGAGGAAGTCTGGGCGGGTGGCCGCGCACGACGGTGGGCTCGGCTCCGTGACCCCGGTGCGCCAGGATGTGGGCATGAGCCACGTCACCGCCGTCTGCCGCGTCGACCAGCTGCTCCGCGACGCAGGCACGATCGGCATCACCGCCATCGACAAGCGCCCGGTCGTGGGGCCCGTCCGTGTCCGCCCGCTCGGGCTCCACGCCGACGTGCAGGCGGACCGCAAGCACCACGGCGGCGAGGACCAGGCGGTGTACGCCTACGCCGACGAGGACGCCGCGTACTTCGCCGAGGCCCTGGAGCGCGACGTCCCACCCGGGCTGTTCGGCGAGAACCTGCGCACGAGCGGGGTCGACGTCACGGGTGCCGTCACGGGCGAGCGGTGGCGCATCGGCGAGACGCTCGAACTCGAGGTGACCATCCCACGGGTGCCGTGCGGGACCTTCGCCCGCCGGATGGGGATCCCCGGCTGGGTGAAGCGGTTCGCCGCGGAGAACCGGCCGGGTGCCTACCTCCGGGTCCTGCACAGCGGACCGGTGGCAGCCGGCGACCCGGTGGTCGTCACACACCGCCCGGAGCACGGCGTCACGATCGGCGAGATCTCGGCCGGCCCGTCACCCGAGCGGGCCCGCGCGGTGCTGGACTCCGGCGACCGACTCGCCCCGACGGTCGTCCGTGACCTCGCGAAGGTCCTCGCGCGCGGCCGGGTCTGACCCTTCCGCCCGACGGCCCGCTGCCGGGTCGAGGGGGCGCCGGTTCCGCGGGAGACCGGCGACGACCAGGTCGTACGAGTTCGCCACGAGGTCCTCGACCATGGTCTCGTCGAGACCGTCCCCCGGTGACAGCGTGATCCAGTGACGCTTGTCCATGTGCCACCCCGGGCTGATCTCGGCGTGGTCGCGGACGAGTGCCGCCCCGTGCGGCGGCGCGCACTTCAGGTTGACGATGGGCACCCCGCGCAACGTCGTGGCGAGCACGAACATCCGGCCGACCACCTTGTGGACGACGGACTGCTCGCCGAAGGGCTGCGTCTCCTCGACCGCGGGCAGGGCCAGTGCCGTCCGGAAGGTCACCTCGTGCAGTGCTGCGCCGTCCATCGCACCAGCATGCCGCACACGCCTCGTTCGGGGGGATCAGGGAATGAGTCCTGCTCGGGTACGCTCGGTCCGCCGTGCACCCGACGCGGCGGCCGCGCGAGCGGTCACGACCCGTCCCAGGGGAAGAACCCGTGCGCATCATCCACAGCCTCGGCGTCGCCGCCGTCACCACCGCTCTCGCCGCGTCCGTCGTGCTCGGCGGCGCGACCACCGCCTCCGCCGCGCCGAAGACCTACGCGAACTGCACCGCCGTCCACAAGGTGTACTCCGGTGGCATCGCGAAGAAGTCGGTGACGAAGAACCGGGTGACCTCCGGTGGGAAGACCACCTACCGCGCACTCAAGGGCACCGTCAAGAAGGACGACGCGCTCTACGGGGCCAACAAGAAGATGGACCGCGACGGCGACGGGATCGCCTGCGAGAAGAGCTGACGTCCGCCGGACCGAGCGTCCGGCCAGCCCGGCGACGGACCGCTCGGTCGACCGGGGCGCTCGATCGCCCGGCGCTCGCGGCCGCCCGCGGCCGCCCGCGGTCAGAGCGTCGGGACGCCCTCGTGCCCCGACCTCGGCCGGGCCGTACCGGCGACGCCGGCGACGACGGAGCCCGCGGGGACGTCCTTCGTCACGACCGTGTTCGCGCCGACCACGGAGTCCGCGCCGATCGTGATCGCGCCGATCAGCGACGACCCGGCACCGAGCACCACGCGGTCACCCACGGTCGGGTGCCGCCGCCGCCCCGGACCGTGCTCGCCCCCGCGCCCGCCGAGCGTGACGCCGTGGAACACCAGCACGTCGTCACCGATGACCGCCGTCTCCCCGATCACGACGCCGAGGCCGTGGTCGATGAAGAAGCGCCGGCCGATGCGGGCGCCGGGGTGGATCTCGATGCCCGTGATCGATCGAGCGACCTGCGCGACCACCCGGGCCGCGAACCGGGATCCAGGGAGACCACGCGCGAGCCACAGCCGGTGCGTGAACCGGTAGGTCCAGATCGCGTGCAGCCCCGAGTAGACCACCGCGTTCTCCAGGTCACCCCGGGCAGCGGGGTCACCGCGGCGTGCCGCAGCGAGGTCCTCGCGGACCCGCCACAGCACGCCGCGTCGGACGGCACGCGTCACGCAGTGAGCCCCTCGAACAGCGGCGTGGACAGGTAGCGTTCGCCGGTGTCGCACACGATCGCGACCACGCGCTTGCCGGCGTTCTCCGGACGGGCGGCGATCTCGACGGCGGCGTGGATGATCGCGCCCGACGAGATGCCGGCCAGGATGCCCTCCTCGGTCCCGAGCGCGCGGGCGAGCCGGAGTGCGTCGTCGAGCTCGACGTCGAACACCTCGTCGATGACCTCACGGTCGAGGACCTCGGGGACGAAGTTGGCGCCGATCCCCTGGATCTTGTGCGGCCCCGCCTTGCCCTCGGTCAGCAGCGGGGAGTCCTTCGGCTCGACGGCGACGATCTGCACGCCCGGCACGCGCTCCTTGAGCACCTGACCGACACCCGTGATCGTCCCGCCGGTCCCGACACCGGCGACGAAGACGTCGACGTGGCCCTCGGTGTCGCGGAGGATCTCCTCCGCCGTGGTCCTGCGGTGGATCGCGGCGTTCGCGGCCGTCTCGAACTGGTGGGCCAGGATCGCGCCGGGGGTCTCGTCGACGATCTGGCCCGCGCGCGCCACGGCGCCCTTCATGCCCTCGGAACCCGGGGTCAGGACGATCTCGGCGCCGAAGGCACGGATCAGGGCACGCCGCTCGACGCTCATCGTCTCGGGCATCGTGATGACGACGCGGTAGCCGCGGGCGGCGCCGACCAGCGCCAGGGCGATGCCGGTGTTGCCGGACGAGCCCTCGACGACGGTGCCGCCGGGGCGCAGCTCGCCGGACTCCTCGGCCGCGTCGATGATCGCGACACCGAGGCGGTCCTTGACGCTCGAGCCCGGGTTGTAGAACTCGAGCTTCGCGAGGACCTCGGCGCCGTCGGCCTTCGGCAGGCGGTTGAGCCGGACGAGCGGGGTGTTGCCGAACGCCTGCGAGATGTTGTCGTAGATGGTGCCGGTCATCCGTTGTCGTCCTCCGGGTCGAGTTCTCACGCCGTCGGTGGCGGCGCTGCGGTCCGCTCGCGATCCTAGCGACGGCGCCCGGTGTTCCCCTGTCGATGACGCCCCTTGACACGGCGGGCGCACACCGCGCCTCCCGGCCACCCCTGCCCCACCGCGCCCGCGCCCGCGCGGCTCAGCGCAGCGCGCTCCGCGCGAACCGCTCGTCCGTCGCTTCGAGGACCCGCAGCACGTTCCCCCCGGCGAGCGCCCGCAGGTCGTCGTCACCCCAGCCGCGTCGCCGCAGCTCCTCCGCGAGCACCGGGTACCGCGACACGTCCCGCAGGTCCGGCGGCAGCACGGGCGTGCCGTCGTAGTCGCCACCGAGGCCCAGGTGGGCCGCGCCCGCGACCTCACGGGCGTGGTCGACGTGGTCGGCGACGTCCGCCACCGTGACGAGCGGCGGTTCCCCCTCGGACCCCGCTTCCTCCCAGTCGGCCCACGCGCGGGACACGAACTTCGGCACGAAGGTGATCATCACGACGCCCCCGTTGTCGGCGAGCCGGGCGAGCACGTCGTCGGGCACGTTCCGCGGGTGGTCGTCGACGGCGACGGTGGACGAGTGGCTGAAGACGACCGGCTGCGTCGCGACGTCGAGGGTGTCCCGCATCGTCGCCGGCGCGGTGTGCGACAGGTCGACGAGCATGCCGATCCGCTCCATCTCGGCGACGACCTCGCGTCCGCGGTCGGTCAGGCCGCCGTGTGCCCGGGCGCCGGTGGCCGAGTCGGCCCAGGTCGTGTCGTCGTTGTGCGTCAGCGTCATGTAGCGGACGCCGAGCCGGGCGAAGGACCGGAGCACCGCGAGGTCGTCGCCGATGGAGTGCCCGCCCTCGGCGCCGAGCAGCGACGCGATCCGTCCGGCGTCGACGGCGGTGCGCAGTTCGGCAGCGGTGCGGACGAAGGTCAGGTCGTCGGGGTACCGCGCGATGATCCGGTGCGCGGTGTCGATCTGCTGCAGGGTGGTGCGCACCGGGTCCGGGTCGTCCGACGGCACGAACACCGACCAGAACTGGCCCACGACCCCGCCGGCCCGGAGCTTCGGCAGGTCGGTGTGCAGCGTGCCCTGTCCGCGGTCGATGCCCTCGACGCCGGAGTCGTGCGACTCGCGGCGCTCCCACGGGAGGTCGTTGTGTCCGTCGATGACCGGGAAGGCGAGGGTGTCGAACGTCATGTCGCCGACGCTACCGCGTGGTCGCGCCGTCGCTAGGCTCGCGGTGTGCTCCCCGTGACGCTCCGGACCGACCGGCTCGTGCTCTCCGCGCCGGGTCCCGCCGACGCGGAGGCCGTCATCGCGTACGCGAACGACCCGGACGTCATCGCGTTCACCCCGGTCCCCGTGCCGTACGGGCACGCCGAGGCCCGTCAGTGGCTCGACCTGGTCGAGGTCGGGTGGCGTGACGACACCCGGTACGACTTCGGGATCCGCCGTGCGGAGGACCCCCGGCTGCTCGGTACCGTCGGCGTCTTCGGCTTCGTGGACGGCGCCGGCGAGATCGGCTGGGCGCTGCACCCCGACGGCCGCGGGCAGGGCCTGATGGCCGAGGCCGCCGATCGTGTGCTGGCGTGGGCGTTCGCCGCACCGCCGGACGGGCTCGGCCTGGTGCGGGTGCAGTGGCGCGCACTCGGGACGAACGCCGCGTCGTCCGCGACGGCCCGGCGGATCGGCATGCGCTTCGAGGGTCGGTCCCGATCGGCCGTCGTGCACCGGGGCGCCCGCAACGACCAGCTGCTCGCCGCGGTGCTGCGCGACGACGACCGCACGGTGCCGCAGGTCTGGCCGGACGCGTGACCGTCGCCTTCCGGGTGGTCACCGAGATCGCCGCTCCGGTGGAGCGCGTCTTCGCGCTGTCGCTCGACATCGGCGCGCACGAACGCTCGATGGCCGACACCGACGAACGCGCCGTGGCCGGGACGACGTCCGGCACCATCGGGCTCGGCGAGAGCGTCACGTGGCGCGCGCGGCACTTCGGGATCGTCTGGTCGATGACGAGCAGGGTCACCGCCCTGGAGGCTCCGGGTCGCTTCGTCGACGAGCAGGTGCGTGGTCCGTTCGCCCGGTTCCGGCACGAGCACCGGTTCGAGCCGTCGGCCGACGGGACGCGGATGGTCGACGAGGTCGTCTTCCGGGCGCCCCTCGGCCCGCTCGGCTGGCTGGCCGAGCGGGTAGCGCTCGCCCGCTACCTGCCGCGGTTGATCGCCGCGCGCAACGCATCGCTGCGCGACGAGCTCGAGCGGGACGGGGACGGTCAGCGGGGGGCGAGCTCCCCGAGCGCGTCGTAGGCCGCCGCCACGGCGTCGACCCGGGCACGCCCTGCCGGCCCGGAGGCTTCGTACACGTCGTTCGCGATCGCCGCGACGACCGCGAAGAGCGCCGCCATCGAGTCGAACGCCGACGGCGAGTCCACCGGGCAGAGCACTGCGGTCGCCGCGGGCGCCGCGATCACGGCTGCGGTCGGGTCGCCGAGCACGACCACGTCGGCGCCGGTCGCGACGCAGTGCCGCACGAGCCGTTCGGCACCCGCCGCGTGCCGCCTGACCGTGACGAGCACGACGAGGTCGCGGCGGTCGAGGTCGGCGACCTCCTCGCCCAGGCGCTGCCCCGGTGCCGGACCGATCCGGACGTCCGGTCGCACCTGGGCCAGCTGCGACCGGAGCTGCATGGCGACGGGGTGCGCGCCGCGTTCCCCGAAGACGAGCACCCGCCGGGCACGGACGATCCGGCGGGCGAGCCGGACGCGGTCGGCCCGGGCGAGCGAGGCGAACGCGGCGTCGAGGTTGCGTGCCTCGACGGCCCGCTGGTCGACGTGCGCGGCGTCCTCGGCGGCCCACGGCAGGCCGCTCCCCCGCGCGGACATGAGCTCCTGGCGGACCTCGGCGGCGTCCTGGAACCCCAGGGACCGGACGAGCCGCGAGACGGTGGCCTTCGACGTGCCCGACTCGGCCGCGAGCTCGGCGGAGGTGCCGACGAGCAGCAGCTCCGGATCGTGCCGGACCATCGCGGCGACCCGGCGTTCCGCGGGCGACAGGCGGTCCCAGACGGCGTCCACCCGGGCACGGACGTCGGGCGCGGCGCTCACCGGGTCTCCGCACGGTCGTCGGCGATGCGCTCGACGGCGACGGCCAGCGCGTCGAGGCCGAGCGCGACGTCGTCCTCGGAGACGAACTCGTCCGGGTGGTGGCTGATGCCGTCGGGGTTGCGCAGGAACAGCATCGCGACGTCGGTGACCAGCCCGAGGGACATCGCGTCGTGCCCGGCGCGCGAGAAGAGCTCCGCTGGTGTGGCCTCCCCGGTCGCGGCGATCCCCGCACGGACGGCGTCCATCAACACCGGGGCACAGAACACCGCCGGGGCACGGTGCACCTCGGTCGGCGACACGGTCACGCCACGACGGGCTCCGATCTCGTCGAAGACCGCCGTGATCGACTCCCAGACGCGGTCACGTCCCTCGTCGAACTCCCCCCGCAGGTCGACGCTGAACCGGGCCAGGCCGGGGACGACGTTGACCGCCCCGGGCTCGACGGACATCGTGCCGACGGTGCCGACGTGCTGCTCGGCGCGACAGATCCGCTCGACGGCGAGCGCCGCCTCGGCCGCGGCGAGCAGCGCGTCGTGACGCCGCTCGTACGGGGTGCCGCCGGCGTGCCGTGCCTCGCCGACGGCCTCGACGGTGAACCGCCGGGCGCTCGCGATGCTCGTGACGACACCGAGCGCCTGCCCCGCCTGCTCGAGGTGGGGGCCCTGCTCGATGTGCGCCTCGAGGTAGCCGACGAGCCGCTCCGGGGGCAGTGCCGCCTCGCCGACGCGTTCCGGATCGAGCCCGAAGTCGGTGAAGGCCCGGCGGAGCGTGACACCGTCGCCGTCCTCGAGGTCCCACCACGCGTCGTCCCAGACCCCCGCCACGGCCGACGAGCCCAACAGTGCCTTGCCGAAGCGCGTCCCTTCCTCGTCGGAGAACGCGATCACCTGCAGCGCGAAGGGCAGCGGGCCGGAGGCCGTGAGCCGCGCCACCGTGCGGATCGCCATGAGCACGCCGACCACTCCGTCGTACCGGCCGGCGTCCACCACGGTGTCGAGGTGTGAGCCGAGCAGCAGCACGGGTGCGTCCGGCGTCGCACCGTCGACGATGCCGTGCAGGTTGCCCGCGGCGTCCTGCCAGGTGCGGAGTCCGGCGTCGCGCATCCACTCCGCGACCACGGCGTTCACCCGGGCGTGCTCTGGCGACAGGTAGACGCGGGTGGTGCGTCCGTCGTCCTGCGAGATCCCGGCGAGCGCGTCGCACCACCGGACGATCGTCGCGGCGTCGGCGATCGCCCGGGCGCTCGCGGTCGGCGCCGCGGGGACCTCGGCCGTCGCGGGTCCGGTCGTCGTCGTCACAGGGCTGCCCCGACCGGCGCGACGCGGCCGGCGTGGACGTCGAGCGCGGCGTCGACCCCGGCGCCATGCGGGACGGCGTGCCCGGCCCGGCGCAGGCAGTGTTCGAGGGCGGCCAGCGTGCGCACGACGGTGTCCTTGCGGGCGTTGTAGCCCATCGTGCCGATGCGCCAGACCCGTCCGTGCAGCGGCCCGAACGAGGTCCCGATCTCGATGCCGTGGTCCTCGAGCATCGCGCCCCGTACCTCGTCGCCGACGACGCCGTCCGGGATCTCCACGGCGACCACGTTGTGCATCTTGTGCGCGACGTCACCGAACACCTGCAGTCCGAGCGCCTCGACCCCGGCGAGCATCGCGCGACCGGCGATCGCGTGGCGCTCGACCACGGCGTCCCGCCCCTCCTCGAGCAGGATGCGGGCGCACTCGTTCGCGGCGTAGAGCATCGACGCGGCCTCGGTGTGGTGGTTGAGGCGCCGCGGGCCCCAGTAGTCGAGGATCATCGCGAGGTCGAGGTAGTTCGAGCGGATCGGGTCGTCGGACACGACGTCGTCGGCCTCGCGGATGCCGGCCTCGATGCTGCGGCGGCCGTCGAGCACCGCCACGGCACGCGGCGACAGGGTGATCGGTGCACTGCCGGAGGGGCCGCCCAGGCACTTCTGCAGGCCGGCGCTCACGACGTCGATGCCCCAAGCGTCGGTCTCGAGCGGGTTGCCGCCGATGCTCGCCGTCGCGTCGGTGTAGAGGAGGGCGCCGTGCCGGTCACAGATCGCCCCGAGCTCGTCGAGCGGCTGGTTCATCGTCGTCGAGGTGTCGCCCTGCACGATCGCCAGGACCTTCGGTCGGACCCGGCGCACCGCGTCCTCGATCACGGACGGCGGGAAGACCTGCCCCCACGCGGTCTCGATGGTGTGCACCTCGGCACCGGCACGGGTCGCGATCTCGGCGAGCAGGTGCCCGAAGCGTCCGAAGACCGGCACGAGCACCCGGTCCCCCGGGGCGAGCAGTGACACCAGGGCCGCTTCGATGCCGGCGCGGGACGTGCCGTCGACGAGCACGGTGGCGTCGTTCCGTGTCCCGAAGACCTGGCGGTAGAGCTCCTGCGTCGCGGTCATCGTCGTCGTCATCCACGGGTCGTACTGCCCGACGAGCGGGGTCGACAGCGCGCGGAGCACGCGGGGGTCGGCGTCGATCGGCCCCGGTCCCATCAGGAGTCGGGCGGGTGGGTTGACTGGCTGCGTCATGATGCCTCCGTTCCGGGAACGAGCGTAGCGAAACGTCCGTTTCGTGCGTGTTGCGGCGCCGCGGGGCGGTCGAGCAGGACCCCCTCGACGGCGGTGACCCCGTGGCCGGCCGTCGCCACGAGCCGCCCGCGGAGCCAGGTCTCGGTGACGACCCCGAGCGTGTGCAGGCCGGCGTACGCGGACACCGGGTTGCGGTGGGCCAGGGCCGACACCTCGACGACGCCCTCGGCCGCCGGGTCGAGGACGGCGAGGTGCGCGACCGCACCCGGCGCGATCCGACCGCGGTCGTGGAAGCCGACGACCGCCGCGGGGCCGGTCGTGAACCAGGGCAGGACGGCCTCGAGCGGGAGCCCCCGGCGCACGGCCTCGGTCCAGACCGCCCGGAAGCCCACCTGGAGTCCGGCGATGCCGCCCCACGCCGACCCCCAGTCGTCGGTCTTCAGGTCGGCTGTGGACGGCGAGTGGTCCGACACGACGCAGTCGATCGTGCCGTCGAGCAGCCCCGCCCAGAGCGCGTCGCGGTTCGCGTCGTCGCGGATCGGCGGGCAGCACTTGAACTCGGTCGCGCCGTCCGGGATCGACCCGGCCTCGAACGCCAGGTAGTGCGGACATGTCTCGACGGTCACCCGGACCCCGTCGGCCTTCGCGGCGCGGATCATCGGGAGGACCCCGGCGTCGGACAGGTGCAGCACGTGCACGCGAGCACCCGTCGACCGCGCGCCGTCGAGGACCCGCGCGACGGCGGACTGCTCGGCACGGCCCGGACGGGTGGCGAGGAAGTCGGCGTACCGTCCGCCGAGCGTCTCGTGCGGCACGAGGTGGTCCGGGTCCTCGGCGTGCACGATGAGCAGGGCGTCGAGCTCGGCGACCTCCTCGATCGCCGCTCGGAGCCGTGCCGGGTCGAGGTGCGGGAACTCGTCGACGCCGCTCGGCGCGGTGAAGCACTTGAAGCCGAAGACCCCGGCGTCGTGCAGCGGACCGCGTGCTCCGGCGTTCGCGGGGACCGCGCCGCCCCAGAACCCGACGTCCACCGCGACCCGGCCCGCGGCGCTCGCCCGCTTCACCGCGAGGGCGTCGACGTCGACCGTTGCCGGGATCGAGTTCAGCGGCATGTCGATGATCGTGGTCACCCCACCGAGTGCGGCCGCTCGCGTGGCCGAGGCGAAGCCCTCCCACTCGGTGCGACCGGGTTCGTTGACGTGCACGTGCGTGTCGACGAGCCCGGGCAGGAGCACGTGCTCGTCGGGCACGGTGCGGTCGAGCGGAGCCACGACCGCGGCACCGAACGGCAGGACCGCGTCGACCACGCCGTCGCGGACCACCACCGCGGCCGGGCGGAGGACGCCGTCGACCCACGCCCGCCGAGCGCGGAGCACCAGGTCGGCGCCCACCGCGGCGCTCATGCCGAGGCCCCCGCGAGCACGATCGGCGCGGCGACGTCGGACCTCTGCAGCGTGAACCCGGACAGGAGCCCGGTCACCGGCTTCGGTGGCGGAGGCGCGTACTCGCCGGTCTTGCCCGTGCGCAGCCCGAGCCGGACGAGCGACTCCGCGAGCACCGTCGCCGCAGCCACCCCGTCGACCACCGGCGCACCGATCTCGTGCGAGACCTCGGCACAGAACGCCGCCATGCCCGCGCAGCCGAGCACCACCGCATCGGCGCCGCCGGCGAGCACGGCGCGGCACTCCTCGACGACGAGCTCCCGGGCGCCCGACGTCGGATCGTCGAGCTGCAGCACCGGCACCTCGCACGCACGGACCTCGGTCACCCGGGACGCGAACCCGTAGCGCTCCGCGAGCTCCCACGCCCGTCCGGTCGTGCGCGCCAGCGTCGTGACGACCCCGAACCGGCGCCCCAGCATCGCAGCGGCGTGGAAGCCGGCCTCGGCGATCCCGAGCACCGGCCCGGCGGCCAGCTCGCGCGCGGCGTCGAGACCCGGGTCGCCGAAGCACGCGACGACGTACGCGTCGACACCCTCCTGCTCGCCGAGCGCGATCTGCTCCAGGAGCCCGGGGACCGCCAGGGCCTCCTCGTAGTGACTCTCGATCGAGGCGGGTCCGGTGGTGGGCGTCACCGCCTCGACGACGGTGCCGGGTCCGGCGACCGCGGCCGCGGCGCGGCCGATCGAGGCCGTCATCGACGGGGTGGTGTTGGGGTTGACGACGCGGATGCGCAAGCGGGGCCTTTCAGGCGGGGGTGGGGACGAGGAGGAGGTGGTGGACCCGGGCGGCGACGGTCCGGCCGGGAGGCGTGTCGCGCCTCCCGGCCGGGGTCGGTGCAGGGGTGTGGCGGACGGTCAGTCGCGTCCTGCCGCCGCGCCGTCGTCGACCGTCGGGTCCTCCGATGCCAGCACCGGCATCCGCGGCGACCGACGCTCGAGCGCCCAGAAGACGACCAGCCCGAGCCCGCAGCCGATGAACCAGCTGTAGTTGCTCAACCACGGCAGGACACCCGTCGCGGGCGGCAGCACCGCGCTGGCGACCGACACCGCGCCGGCGAGCAGCAGGGTCCACATCGCGTTCGGGTTCCAGCCCGCGCGGTACCAGTACCGGGCGGTGGGCTCCTTCGTGTACATGTCGTCGACCGCCACCCGCTGCTTCGCGACCAGGTAGTAGCCGGCGATCAGGATCCCGAACAGCGGGCCGATCAGCGCGCCGAGGATGCCGAGCGTGTAGAGGATCGCCTGGTCGTTGCCGTACCAGTTCCACGGCGTCAGCAGCACGGAGCCGACCGCGGCGATCATGCCGCCCGTCCGCCAGCTGATCCTCCGCGGGGCGACGTTCGAGAAGTCGAACGCGGGGCTGATGAAGTTCGCGACGATGTTGATGCCGACCGTCGCGGTGACGAACGTCAGGCCGCCGAGCAGGATCGCGAACGGTGCGTCGATCGCCTGGACCGTCTCGATCGGGTCGGTGATGAGCTTGCCGAACACCGGGACCGTCGCGCTCGCGCAGAGCACGGTGAGCACCGAGAAGAACAGGAAGTTGATCGGCAGGCCCCAGAGGTTGCCGCGCTTGACGGCTCGGAACGAGCGACCGTAGCGCGAGAAGTCTCCGAAGTTCAGCATCGGGCCGGAGAAGTAGCTGACGACGATCGCCACGGCCGAGAGCATGACCGGGATCGAGGCACCGAACGACATCGGCGCGCCCGTGTGCAGCGTCAGCGAGATGTTGCCGATGCCGGCCCGGGCGACGAGGTAGACGGCGAGCGCGATCATCACGACGTAGACGGCCGGACCGGCGAAGTCGATGAAGCGGCGGATCGCCTCCATGCCCATCGAGAAGAGCGCGGCCTGCGCGACCCAGAGGATGCCGTACGAGATCCAGCCCAGCGCGGAGAGCCCGAGGAACGAGTGGTCGAGCAGCGCCGCTGAGCCCGGGAGGAACTTCAGGAACACGATGTTGAGCGACTGCGCGGCGAGGAAGGTCTGCACGCCGTACCAGGCCGTCGCGATCAGGCCGCGGATGACGGCGGGGACGTTCGCCCCGATGACGCCGAACACCGCGCGGTTGATGACCGGGTACGGCACCCCGGTGCGCTGGGACGGCTTCGCGACGAGGTTCGCGAACACCTGCACGATGAGGATGCCGACGACCAGGGCGACGAGCACCTGCCAGCTCGCGATGCCGAGCGCGAAGAGCGACCCGGCGGTGACGTACCCGCCGACCGAGTGCACGTCGGACATCCAGAAGGCGAAGATGTTGTAGCTCGTCCATCGCTGCTCGCGCAGCGGGGCGAGGTCCTCGTTGGTGAGCGCCGGGTCGTACCCGGGCTTGACGATGCCGGCGCCGGCGGCTGCCGACGACGTCGTCCGGGGGGCGTGGGGCGCGGCGACCGGGGTCGCGATCTCTGTGACCAAGGCGTCCTCCGTGGGAGTGTGCGGCGGGGGTCCCCGCTCGAGGACGACGCTACGAAGGCACTTCGCGTCGCCCGTTTCCCTCGTGTAACGGTCGTGTGACACGGACAGCCCGCTGGAACGCTCGTTCCGGGCGGCAGCTGCGGGATGCCGCAGGGAACGCCGCAGGTCCTGCCCCAAGCCCGTCCAGGCCGCCCGACCGGCTCCATCATCGAGGGATGACCACGGGCATCCGGATCGACCACGTCGGCGTCACCGTGCCGGACGTGGAGGCCGCCACGGCGTTCTTCGCGAACGCCTTCGACGCCGTCGTGCTGTACGACGTGCGCCGGACCACCGACGAGCCGAACGGCACACCGGAGGCCCACCGCTACCTCGGCATCCCGTCGTCGATGGCGCAGGGCGCGATCCGCATGCTCGCGCTGCCCGAGGGACCCGGACTCGAGCTCTTCGAGTACCGCGGGCCCGACCAGCGCGCCGCCGCGCACCCGTCGGACCTCGGGTGGCAGCACCTGGCGCTGTACGTCGACGACCTCGACGCAGCCCTCGCCCGCGCGGAGTCCGCCGGTGCCGTCCGCAACTCGGACCCGCGGCCGCTGCGTGGCGAGGAGGCCGGGGAGGGCAACCGGTTCGTCTACACGCGCACCCCGTGGGGGTCGACGCTCGAGCTGGTCACCTACCCGACGCCGCAGCCGTACCTGCTGCACGCGCCGCGGGCGAAGTGGGCGCCGTGGCCGGACGTCGCCCAGCTCCGGCAACTGGACCGGGCCTGACCGCATCAGGCTCGTGAACGGCCTGGAGGCACGGCTCGCGGCCGCCGCGCCGGTCACTGCGGGCGCCGGGTCGCGTCCACGTCGAGAGGCGGACGGGTCAGCGGGACGGCTCGACGAGCAGGTCGGCAGCGTCGCGCGGCGCGAAGCGCTGCGCGAAGTCCCGGTCGTTCGGGATCCAGACGTCGCGCCAGAGCGCGTCGTGACTCCGGCCGAGTGCCCGGTCACGGGCCGTACCGCGGCGAGCTGCGGTGTCGAGGTCGACGTCGCACCAGACGGTCGCGTCGAGCGCGGGCAACGCCTCGGGGTGGAAGAGTCCGATGAGGTCCAGGACGAGGATCCTCGCCTGCGGGAGCGGTTCCTCGGGACCGAGGGCCCGCCGTGCCCAGTCGTACCGCTGGAAGTGCCCGGGCCGTCCTCCTCGGAACGGTTCCAGTACCGTCGAGACCAGGCGGTCGCGCTCCACCCCGTCCCAGTCCGAGGAACGGCGGTGCGATCGAGCGGGGTCCAGGAAGTCGTCGCCGCGGAGGCGCACGGCATCGGGCAGTGCTGCGACGAGGCCGCGTGCGAGCGTCGACTTGCCGGAGCCGCAGAAGCCGGAGATGCCGACGACCAGCGGGTGCCCCACGACCCGCGCTCGCTCGGCGATGTGCTCGAGGACGGTGTCCTGGTCCATCCGGCGAGTGTACGAGGAGCGGTCACTCCCGACGTCGATCCGGTGCGCCTCCGCTCACCGACCGGGACGGAACTGCACCTGGTTGGAGGTCGATGACGAGCAGCGCAGTGACGGTGGGCATGCCCGACCCTCTCACCGGGCGGTTCCGGGAGGGACCGGCTACCGGGAGTCCCCGGACGTCGTCGCGCGGAGGCGGTCGTCGACCTCGCGAGCTTCGGCGGAGGACCCGAACGCGAGGGTGACCTCACCGCCGGTGAGGGGTTCCATGACCTGGGGTGCCGAGAGCACCCTGCCGTCGAGGAGGATCGCCATGCGCTCGTCGATCGTCTCGCGGGTGGCCGAGGCCAGGACATCGCTGTCGGTCCTGTCGAACTGCAACACGATCGAGCCGCCCGCACCCTCACCGTCGGAGCGGTGCGCGGAGGTCGGCGTGATCGAACCGAGCGACTTCGCCAACCGGTAGGTGGTCGCGCCGTCCTGGTCACACGCCGACGCTGCGACGTCAGTGGTGACCGGAGGCGCAGTGCACGCCTCCTCGACCTCCGACACGACGGCTCGGAGCTGCAGCGACTTCATCGCCGGACCGTCAGCAGGCGGCGCCTGGGCCGCGCAACCGGTGAGGACCGCGACCAGGCCAGCGGCGGCCGCGAGGCGAGTGACCCGTGAACCCTGCATCGCACCAGGGTAGGACTCGACGGGAACGCACGACAGTCCCCCGCCCGCCGGCTGCCCCGTAGTGTCGTGCTGATGTCAGACAACCCGTACGGCGAAGTCCCCGCCCTGCCCGTTGCATCCGTCTTCGGCATCATCGTCTTCGTCGTGCACCTGGTGTTCCTGCTCCGGTCCGGACGGTTCACCTGGCAGCGCGCGACCGTCGCTGGGGTGATCGCTGTCTACGCCGCGGGCATCCTCGCGAACACCGTCTTCCCCGTGTTCCTCGATCCGCTCCCCGACGCTGAGCCGTGGACGCCAGCGCTGGCGCTGATCCCGTTCTCCGACTACGAAGCTGCGGACGCGGTGACCAACGTGGTCGTGTTCGCCCCGCTGGGCGTCCTGATCCCGCTCCTGATGCGCCGCCCGTCCTGGTGGAAGGTCCTCCTCGCCGCCGCGGCGGTGAGCCTGGCGATCGAACTGCTGCAGCTTGCTGCGCAGCGGCTCTTCTCCGGTGGCCACGTCGCCGACGTCAACGACTTCATCTGGAACACCGTCGGTGGGGTCCTCGGCTACGCGGTCTTCGTCCTGGCGTCACGGACGCCGGGCCTGTCCCGTCTCCTCGACGTCTTCCGCTGGCACCCGGCACCGAGGGAAGAACACGTCGCCTGAGATCGTACGATGCGGCATGGTTGCTGCTGTGGAACCGTGGACCTGGGCGACGACCTACAAGCTCGTCCTGACGAGCTACATCTGGCTCGCTGGAGCTGTCGCTCCGACCGGTGCGGTCATCACCTGCATCGTCATCGCCATCCGGGGCGGTGTCTCGCTCGACGGAGCCGCCAGCGCCCTCCTGTTCGTCGTCGTCTTCGTCGTCGTCTTCGCCGTGATCGCCGCCGTCGGCGCTGCCGTGGCGCTGCCGTTCACCCAGCTCCTCGGCCGCGCGCTCCGACGCACTCGGAGCCGTGCCGTCCGTGTGAGCGCACATGCCGTCCTCGGCGGAACACTCGCCGCGATCGGCATGCAGGTGCTCCTGCTGGCCTTCGAGGACGACCACCTCACTTGGCAGTACCCACTGGCCGTCTCGGTCCCCGCAGGGATCGCGGCTGCCATCGGCCGCTGGCGACTCGACGAAGCGGAACGCCGCCGGTCGTTGCTGTCCGAGTAGCCGATCGGGTACCGGGTCCCGCGTCAGCACTCATCGCTTGCTGGTGGTCGCTCCCGCCAGAGGACCTCGCCGTCGCAACGGGTGCTCGTCGGGTGCATCCCGATCCGCAGGGCGACACGTGCTGAGGCTCCGTGCTCCGGGTGGATCCGCGCCCTGAGCTCCCGCACGTCGACCGAGCGCAGCCACGTCGCTGCGCGCTCCGCGGATTCGGTCGCGAACCCGTGCCCTTGCGCGCTCGGCGTGACGAGCCAGGCGAGGTCCGCCGTCGTGACCTGGGCGGTCCGGTGCAGGGTCGCCTGCACGAACCCGATCGGCGCGCGGCCCTGGCGGGGGTGGATGATCCAGTTCAGCCACCCTGCGGTGCCGTCCTGGGACCGACCCCGGACCTGACGGGTGTAGCGCGCACGGAGTTCCTCCAGGCTCGGCGGTCCGCCGCCGGTGAAGTGGTACAGCTCCACCGGCGCGAGCACGTCCACCATCACGTCGGCGTGTTCGACGGTCAGGGGTTCGAGGCAGAGACGGTCTGCGCTGAGCGGGACGGCGCGCGGCCACGGCATGCTCGCATCCTTCCAGCCGTTCAGTCGATCACCGGACGTCCGCCGAGACCAGCAGCCACGGGCCGGAGGCGTTTCCCAGCACCGAGCGTCACCTCCTGCTGCACGGAGGTGCGCACCGTGACGGCGGTGTCCGCGACGTGACGCGTGCTGGTCGGGAACCACGCGCGGCCGGGGGTGACCAGGATGAGGAGACCGTCGACGTCTCCGACGGCAGCGAACTCGCTGGTGGGCTCGTTCCCGTAGGGCTGGAGGTCTGCTGCTCGCAGGGTCGCGACCGCGGCGAGGACGTCCGGGACTGCCATGCCGATCTCGCTCACGCACACGAGATCGGCAGCGCCGAAGGACTCCACCTCTCGGGGAGGCAGGGCTCGACGTTCGATGAGTTCCAGTACCTGGTCATCAGGGCCGTCGAAGTACATCGACCGCGAGTCCCACGACGGGGGTCCTCCGAACTCCGTCCGATCGTCGACCGACAGGAGCAGCACGCGCTGTCCGAGCCACCGGCGGGCCAGGTCGAACGACCCGGTCGGGATGGTGAACGCGAGGTGGTGAGCGCCCTCGAAGTCGCTCTCCACGAAGCGCAGCCGGCTCAGGCCGATGGCCACGGTCACGCTCGGACCGTCCCGCTCGACCTCACACCCGAGTCGGTCGAAGAACCCGGCAACGACCGACGCGGACCGTGTGGGCAACAGGGCTTCTCCGATCTGCATGCGTCCACCTCACACCCGTGGCCCTGGACCATCGATCACCAGACGCGCACCATGAGCTCGGACGGGTCAGCCGACGGTGCGAAGCCGAACTGCGCGGAGAGACCGTGCGCGTCTCGGGTCGACGGGAGCGTGCGCTCCAGGCCGGGCGGTCCGAGGTCCTCGACCACGGCAGCGAGGAGCATCCCGCCCTCTCCTCGACCACGTACTCCCGGTGCGACGAACGTCGTCGTTCCGCGCCCCTCGGCTCCGGTAGCTCGCTCGGCGTGATCGCGACGACAGTGCCCGTGGGCCGAGCTGTCCGGTGGAGCGCGATACTGATCGGATGACAGCACCACTCGTCTCGGACGTCGCGCACGCCGGGCTCACCGTGGACGACCTCGACGACGCGCTGGTGCTGTGGTGCTCCGGTCTCGGCTTCGCGCTCGAACGGACCTTCACGCTCGACACGCGGACCACGACTGCGACCACCGGTGTCCAGGGATCCACCATCCGTGCAGCCACGGTCACGCTCGGGGACCAACGGATCGAACTGCTGCAGTACGACGCTCCCCGCTCGGGTCGAGCATCCGACTCCCCCGCGCGCACCGGCACGGTCCACATCGCGCTGACCGTGTCGGACCTCGACCGCGTGCTCGACCTCTGCGCAGCACACGGCTGGCGGCCCGTCGGGGAACCGCACGAGATGACCAGTGGCGTCCGGACCGGCACACGGATCATCTACCTCGAGGGGGCGCTCGGCGGCTTCCTCGAACTGATCGCCCCACCCCAGCTTCCCTGACGCCACGAGCGGGGACGGCCTCGGGTCGCTCCCCGGAGCGCATCGCCCTGACGCGAGTGGTCGATGATCGCGATCGCAGACTCGACCGTGCCCGTCCGGTCAGAGCGCGTGCGTCCCGAGCAGCGCCCCGGCCACGTAGGTCGCCGCGAGCGCGAGTGCCCCGCCGACGACCACCCGCAGCGCCGCGCGACCCCGACGGGCACCGCCGAGCACCGCACCGGTCGTGCCGGTCAGGGCGAGCGCGACGAGCGAGGCGGTCACGGTGACCGGCACACGGAGGGGTTCCGGCGCGAGCAGCATCGCGAGGAACGGCAGCAGTGCGCCGACCGTGAAGGTCGCCGCCGACACCCAGGCGGCTCGCCAGGGGCTGACGATCTCGTCCTCGGCGTCGTGCAGGGCCGCTTCGGCGCGGCGACGACGGACCTCGGGCCGCGTCAGCTCCCGCGCGACGGCATCCGCGACGTCCCCCTCGACCCCGAGCGACCGGTAGTGCGCCGCGAGCGCCGGGGCGTCCTCGGCGTCGGCCTCGAGCTTCGCCTGCTCGGCGGCCTGCCCGGTGCGCTGCGCATCGCGGGCACCGCTCACCGAGATGTACTCGCCGAGGGCCATCGAGATCGCCCCGCCGACGAGCGCCGCGGTGCCGGCGGCGACGATCGGCCCCGTGCCCGCGCCGGCTCCGGCGACCCCGACGAGCACGGCCGCGACGGACACGATGCCGTCGTTCGCGCCGAGCAGCCCGGCCCGGAGCCAGTTGAGCCGCGCGGCGCTGGTGGCGTCGTCGTGCTCGGAGGTGGGGAGCGAGAGGTCCGAAGCGGTCGACATGACGGCCATCGAACCACTCCGGAGCGGTTCGCGCCAGCAAGGTGAGGCAAGCCTGATCAGGGCTTTCGTGGTGAGGCGAGCCTCACCTCACCGAACGGAGGCCGCCTGCCAGACCCGGGTCGGACGGCCGTTCAGCGCGTGCGGGAACGGGTCACCGACCGGTCGGAAGCCCGCGCTCGTGTAGAGCGCGAGGGCGGGTGCGTTGTCGTCCAGCGCGTGCAGCTCGCACCGGTCGTGCCCGGCGGCTGCGGCGGCGTCCACCGCGGCGGTGAGCAGTCGACGGCCGAGTCCGTGACCCTGTGCCGCCGGCGCGACCGCGAGGAGGCTGAGGTACGCACCGTCGCTCGGCGCGCCGCCGGTGCCGGGTGCGGTGACGAGGGCGAACCCGAGCGGGGCGCCGCCGTCGTCGGCGACCACCAGGGCCACCCGCTCTGCGGCGAACTTCTCGCGCGCACGTGCGCGCACGGCGTCGGAGGCCGGCACCCCGTCCCGGTCCGCGACGGCGGCGACCCAGAGCGCGATGCACGCGGCCGCGGTCGCTTCGTCGTCCGCGGTGCGCACGACGAAGGACGACCCGATCACCCGACCACCATACGTCGCACGCCCCGACCGGCGGTCAGGTCGGAGCCCGCCGCGCGATCGGTCAGACGGTCGCCCGCGAGCCGACCCGGTACCGGGCTCCGCGGTGCTCCTCCGGCAGCCGGTCGCCGCGGCCGTGCAGCTTGTGACGGAGCGACCCCTCGACGTACTCGTCCGGGTAGGCACCGCGCGCGCGGAGCTCGGGCACGACGAACTCGATGACGTCCTCCCACGTGCCGGGGGTCACCGCGTACGCCAGGTTGAACCCGTCCACGTCGGTCTGCTCCTGGATGTCGATCAGCTGCTGGGCGATCGTCGCCCCGGAGCCGACGGCGACCGGACCGAGGCCGCCGATCGCCGTGTGCTCCGCGATGTCCCGGACCGTCCAGTTCGACCCGTCCTCCCCCGTCGCCGCGGACAGGTTCGCCGCTGCCGACTGGATGGCGTTCGACTCGATGTTGCCGAGCGGCTCGTCCAGGTCGTACTGCGACAGGTCGACGCCCATCCAGCCGGAGTTGAGCACGAGCGCGCCCTCGGCCGACGCGTACGACCGGTAGTCGCGGTACTTGGCCTGGGCTGCCTCGTCGGTCTCGTCGGTGATGACGGTGAGCAGCGTGTAGACGCGGGCGGCGTAGCGGTCGCGACCAGCGGCCTCCAGGGCGTCACGGATCCTGCCGACGGTCGCGGCGAGCTGCGGGACCGTCGGTGCGCCGACGAAGACCGCCTCGGCGTTCTCGGCGGCGAAGCGGATGCCGCGGGGCGAGGCGCCCGCCTGGTAGACCACGGGGCTCCGCTGGACCGAGGGCTCGGACAGGTGGATGCCGGGCACGTCGAAGTGCGTGCCGTGGTGCTCGATCGGGTGCACCTTCGACGGGTCGGTGAAGACACCGGTCTCGCGGTCCTCGACGACGGCGTCGTCCTCCCACGAGCCCTCCCACAGCTTGTAGAGCACCTCGAGGTACTCGTCGGCGACGTCGTAGCGGTCGTCGTGGGAGAGCTGGTCGGTCTGCCCCATGTTGCGCGCGGCGCTCGGCAGGTACCCGGTGACGACGTTCCAGCCGATGCGGCCCTTCGTCAGGTGGTCGAGCGTCGAGATGCGCCGGGCGAACGGGTACGGGTGCTCGTAGGCGGTGCCCGCGGTGATGCCGAAGCCCAGGTGCTCCGTGACGGCGGCCATCGCGGAGACGAGCAGGATCGGGTCGTTCACCGGCACCTGCGAACCGGTGCGGAGCGCGGCCTCGTTCGTCCCGCCGTACACGTCGTAGGTGCCGAGGACGTCGGCGATGAAGATGCCGTCGAAGCGCCCGCGCTCGAGCAGCTGCGCCAGGTCCGTCCAGTACGACAGGTCGTTGTAGTGCCGCGAACGGTCGCGGGGGTGGCGCCACAGCCCCGAGGACTGGTGCGCGACGCAGTTCATGTCGAACGCGTTGAAACGGATCTGCCGGGTCTCGTTCGTCGAGGTCACGCGGCGAAGCTACGTCCAGCAGCCCGACGCGTCACGTGAGGTGACGCCGTGTGACGCCCGCCCGACGCACGGCGCCTCGGACCTGAGTCGATCTCGCGTGGCAGCATGGCGGCGTGCCCGTCGTCGAGTCCCGCTGCGTCGTCCCCGTCCCCGTCGCGGTCGCCTTCGCCGTGTCGCAGGTGCAGGGACCGGTCCGGAAGCGCTGGGACCCCTTCATCCGTCGACAGCACCTCATCGGCGCCGACGCGCCGGCGAAGGGCGTCCGGACCTTCACGGTGCAGCGCTCGGGCCTGCGGATGGAGAGCGAGTACGTCTCGTACAACCCGCCCTCGAACGTCGGCATGAAGATGACGAAGGGCTCGTGGTTCTTCGAGAAGATGGGCGGTGGGTGGCGCTTCACGCCGGTGGAGGGCGAGCCGGGCCGCACGCTGGCGGTGTGGCGCTACAACTTCACGTGCCGACCCGCCTGGCTCGCACCGCTGGCCGAGCGCATCGGCGCGTTCGTCCTGCAACGCGACATCGACCGACGGATCGCCGGGTTCGCCCGGGGGTGCAGCGACCCGGTCGTGCTCGCACACGTCGGTGCCGCTCCTGGGAGCTGACCGGACCGGTTCAGACCGCGGTGGCCTCGCGGACGGCAGCCTCGGCAGCCACCCAGGCGAGCATCCCGCACTTCACCCGCATGACGAACTTCGAGACGCCGTGGAAGGCGACGAGGTCCTCGAGGACGTCCTCGTCGGGCTCCCCGGCCCCGCGCGACCGCATCATCGTGCGGAAGGACTCGGTGAGCTCGAGCAGCTCCGGGACGGTCCGGCCGACGGCCATGTCGGTCAGCACCGACGCCGAGGCCATCGAGATCGAGCACCCGTCGCCCTGCCAGCCGATGGCCGCGATGCGGTCCGACCCGGGCTCGAGCCGCACGCTGACGGTGATCTCGTCGCCGCAGGTGGGGTTCCGTTCGAAGTGCGACGCGTCGGCGCCGTCGAGCACGCCGTCGCCGTGCCGCGCCTTCGCGTGGTCGAGGATGACCTGCTGGTAGAGGGAGTCGAGGCCGTTCACGAGGCCGCTCCGAAGTACCCGCGGACCTCGCCGACGGCGGTCAGGAAGCGATCGACGTCCTGCTCGGTCGTGTACACGTAGGTGCTCGCCCGGCTGGTCGCGACGAGTCCGAGCCGACGGTGCAGCGGCTGGGCACAGTGGTGCCCGGACCGGACCGCGATGCCCTGCGCGTCGAGGTACTGCGAGACGTCGTGGGCGTGCACCCCGTCGACGTCGAAGGACACGAGTCCGGAGCGCGGCACCCCGGCGGGCGGGCCGACGACGCGGATGCCCGGCACCGCCGCCAGACCGTCGAGCATCCGGCGGGCGAGGTGCTCCTCGTGGGCGCGGACGCGTTCCATGCCGATGGCCTGCAGGTAGCGGACCGCCTCGGCGAGTGCGACGGCCTGGGACACCGGCTGCGTCCCGGCCTCGAAGCGCTCGGGCGCCGGCATGTACTCCGACGACTCCATCGTCACGGTCGTGATCATCGATCCACCGGTGCGGAACGGCGGCAGGGCGTCGAGGAGTTCCCCGCGACCCCACAGGACGCCGATGCCGTTCGGCCCGAGCATCTTGTGCCCGGAGAACGCGGCGAAGTCGACGCCGAGCTCCTGCACGTCGAGGGGCCGGTGCGGCGCGGACTGGCACGCGTCGAGGACGACGAGGGCGCCGTGCGCGCGGGCCGCTGCCACCACCGCGGCGACGGGCGCGACCATGCCGGTGACGTTCGAGACGTGCGCGAACGCCACGATCCTCGTGTGCTCGGTGATCCGGGAGACCGCGTCCTCGGCGGTCCAGGTGCCGTCGTCGGCCACCGGGACCCAGCGCAGGGTCGCACCGGTGAGCGCGGCGAGCTCCTGCCACGGCACGAGGTTGGCGTGGTGCTCGGCCTCGGTGACCAGGACCTCGTCGCCGGGACCGATGCGGAAGCGCTCCGCCGCCGCTCCCCCGCGTCCGCGGCTGGCGTTGGCGATGCCGTACGCCACGAGGTTCAGCGCGTCGGTGGCGTTCGCCGTCCAGACGACCTCGGACGGCGACGACGCCCCGAAGAAGCCGGCGACCGTGGCCCGTGCGTCCTCGTAGGCGTCGGTGCTCAGGGCCGCGAGCGTGTGCGCACCGCGGTGGACGGCCGCGTTGTCGTGCTCCAGGAACCGTCGCTCGGCGTCGAGCACCTGCCGCGGCCGCTCGGCCGTCGCGCCGGAGTCGAGGTACGCGAGCGGCTGCCCGTTCACCTCCTGCTGGAGGATCGGGAAGTCCCGCTTGATCGCGGCGACCTCGGACTCGGTCAGCGGCTGGTTCGGGGCGAGCACGGTCACGCGGTCAATCGTGGTCGGTCCCGCCCCGTGCGTCCAATCGCCTGCAGCGGACAAGGAGCCGGAACGGCGGCGGGACGCAGGCAGGCCGGCCGCTACTCGTTGCCGATGCGCTTGTCGGCCTGCTCGCGTGCGGCGTCGATCTTGTCGTCGTACTTGCCGCCCGTGGCCTTCTTCACCGCGTCGGCCACACCGCCCAGGACCTTGTCGCTGACGTCCTCGGCCTTCTCGCTCTTCAGGGCGTCCTGGACCTTGCCGTCCTTCAGGAGCTCCTGTGCCTTCTTCGTGATGTCGTCGAACCCCGCCATGGACGGCTCCTCACCTCGTGCGGGGCCCGTCGCCCCGACCTGCCGCCGATGGTAGGCGCGGCCCCGGCGCCTGTCCGGGTGGGCCGGCCCGGTGTCGCGGCTCCGGCGCCTGTCCGGGTCGCGGCCGGCCCGGAGTCGCGGCCGGCCCGACCCGGTCCGGACGGACGACTCAGACCATCTGCGCGCTGCGTCGCCGCGCGAGCAGGTAGGAGACCGCGACCGAGCCCGTGATCGCCAGGAGCGACGGGATGAGGATGTCCGTGCCCTCCTGCGTGAACTCGACGACGAGCACGAGCGCGGTGAACGGCGCCCGCATCGTGGTCGCCAGCAAGGCCGCCGCTCCGACGAACGCGAACGCCGCCAGGCTCGAGCCGTCAGCGGGCCAGAGCAGCACCCACAGGCCGCCGAGCGCGGCGCCCACCGCGGAGCCGACGGCGATCGAGGGCGTCAGCGTGCCACCGACCGCACCGGCTCCGATGGTCGCCGAGGTCGTGATCGTTCGGATGACGCCGAGGAGGAGCAGGAACACGATCGGCGACAGCCCGGCGAACGTCGGCGCCTCGGTCGTGGCGTTCATCGCGACGAGGCCGAGCGCGCGCCCGTTGCCGAGGATCTCCGGGAACGGCACGGCGATGAGCCCGACCATCGCGAAGACGACGGGCAGCACGACGAGCAGGTGCCACCCCTTCGGCGCCGTGGCCTGCAGCCGGTTCGTGAGCTTCACGAAGCCGACTCCCGCGAAGCCGAGCAGCGGCCCGACGACGACCGCCCAGACCAGCAGCGACGGCGACAGGTGCATCGCGGGCACGTCGTAGAGCACCTCGTCCGGGATCACGAGCCGTGCGGTGAACGCGGCGATCGCGCTCGTCGCGAAGGCCGGCAGTGCGGTCGCGAACGTGAGTTCACCGAGCAGCACCTCGACCGCGAAGAGCGCGCCTCCGAGCGGCACGTCGTACACCGCCGCCAGGCCGGCAGCAGCACCGCAGGCGACGAGGATGCGCGTCTCGCGCCCCGTCAGGCCGGCACGAGCGGTGACGAGCTGGGACAGCCAGGCACCGATCTCGCGGGGCGCGACCTCCTTGCCGATGGAGGCGCCGAGCCCGACGGCCAGGATCTGCACCGCGGCGTTCGCGACCGTGGCGAGCGCCGGCATCCGCTTGCCGTCGACCGCGCCGGTCACCGACACCACGGGCTTCGCCCACCGCCGGAGCGCCCACCACGCGACGCCCGTGAGCACGCCGGCCGCGGCGAGCGCGAGGAAGCGGTTGAGCCCGGAGGGCGCATCGGCCGCCTCGCGGTGCCCGCCGAACGGGTACCCGAAGGCGACGAACTGGATGGCCTGCAGGGCGAGCCACACCGAGATGCCCGCGACGCCGCCGGCGATGCCGACGAGCCCGGTGATCACGGCGAGCTTGAGGGCCCAGACCGGCGTGGTCGTGCGTGTCGCGTTCCCGGTCTGCGGCATGACCGGAAGCCTAGCGGCGATCGGGACCGGCCCACGGACGGCCGACGGCACCCGTGGACGGACGGGAGGCCCGTGGCGGGGCCGCCACGGGCCTCCCGTCCGGCTGCTGGTCGCGTCGCGGTCAGACGGCCGTCACGCGGAAGGGGACCACCTGGTCGGCCGGCAGGAGCGGGGGCTGGAGGCCGACCTGCTCGAGCACGCGGCCGCTGAAGACGCGGTCGCCGGCCCACCAGTCGGGCGCCCGGACCTCGTGGTCCTCGCCGACCAGGACCGGGTCGACGCGGTACCGCGTGTCCGGGTCGAGGTCACGGAGGACCACGCGCCCGATGCCCGACACCTCGGACCGGCCCGTGCTCGCGACGAAGAACACGGCCTGGCGGCGGTCCTCGGCGACCACGCCGTAGACCAGGCGCGTGGGGTCGACCTCGTCGACGCGGACGAGCAGGCCGCCGTGCAGGAGTGCGCGCCACTCCTTGTGCAGCGCGATCCACGACGCGAGGGTGCCCTCCTCGTCCGCGGTGGCCTGCGCGAGGTCCCACTCGATGCCGAAGTGCCCGATCAGCGCGGTGCCCGCACGGAAGGACACGTCGTGGAAGCGGCCCGTCGTGTGGTTCACCCCGCTGGCGACGTGCGCGCCGAGGAGCTCCGGCGGCAGCAGCTGCTGCGTCCAGCGGTGCATCTGCTGACGCTCGAAGGGGTCGATGTCGTCGGACACCCACACGCGGTCGGTGTGCTCGATCACCGCGAGGTCGACGCGCGCACCACCGGACGAGCACGACTCGATCTCGAGCCCCGGGAAGCGTTCCTTGAGCGTCGCCATCAGGCGGTAGGTGGCGAGGGTCTGCTCGTGCACGGCTGCCCCGCCGCCCGGGTGCCCGGCCTCGACCAGGTCGCGGTTGTGGTCCCACTTGACGTAGTCGACGCCGTACTCGCCGATGATCGCGGTCATCCGCTCGAGCACGTACGCGTACGCCTCCGGGATCGCGAGGTTGAGCACCTGCTGGTCGCGCGAGCGGACGGGCAACCGGCCGTCCGCCTGCATGATCCACTCCGGGTGCGCCCGGGCGAGGTCGCTGTCCTCGTTCACCATCTCGGGCTCGAACCACAGCCCGAACTCCATGCCGAGGGCACGGACACGGTCGACGATCGGACCGAGACCGTCCGGCCAGACGTCCTCGTCGACGTACCAGTCACCGAGACCGGCGTGGTCGTCACGGCGACCGCGGAACCAGCCGTCGTCGAGCACGTACCGTTCGACGCCGAGCCGGGCGGCTCGCTCGGCGAGGTCGGTGAGGCGGGCGAGGTCGTGGTCGAAGTAGACCGCCTCCCAGACGTTGATCGTCACCGGCCGCGGGGTCGACGGGTGCTGCGGGCGGCTGCGGAGCCAGTGGTGGAACCGGCGGGCCTGGTCGTCGAGGCCGTCACCCCACGCGCCGTACACCCAGGGGCCCTCGTAGGTCTCGCCGGTGTCCAAGCGGACCTCGCCGGGGAGCAGGAGCTCGCCACCACCGGCCACCTGGCGCCCGGTCGCGAGCCGCTCGGCGAAGTGACGGTGGTTCCCGCTCCACGCGGTGTGCACGCCCCAGACCTCACCGCGGGCGAACCCGAACCCGGGCTCCCCCACGCTGAGCACGGTCGCGGCGTCCGCTCCGGTGCGACCCTTGCGGCTGTCGCGCTCGTGCGTGCCGACGACGAGCTCGCGACGCTGCGGGGTGCGCTCCTTGCCCCAGCGGCCGGCGAAGTCGAGGACCTCGCGGGCGCGGGAGGGCACGGGCAGCGCCACGGTCAGGTCGTCCACCGTGTAGGTGCCGACGGCGGTGTTCGTGACGGCGGCGCGGGCGCGCACCAGGCCGGACACGAGCAGCTCGAGCGTCACGCGGACGGCGAGGCCCGCGGTGGTGTCCTCGGCCTCGGCGGTCACGTGGGTGTCGTCGACGTCGATCGCCGTGACGGTGAAGGCCGGTGACCAGTCGCGACCACCACGGTGGCCGGAGAGCCCGGGGCGACCGGTCCACCCGCGGTGGGGCTCCGGCAGCAGTGCGAGGCGGACGGGCACGTCGGCCTCGTTGTTCGCGACCGGGGCCACGTCGGCGTCCGCGAGGGCGACGAGCTCGTCGTGGGCGAGCGGCCCGAGGGCAGCACCCCAGTGCACGACGGCGGGCAGCGCGCCGTCGCGGCAGTCGAGCACGACGGACACCCCACCGGCGGTCAGGTGGACGAGGGCGTTCGTGGTGGTGGGCATCGTTGCTCCGGTCGGCGTCGTCGACGCCTGCGCGTCGTGGGCACGACGAGCCTGGCTGGCGCGGCGCGTGCTGCGCAACACGACGCGCGAGGGTCCGCAGAACCGGCGGGGCCGGGCCGTCCGGGACGGTGGGTCGTCAGAACCAGCGCTTCACCTTGAAGACGACGAACAGGATCGCGGCGAAGGCGATCATCGCGACGATCGACAGCGGGTACCCCCACGTCCACGACAGTTCGGGCATGTGCGTGAAGTTCATCCCGTAGATCGCCGCGATGAGCGTCGGCGCGAACAGGATCGCCGCCCAGCCCGAGATGCGCTTCGTGTCGTCGTTCTGCTTCTGCGCGGCGAGGGTCGAGTCGACCGTCAGCGCGTTCTGCAGCAGCTGTCGGAAGGTGTCGAGTCGCTCGACCGTGCGGATGACGTGGTCCAGGACGTCGCGGAAGCGGCGCTGCAGCTCCACCGGCAGGTGGTACTTCTCCGCGCCGCGGTGCAGGTTCTCGATGATGCCGATGAGCGGACGGGCCGCGCGTTGGAAGTCGACGACCTCGCCGAACAGCTCGTAGATGCGCCTCGACACCCCCGCCACCCCGGAGAACAGCTGGTCCTCGATCTGGTTGATGTCCTCCTCCAGGCCGTCGATCACCGGCGCGTAGCCGTCGACGATCGAGTCCATGAGCGCCCAGAGCTGCGCCTGCGGTCCCGCCGTCACGAGGGCCGGCTTGCCGCTGAGCCGTCGGAGCGCGTGCGGGACGGCCTGCCTGCCACGTGGGTCCGCCGGGACGACCGCCAGGAAGAAGTCCTGCCCGACGAAGGCGTGCACCTCGCCGAACTCCACCTCCTCCGGGCCGTCGTGGTAGACCGCCGGCTTCAGCACCGTGAAGAGCGTCGAGCCGTAGCGTTCGAGCTTCGGGCGCTGGTGCCCCTCGGCGGCGTCCTCGACCGCGAGCTCGTGCAGCCCGAGGGCGACCGCGACGTCCCCGAGCTCCTCGGCGTCGGGGCGGTGCAGCACGATGCACGCGCTGGCGCCCTGCTCGCCGATCATCCGGAAGGTGTCGTCGAGCGACGGGCAGGCGATGGGGGCGATGCGGTCGACGTAGACGGTGTTGAGCTCGACGGTCACGATGCCACCGTACGCACCGCCCGTCGGCCCGTCCCCCGGCCACCTGGACGTCGGCTGCGTCCGACGCGACGGCACGGGCCTACCGTACGGGTCATCAGCATGCTGACGAACGGAGCGGACATGAAGAAGATCTGGAAGCGCATCGCGGTCGCCGTGAGCGCTGTGGTGGCAGTGGTCGGCGCCTTCGTCGGCTCGGGCGCAGCGGGCGGGACCCCCATCGCCGAAGCGGCCGGCGGTGCACTCTCGGCGTCGTCGACCGCGATCGCACCGGCCGGCCCCGCGTTCTCGATCTGGAGCGTCGTCTACGTCGGGTTGATCGCCTACACGGTGCGGCAGTTCTTCCGCACCGCCGACGACGAGCGCCACGAGCGCCTGTTCGTCCCCGCGGTGCTGTCGCTGCTGCTCAACGCGGCGTGGATCCTGTCCGTGCAGTTCGGGTTCCTGTGGGCGAGCGAGCCGATCATCGTCGCGCTGCTCGGCGTCCTGGTCTGGGCATTCGCGGTGCTGCGGCGGACGCGTCCCTCGGGTGCCGTCGAGGCGATCGTGACCGACGGGACGTTCGGGCTCTACCTCGGGTGGGTCTGCGTCGCGACCGCGGCCAACACCGCAGCGGTGCTGACGGCCGCGGGCTTCCGGGGCTTCGGACTCGGGCAGGACGCCTGGGGCGTGCTCGTCGCCGCGGTCGCCGGGCTCGTCGGGGTGCTCCTGGCGATCTGGGGCGGCGGACGACTCGCACCGACCGCGGCGCTGTCCTGGGGTCTCGCGTGGGTCGCGGTCGGACGGCTCGACGGGCCGCTCGTGTCCGTGCCGACGGCGGTCACGGCCGTCGTGGCGATCGCCGTTGCGGTCGTCGTCACCCTCGTGGTGCGCGCCCGGGTCGGCTGGGCCGCGCGCTCGCGCGGGGCGCGCGCCGCGGCCGCGGCCGCGGCGTAGCCGCGGCAGCCCGCGCGGCGCAGCCGCGAGACTCGGCTGCGCGGACACCTTCGTAGCGTTCCAGCCGCGAAAGTGTCCGCCAGGCCGAGTTTCGCTGCCTCGGCCGCAGCGGCGCGGCGGCGACGCGACGCGCGGCGCGCGTCAGCGCGCGGCGGCCGCCAGGCCGTGCGCGGCCGCGACGGCCTCGTTCACGACCTGGCCAGCGTGCACGTTCACACCCTTCGCGAGGGCCGGGTCGACCTCGGTGGCCCGCTCCCACCCCTGGTCGGCGATCGCGAGGGCGTAGGGCAGCGTCGCGTTCGTCAACGAGATCGTGCTGGTGCGCGGGACGGCACCCGGCATGTTCGCGACGCAGTAGTAGACGGCGTCGTGCACACGGAAGGTCGGGTCGTCGTGCGTGGTCGGCCGCGAGCCCTCGAAGCAGCCGCCCTGGTCGATCGCGATGTCGACGAGCACCGACCCCTGCCGCATGTCCGCGACCATGGCGTCGGTCACGAGCTTGGGCGCCGAGGCACCGGGGATGAGCACCGACCCCACGACGAGGTCCGCCTCGCGCAGCGCATCGGCGATCGCGTGCGACGACGACCGCAGCGTCGTGATCCGACCGTCGAACCGGGCGTCGAGCGCACGCAGCCGCGGCAGGCTGATGTCGAACACCGTGACCTCGGCGCCGAGCCCGAGGGCCATGGTCGCGGCGTGCTCCCCCGCGACCCCGCCGCCGATGACGACGACCCGGCCGCGCGGCGTCCCGGGGACCCCGCCGAGGAGCAGCCCGCGGCCGCCCTTCGTGCGCATGAGCTGGTCGGCGCCGACCTGCACGGAGAGCCGCCCGGCGATCTCCGACATCGGCGAGAGGAGCGGCAGCGACCGGTCCGGCAGCTGCACGGTCTCGTAGGCGATCGCGGTCGCACCAGAGGCGACGAGCGCGTCGGTGAGCGGCCGGTCGGCAGCCAGGTGCAGGTAGGTGAAGAGCACCTGTCCCGGACGGATCGACGGGTACTCGGAGGCGACGGGCTCCTTCACCTTGAGGACGAGCTCCGCCTGCTCCCAGACCTCGGCGGCCGTGCCGACGACGGTGGCTCCCGCAGCCCGGTACTCGTCGTCCGAGAAGGACGATCCGGCTCCGGCACCGGCCTGCACGAGCACGCGGTGACCGTGCAGCGCGAGCTCACCCACACCCGCCGGCGTGGCCGCGACGCGGTACTCGTTGTTCTTGACTTCGGTGGGGACGCCGATCAGCATCACGGACTCCTTCGTGGGCGGTGCAGGACACTTCCACGATGCGCCGGAGTTCGTTTCGGATGGGTTTCCGCCGAA
The DNA here is from genome assembly GCF_044753165.1 of Curtobacterium sp. NPDC088465. Lineage (NCBI taxonomy): Bacteria > Bacillati > Actinomycetota > Actinomycetes > Micrococcales > Microbacteriaceae > Curtobacterium > Curtobacterium sp. NPDC088465. Next base: position 270,172 of record NZ_JBIVMR010000003.1, on the reverse strand, counting down.
CATCTGCACGGTCTCCGCCGATACGGTCGCACGAGATTCGGCTCGGCCCGCGCACGCCCCGGGTGGTCAGTGCGCGCGGAGCGACTCGCTCGGCAGCTCGCCGAAGCGGGCGCGGTAGGTCGCCGAGAACCGGCCGAGGTGCCCGAACCCCCAGGCGCGAGCGATGTCCGCCACGCTGGTGTCGTCGCGGTCACCGCGGAGCAGGTCCCCCCGGGCGCCGTCGAGCCGCACGCTGCGCAGCAGGTCACCCGGCGTCTGGTCGAGGTGCCGCCGGAGCGACTGCTGGAGCCCACGCGGACTGAGCCCGGCCGCCGCAGCGATCTCGGCGGTCCCGATGGCGTCCCGCGCGTGGGCGTGCACGTACTCGAGCGCCAGCCGCAGTCGGGCGTGCTCCGGACCGTTGCCGGTGACCGTCGACTGCCAGCGCTCGCGGTGCGGGAAGGCGTCGACCGCCGCGGTCACGAAGGCGTCGACGATGCTGCGCCGTGCCGCCGGGCTGAGGTCGTTGTCGCTGTGCAACCAGGTCGACGAGTGCGCGCGCACGACCGACTGCCAGGTGCGCACGCCGTCGGCGGTCGGACGGTGCATCGCGTCGAACGTGAAGTCGGCATCGCCCACGAGCGACCTGACGTGCGCCTTGTCGAGCTGCACCAGGTTCAGCCCGATGTCGCGGTGGTGCAGTTCGTACGCATCGGGCAGGACCACGGGCACGCCGGGCTCGAGGTCGATGCTCCGGCCGCCGAAGGTGAGGGTACTGGACCCGGACCGCAACCACGCGACGAGGACCTGGTCGTCCACGACGCTCTCGGTCCGGAGGTCGACGAGGAACCGGGCCGTCCGCAGGGACAGCAGCCCGTCGCTCACCCCCGCGAAGTCCCACTGTGGGCGCTGTCGGGTCCGTCGGACCCGGGGCGCCCGGAAGTCGTAGTCGCCGGTGAAGAACGACAGGGCTTCATCCACGTCGGTGCCGGCGATGCGGCGGAAGGAGCGGCCGTCCGTCGCGGTCGCAGGTGCCGCCGGGACGGCGCCGTCGGACTCCACCCGATCGGGGTTCTCGTGAGAAGGCACCATGGACCAGAACCTACGGGGCACCACCGACAAAGTAGGTTGGCACCTGACCCAAGCGGAGCGGTCAGGGCTGCAGGATCGCCTGCCCGACGCTCTCGTCCAGGATGAGGTCGGTGACCAGCCCGGCCGCGAGCGCACCCTTGAGCGACGCCGCCTTCGAGCGCCCGGCGACCACGCAGACCCGACGCGGCGCCCGCTTGATCGTGTCGAGGTCCGGCGCACCGGCCCGGGCGTTCACGCCGATGTCCTTCCACGAGCCGTCGGCGCGGTAGAACACGGTCGAGACGTCCCCGACGACGCCGGCCTCGGTGAGCTCGTCGCGGTCGGACGGGTCGAGGTACCCGCCCGAGTACACGTGCGACGGCACCGGCGCCTGCGGGGCACCGACGCCGAACACGACGAGGTCCATCCGCTCGTGCAGGTCGAGGACGCGGCGGATCGAGCGCTCGCGGAACAGCGCCTCCTTCGTCGCCGGGTCGTCGAAGAACGCCGGCACCGGGAACTGCTGCACGAACGCGCCGTACGCCTCGCCGAACCGGCGCAGGATCTCCGACGCGTAGACGATGCCCGTGGTGCGGGTGTTCGCGGCGCCGTTGATCTGCACCACGGTGGACCCGTGCGTCGTCTTCGGTACGAGGTAGCGGCTCACCGCGCTGACGGTCGATCCCCACGAGATGCCGATCACCATGTTCGACTCGACGTACTGCGTCAGGATGCGCGCCGCGGACAGCGCCACCCGCTCCAGCCGGTCCACGTCGCTCGTGTGGTCCGGCACCGGCACGACGTGCGCGTGGACGCCGAACCGCGCGCGGATGTTGCGACTGAGCGCGGCGGCCTGGTCGAGGGGCGAGCGGATCTGGATGTCCACCAGCCCGGTGTCCCTGGCGTACTTCAGGAGGCGCGACACGGACGAGCGCGAGGTCCCCAGCTCGTCGGCGATGGCGTCCATCGTCAGGTCCTGCAGGTAGTACAGGTGCGCGGCGCGCAGCGCCTGCTGCGTTCGCATCGGCTGCGCTGCGTCACTCACGGAACCGAGCATGCACGGACGTGCAGGGCCTCTGCAACCCCTGTCGCGCCTCCCGGCCGTCGCCCCCGCACCCGCAGCGGCGTCGCGAGCCGGCCTGCCGACCCGATCGACACGTGTGCTGCACGTTCGTGCACGCAAGTTGCCCGCCTTCCCACACAGGCGCACCATCGGAGGAGTCCCACGGAACCGACCAAGGAAGCGACGCACCATGTCGAAGAAGACGCAGCCCCGGAAGACGGTCAGCGCGCTCACCGAGCGCCCGAACGCACAGGTCCTCATCGTCGGTGGCGGCATCAACGGCATCGCCACCTTCCGCGACCTCGCCCTGCAGGGGGTCGACGTCGTGCTCGTCGAGCGCGGCGACTACGCCGGCGGGGCCTCGGCCGCGTCGAGCCACATGATCCACGGTGGCATCCGGTACCTCGAGAACGGCGAGTTCCGTCTCGTGCGCGAGAGCGTCCAGGAGCGCAACGGCCTGATCCGCATCGCGCCGCACTACGTGAAGCCGCTGCAGACCACGATGCCGATCTTCTCGACGTTCTCCGGCATCATGAACGCTCCGCTGCGCATGCTCACCCACAAGCAGCGCTCGACCAAGGAGCGCGGTGCCGCGCTCATCAAGATCGGCATGACGATCTACGACTCCTTCTCGCGTGACGGCGGCTCGGTGCCGAAGCACCGCTTCCTCACCAAGAAGGCCGCGCTCGCCGACATGCCGGCACTCAACAAGGACCTCAAGTACACGGGTACCTACTACGACGCCTCGGTGCACGAGCCGGAGCGCCTTGCGCTCGACGTGCTCAAGGACGGCCTCGCCGCCGCGCAGGGCACCGGCAGCGCCGCGACCGCTCGCGCCGTCAACTACGTCGAGGCAGCCGGCACCCGTGACGGCGGCGTCGTCCTGCGCGACCGCGAGACCGGTGAGGACTTCGTGTTCACCGCCGACGTCGTCGTGAACGCGTCCGGCCCCTGGACCGACCTGACGAACCAGGCCTTCGGCGGCGAGACGAAGTTCATGGGCGGGACGAAGGGCTCCCACATCGTCGTCAAGAACGACGAGTTGCTCGAGGCGACCAAGGGCCGCGAGCTGTTCTTCGAGAACAACGACGGCCGCATCGTCCTCATCTACCCGCTCAAGGGCCGGGTGCTCATCGGGACGACGGACATCGACGCGGACCCGTCGAAGCCGGTGACCACGACCGAGGAGGAGATCGACTACTTCTTCGGCCTGGTGAAGCACGTCTTCCCGCAGATCGAGGTCACCCGCGACCACATCGTCTACAGCTACTCGGGCATCCGCCCGCTCCCCCGCCACGAGGACACCGCCCCCGGCTTCGTGTCCCGCGACTACCGGATCGTCGACACCCCGATCGCCGGCCTCCCCGACACCACGGTGCTGAGCCTGGTCGGTGGCAAGTGGACCACGTTCCGCGCCCTGGCCGCGCACCTGTCGAGCGACGTCACCACGAAGCTCGGCACCGCCCGGAAGGTCGACACGACCGGCATGGCGATCGGCGGCGGCAAGGACTTCCCGACGACCGACGCGCAGCGGGCGCTGTGGATCAAGTCGCACCGTGACGGCCTCGACGAGTCCGTCGTCGAGGGGCTGCTCGAGCGCTACGGCACCCGTGCGGCCGAGGTCGTGGACGTCCTCACCGACGGCCCGGTCGTGCCCCTCGAGTCCGACCCGTCGCTCACGCGGGCCGAGGTCGCGTACTTCGCGCAGCACGAGCAGGCGGTCCACCTGGTCGACGTGGTGCTCCGGCGCACGAACCTCGCCTTCGTCGGCGGCGTCACCATCGACCTGCTCGACGAGCTGGCGGACGTGCTCGCCGACACCCTGGGCTGGGACACCGAGGAGCGCGCGGACGAGGTCCAGCGCACGCTCGACGTCCTGCGCGAGTCGCACGGCGTGATCGTGCCGCTGCACACGACGGCGCAGCCCGCGTAGTCCACGCGAGCGCAGACGGACGGGAGGCGCGGTGCCGGCTGGCACCGCGCCTCCCGTCCGTCGCGTGGTCACGCACTCGCGCACCGCTCGGATCACCAGACGCCGCCGTCCTGACGAGACGCCGCCGTCCCGACGAGACGCCGCCTTCCCGACGAAACGCCGCCTTCCCGACGAAACGCCGCCGTCCCGACGAGACGCCGCCGGATCGGGCGGCGTCTCGCTCGACTGCGGGCGTCTCGAGTCGACGCCGGCGTCTCGGGCGCGGCTCGGCCGTCAGAACGCGTCGCCGGTGGGGTCCTGCGCCGTCCGGTCGATGAGGTCCTCGCCACCGACTGGCTCGCCCTCCCAGTCGACCAGGCGCCAGCCGTCCTCGAAGGACCCCTCGACCTCGACGATCCCGGTGTTCTCGAGGTGCCGCTTCGTGCCGAACTCGTCCGGGGTGTTCTGCGCGACCGCGCTGGCCCAGGTGCGGATCGCCGCGCCGTGGCTGAACGCAGCCGCGACCTCGACCCCGGTCGCGAGGATCTGCCGCACGGCGTCGTCGTAGCGCGCGAAGAAGTCATCGCCGCTCTCGGCACCGGGCATCCGGCCCGCGCGGTCCCCCGCCGACCAGCCGTGCACGGTCGAGATGTAGAGCTGCACCGAGGTCCGGTCGTGCTTGCCCTGCAGGTCGCCCGCCTCGATCTCACGGAGCCCCGGCAGCACGACGGGTTCGAGCCCGAGCGCCGCAGCGAGGGGCGCGGCGGTGTGCTGCGTCCGGACCATGGACGAGACGAAGAGCCGCTCGATCCCGCGGTCGGCCAGGGCCGCGGGCAGCGCGTCCGCCTGCTGCTGCCCGAGCTCGGTGAGCCCGGGCCCGGGCACCTCGGCGTCGAGGACACCGTTCACGTTCGCGGGGGTCTGGCCGTGCCGGATGAGCAGGAGTCGCATGACCCCACCCTACGGACGGCCGGTGACCTACCCCTGGCGGGCCTTCCAGCGTGGGTCGCGCTTGTTGATGACGTACACGCGACCGCGGCGACGCACGATCTGCGAGCCGGGGATCTTCTTGAGCGCCTTGAGCGAGTTGCGGACCTTCACGGGGGTCTCCTTCCTGCACCGGCTCCTTGTTGAGAACGGTTGTCATGTAGGGTACTCGACATGCGCCCCGCAGCAACCACCCTCGTCACCGCCCTGCACGATGCCGACGCCGTCCGTGTCGCCGGCAGGATCAGCAGCGGCCACCGCATGCACGTCGCCGGCAACGCCCTCGCCGCGGCCCGGGGCATCGCCGCGCGGCGCGACCAGCTCGACCGCGTGTGCGGACCCGACGCCGACCACGACCTCGTCGTGACGCTGGCGCCCGAGGTCGACGTCCGCGCGGTCGGCATGATGCTCGCGAACGCCGCGCGCTCGGAGACCGGGGACGACCGGATCCTGCGCCACGTGGTCGCCGTGCTCCGCGCGGACGACGTGGCCCACCTGCTCTGGTCCGACGTGGACGACGCCTTCGTCGCGGCCGAGCGGGTGGTCTCCGTCGTCGAGTACGTCACGGTGATCGCGCTCGACCGGGTCGAGCCGCTGTCCGGGCGACGACGTCGCGCCCTCGTGTCCCTCCTCCACCGCATGGCACCGCACGCGGTGATCGTCGCCGCGCCCGCCGTGCGCAGCGCCCTCGACCTGCCGGCGTCCAACGGCGGCGCGGCACGGCTGCTGGCCTCGGGGGCCGGGTGGATGCGCGCCCTGTCGTCCGACTCCGGCCGGACCGACACCGGGCGCGGTCCGCGGGACGACCTGGTGACCGTGCGGTACCGGGAGCCCCTGCCGTTCCACCCGGGGCGGCTCGCCGACGTCATCGCCGACGACCTCGCGGCGGGGGCGAACGGCCGGGTGCTGCGCTCGAAGGGCTTCTTCCGACTGGCGTCCCGGCCGGACCACGTCGGCTCGTGGTCGAGCTTCGGCGCGATGCTGGCGCTCGACCCGACCGCGAACCCGTCGTGGGACGAGGACGCACCGGTCGGTCAGGCGATCTGGTTCGTCGGCGAGCGCCTCGACGTGCACGCCGTCGAACGCGCGCTGGACGGTGCGCTCCTCACCCCGGCGGAACTGCTCGCCGGGCCCGACGTGTGGCGTCGGTGGCCGGACCCGTTCCCGGTGTGGCCGGCGCTCGACCCGTCGCACGAGCACCGGCACGACTGAGCACCGCGGACGGCCGACCGGCGCGGGCGCCGGCGGCGGCACCGACGGCGGAGCACTGCTCGCCAGGGACGTGGGAACGCCCGGAGACGCGGGTGACGCGCGAACCGCGACGTTGCACGCGTCGATCGACACGTGCAACGTCGCGAACCTGGCACCTGGCACCGCGCGTCGGGCGCCGCGCGCCGCCCCGAGCCCCGGTCACCCGGCGCCGGTCAGCCGCACCCCCTCAGCGCTCGGCGGCTGCTTCCGCCTGGTCCTGCGCCGCGAACGGCAGGTCCCCCAGGTCGAGGTTCGGGTTCGTGTCCTGCGTGAGGACGAGCTCGCGAGCCTCGTCCTCGGACTCCACCGCGGGCATCGACCCCGGCAACGGGCGCTGCGACGACTCGCGCATGCAGAACACACCGACCGCTCCGACGATGCTCATCGCGACGAGGAAGTACGCGGGCGCCAGCTGGTCCCCCGTGGCCGTCAGGAGCGCCTGCACGATGAGCGGCGTCGTCCCGCCGAACACGGCGATGGCGATGTTGTAGGCGAAGCCCATGCCGCCGTACCGCGTCGACGTCGGGAAGAGCGCCGGCAGCGACGCCGCCTGGTTCGACACCCACAGCGCGGTCATCAACGCCAGCAGCCCGAGCCCGGCGAGGGTCGACCACTGCGCGCCGTGCCCGATGAGCAGGAAGGCGGGGACGGCGAGCACGACGGTCGTCCCGGCGCCGATCCACATCACGGTGCGGCGACCGATCCGGTCGGACAGCCGTCCGGCGACCGGCAGCATCACGGCGAGCAGCACGAGCACGGGGATGGTGAGCAGCGTGCCGTCGATCGCGGAGTAGCCGAGCGAGTCGGTGAGGTACGTCGGCATGTACGAGGTCAGCGCGTAGCCGACCGTGTTCGATGCGCCGACGAGCATGATCGCGATGACGATGGGGCGCCAGTGGTCGCGCACCATGACGAGCACGTTCGCCGGTCGGCCGCCTGCTGCGGCCTCGCGGTCCGACGCGGCGGCCTCCTGCGCGGCCTGCGTCGCCTGGAACACCGGCGACTCCTCGATGCGCAGGCGGAACCAGATCGCGACGACGCCGATCACGCCGGCGAGCAGGAACGGCAGGCGCCAGCCCCAGGCGGTCATCGTCTCCTCGCCCAGGGTCACCTGCAGCACCGTCACCACGGTCGCACCGAGCGCGAAGCCCATGTAGCTGCCGAAGTCGAGGATGCTCGCGAAGAAGCCGCGCCGACGGTCCGGGGCGTACTCGGTCACGAACGTGGTGGCCCCGGCGTACTCACCACCGGTCGAGAACCCCTGCGCGAGCTTCAGCACGACGAGCACCACCGGAGCGACCGCACCGATGGTCGACCACGCCGGCAGGACCCCGATGAGGAAGGTCGACGACGCCATCAGGATCAGCGTCGTGGCGAGCACCTTCTGTCGTCCGAGCCGGTCCCCCAGCCGCCCGAACACGATCCCGCCGAGGGGCCGCGCGACGTAGGTCGCCGCGAACACCCCGAGACTGAACAGGATCTGCACCGACGGTTCGGCCGTGGGCAGGAACACCCGGCCCATCGTGACCGCCAGGTAGCCGTAGACCCCGACGTCGTACCACTCCATCGTGTTGCCGACGACCATGCCGCTGACGGCCCGGCGCATCATGCTCCGGTCGACCACCGTGACGTCGCTGACGCGCAGACGTCGGGGTGGTCGGGTGCTGGTACTGCTGGGGTCGGAACCCATTCGCGATCTCCTCGTGGTGGGGCGGGCCGGTCGGTACCGGCCCGGGACAGCCAGCAACGCTAGGGAGCACGGGGCCGGGCACTGCCACGGGATTCACAGGGAACGGCGTGTCACCCGGACGGGGGTCCCGCCCGATCCGCATGCCCGTGCCGATGGGGCGCGAGGTCACGAGCCGGTAACGTCTGCCCCATGGCGATCCGACCGGACACGAAGAACTGGACCTGGGTGATCGGCGCGGCGTGCCCCGAGTGCGGCTTCGACGGCGCAGCCCTCGCCTTCCGCGACGTCCCTGCCGTGATCACGGAGAACACGGCGGCCTGGCCGGAGCAGCTCGCCCGTCCGGACGTCCGGCAGCGCCCGGACGACCACACGTGGTCGCCGCTCGAGTACGGCGCACACGTCCGCGACGTCCACCGGAAGATGACCGAACGCCTCCGCCTCGTGCTGTCCGAGGACGGCCCGGCCTTCGCGAACTGGGACCAGGACGCCACCGCCGTCGAGGAGCGGTACGGCGAGCAGGACCCGGCGGTCGTCTCCCGCGACCTGACCGAGGCGGCTCGCGACGCCGCGGCCGCGTTCGCCGCGGTACCGGACGACGCCCTCGGGCGGACGGGCCGGCGGTCGGACGGCAGCGTCTTCACGGTCGCGACCCTCGCGACCTACTACGCGCACGACCCGGTGCACCACCTGTGGGACGTCCGCAGGACCGCCCGCACGACCGACTGACGGTCGGGACACGGGACGGACGGGAGGCGCGGCACCGGCCCGCACCGCGCCTCCCGTCCGTCGACGGTGCCGTCCCGACGGCGGGCGGCACGCGCACGGGCGACGCGGCCGAGAGCGACGCTGTGCGCGGCCGGGTCAGGCGAGCGCGTCGAGCAGGGCGCGCGCGGTCGCGGCGTCGGTCACCAGCTCGTTGACCATGCCGGCGCGGACCGCGCCGACGATGCTCGGCACCTTCGCCGCCCCCACGGCCACACCGACCGCGTGCGGGACGCCGGCCAGGACGTCGCGCGAGGTCCGGACCATGCGCTCGCTGCCGGGGAACTCGATCGGCGAGCCGTCCGCGGCGAAGAAGTTGAGGCAGACGTCACCGGCGGCCTGGTCGAACACGGCGTCCTCGACCGGGATCCCCCGTGCCAGCGCGTCGCGGGTCGGGGTCGGTGCGCCGACGCCGAGGATCGCACCCTTGGCCCGCCCCCACAGCCCGACCACGTGCTGGAAGGCGGGGTCCTCGTCGAGGGTGGCGCGCATCGCGGCGGACGGCAGGGCCTGCGCGAAGAGGAACGCCGGGATCGCACCGGAGTGCTCGGCAGCGGTCCGCGTGATCTCGTTCGTCTGGAACCAGGGCATCGGGTCCGCCTGGCCGCCCACCGTCGGGACGATCTGGACCCCGGCCAGCGGCGGCATCCCGGCGTGTGCGACGTCGTACACGGTGCGACCGGAGGACATCAGCACGGCGTCGCCGGGCGTGAGCCCCATGCCCTCGACCGCGGTCGCGATGGGGGCGGCCAGGTCGGCACCGAGCGTCGCCTGGTGCGTCACGGCGGCCAGGTGCACGGCTCGGAGTCCGAGCACGACCTGCAGGCGCTCGGCCAGTGCGACGGTCTCGTCCTGGAAGGGGTCCACGACGTCGATCCGGACGAGTCCGGCGCGGCGGGCCTCGGCGACGAGACGGCTGACCGTGGGACGGGAGACCCCCAGGCGCGACGCGATCTCGACCTGGGTGGCGTCCTCGAGGTAGTACATCCGCGCCGCCTGGTACACGGTGTCGAGCGGGAAGCGGGCCCGGGCCCCCTCGGCGCCGGTGGTGCTCTCGGAGGACATGCTGCGGACCCTTCGGATCGGTCGGACACTCGGATCGTAGTCCGACCGGGGGTCACCGGATCGTGAACCCGCCGTCCACGCGCAGGTCGGCGCCGTTCACCATCGCGGCACCGTCGCTCGCCAGGAACAGCACCGCGGCGGCGATCTCGGCGGGGGTGGCGAAGCGACCGGTCGGGATCTCGTCCTGGTGGCGGAGCCCCGCCTCGTTCGCCCAGGCCGCCCGGCCGAGGTCGGTGAGCACGACGGTCGGCGAGACGGTGTTGACCGTGACCCCGCGTCCGCCCCACTCGAGTGCGAGCACCCGGGTCAGCCCGAGGACGCCGGCCTTCGACGCGCAGTACGCCGCGTGCCGGTCGAGGCCGACGTGTGCCGCCTGCGACGCGATGTTCACGATCCGACCGCTGCCCGCCGCGAGCATGTGCCGCCCGACCGCCTGCGCCAGCCGGAAGGTCCCGGTCAGGTTGACGTCGAGCGTGCGCGCCCACGCGCCGCCGTCCAGGTCCTCCGCTGCGTCGAGCGCGACGATGCCGGCGCAGTTCACCAGCACCTCGATCGACCCGGCGGCGTCGACGACCTGCTGGACCGCCGCCGAGACGGAGGCGTCGTCCGTGACGTCGCAGGCGAGCCCGAGGTGCGCACCGGTGGGGACGTCGGGCAGCCCGGCGGCTGCAGCGGCCGAGGCGTCCGTCCGGACGTCGACGATCGCGACCCGGGCCCCGCGCGACGCGAAGGCGTGGGCGATCGCGTTGCCGATGCCGGACGCCCCACCCGTGACGACCGCCGTGCGGCCCGTCAGGTCGTTCGTCAGCTCGACGGCGTCGGGGCCCGGTCGGAGTGCGGCGGCGAGGTCGGTCTCGGTGGCGGTGGTCATGGTCGCTCCCTTGCGATGCGCGGTCGTGGTGTCGGAACGATAGCAGAAATTGTGTTCTGGACATCTGTTCCCGAGCGTGTACAGTCGTCGCCGAACCATCGGAACGGGCACACCGCCCGGCTGACCAACGGAGGACCAGCTCATGTCGACGACGACGACCGAGACCCCGGCGCAGGGCGACGCGCACCGCGAGAACCCGACCACGATGCGTGCCGTGGTGGTCCACGGTCCGGGCGACTACCGACTCGAGGAGCGTCCGGTCCCGCAGCCCGGACCGGGTGAGCTCCTGCTCCGCACCGACGCCGTCGGCATCTGCGCGAGCGACCTGAAGTGCTACCACGGCGCGGCGAAGTTCTGGGGCGACGAGAACCGCCCGGCATGGGCGGAAGCCGACCGGATCCCCGGCCACGAGTTCGTCGGGACGATCGTCGCCGGCGCCGACGACGCACTCGCGAAGCGCGGTGTGGCACTCGGCGACCGCATCGCCTGCGAGCAGATCGTGCCGTGCTGGGAGTGCCGCTACTGCCTCGAGGGCGCCTACTGGATGTGCAACGTCCACGACATGTTCGGCTTCAAGGGCTTCGACGGCGCGATGGCCGAGTACGTGCTCGTGCCGAGCGGCGCCCTGACGCACCCGGTCGACCGCGCGCTGCCGGGCCAGGTCGCCGCCTTCGCGGAGCCCCTCTCCTGCGCCTTCCACGCCGTCGAGCGCGGCGACATCCGGTTCGGCGACACGGTCGTCATCGCCGGCGCCGGTCCGATCGGTCTCTCCGCGATCGCCGGCGCCCGCCAGAAGAACCCGCTGCGGATCATCGCGCTCGACGTCGTCGACGAGAAGCTCGCGCTCGCCCGCAAGGTCGGCGCCGACCTGACGATCAACATCGCACACGAGGACGCCGTCGCCCGGGTGAAGGAGCTCACCGACGGCTACGGTGCCGACGTCTACATCGAGGCCACCGGCCACCCGTCCGCGGTACCGCAGGGCCTGAACCTGCTCCGCAAGCTCGGCACGTTCGTCGAGTACTCGGTCTTCAAGGACGCCGTATCCGTCGACTGGTCGATCATCTCCGACGACAAGGAGCTCGACGTCCGCGGGGCACACCTCGGTCCGCACACCTGGCCGGCGGCGATCAAGCTGCTCGAGTCCGGCATGCTGCCGATGGACGAGATCTGCACGCACCAGTTCCCGCTCGAGGACTTCCAGCAGGCACTGGACCTGGTCGGCGACTCCGCCGGTGCGTCCGTCAAGGTGTCCATCATCCCGTCGCTGTCCGCACCGACCACGTCCGCGCCGACCACGTCCGTCGCGCGGGCCTGACACCCGAGGAGCCCCCGCGATGTCGACGACGACCGCGCGCACCACCGCCTCCACGCCCACCGCCGGCCGGTCCGAGGGCCGGCTGGACCGGATGGGGATCCCCCGTCCGCTCGCCCTCGGCTTCGTCGCCGTGCTGGTCTTCATGACCGGCAACGGCGTCGAGTCGAACTTCATCACCCCGCACATGGTCGCGGTGCTCGGCAGCCCCGAGGCCACCGTGGCGACGATCGTGACGTTCTACAGCCTCGCCGCCCTGATCGGCAGCTACGTCTCCGGCGCCCTGTCCGACCTGGTCGGTCCGCGCCGGGTGATGATCCTCGGCTTCGCCGTCTGGGTCGTCTTCGAGGTGCTGTTCCTGCTGGCCCTGGAGGTGCAGAGCGTGCCGTTCGCCGCCGTCGCGTACGCCCTGCGCGGCTTCGGCTACCCGCTGTTCGCGTTCGCCTTCCTGGTGTGGGTGAACATCACGACGCCGGTGGAGCGCAACGGCTCGGCCGTCGGCTGGTTCTACGTCGCCTTCACCGGTGGGCTGCCGACCCTCGGCTCGCTGTTCGCCATCGGGGCGATCCCGGTGTTCGGCGGCGGCACGGTCGGCGAGGCGGGCGCGATGGTCGCATCGATCGGCCTCGTGGTCGTGGGCTTCCTGATCATGCTGTTCGGCGTCCGCCTGCCCAACGGCTTCACGCGGATCGCACCCGCCGGTGAGAGCGCCTGGCGCGTGATGACGAGCGGGATCCGCCTCACCGCCACCCGGCCGAAGATCCTGATGGGCTTCCTCGTCCGCCTCATCAACACCGCGCCCGAGTTCGGCATGTTCGTCGTGCTGCCCGCGATCATCGCGAACGACCGCGGGTGGGGCCAGAGCCGCTGGCTGCTCATGACCGTCTGCGTCTACGCGACGAACATCCTGGTCAACGCCCTGTTCGGATGGGTCGGCGACCGGATCGGTTGGCAGCGCACGGTGAAGTGGTTCGGCATCGTGGGCTCGGCGACCGGGCTCGTCGCCTGGTGGTACGTGCCGCAGCTCGTGCCCGCGGGCTCCGACTGGGGCTACGTGCTCTCGGTCGTCGCCGGCTGCGTGTTCGGCTGCCTGCTCGCCGGCTTCGTCCCGATGGGCGCGATCATGCCCGCGCTCGCCCCGGAGCACAAGGGTGCCGCGATGGCGATGTACACCACCGCTGCCGGTGGCGCGGCGTTCCTCGGCACCGGCGTCGTCGCCGCGGTCTTCGCGCTCGGCGGCGGCGGCCAGGCGGTGACCTGGACCTTCGTCGGCCTCTACGCCTGCGCCTTCGTGATGATCCACTTCCTCGACGTGCCCCAGGGACGCCCGCACCGCGGCACCCGCTGAGGCCCGCCGAGCCGACCCCGGGCGGCGGTGGCCGTCCCACCGCCGCCCGGCCCCCCGACCCGTCCCCTCCGTCCCGACCGACGCACCCGGTCGTCCGACCCGATCCTGACCCCATCCACCGGACCCCGGTCCACCGCACGACAGGAACGCACTCCATGACCACGATCCACGACGACCCCGAGGACTTCGCCGACGACCAGCTGGCCGGCTGGCTCGCCCTGTACGCCGACCGGGTACGCGGCGTGCACGGCGGGGTGGTCGCCCTCCCGACCGAGGGCGCCGACCGGCAGGTCGCCGTCGTGGTCGGCGGCGGATCCGGGCACTACCCCGCGTTCTGCGGCGTCGTCGGCCCCGGCTTCGCCACCGGCGCCGTCGTCGGCAACGTCTTCACCTCGCCGTCCGCGGCCCAGGTGTACTCGGTGGCCAAGGCCGCCGACCAGGGCCGCGGCGTCGTGCTGTCGTTCGGCAACTACGCCGGTGACACGATGAACTTCGGCCTCGCCGCCGAGCGCCTGCGCGCCGAGGGCATCGACACGCGCATCGTCGTGGTCACCGACGACGTCGCGAGCGCCGACGAGGTCGCGCAGCGGCGGGGCATCGCCGGCGACTTCTCGGTGTTCAAGGCGATGGGTGCCGCCGCGGCGGCGGGACTCGACCTGGACGAGGTGGAGCGCGTCGGCACCGCGGCGAACGCCGCCACCAGGACGATCGGCGTCGCGTTCTCGGGCTGCACCATGCCCGGCGCCACCGAACCGCTCTTCTCCGTCCCGGACGGACACCTCGGCCTCGGCCTCGGCATCCATGGTGAGCCGGGCATCCAGGACGTCCCGGTGCTGCCCGCGCGGGAGCTCGCCGCACTGCTCGTCGAGCGGCTGGTCGCAGAACGCCCCGAGGGCGCCGGGCCGCGGGTCGCACCGATCCTCAACGGCCTGGGCGACACCAAGTACGAGGAGCTCTTCCTGCTCTGGGGCCGCGTGCTGCCGCTCCTCGAGGACGCCGGGCTCGAGGTCGTCGAGCCCGAGGTCGGCGAGCTCGTCACCAGCCTCGACATGGGCGGCTGCTCGCTCACGCTGCAGTTCCTCGACGACGAGCTCGAACAGTACTGGCGCGCGGACGCCTACACGCCGGCGTACCGCAAGGTCGCCGCTCCGGTCGCGGCGCTCGTGCCGGCTGACGCGGTGGCCGAGGCCGAGGCGGAGGCGACCGTCGTGCCGGACGCGACCGAGGCCTCCCGGCGGGCAGCCGAGACCGCCCGCGCAGCCGTGGTGGCGATGGACGCGCTGCTCCGCGAGCACGAGGAGACCCTCGGGCGCATCGACGCGGTCGCCGGCGACGGCGACCACGGGCGCGGCATGGTCAAGGGTGTCTCGGCGGCTCGCCGGTCCGTCGAGCAGACCGACCCGGCCGCGGGTGTCGCCTTCGTGCTCGGTCGGGCGGGTGACGCCTGGGCGGCGTCCGCCGGCGGGACGTCCGGTGTGCTCTGGGGCGCGGCCCTCGAGGCCTTCGGTCGTGCCCTCGGCGACGACCGGGAGACGTACGGTCCGGCCGACGTCGTGGCTGCCGCGCAGGCGTTCGCGGACTCGATCGTCCACCTGGGCGGCGCGGCCCGCGGCGACAAGACGCTGCTCGATGCACTGCTGCCCTTCGTCGACCAGCTGCGGTCCTCGGTCGACGACGGCGCCGACCTGCCGGCGGCCTGGCGGACGGCAGCGCGGGTCGCCGTCGAGCAGGCGGAGGCCACGGCGGACCTGCGGCCGAAGGTCGGGCGGGCCCGACCCCTGGCCGAGAAGAGCGTGGGGACGCCCGATGCGGGCGCCACCTCGATGGGGATGGTCCTCACACGGATCGGCGAGGTGCTCGCCGACCGCGCACGACGCGAAGGAGTGGACGCATGACGCTACGACTGGTGGTGGGCTCGGACGACGCGGGCTTCGACTACAAGGAGGTCATCAAGCGGGACCTCGAGGCCGACGACCGCGTGGCCAGCGTGGTCGACGTGGGCGTGGACGCGGACGGCCACACGGCGTACCCGCACGTCGCCGTCGACGCCGCCCGGATGATCGCGGACGGCGAGGCCGACCGGGCGATCCTGGTCTGCGGCACCGGGCTCGGCGTCGCGATCAGCGCGAACAAGGTCCCCGGCATCCGGGCCGTCACGGCGCACGACTCGTTCAGCGTCGAGCGGTCGGTGCTGTCGAACGACGCCCAGGTGCTCTGCATGGGCCAGCGGGTCGTCGGCATCGAGGTCGCCCGGCGGATGGCGAAGGAGTGGCTCGGGTACACGTTCGACCCGTCGAGCGCGAGCGCGGAGAAGGTCGCCGCGATCTGCGGCTACGACGGCTCAGCGCCCGTCGGCACCGACGCCGGAGGCGCAGCCGGCACCGACGCCGGAGGCGCAGCCGGCACCGACGCCGGAGGCGCAGCCGGCACCGACGCCGGGGTCACCGCCACCGCGTGACCTGACGCCGGTCGCCCCCTCGGGACCGCCAGCGCACCCGCCGGACCGGCTGGTGCGGTGGCGGTCCCGTCGTCGCGCTGGCGGCGCGCCAACCGGTGCACGACCGGCACGGTCGCCTCGTAGAGCTCCCGGTAGTCCCGGTACCCGAGGTCGTACCGCTCGGAGGCCACCGGATCCGGTTCGATGACGACCGCCGGCGGGTTCCAGGCGCGGATGTCGACGCGGTCCGCGCCGTCGACGAGCAGCGCGGCCAGGTACGCCGTGCCGAAGCACGCCCCCGTGGTGACGGACGGGATGGTCTGCGGGAGCCCCGTGACGTCCGACACGATCTCCGGCCACAGTCGTCCGAGCACCCCGCCGCCGGCGCCGACGAGTTCGTGCACGTCGATGCCGGCCCCGCCCAGCACCTCGAGGTTGTGGCGGACCGCGTAGGCCGTCCCCTCGAGCGTCGCGCGGTAGAGGTCACCACGCGTGTGCCGGACCGTCAGCCCGGCGACCACTCCGCGGGCGTCCGGGTCCGCGATCGGGGTCCGCTCCCCGGCGAAGTAGGGCAGGACGAGCAGTCCCCCGGCGCCCGGACCGGCGGCCCGCGCCTCGGCGAGGAGTGCTGCACGGTCGCCGTCGACGAGCCGCCGGAGCCAGTCGGTGACGGCGCCGGAGGTCGCGGTGCCCCCCGCGACGCAGGGCTGCCCAGGGCGGGTCCCGACCGTGGTCCACAGACCCGGGACCGACGTCGGCCGGTCGGTGGGCGCGATGAGGAACATCGTCGACCCGTACTGCAGGAACACCCGCCCCGGCGCGGGGACGCCGGAGCTGACCCCCTCGGCCCAGGCGTCGATGGTCCCCGCGATCACCGGGATCCCGGCCGGGAGGCCCGTGGCTGCGGCCGCGGCGGCCGTCACGTCACCGGCCCGGTCACCGGGCCAGAGCAGCCGCGGCATCCGCAGACCGGGCGCGAGCCGCGCGCACCACTCGTCGATCCAGCGCTCGGCGTGGACGTCGTACAGCGGGGTCGTCTGGCTCGCCGAGTGGTGGTCGAGGACGTACTCGCCGGTGAGCTGCTCGACGATCCGCGACGAGGGCATCGTGAACCGTCCGGCACGACGCCACGTGTCGGGTTCGTTCCGGGCGAGCCACGCGAGCTTCACCCCGGCGGCCTGGGTGCTGAGCCCGCTGCCGCACCGGGCACGGACGGCGTCGTCACCGCCCAGCTCCGCCGCGACCTCGTCGAGCATGTCCGCGGTGCGGGTGTCCACCCCGTAGAGGATCGCGGGCCGCAGCGGCCGTCCGTCCTGGTCCGACAGCAGGACGCACGGACCGATGCCGCTGACCCCGACCGCCTCGACCCGCGCGTGCGGGACCCGTGCGAGCAGCTCGGTCGTCAGGTCCACGAACTCGGCCCACCAGGCGTCGCCGTCCATCTCGACCCGCCCCTCGACGGGGCGGTCGACGCTGTGCTCCCGGCAGCCCTCGGCGAGCACCCTGCCGTCGAACCCGGCCAGCAGCGCCTTCGTGCTCGAGGTACCGATGTCCAGTCCGAGGACCGCGCGCATGCCGTCTCCTTCGCCGCCGTGTCGTCCCGTCGCCGGGCGGACCGATCCTACGAGTGCCGGGCACCGGGACGACAGCCGCGGACGCCCAGCCGACTGTCGGCAGCCCGACGTACGGTGCTCGCGACCCACCGCTCCACCGAAGGGGACACGATGCAGAAGTCAGCCTGGCTGCCCGCCGCGATCGCGCCGGTCGTCGTCGCCGGCGTCATCGCCGCGCCCGTGATCGCGAACGCCGCTGCCGGACCGGTGGCGGGCTCGGACCCCACCGCGGCCGAGGTCCTCGCGAGCATCGCGGGGTCCCGGGACGCCCAGTACTCCGGCACGATCGCGCAGACGAGCGACCTCGGGCTGCCGGAGCTCCCCTCGGGCAGCGGCGGCTCCTCGCTCGAGGGCGACGCGTCCGACGTGCTCGGACTGCTCACCGCCGCGCACACCGCGCGGGTGTACGTCGGCGGCGAGGACGAACAGCGCTTCCAGCTGACCCAGCAGCTCGCGGAACAGGACGTGGTCCGGAACGGGTCCGACGTGTGGACCTGGGACTCGAAGGAGCGCACGGCAGTCCACCTGACGCTCCCCGCGGACGCCGACGCCCCCACCGCCGGCGCCACCACGCCGGCGCAGGCGGCTCAGCGTGCGGTCGACGCGATCACCCCGAGCACCCGGGTGTCCGACCCGACGACGATCCGCGTCGCCGGACACGACGCATGGCAGGTCACCCTGACGCCGAGGTCCGACGACACCCTGGTCGGCTCGGTCCGGCTCGCCGTCGACCAGCAGACCGGGCTGCCCCTGCGCGTCACCGTGACCGCAGCCGGGCAGCAGGACCCGGCGTTCCAGGTCGGGTTCACGAGCCTCGACTACGGCGCGCCCGACGCTCGCCTGTTCGACTTCACCCCGCCGTCCGGCGCCGAGGTCACGACGAAGGACCTCTCGGACGCCCACCAGCACGGGCAGGGCGGTCGGGCACACGGCGACGACCGGAGCGGCGTCGGACCGACGGTGACCGGCTCCGGGTGGGACAGCGTCGTGGAGCTGCCCGCCGGCGACACCGCCGGACCGGGTCCGGACTCCGACGCCTCGGCGCTCCTCGACCAGGTGACGAAGCCCGTCGACGGCGGCCGCGCACTGCAGACGTCGCTCGTGTCGGTCTACCTGACGGACGACGGCCGGGTGTTCGCCGGCGCCGTCCCGGTGTCCGCGCTGGTCGCCGCCGCCAAGTGACGACAGCCCCGCAGCCGGACCGGGCGGCGACGGAGCCCGGCCGGCCCGTTCCCGACCTCGCGATCCGGACGCAGTCGCTCGTCAAGGTGTTCCGCCGGCAGCGCGCCGTCGACGGGATCGACCTGGCCGTCCCGCGCGGATCGGTCTTCGGGTTCCTCGGTCCGAACGGCTCCGGCAAGACCACCACCATCCGGATGCTCCTCGGACTGTCGGCGGCGACGAGCGGCACGATCGAGGTGCTCGGCCGTGCGGTACCGGGCGCGTTGCAGGAGGTCCTCCCCCGCGTCGGCGCGCTCGTCGAGGGTCCGGCCGCCTACCCGTACCTGTCCGGTCGGGCGAACCTGCAGCGGTTCGACGCGGCGGACCCGACCTCCGACCCGCGCACCCGCCACGACCGTGTCGCGGCGGCGCTCGACCGCGTCGGGCTCGGCCACGCCGCCGACAAGAAGGCACACGCCTACTCGCTCGGCATGAAGCAACGCCTCGGCCTGGCGGGCGCACTGCTCGCGCCGCGTGACCTCCTCGTGCTCGACGAGCCGACGAACGGCCTCGACCCGCAGGGGACCCGCGAGGTCCGCAACCTCATCCGCTCGCTGGCCGACGACGGCACCACGGTCTTCGTGTCGAGCCACCTGCTCGCCGAGATCGAGCAGGTCTGCACGCACGCCGCGGTGATGCGGAGCGGGCGCCTCGTGGCGCAGGGCTCCCTCGACGAGCTCCGGGCGACGGGCGGACGGACCCTGACCGTCCGGACCCCCGACGTGGGCGAGGCCTCGGCGGTGCTCGTGCGGTTGGGGCTCTCCCCGCGTCGGGACACCGGTGCGGACGTCCTGGTCGCCGACCTGCCCGACGACGTCCTGCCCGAGACCGTCACGGCCGACCTCGTCCGTGCCGACGTCCGGGTCCGGGGCGTCGCGGTGGGCGGCGGCACCCTCGAGGACCTGTTCGTCGCGCTCACCGGAGAGGGGTTCGATGTCGCAGCCTGAGCCCGTCCGCCGTCCCGTCCGCCCCTTCGCCCTGCTCGGGTCGGAGCTCGCGCTGCTGTTCCGGCGCCGCCGGACCTGGGCGATGCTCGGTGCCCTCGCCCTGGTCCCGGTGCTCATCGCGATCGCGGTGCGCCTGACCACCGACGGTGACTCCGGTGGTCCCGCGTTCCTCGGGGACATCACGAACAACGGCCTCTTCGTCGCGTTCACCGCGCTCACCGTGTCGATCCCGCTGTTCCTGCCCCTGACCGTGGGGGTCGTGTCGGGGGACACGGTCGCGGGCGAGGCGTCGCACGGCACGATCCGCTACCTGCTGGTGGCCCCGACCGGCCGCCTGCGGTTCATCCTGGTCAAGTACGCCGCCACGGTCGCGTTCTGCCTGGCCGCGACGCTCCTCGTCGTGCTCGTCGGCGCGGCGATCGGCGCACTGCTCTTCCCGATTGGCCCGGTGACCCTGCTGTCGGGGACGCAGGTCGGCGGCTGGTCGTACGCCGGCCGCGCACTGCTCCTCGCGCTGTACGTGGCCCTCTCGATGCTGGGGCTGGCCGCGATCGGGCTCTTCGCCTCGACGCTGACGACGGTGCCGGTCGGGGCGATGGCCGCGACGGTCGTGCTCGCCGGGGTGTCGCAGGTGCTCGACCAGCTCCCGCAGCTCGACCGGCTGCACCCGTTCCTGTTCTCGCACCTGTGGCTCGGCTTCGGCGACCTGCTCCGCGACCCGATCGCGTTCGACTCCTTCGGGGCGAACGCGCTGCTGCAGCTCGGCTGGGTGGCCGTGTTCGGTGCGCTGGCGTACGGACGGTTCGCGACGAAGGACGTCCTCAGCTAGCCGACGCACGCTCTCCCGCGCACGCATCGGGCCCGGCCTCCTGCCGGAGACCGGGCCCGATCCTCGCGCGTGTGGTTCAGGCCTCCGGGCTCGCCGACCCGCCGGCCATCGTCTCGGTGTCCGCGCCTCGTGCATCGGCGTAGCGGTCGCGCAGGTCACGCGCCTTCTCCGAGCGGTACCAGTCGAGTCGCGCACCGGTCTCCACCGTCTGCATGCCGATCACGACCTTGCCGCGGGAGCGCATCTCGGCCAGGTCCTCGTAGGCGTCGACGATGTACTCGAACGGGTAGAAGCCCGAGATGAGCACCTGCACGCGGCGGTCCTGCACGGCCTTGCCGAGCAGGGTGAGCAGGTCACGGGCCTCCTCGTCGTCGGCCGGTGCCCGCAGGAACCGGATCTCGACGTCGCGGCGGTGCTCGGAGGTCACCAGCCGCTCCGACGGCACGCCGAGCCGCGATGCGAGGTCCGCTGCACCGCCACCGCCGTGGTTGTCGATGAACGCGGTGATCGGCCGGCCGGCCGCCATCTGCCGGATGCGGTCCTCCTCGCCCTCGCCGTACGCGACCGGCAGCGTGCCGATCTGCCGCAGGTAGTCGTGGTTCCGCGGGCTGCCGAGGGCGATGACGGTCGCGCCGGCATCGTGCGCCAGCTGGCACTCGATGTGCCCGACACCGCCGGCAGCGGCGGAGATCACGACGGTGTCGTCGGGCCCGAGACGGAGTCCGCGGACGATCGTCGCGGCGGTGGCGCCGGCCAGGTAGAGGCCGCCGGCGACCTCCCACCCGACGTGCTCGGGCTTCTTCACGACCGCACCGCGGGGCACGCGGATCCAGGTGGCGTGGGCACCGCCCTCGGGCGCGTGGCCCATCACCTCGTCGCCGACCTTGAGGTCACGGACCTCGGCGCCGCGGGCCCGGACGATGCCGGCGAAGTCGACGCCCTGGTGGGCAGGGAACTCGAGGTCGATGTGGTCGCGCAGCTTCCCCTCGCGGAGGAACCGCTCGACGTGGTTCAGGCCGGCGGCGACGACCTCGACGACGACGTCGCCGGGTCCGGGCTCGGGACGTTCCTGCGGGACGAGGTCGACGACGTCGAACCCGCCGTACCGGTCGTACTGCACTGCACTACCGATGCGCATGGGGGACTCCTTCCGTGGGCATGGCTCCGGTGTACTCGCGACGCCGGAACGGTGTCCGTGAGCGAGGGGTACCGGGCGCCGTCAGCGCGCGGCGGGCCCCGCCTGCTCCGCGATCCGTGCCACCGTCTCGGCGTCGAGCGCGAAGGCGAGCACGTCGCGGTCCGGGTCGGGGACGCGGACCGGTGTCGACCAGACGGAGCCGTCGGTGGCGACGTCGACGACCAGTGCGCCGTGGGCGACGTGGGCGGACTCCTCGGCGTACGGTCCGACGACGTCCGTGTCGTTCGCGACCCCGGGCGCGACGAGCACCGGGACGCCGGCGAGCGACCCGGCGCTGTGGTGGTGCTGGTGCCCGCCGAGCACCACCCGGACGTCCGAGCCGTCGAGGAGCTCGGCGAGGTCCTCGGGGTCCTGCAGGCGGAGGGCCTCGTGCAGCAAGGTCGGCGAGGGCACCGGCGGGTGGTGGAGCACGACGACCGTGCCGTGCGGGACGGGCTCGCCGGTGAGCGCCGTGCGGAGTCGCTCGAGCGCGGCGTCGCTGAGCGCGCCGTAGCCGGCACCGGGGACGCTCGTGTCGACCGTCACCACGCGGAAGCCGGCGACGACCGACTGCCCGGAGACCGGCACGGACGGCGGGACGTACTCCATCGTGTGCGCGAGCGGCGTGCCGCCCTCGCCGAGGACGTGGCCGTTCGCGAGGACCTGGCGGAAGCCCTCGCGGAGGTCGTGGTTGCCGGGGACCAGGACGAGTGCGGCGCCGTGCCGCTGCGCCCATGCGCCGATCCGCTCGCGAGCCGTGCGGTAGGACGCAGGACTCCCGTCCTCGGACACGTCCCCCGAGACCACGACCAGGCCGACGCCCGGGACCCCGTCGACGTGCGCGAGCACCGCGTCCAACGCCGCCGTCGTGTCGACCGATCCCTGGTGCAGGGCACCGTCACCGGTCAGGTGCGTGTCGGACAGGTGGAGGATGCGGAGGGTCCCGGCTGCTGGCGGCTGCATGGGCCTCACGCTAGCGACGCCGGTGATCGACGGACTGGACGGCGGGTCGGTGTTGCCTGGTGATCGACGGACTGGACGGCGGGTCGGTGTTGCCTGGTGATCGACGGACCGGACGGCGGGTTAGCGTTGCCCGGTGACCGACGCTCCGATCGACCTGCGCTCCGACACCGTGACCCGCCCGACGCCTGCGATGCGCCGAGCGATGGCCGACGCCGAGGTCGGTGACGACGTCTTCGGCGAGGACCCGGAGACGAACGCCCTCGAGCGCGAGGTCGCCGACCTGCTCGGCCACGAAGCCGGGCTCTTCACCCCGACCGGCTCGATGGCGAACCAGCTCGGGCTGCGGCTGCACGTCGCGCCGGGCGAGGAACTCCTGGCGGACGTCCGGGCCCACGTCGTCCGCGCCGAACTCGGTGCCGCGGCGGTGTTCTCCGGCATCACGACGCGCACGTGGCCCTCGGAGCGCGGACGCCTCGTCGCGGCGGCGGTCGCGGAGGTGGCTGAGCCGAACGCCGGCGCCTACAGCGTGTCCACGACGGCGATCGCGATCGAGAACACGCACAACTTCGGTGGCGGGACCGTGCAGCCCGTCGACGAGGTGCACGCCGTGCAGGCGTTCGCGCGGGAGCACGGCATCGCGGTGCACCTCGACGGTGCCCGGTTGTGGAACGCCCACGTCGCGTCGGGGATCGCGCTGCGCGACCTCGCCGCGGGGTTCGACACCGTGTCGGTCTGCCTGTCGAAGGGGCTCGGCGCGCCGGTCGGCTCGGTGCTCGTCGGCTCCCGGGAGCACGTCGCCGCGGCCCGCACCTGGCGGAAGCGCTACGGCGGGGGCATGCGGCAGACGGGCTTCCTGGCCGCGGCGGGCCGGTACGCGCTCCGGCACCACGTCGACCGTCTCGCCGAGGACCACACCAACGCCCGGGTGCTCGCGTCCGCGCTCGACGTCGACCCCGCGACCGTCGACACGAACATCGTCTTCGCCGAGGTGACCGATCCGGCAGCCTTCGTGGCCGCGGCCGCCGAGCGGGACGTGCGGGTGATGCAGCTCGGCCCGAGGCACGTCCGGCTCGTGACGCACCTCGACGTCAGCGCCGAGCAGGCCGCCCGTGCCGCCGAGGTCCTGGCGGCGCTCCTCCGCTGAGGGGCCGCGAGCGGCCGCCGGGCGCTCGCGTCCCGCGCCCGGTCAGTCGCACATCCAGCGCGAGCCGAAGGCGTCGTGGACCCGACGCAACGCGTCCGGGGTCCCCCACTCCTGGACATCGACGCAACCAGGACCGGCCTGCGCCGCGACGACGCCGAACCGCCCGACACCGCTGTACGCGTACCGGACGCCCGACGCGGCAGCCTGCGAACCGGTGCCGAGCGATCCCCCCGGCAACTGCAGCTGGCCTCCGTCGGGGAAGACGAGCACCTGACCGGTCGGCTCGCACGCTGGCGGGTCGTCGGACGCCAGGGCGGAGACCGAGACGGGTGCTGCGCCGTTGCACACCGGGAGCGGGGCCGCGTCGCTGCCCGTCAGGGTGAGGACACCCTCCTCCGGACCGACGGCGACGCACCCGGTGCACAACACCGCGAGCAAACCGAGGACCGTGGGAACGAGGACGGGTCGGATCGTCACGGGCCCAGTCTGCCGCGGACCGAGCCGCGGTGTCACTGATCGGCCCAGGGGGGGTCGGCGGTCGGTCGGTCGGTCGGGTTCAGCGGTACACGTCACGGCGGTGGCCGATGACCAGCACGAGGACCACCAGACGATCGTCGACGATCTCGTAGACGATCCGGTGGTCGCCCACACGGACCCGGAACTCGCCCGGCCGGCCGACCAGCGCGGTCGACCCTGGCGGACGCGGCGTCGTGCGGAGCAGGACCAGGGCGGCGAGCAACCGCCGCTGCACGACCCGGTCGAGCTTCGTCAGCGCCTTCGCGGCACGCTTGGTCAGCTCGACCCGGTACTCGACGGGCGAGGCTTCACCCAAGCGTGATGCCCAGCTCGCGGGCGACCTGCTCGAGGGGCAGCGTCTCCGGGTCCTCCGCGAGTTCCCGCCGAGCGCGATCGACAGCGGCCCGGTCCATCGCGTCCTCGAGCGCCTGCAGTGCCCGGCGAGCCAGTTCCGCCTCGAGCACGACGACCTGCTCGCGGCCGCGGACCGTGATGGCGACCGGTTCGCGGTGCGCATGGTCGATGAGGTCGGACCATCGCTGGCGTGCTTCACTCGCGGGCAGGTTGTACATGTACCGATCGTACGACTCGTACGTCCGGTCGGGAAGGGCGCGGTGGGAGCGGATCGGCGGTCAGGTCGCGACGGCGGGGGTCTCGGCGGGCAGCGGGAAGGCCAGCGGGTCGGCGTGCACGAGGTCGAGCGCACGCGCGACGGCGCCGAGGACCACGACGTCGCCGCCGAGCCGCGACGGCACGACCTCGGGCGTCGGGTCGTACTCCCAGGCAGCCAGGTGCTCGCGCGCCCGCTCGATCACGGGAGCGGCGGCGTCGGCGATCGCCCCGGCGACGACCACGCGGTCGATGTCGAGCAGGCTCGCGAGCAGGACGCAGACCCGGGCGAGGCGGTCCCCCAGGCGGTCGACGACCTCGAGCGCCACCGGGTCGAGCAGGGCGGCGGCGGCGAACACCGCCTCGGCGCCCGGCTCCTCGACGCCGCCGAGCAGGGAGGCCGGACCGATGCGCCCGTCGGCCCGCGCCGCGCGGACGAGCTCGCGGGCGGTGCGCCCGATGCCGTTCGACGAGGCCACCCCGTCGACCAGGTCGAGCACCCGGAGCTCACCGGCACCGCCCCGGGCACCACGGAGCAGCACGCCGTCGACGACCAGGCCGGCGCCGAACCGCTCGCCCGAGAGCAGCGCCGCGAACGAGGCGTCCCCCGAGGAGGGCCGTTCGGCCAGCGCGGCGGCGTTCGCGTCGTTCTCGACCACGACGACACCGTGGGGCACGACGTCCGAGAAGCCCGGGTTCATGCTGTCCCAGAAGCCGCCGTCGCGGGGTGACGCACCGAGCGCGTCGACCGGAGCCGGGATGCCGACGACCGTCACGAGCACGCGGGCGGCGTCCACGTCCGCCGCGGTGAGTGCCGCCGCGACGGTGTCGGTCGTCACACTGAGCCGGACGGGCACCTCGAGCCCGGACTCGCCGAGCGCCCCCTCGGTGCGGGCGAGGACGGCGCCGCGCAGGTCGGCGACGAGCGCGGTGACGCGGTGCTGCCCCGCGTCGACGCCGACGACGACCCCGGCGTCCGCGACGAGTTCCCAGCGCCGGGCGGGCCGGCCCTTCCGGTACTCCCCTGCCGTGCGGGCGTCGTCGAGGTCGCGGAGCCAACCGAGCCGGACGAGCTCCGCGCACGCGGCGAGGACGGTCGAGCGGGTCAGCCCCGTGGCGTCGATCGCCTCGGTCGCCGTGAAGGCACCGGACGACGGCTCGAGGGCGTACGCCAGGACCGTCTCGGCGCTGGTCGCGCGGGGGGTCACACGGCGCTGTGGCATGCGCCGACCCTACCGCGACGCGACTTGCTTGCGCGATTAGATTTTCTGAGTACATTTAGTCGCGCGAGCCGACACCGACGCCGGCACGCGAGTCGGAACGGCAGGGACGCCGGGTCCGGACGGACGGAGACGACGTGCAAGCACACGCCACCACCAGGAGCACGGCCGGGGTCACCCGCCGCGGGTTCCTGCTCGGTGCGGGCGGCATCGGCGCGGGCCTGGCACTCGCCGGGTGCGCCCCGCTCGGAGGATCGAGCAGCCGACCCGAGACGATCACCTTCTACGTGTCGAAGCCCGAGGTCATCGGGTACTTCGACGACGTCATCGCGAAGTTCCACGACAGCCAGTCCAAGATCCGCGTGGTCCGCGACTCGACGTCGAACATGTCCGCGAACTTCGTCCGGAACCGACCGCCGGACCTCGGGTGCCTGAACTACAACTACGCGATGGTGTCGTTCGTCGAGCACGGGGCCCTGACCGACCTGTCGGACCTGCCCGAGAAGGACACGATCAACCCCGACCTCTGGCCCCTGATGCGCCAGACCGCGGACTACCCGGGCCGGACGAGCGTCCTGCCCTACTCGGTGACCGCCGCGTCGGTGATCTACGACAAGCATCTGTTCGCGCAGCAGGGTCTCGAGGTACCGACGACCTGGAGCGCGTTCACCGACGTGTGCGAGCGTCTCGTGAAGGCCGGGATCACCCCGATGTACGGCACGTACAAGGACAACTGGACGATCGCCCAGGGCATGTTCGACTACTCGGTGGGCGGCATGCTCGACGTGCCGTCGACCTTCGCGGCGCTCGACCGCGAGGGCACCTCGGTCGGCAGGGGGTCGGCGGTGTCGTTCGAGAAGGACTTCGCCGCTCCCGTCGGTCGCATGGTGGACCTGCTGCAGTGGCACCAGCAGGGCGCCGCCAGCCGGGGCTACGGCGACGGCAACCTCGCGTTCGCGCAGGGGAAGGCGGCGATGTACCTGCAGGGCCCCTGGGCGCTCGGCGAGATCGCGAAGACGAACCCCGACATGGACCTCGGCACCTTCCCGTTCCCGGCGACCGACGACCCCGCCGACAACAAGGTGCGCGTCAACGTCGACCTCGGGCTCTGGATCCCCGAGGCCTCACGGAAGCAGGAGGCCGCCCGCGAGTTCCTGTCCTTCCTGATGAGCCCGGAGATCAGCGACCGGTACAACGCCGACAACAACGGCTTCGGCGTGCGGAAGGACTCCCCTCCGGTCTCGAACCCCGCGCTCCGCGGCATGCAGGACTCGTACGACCAGGCCGCGTTCTACCTCGGCGCCTCGCAGCTCATCCCCGCCGAGATCCCGGTGGCGAACTACCTGCAGTCCATCGCCTTCGGCGGTGCGCCCGACCCGCAACTCCGCACCCTCGACGGCGACTGGGCGCGGCTCGCGCTCCGGTCGGCCGCGTAAGGAGACGACCTTGGCCACCACGACCACCGAATCGATCACGACGGCGGACCGCCGCCGCCGGGGCGGAGCCGCACCGCGCCTCCAGGCCGGCGTCCGCGGACGCGCCAAGCGCGTCGATCCGCTCTTCCTCCTGTTCCTCGTCCCCACGCTCGTGCTCTTCACCCTCGCCATCACGCTCCCCGCAGCGATGGGCATCGTGCTGAGCTTCACGAACTCCGTCGGCTTCGGCGAGTTCCGGTTCACCGGCCTGACGAACTACGTCGCGGTGTTCTCCGACCCCGCGATCCTGCAGGCGTACCTGTTCACCATCGGGTTCTCGCTCGTCACCGTGCTCCTGGTGAACGCCGTGGCGTTCCTGCTCGCGATCGCGCTGACGTCGAAGATCCGCGGCAAGATCGCGCTCCGCGGCGTCTTCGTCCTGCCGATGGTGATCTCCGGCATCGTCATCGCCTACGTGTTCTCGTTCCTCTTCGCGAACAGCCTGCCGGCGCTCGCGACCACGCTCGGCATCGCCCCGCTCGAGCAGAGCATCCTGGCGAACCCCGACCTGGCGTGGGTCGCGATCGTCGTCGTGACCGCCTGGCAGGCGATCCCGTCGACGCTCCTCATCTACATCGCCGGCGTCCTGTCGATCCCCGGCGAGGTGTACGAGGCCGCGGCGCTCGACGGTGCCAGCGCCTGGCGGCAGCTGGTCTCGATCACCGCACCCCTGACGGCGGGCTACATCCTCATCAACCTCGTGATCGGGTTCAAGAACTTCCTGAACTCGTACGACATCGTCGTCGGCCTGACCGACGGCGGCCCGGGCACCTCGACCACGACGGTCGCGATGTCGATCTTCAAGGGCTTCAGCGGCGGCGACTACGCGTACCAGATGGCGAACGCGACGATCTTCTTCGTGATCGCCGTCGTCATCGCCGTGATCCAGCTGCGGGCGACCCGCGGGAAGGCAGCGCTCTGATGACCATGCAAGCACCCCTCCGTCCGGGCACGACGGCGACCGGCAGCATCCGGTCGGTCGACGCCGACCGCACCGCCGGACGCCGCGGTGAACGGTTCAACTGGCCGGTCACGATCGTCCTCGCGCTGTGCACCCTGTCCGTCCTCGTCCCGCTCTACGTCACCGTGACAATGGCGTTCAAGACCACGACGCAGGCCGTGGACGGCAACGCGTTCTCGCTGCCGGCGCCGTTCAGCGTCGACGGCTTCGTGCAGGCCTGGGAGCTCACGGACTTCCCGCGGGCGTTCGGCGTCTCGGTGCTCATCGCGGCGATCACCGTCGTCGGGACGATCCTGCTCGCGTCGTTCACGGCGTACGCCATCGCCCGGAACTGGGAGCGCCGCTTCTTCCGCTGGTCGTTCTTCTACCTGCTCGCCGCGATGTTCCTGCCGTTCCCGGTGCTCGCACTGTCGCAGGTGAAGCTCACGGGCCTCGCCGGGCTGGACAACCCGTTCGGCGTCGCGATCCTGCACGTCATGTTCCAGCTGTCGTTCAGCGTGCTGCTCTTCACCGCGTTCCTGCGCTCGATCCCGGCCGAGCTGGAGGAGAGTGCCCGCATCGACGGTGCGAGCACGGGGCAGGTGTTCTGGCGACTGGTGTTCCCGCTCCTCGCGCCGATGAGCGCCACCGTCGGCATCTTCGCGTTCCTGGCGTCCTGGAACGACTTCGTGATGCCGTCGCTGATCACCTCGGACCCGGCGCTGCAGACCCTGCCGGTGCTGCAGCAGATGTTCCAGACGCAGTTCAGCAACAACTACAACGTGTCGTTCGCCTCGTACCTGATGGCGATGGCCCCGGCGATCATCGTCTACCTCGTCACCCAGCGATGGGTGATGGCCGGCGTGACCCAGGGCGCGATCAAGTGACGCCGACGTCGCCGTCCGCGACCGCGGACACGAACGCAGCCGCAACGACCACGACCACCACCCGCACGAACAACGAAAGGCCCGACGTGACCGACACGCTCGTCCAGCCCGCAGCCGCCACCGACGCCGAGACCTGGTGGCGCCAGGCGAGCGTCTACCAGGTGTACCCCCGCTCGTTCGCCGACGCGGACGGCGACGGCATCGGCGACCTCCGCGGGGTGACCTCACGGGTGCCGTACCTGGCCTCCCTCGGCATCGAGGCCGTCTGGCTCAGCCCGTTCTACCCGTCCGCACTGGCCGACGGCGGCTACGACGTCGACGACTACCGCGACGTCGACCCGCGTCTGGGCACCCTCGCCGACTTCGACGAGATGGTCGATGCCCTGCACGGCGCCGGCATCCGGGTCATCGTCGACATCGTGCCGAACCACACGAGCGACCGGCACGCGTGGTTCCGCGAGGCACTGGCGTCGCCGAAGGGCAGCCCGGCCCGGGACCGCTACGTGTTCCGCGACGGCACCGGTCCCGACGGGTCCGAGGCGCCGGCCGACTGGGTGTCGATCTTCGGCGGCCCGGCCTGGACCGCCGTGGGCGACGGCCAGTGGTACCTGCACAACTTCGCGACGGAGCAGCCCGACCTGAACTGGGCGAACCGCGAGGTGCGCGACGACTTCCTGCACACGCTGCGCTTCTGGTCGGACCGTGGTGTCGACGGCTTCCGCATCGACGTGGCGCACGGCCTGGCGAAGGACCTGCCCGCAGGCGAGCTGCCCACGTGGGCCGAGGTGCTCGCCGCCCCGAAGGACGGCTCGCACATCCTGTGGGACCGCGACGACGTGCACGAGATCTACGCCGAGTGGCGGACGGTGTTCGACGAGTACACCCCGGCACGGACGGCCGTCGCCGAGGCCTGGGTCGCAGCCGACCGCCGTGCCCGGTACGCCAGCGCCGAGGGACTCGGGCAGGCGTTCAACTTCGACCTGCTCGAGGCGGACTTCGACGCACAGCAGTTCCGCACGATCATCGAGTTCAACCTCGGGCTCGCCGAGCAGTCCGGCTCGTCGACGACGTGGGTGTTCTCGAACCACGACGTCGTCCGGCACGCCACCCGCTACGCACTGCCCGCCCGGAACGGCGACGAGCAGAAGCAGGGGTCCGCGTGGCTGCTCGCGGGCGGTGACCAGGCGGCGCTCGACCGTTCGCTCGGACTCCGTCGGGCCCAGGCGGCGACGCTCCTCGAGCTCGCGCTGCCCGGCTCGGCCTACCTGTACCAGGGCGAGGAACTCGGCCTGCACGAGGTCGGCGACATCCCCGACGCCGAGCGCCAGGACCCGGCGTTCTTCCGGAACCCGGGCGTCGACGTGGGCCGTGACGGCTGCCGCGTGCCGATCCCGTGGACGCGGCAGGGTTCGTCGTTCGGGTTCGGCGAGGGCGGCTCGCACCTGCCGCAGCCGGCGTGGTTCGCGCAGGTCTCGGTCGAGGCGGAGGACGCCGACCCCGACTCGACGCTGAACCTGTACCGGAAGGCCCTGGGCCTGCGCGGCCAGCTGCAGTCCGAGGAGCACCTCGAGTGGCTCGAGACCGGTCGCGACGACGTGCTCGCGTTCCGCCGGCCGAACGGCTGGACGAGCGTGACGGTGTTCGGCGACGAGCCGTACGCACTCCCCGCCGGCGAGCTGCTGCTCGCCTCCGCGCCGGTGGCAGACGGCGCACTGTCGGGTGTGGGGACCGCCTGGTTGCGTTCCTGACGGAACCCGGTGGCGGACGGGAGGCGCGGTGCAGGCAGGCACCGCGCCTCCCGTCCGTCGTGTGGTCACCTCGGTCGTCGCCCACCGGGCAGGACCGGGCGTACCAGGTGGGAACGGGCGTACCGGGTCGAACCGTTCGACCAGGTACGCCCGTTCTCGCTTCCCACCGCACGTGCGATGGACTCATTCGTCGCCGGTAGGGTCGGCAGCATGAGCGGCGCGAGCATCAGCGTGCGGGACCTCGTCATGCGCTTCGGGGACCGGGACGTCGTCGACGGGCTGTCGTTCGACGTGGCCCCCGGCGAGACCTTCGGGCTGCTCGGCAGCAACGGTTCGGGCAAGACCACCACGATCCGGGCGCTGCTCGGCATCACGACGCCGACCTCCGGCACCCTGCTCGTCGACGGCGCACCGTACCGACCCGCGACCGGCGGCATCGGGTACCTGCCCGAGGAGCGCGGGCTGTACCGCAAGGAGTCCGTGCTCGACGTCATGACCTACTTCGGCACGCTGCGGGGCCTCCGCCGCACCGAGGCCGCGGCGTGGAGCACCGAGTACCTCGAGCGCGTCGGGCTCGCCGACCGCGCGAAGCTCCGTGTCGACAAGCTGTCCGGCGGGCAGCAGCAGAAGGTGCAGCTCGGCATCACGATCATGGACCGACCGCGCCTGCTCATCCTCGACGAACCGACGAAGGGGCTCGACCCGGTCAACCGTCGGCTGCTCCTCGACCTGGTCGACGAGCGGAAGGCTGACGGCGCGACCGTGGTCCTCGTCACGCACCACATGGACGAGGTCGAGCGCCTCTGCGACCGCATCCTGCTGCTCAAGGACGGCCGGGCAGCCGCGTACGGCAGCATCCCCGACGTGCAGGACGCCTTCGGCGGCGCCGTCGCCCGGGTGCAGCTCACCGGCACGGTCCCCCGTTCTCCCCTGTACCGCCTCGCCCGGCACGAGGGTCACGTCGCCCACCTGGTGCCCACCGAGGCAGCCGCGGTGGACGGGTCGGACATCCTCGCCGCGCTCGTCGGCGCAGGTGTGCACGTGACCGCGTTCGAGATGCGCCGCATCCCGCTCGACGAGATCTTCGTCCAGGTCTACGGCCACGACGCCGGGGCCGACCAGGCCCCGGCCGGCCGGGCGTCGACGCAGCACACCACCGCGAGCGGGGCGGCGGCGTGAGCCGGCTCGGGACGGTCGTGCGCTTCGAGTTCGTCCGCGCCGTCAAGAAGCCCGCGTTCTGGATCGGCACCCTCGCGCTCCCGATCGTCGTCGTCCTGGTCTCGGTGCTCGTCGGCGTCGGACAGGCGGCCGGCTCCGACTCGATCTCGTCGAGCGCCTCGGCGGCGAAGACCTCGTTCCGGTACGTCGACCACTCGGGCCTGGTGTCGGCGCGGGTCGCGGCCGAGTGGGGCGGGTCGCCGTCCGACGACCCGGCCGCCGACCGCGCGGCCGTCCGGGCGGGCACGCTCGAGCTCTTCGTCGAGTACCCGGAGAAGCCGTCGGCGCAGGCGATCCGGCTGGATGCCGCCGACCGCGGACTGTTCGAGAACGGTGGCTACTCCTCGCTCGCCGAGCGGGTGCTGGAACGCAGCGTCGCGGCCTCGGTCGGTGACGAGGAGGCGGTGGCGCTCCTCCGCGCCCCGCCGTCGACCGACCTGACCACGTACGCCGACGGCCGCGTCGCCCCGGGCTGGCTGTCGATCGTCCCGCCGCTGCTCTACGCCCTCGCGTTCTTCGGCATCGTGATCCTGCTCGCGACCCGCATGGTGACGGTGGTCGTCGAGGAGAAGGAGAACCGCATCTCCGAGATGATCCTGACCGCGGTGACGGCCGGTGACCTGATCCGGGGCAAGGTCCTCGCCATGTTGCTCGTCGGGCTCGTGCAGGTCGGGGTCGTCGTGCTGCCGGGCCTCGCGGTCGCCCTGGTCGCACTGCCCCTCGTCGCGTCGCGGCTCGGTGGCCTCACGGTGGACCCGTGGCGGATGGTCGTCGGTGCGCTGCTGCTCGTCGGCGGGGTGCTGCTCGCCTGCGGGCTCTTCGTCGCCGTCGGCGCTGCGGTGCCCTCGATCAAGGACGCCTCGACGCTGCAGTCCGCCGCGATCTTCGCCCTGATCATCCCGCTCTACGCGGCGTTCTTCGTGATGACGACGCCGTCGTCGCCGGTGGCGGCGTTCTTCACGTACTTCCCCACCTTCACGCCGATCACCGCCATGGTCCGGAACGCCGTCGGATCGCTGTCCGTCGTCGAGTCCGTCGTCTGCATCGTCGAGGTGTTCGCCGTGGCCGCGGTGCTGCTCTGGTTCGCCGAGTACCTGTTCCGCCACTCGGTGGCGCAGTACGGGTCGAAGGTCACGGTGCGGCAGATCGCCGGCTGGCGCCGGGGCCGAGCCCGGGCACGCTGACGCGGTCCGACGGACGCGGGTCGTCGACGGGCCGACGGGTGTCGACGGCGGCACCGCTCGTGGGTCAGCCGCGGACGAGCGCCTCGTCCACGTCCCAGGCCACGGCTTCGGGCTCACGCCAGCCGTGCCGGAGCGTGTGCACGGCACGGTCGTACTCGACCAGGACGTCGAGGTACGGCCGGACGAGCATCTGCAGCTGGAGTCCCTCGTAGACCGCGAGCAACTGGGTCGCGGCCTGGTGGGCGGGGATGCCGATGGTCTCCAGACCGGCGTCGACGTCGCGCTGCAGCCCGACGGTGAGCTCCTCGACGTACTCCTCGAAGCGCTTGCGGAAGAAGCCGGCGAAGTCCCGTTCGGACGCGGCGAGGGTCACGACGCCCGCGAGCACCCGGACGAGACCGGGGTCGGCGACGTCCTCGGCCAGGGTCATCCGCACGTGCTCGAGCGTGCACCGCGGCACCGACGACCGGCGGGATCCGCGGAGCTGCAGCCAGCGGTCGTAGACCACAAGGAGCAGTCCGTCCCAGGTCGGGAAGAGCCGGTCGACGACCGTGCGGTCCACGCCGCAGGTCTCGGCGACCGTACCGGCGTCGACCTCGTGGAACGGGTGCAGCCGGTAGGCCCGGATCGCCCCGCGCACGATCCGCTCGGCCAGCGACGCGTCGTCCTCGACGGACCCGCCGTGCATGTCTGCCATCCCGACAGTCCACCGCACCCGGCCCCGGCGTGTCTCCACCCAGTGCGGGGGTCAGGCAACACCTGTCGAGCGCGTCAGCCCACCGTCACCGGCGCCGCCGACGGCTTGCGCCCCTGCTGTACCCAGACGAAGAACCCGGTCAGGGTGAAGGCGCCGTAGAAGACGTACATGAGCCCGGACGCGTAGTAGCCGGCCGAGAAGAGCAGCGGCACCCCGACCAGGTCGACCGCGACCCAGATCAGCCAGAACTCGACCCAGCCCTTCGCCATGCCGTACGTCGCCAGCACGGACCCGACGAAGATCCAGGCGTCGCTCCAGACCGGCTCGTACGAGCCGAGGGCCCGGAACACGGGCGTCAGGACGGCGGTGCCGCCCACCAGCGCCAGCACCAGCAGCCCCCGGGTCGACCAGGAGGCCCACCGCGGCTCGACGACGGTCGTCGCCTCGTCCGCGCGGTGCGTCCACCGGTACCACCCGTAGACGCTGACGACGATGAACATGACCTGTCGGCCGGCCTGGCCGAGCAGGTTCACCGGGTTCGGGGTGTCGAAGAGCGCACCCATGAACACCGTGAAGAGCAGGGCGTTCCCGAGGATCCCCACCGGCCACGCCCAGACCCTGCGACGCATCCCGCCGAGCGCACTGAGCAGCCCGAACACGTTGCCGATCACCTCGCGCCAGAGCACGGTCTGGTCGCCGATGACGAGCTGCGCGTCGAACAACCACCGCACGATGCCCATGGGCCCTCCTCGTTCCGAGACCGTGCAACCGTACGGGCAGCGGGCGCATTCCTCCGGCCGCGCGACCCCGTGTGACGTGCCGGTCTAGGCTCGGGCAGCGTGACGGACGGGCTCGTGGAGGACGCGGTGCGGCGAGCGCGGACCCTGCTCGACCACGCGGCCGCGCGCCTGCGGGCAGCCGGCGTCCGCGACGAGGCCCTCGGCGAGTACGTCGAGCCCCGCGCCGTCCTCGGGATCCGTCGGGAGCCGACGATCCGCTCGCTCGGCCGGGTCTGGCGCGTCGGAGCCCTGCTGCTCGGATCGTCCTCCGAGACCGCCGGCGGGGTCTGGGCGACCGGGCAGATCACCCGCGTGACCGACCCCGGACGCCAGCAGTTCGTCTCGGTCTCCGCCGAGGTGCGCCGCGCCTACCGGGCGGCCGCGGCGAAGGGGCACTTCGCCGCGGGCGACACGGTCAACCACGGCGCGGTGCCGATCCCGCTCGACGACTCGCTCGTCGGGGCCGATGGTGTGCTCGCCGTGGTCGACGGCGAACCGGTCGTCCGCTGGTCCCCCACCTCCGGGACCGCCGTGCCGCTCGAGGACTACCTGCGGGACCGGGTCGCGCTGCTCGTGGACCCGCCGAGGGGCGCGACCGACTGAGCTGCGTCCGACGCAGGTCGGACGGTCAGGCTCCTCCGGAGTCGGACTCCCGACGCCCCGCCGCCACGCGGTCGAGCCACTCCGCCAGGACAGCGCGCTCGGCTGCCGTCAGTCGGTCGAGTTCCTCGACGCCGGCGCGCAGGGTCGACGCCGCGGTGCGGAGCGCCCGGTCGGGACCGGCGACGACGTCGCGCTCGGGGACGACGACCTGCGCCTCGACCGCGGCCCAGACCGTCTCGGCCAGGGCAGGGTCGCGTCGGCCCTCCGGTTCGCCCAGGATCGCGAGCACGGCACCGGTACCGGCCGCGTGCACCAGCCGGACCGCCTCCGACGCCCCGACGAGGAGACGTCCGGCCACCGCGACCCGTCGCAACCGTTCCTCGAGCACACGCAGCCCGGCCGCCACGGCGGGTGACCCTCGCCCGCGACGCGGGTCGCTCATGATGACGAACAGGTCGGGGTTGGCGAGCCCGAAGGCGATGGTCGCGTCCCATCCCGCGCGGAGCGCCTCGACCGGGTCCGTCCCGTCCGCTCCGGCGGCGTCGACCATCGCGGCCTTCTCGGCGCTGAACACCGTCATGACGTGCTCGGCGACCGCGTCGAGCAGTCCGTCCTTGTCCCCGAAGAGCCGGTAGATCGTGGGCGCCTGCACTCCTGCTCTCGCGGCGACCGCTCGCGTCGTCACCGCGTCGACACCGCCGTCGTGGAGGAGCTCCGCAGCGCCGACCACGATGCGCTCGCGGACGTCGCGACGGGAGTCGATCGCCGGTGCGGTACTGGTCACGGATCAACGCTAACAGGTGCTTGCTTCCACCGAAAACCAGCGCTACGGTTCTCGTGTTTCCACCGCTAACACGAACGAGGCCACCATGATCACGATCACCGGAGCGACCGGCGCACTCAACGGCGCCACCGCCGACCACCTCCTCGACCACCTCCCGGCATCCCGGCTCACGGTGGTGACACGGGACCCCGCACGCGCCGCGCGGTTCGCCGAGCGCGGCGTGACGGTGCGTCACGGCGACTACGACGACCCGGCGGGCCTGGTCGAGGCCTTCGCCGGCTCGGACCGCCTGCTGCTCGTCTCGTCGAACGACCCGGGAGGGGACACCGTCCGGCAGCACCGGAACGCCGTGCAGGCCGCGGCGAGCGCCGGCGTCGGACACGTCTTCTACACGAGCCACCAGGGCGCGGGAGCGGCGTCCCCGTTCGTGCCGGCACAGCACCACGCCGCCACCGAGGACCTGCTCGCCGAGTCGGGCCTCCGGTGGACCTCGCTCCGGAACGGCTTCTACGCCCACAGCCTGCAGTGGCTGCTGGGGCCGTGGCCGGAGACGGGGACGGTCGCCCTGCCGGCAGACGGACCGGTGTCCTGGACCGCCCGTGAGGACGCAGCCGAGGCGGCCGCCGCCCTGCTGCTGCAGGAGACGCCGGCCGAGGGACCGGTGACCATCACCGCGACCGCGGCACCGACCTTCGGGGAGCTCACGGACCGGCTGGCCGAGCGCGTCGGTCGCGACGTCGGCTTCCGGCTCGTCGACGCGGAACAGTGGGTCGGCGGCGCCGTCGCGGCGGGGCAGGACGAACGCATGGTCCGGTTCCTGCTCGGCATGTACGAGGCAGCGGCCGGAGGGTGGTTCGCGGGGACGGACCCGACGCTCCGGACGCTGCTCGGCCGCGAGCCGAGGTCTGCGGACGACGCACTCGACGCCGTCGTCGCCGGCACGCGCTGAGCGGACGCCGTCGTGCCGGTCAGCCTGCCGCGAGCGCGACGCCCCGGCCGACCGGCCGACCGGCATCAGCGGCGCGACCGCGCGGTGAGCCACTCGTCGAAGGACGGTCCGACCACCTCCGTACCCACGTCCGGCAGGAGCGCACCGTCGCGGAACGCGCGCCCCAGCCGACCGGGGATGCGGAGCGGCAGCGCACGGATGCCGGGAGCGGGCAGCGACTCCGTCATCGCCAGCAGTGTCGTCCGCCGCGGCCCGGCGACCTCGACGCGTCGCTCCCTGCGCTCACCCGAGACGACCTCCGCCACGACGGCGGCCACCGCGGTCAGCGCCACGGGAGCGATCGTCATCGCCGGGACCAGCGCGACGCGACCGACGCCGAAGCGCTCGGCGTTCTGCTCCGCGAACTCGTGCCACTGCGTCGAGCGCACCACCGACAGTTCGGCACCGGTCGTCGCGGCGGCCCGTTCCTGCGCTGCCTTGCCAGCGAAGTAGCCGTACCCCTGCACCTCCGGACGCTCGCACCCGAGGACCGAGAGCAGGACGTGCCGCGCCCCGACCGCTGCGGCAGCCGAACCGATCGCGGTGGTCGACCGGACGAAGAAGTCGGTGGCTCGTCGGCGGCTCGTCGTGAAGCGACCGGTGGCCTCGACCACCACGTCGGCACCCCGGAGCACAGCCGCGACGTCGTCGCGCAGGACGTCGAACCCCGTCCGCCGCGACGACACCTGCACCGCCCAGCCCCGCGCGGCGATCGCCGCTCCGATCGCTCGACCCGATGCTCCCCCGCCGACGACGACTGCGCGCACGACACCCTCCCGATCGATCCTCTACAGATGTAGAGAACAGTACGATGTCCTGGCCGAGAGGGGAAGCCATGGGACGACGCGACGACCTCGCCGACGCGGCGGTCCGTCTCGTGGCGCGCGGCGGCGCGCGGTCACTCACCCACCGCGGCGTCGACACCGAGGCAGGGGTCCCGCCCGGGTCGACGACGTACTACGCGTCGACCCGGCACGCACTGCTCGCGCTGGTGGCGGCGCGGATCACCGAGCAGCTGGCGTCCGACGTCGCCGGACTCCAGCTGCCGGAGGACCCGGACGACGCCTCGGTCGTCGCGGTCGCCACCGGGTTCCTCGACGCACTCGCTGCTCGCGGCGATGCACAGGCCGCCCGGCTCGCGCTCCTCGTCGAACTGCGCGACGACCCCGGACTGCGTGCTCCCCTGACCGGCGCCGACCCGGTGCGTGACGACCTCGTCCGAGCGGCACGGACCCTGCTCGACGGCATCGGCGTCGTGGACCCGGACGGCTCAGCACGGGACCTCGTCGGGATCGTCGACGCCCTGCTGCTCTACCGGGTCGGCGCGGTCGCCGCCGTCGATCCGCACGCGGTGCTCACGGCCTACGTCGCCGGGCTCCCGCGGAGGTGAACCCCGCGGTGGTCAGGCGCCGAGCCCGTCGACCACCGCAGCACGGGCCATCGCGTCGACACCGTCGCCGAGCGCTCCCCTGCTCACCGACCAGAGGGCGGACTCGACCAGCCGTGCCGTGCACCAGGCGGCGATGCGGTCCGGGGACTGGCCGGTCGTGTCCGACAGCACGGCGACCCGGTGCCGGACGGCGCGCAGGGGGTCGCCCGTGCGGAAGGGGTCGTCGACCTGCACGAGCACCGGGCTCAGGTCGTAGGCCGGATCGCCGACCATCGGCTTCGGGTCGATGACGAGCCACGGCGCCCGGACCGCCGCGAGCACGTTGCCGGGGTTCGCGTCCCCGTGCACGACCACCGACCGTGGGGCGCCGCGGGGCAGGGTGCGGAGCAGGTCGGTGCCGCGGCGCACGAGTCCGGGGTCGAAGGGTGGCGCGAGCTCGAGCATCCGGGCATCGGCGAGCGCCGCCCACTCCGCGGCGACGTCGGCGACGGACTCGAACGGGTGGTCGTCCGGGATCCCGGTCGCCCAGAGCCGCGTGAGCAGACCACCCGCGGTGCGCAGGCGCTCCTCGGCCGGCACGTCGTCGCGCTGCACGAGGCGGGTGCCGGGGTCGCAGCGCTCGAGCAGCAGCACGAAGGGGTCGTCCGGGTCCACGGCGAGCAGGCGGACCGCCCCGGCGCCGTCCCACCACCCGAGCGCTGCTGCCTCGTGCTCGGCCTCGCGGTGCGGCAGGGACAGCTTGAGGACGGCATCGCCGCCGTCGGGCAGCCGCACTCGGACGACGTGCGAGACGCTGCCGCCCGCGTACGGCTCGCCGGGGCGCAGGTCCCAGCGCTCGACCGCGCGGGCGAGCAGACGCGGGACGGACGCACGCCAGTCCTGCTCGGTCGGCCACATGCTCGGAGCGTACCGAGCGCCGGGACGGGGGTGGCGGGGCGGGGGCGATCCGGGCCTCCAGTCCGACCCGTGCAGGGGGCGTCGCCGACGCCGGTCGTCGGCGGCCCTCGGTCGCACGACGTGCCGTCGGCGGCCGTTCCGGTCGCACGACGTGCCGCGCCCGCCGAACACGAGCGGCACGTCGTGCGACCGGAACGCGGCCGCCGGGCCAGCCCTGGCCGCCGACGCCGACGCCGGGGCACACGCGCCGTCAGCCGGGCGTCACACGCCGCCGGTAGCGTCCGGGCATGGCACCCGACCACGGCAGCACCGACGCCGGCAGCACCGACCGCACCCGGCTCGTCCTCCCGGGGCAGTACGGACCGCTGTTCGACGACGGCGGCCCCGCGCTGGTGGTCGAGGCGCGCGAGTTCTTCACCGCACGACCGATGCACCGGGCGAAGGCACACCTCTGGTTGAGCGCCCTCCGCCACCGGGTGCGGGAGCTCGGCGACCGGGCCGAGCACGTACAGGTCGAGGGTCTCAAGGACGCGCTGGTCGGCCGGGACGACCTCGACGTGGTCGACCCGCCCTCCCGCACCCTGCGCGCGCAGGTCCGGCACTGGGGCCGTGGCACCGAGATCCTGCCGAGCCGCGGCTTCATCACCGACGAGGCCGAGTTCGCCGAGTGGGCCGCCGAGCGCACCGGACGCTTCCGGATGGAGACCCACTACGAGCGGGTCCGCCGCCGCGAGGGCTGGCTCATGCACTCGGACGAGCCGATCGGCGGGAGGTTCAGCCTCGACGACCAGAACCGGGAACCACCGCCCAGGGGAGCGACCACGCTCGGGCTGCCCGATCCGTGGTGGCCGACCGAGGACGAGATCGACGACGAGGTCCGCCACGACCTCGACCGCTGGGAACACGACGGCCTCGTCCGCTTCGTCGGCAGGGACGACACCCGCCGCTTCGCCGTGACCGCCGACGAGGCCCGGCAGGCCCTCGACGACTTCGTGCAGGTCCGGCTCGGGGACTTCGGGCCGTTCGAGGACGCCACGCTGACGAACGACTGGACCATGGCGCACTCGCTGCTCAGCGTGCCGATGAACCTCGGCGTGCTCGACCCGTTCGAGGTCGTCGAGGCAGCCCTCACCGCGCACCGCGACCACGACGCCCCGCTCGCGAGCGTCGAGGGCTTCGTCCGCCAGGTCGCGGGCTGGCGCGACTACGTCTGGCACCTCTACTGGTGGTTCGGCGACGACTACGGCGCCGAGGAGAACGCCCTCGGCGCACACGAGCGGCTCCCCCGCTGGTGGCAGGAGCTCGACGCGTCCGAGATCGACGCGGTCTGCCTGTCCACCGCGATGGAGGGTCTGCACGACCACGGCTGGCTGCACCACGTCCAACGGCTCATGGTGCTCGGCAACTGGGCCCTGCAGCGGGGCTACGACCCGGTCCACCTGACGGAGTGGTTCACCGACGTGTTCGTCGACGGCACCGACTGGGTGATGCCCGCGAACATCATCGGGATGTCGCAGCACGCGGACGGCGGGATGGTCGCGACGAAGCCGTACGCCTCCGGTGGCCGCTACATCGACCGGATGTCGGACCACTGCGGCGGCTGCCGCTACGACCCGACGAAGCGGCTCGGCGAGGACGCGTGTCCCTTCACCGCCGGCTACTGGGCGTTCCTGTCGCGCACCGAGCCCGCGCTGCGGGAGAACAACCGGATGGCGCGGCCGCTGCAGCAGATGCGGAAGCTGGCGGACCTCGACGAGGTGGTGGACCAGGAGGCGCGGCGCGGCACGCCCTGACCGGCCCCGCGTCCCGTCGTGACCAGGCGTGGGGGGGGGGGGGGGGGGGGGGGGGGGGGCGCGCGGGCCCCCCCCCCCCCCCCCCCCCCCCCCACGCCGGTCACCAGCCGCGCACGCAACGCGTGCGCCCGTGGAGCAGCAGACGTCGGGTCACCCCCGGCCACTCGACGGTTGCTGCTCCACCGCGCGAGGGAGGCGCCCGCGTGGAGCGCACCGGTAGGGTCGGCTCGTGGCCAGCAACGACGCATTCGACGACCGCTACGACCTGCGCGAGTTCGCGCCGACGACCGACGCCGAGGGGGCGCCGACGCCGGAGACCGAGGCGTGGATGCGCGCCGTCGGGTTCGGGTTCCACGAAGCCCACCCCGACGCCGAGGGTGCCGCGCGGATGGCGTCGCACTTCCTGGAGGACCAGGAGACGTTCCTCGGCGTGTACCTGCGCGACCCGTTCCCGGGCTCGGTCGACGAGACGTGGCCGGCCGGGACCTTCACCTGGTTCCGCAAGCGCCTGACGTGGGCCGAGGGCGCCGCGATCGACACGCAGGCGATCTCGGCCGTGACGGTCCGACCGACCGAGCGTCGGCGCGGGATCCTCCGCCGCATGATGACGCACGCGCTCGAGCGCGGCGTCGCCGAGGGCTACGCCGTCGCGTCCCTCACCGCGTCCGAGGGCACCATCTACCGCCGCTTCGGCTTCGGCTGCGCGATCCGTGAGCGGGCGGTGACCGTCCGCCGCGAGCGGGCACTGCCGCTGCTCGCGCCGACCACCGGCACCGTCGCGGTCGTCACGCCGGAGTGGCTCGCCGAGGGCACCGGGCGCGCCGTGTTCGACCGGTTCGACGCACGCACCCCGGGCTCGATGGTCCGGAACGCCGGCACGTGGCCGATCGTGTTCGGGCTCCGCGACGGCGAGGGCCAGCCCGCGAAGGACGTCCGCGCCGCGGTGCACCGCCCCGACGACTCCGACGAGGTCGACGGCTACGTGACCTGGCGCGTGAAGGAGGGCAAGGGCGACACCGTCCTCGAGATCGTCGACCTGGTCTACGCGAACGATGCCGCGTACCTGTCGCTCTGGGAGTTCCTGCTCTCGATCGACCTGAACGACGTGGTGCAGTACAGCCGCTCGCGGCTCGACGACCCGATCGTCGCGGCCCTCGGCGACAACCGCGCCTACGACGTCGAGCACGAGGAGGACCACGTCTGGCTCCGGGTGCTCGACGTGCCGGCGGTGCTCAGCAGCCGGCCGTACGCGGTCGACGGTTCGGTGACGCTCGCCGTCTCCGACGCGATGGGGTTCGCGTCGGGCACCTACCGGCTCGACGTCACCGACGGGCAGGGCACGGTGACGCGCCTGTCCGACGGCGCCGACGGCGAGGCCGACCTGCGGCTCGACGTGGCTGACCTCGGCGCGGTGCTCATCGGCTCGGTGTCCCCGGTCACCCTCGCCGCGGCCGGACTCGTGCGTGCGGCGGACCAGACGGCGCCCGCGCTGCTCCGGGCGATGCTCACGCCGGCCCGCACGCCGCACGGGATCACGTACTTCTAGGCGTGCGCCGGGCGCGCCGCCCGCTGCACCACGACCAACCGGAAGCACCTCGCGCCACGGAACCCCATGGCGCGAGGTGCTTCCGGTTGTGCAGCAGCACGCCGCACCACCAATCGCGCCGACACATGGCGAGCCGACGTTGCGCGTCGCGGGCCCGGGCTGCCGGCCGAGCGGGGACCGGCACCTACGCCCGGCGACGCACCCGTGGGTCGACGAACGCGTAGACGACGTCCACGATCACGTTCGCGGTGACGATGAGCAGCGCCGAGAACACCGTGAAGCCGACGACCACCTGCAGGTCGAGGGTGTGCACCGCATCGATGAGCAGCGCTCCGAGGCCCTGCATCGAGAACACCTTCTCGGTGATGACCGCGCCGCCGAGCAGCGACCCGAGGTCGAGCCCGAACAGCGTCACCACGGGCAGGATCGCGGTCCGGAGTCCGTGCCGCACGACGACCTGCCGCTCCCGCAGGCCCTTCGCACGCGCGGTCCGGACGAAGTCCTGCGACATCGACTCGAGCATCTCGCCGCGGGTCAGCCGCGCGTAGATGGCCGCGCTGATGAAGGCGAGCACGCACCACGGCAGCACCAGGTGCGTCACCCACCCGACCGGGTCCTCGACGAACGGCACGTACCCGCTCGTGGGCAGCCAGCCGAGGGTGAACCCGAACAGCAGGATCGCGAGCAGCCCGATCAGGTACGCGGGCGAGGACACCCCGGCGACGGCGACCGTCATGACGGCGCGGTCGGCCAGCGTCCCCCGCTTGAGCGCGGACACCGTGCCGCCCGCCACACCGGCGACGAGCCACAGCACGGCCGCCCCGACGGCGATCGACGCGGTCACGGGCAGGCGCGACGCGATGAGGTTCGTGACGCTGTCGTGCAGCTGGAACGAGTACCCGAAGCACGGTGCCGCGCACGTGATCGTGGAGGCTCCGGAACCGAAGGTGCGGCCGGCGAAGATGCCGGCGAGGTACGCCCCGAACTGCGCGAACCACGGCTTGTCGGTGCCGAGGAACGCCTGCACGTCGGCGAGCCGCTCGGGCGTGCACGGCTTGTCGCAGATCGCCCGGGCCGGGTTCGTGGGCAGCAGCATGAACAGCGCGTAGGTGATCGCCGCGACGACGAACAGCACGACGACGGCGCCGAGGATCCGGACGGCCAGGAAGCGGACGGTGCTCATCGGTCGCCCCCGCGCGGGTCGAGGGCGTCGCGCAGGGCGTCACCGAGCACGTTGAAGGCCAGGGTGATGAGGAACAGTGCGGCTCCGGGGAAGACGAGGTACATCGGATCGGTCTGCACCCAGCCGATCGCGTCGCCGATGCTGCGGCCCCACGACGGCGTCGGCGGGTTCACCCCGACGGCCAGGAAGGACAGCGCGGCCTCGGCGCCGATCATCGACGGGATCGAGATGGTCGCGTAGACGGTGATCGTCGCGGCGAGGTTCGGCAGGAGCTGCTTGCGGATGACGTGCCAGCGCCCCGCACCCATCGCGGTCGAGGCGACGACGTAGTTCCGGCTCACGAGCGAGAGCGTCTGCCCGCGCACGACGCGGGCGACGGAGGGCCACCCGAAGAACCCGATCACGAGCACGACGAGCAGCGGCTTCGGGAACGAGGTCGGCACGACCGCGGTGAGCGCGATCATGAAGACCAGGGACGGGAACCCGAAGATCACGTCGACCACGCGCGACAGCACCCGGTCGTACCAGCCGCCGAGGAACCCGGTGGTGACACCGACGAGCACCCCGATCACGATCGACATCGCGGTCGCGGCGAGCCCGATGCCGAGCGAGGTCCGTGCGCCGTAGGTCACGATGGCGAACAGGTCCCGCCCGGTCAGCGGCTCGACGCCGAACCAGTGCTCACCGCTCACGCCGCCGGCAGCACCGCGGGGAGCCCCGAAGTCGTTCAGTGCGTCGACGTCGTAGCTGTACG
The DNA here is from genome assembly GCF_044753165.1 of Curtobacterium sp. NPDC088465. Classification (NCBI taxonomy): domain Bacteria; kingdom Bacillati; phylum Actinomycetota; class Actinomycetes; order Micrococcales; family Microbacteriaceae; genus Curtobacterium; species Curtobacterium sp. NPDC088465. The sequence continues at coordinate 225,316 of NZ_JBIVMR010000003.1, read as the reverse complement.
GGTTCTGCCCGGTGGCGGCGGCGATGAGCGGTGCGGCGATCGCCACGACGACGAACACCGCGACGACGATCGCGGCGGCCACGGCCCAGCGGTCCTGACGGACCCGGCGCACCACGGCGCGGAACCCGGTGGTCCGACCGGCCGAGGCGGAGACGGGCCTGTCGACGACGTTCGCGGTCACGAGACCACTCCTTCCCAGGCGCGCCAGGCCTCGCGGCGGGCGGCCTGTCGCGCGGGATCGGCGACCGGGGCCGCCGCGAGCAGCATGCGCGTGTAGTCCTGCTGCGGGTGGTCGAGCACGGCGGAGGTCGCGCCGCGCTCGACGATGCGGCCGTCGTGCAGCACGACGACGTCGTCGGCGAGCTGGCGCACGACGGCCAGGTCGTGGCTGATGAGCAGCATGCCGAAGCCGAACTCGTCCTGCAGGTCTGCGAGCAGGTCGAGCACGGCGGCCTGCACGGTGACGTCGAGGGCGCTGGTCGGCTCGTCGGCGATCACCAGGGCCGGTCGGAGCGCCAGTGCCCGGGCGACGGCGACGCGCTGCCGCTGGCCGCCCGACAGCTGGTGCGGGAACCGTTCGGTCCACGACGGGTCGAGCTGCACCGCGGACAGGAGCTCGCGGGCGCGGTCGGCGCGCGAGGCCGGTGTGCCCTCGCCGTGCACGAGCAGCGGTTCGGCGATGCTCCAGCCGATGGTCTGTCGCGGGTTCAGCGACGACGCCGGGTCCTGGAAGACGATGCCCACGCGGCTGCGGAGCTCGCGCAGGCGCTTCCCGCGTGCGGTGCGCAGGTCGTTGCCGTCGACCTCGACCGAGCCGTCCACGACGGGGACGAGTCCGGCGAGCGCGCGGCCGATGGTCGACTTGCCGGACCCCGACTCCCCCACCAGGCCGAGCGTCCGGCCGGCCGTGAGTTCGAGGTCGATCCCGTGCACCGTGGGGTCGCCGCGGCGTGCGTAGCGCACGGCGACGTCGCGCAGGCGCGCGACCGCGGGTGATGGCCGGGAGGCACGAGACTCGGCCCCCGACCCGGCCGCGGCCGACGGTGCGGACGCGGGGTGTGCCTCCAGGGCGGGGACCGCGGCGAGGAGCTCGCGCGTGTAGTCGGCCTCCGGGTGCGCGAAGACGTCGGCGACCGCTCCGTGCTCGACGGGGTCACCGCGGCGCATCACCAGCACCTCGTCGGCGACGTCCGCGACCACACCCATGTCGTGGGTGATGAGCAGGACGGCGAGGTCGCGTTCGCGACCGAGCCGACGCAGCAGGTCGAGGATCCCGGCCTGGACCGTCACGTCGAGTGCGGTCGTCGGCTCGTCGGCGAACAACGCGACGGGGTCTCCCGCGAGCGCCATCGCGATCATCGCCCGCTGGAGCTGCCCGCCGGACAGCTCGTGCGGGTAGGCCTTCCGGATCCGGGCCGGGTCCGGCAGCCCGGCAGCCCGGAGCAGCTCGTCGACGCGGGCGGAGACGCCCGCCCGGTCCAGGTCGGTCGGGTGCGCCCGCACGGCCTCGGCGATCTGCGTGCCGATCGCCAGCACGGGGGTGAACGAGTTCATCGGTTCCTGGAACACGACCCCGATGCCCGCACCACGGACGGCGCGCAGCTCGTCCACGGAGGCGCCGATGAGCTCGGTCCCGCGGAACCGGGCGCTGCCCGACACACGGGCGGAGGGTGGCAGGAGTCCGAGCACGCTCATCGCGCTGACGGACTTGCCCGAACCGGACTCGCCGACGAGCGCGAGCACCCGGCCGGGCGTCAGGGTGAAGGAGACGTCACGGACGACGGGCTCCGCGTCGCCGAACGCGACGCGGAGCCCCTCGACCTCGAGCAGCGGTGCACTCACTGCGAGAGCGAGACCTTGAGGTAGTTCGGGTAGGCCGGGAAGTCCGCGATGCGGAAGTTCTCGACGTTCGACCCGGCCAGGAAGGACTGCTTCGCGTAGATCAGCGGGACGACGGGGGCGTCCTCCATGATCCGCCGGTCCGCCTGCGCCCACAGCTCCTGCGCCTCGGACTGGTCGACCGTGCCGGTCGCCTTCGCGATGAGGGCGTCGACCTCGGGGTTGCTGTACTTCGAGACGTTGTACCCGCCCCCACCGATCTCCGACGAGTCGTAGAGCGGCTGGATGTTGGCGTTCGCGCTCGGGAAGTCCGGCTGCCAGCTCGACAGCGAGAGGTCGAAGTCGGTGCCGTTCGTCGTCGCCTGGGTGAACGAGTCGTAGTCGAGCGGCTTGAGCGTGACCGTGATGCCGGCGCGCTTCAGCCCCGCCTGCAGGGCCTGCGCCTGGGACAGGTAGGTCGGGTCGTTCTGCGTCACCAGCGTGAGCTTCAGGTCCTCGGCACCGGCGTCCTGCAGCAGCGCCTTCGCCTTGTCGACGTCGCCCGTCGCGCCGGTCTCGTACAGGTCGTAGTCCTGGCGTCCGGCGATGCCCGGCGTCACGAGCGTCGACGCGTACTCGCCGGCGAGCGCGCCGCCGGCGGCGATGCGGAACGACTTGCGGTCGACGGCGTACTGCAGCGCCTGGCGGACCTTCAGGTCCTTGAGCGCCCCGCGCTGCGTGTTGATCGCCATGTAGGTGATCGGGCCGGCCTTGCTCGTCGCGAGGCGGTCCTGCGCAGCGGGGTTGGCGCGCACCTGGTTGAGCTCGGCGGCACCGAGGAACTGCGCACCGAACGCGTTCTTCGCGTCACCGTTGTCGGCGATCAGGCTCTGCGTCGTGGTCGACGCGTCCTGGCTCTCCTTGAAGACGATCTTCGACGGACCGGCCGTGCGGATCGCGTCGGTCTTCGCGCTCCACTCCTTGTTCCGGACGAGCGTCACCTGCGAGCCCTGCGTGTTCGACTCGATCTGGTACGGGCCGCTCGACACGGGCTTCGCGTCGTACGCGCCGGTGTCCTTGCCCTCGCCCTCGGGCACGGGCGCGAACGCCGGCATCGACGCGAGCCACGGCCAGTCGCCGTACGGGGCGTCGAGCGTGAAGACGATGGTCTTGTCGTCGGGGGTCTCGATGCTGTCGAGCGTCTTCCCCTCGAACGGGCCCTGGTAGTCGGAGCCGCCGACCAGCAGGGACTTGTGGTAGCTCAGGCCGCCGGTGAGGTTCGGCGCGAAGGACCGCTCGATCCCCCACTTGATGTCCTTCGTGGTGATCGGCGTGCCGTCCTGGAACTTCAGGCCGTCCTTGAGCGTGTAGGTCCAGGTCCTGCCGCCGTTGCTCGACTCACCCGTGGTGGTCGCCAGGTCGGGGACGACCTTCGCGGTCTTCCCGGGCTGGACGTCCCAGGTGGTCAGGCGGCGGGCGACCAGGCCCATCGAGGTGATGCCGAGGCTCTGGCTCGTCGCCGGGTCCCAGTGCAGCGCGGTCTGCGCGGTGAGGATGTCGAGCGTGCCGCCCTTGCTCGTGCCGGTGGACGCGTCGTCCGACGCGCCGCCACCCGAGCAGCCGGTCAGCACGAGGGCTGCGGCGGCGGCGACGGCCGCGGTGATCGTCAAGCGCTTGGGGCGGTGCATGGTGTGCTGCTCCTCGTGGGGGGGGGGGGGGTGGGGGTGTCGAGCGCCGCCGACCGGGGGTCCGGTCTGCTGCGGCCAGCGTCGTCGTGGTGGACGGGGTGTCCGTCCCGGTTCGGGTGGCCGGGCGGTCCATGGTGGCACCGGTCGGTGCGCGGACCCGAACGCTCGCGTGGTCCGGACGACATGCAACGCAACATTGCACGACGCAACAGCACAACGCCTGCGGCTCGAGCGTATTCCCGCGGCGCGCGAGGCGTCCGGTCACGCCCGACGGACGGCGACGACGGACACCGGTCGGGAGGCGCGGCGCGGCCCCGTCAGGCCGCGACCGTCGTCCTCACGGCGCGTCCGGCGATCGCTCCGACCCCGAGCGCCGAGCCGAGGAACACGACGGCGAGGATCGCCCAGCCGGCGGTCCCGAGGTCGACGGCGGTGAGGGTCACCACGGTGGGCGCGATCATCGCAGCGACCGCGTACCCGGTGCCGTACACGCCCTGGTACGCACCGATCCGGTCCGCCGGTGCGAGCTCGAAGCTCAGCGCCCACCCGGCCGCACTCGACGTGACCTCCGCGAGCGAGTGCGCGACGGCCGCGAGGACGAGCACGGCGGTCGCGGTCGCAGCCGGCACCCAGTCGTCCCCGCGGACCCACCCGGCGGCGGCCCACAGGCCGCACGCCACCGCCATGACCCACCCCGCGTGCCGCATCACCCGGGCCGCTCCCGCGACGGTGTCCGTCCCGCGGCTCAGCCGGACCTGCAGCAGGACGACGATCACGGTGTTCACGAGCAGCAGCGGCGAGACGAGCACGTCCGGGGCGACGGTGTGCTGCACGATCCAGATCGGCACCCCGACCTCGAACAGGCCGAACTGCATGCCGAACAGTCCCGTCAGGGCGGTGACGGCGAGGAAGCGCACGTCGCGGTAAGGGCTCCGGCCGGCGGGTTCCCGGCGCACGATCGTGCCGGTGTCCGTGCGGTCCGCGGGGGCCGCGTCGACGCGCGCCGCCGACAGACCCGCGACGAGGACCGCCGACGCCAGGAACAGCGCGCCGGAGAGCACCATCGTCACGCGGTAGGCCTCGCCGGTGCCGATCGCGAGCGGGACCGCGGCGAGCGCGGTGCCCACGCCGATGCCGACGTTCGTGACCGTGCGCATGGTCGCCCGGACGCGGACCCGCTCCCCACCGGGGAACGCCCGGCCGACCGCAGCGCTCCGGACGGCGCTGCCGCCCTGCTGCGCGAGGGTCACGACGGACGCCGTCGCGACGAGCGTCGGCAGGTCGTGGACGAGCACGTAGCTGATGAGCGCGAGCCCCTGCACCAGGTGCAGCCACACGAGCATCCGTCGCGCGCTGAACCGGTCCGCGAGGTGCCCGAACACGAGCGACGCGGCGACGCCGACCGCGCCGGCGACCGTGAGGCCCAGACCGACCGCGACGGCCGGGAGCCCGACGATCGTGATGAGGTACAGCGAGGTGAGCGTGAAGAAGGCACCGCGCCCGAGGGTGTCCACCAACGTGACCGTGAGCAGGCGTCGGAGCGTCGGGTCCTGTCGGACCAGGGTGCGGATCGGGACCGGTTGCGCCGTGGTGCTCACGGTCCTGTTCTCGCAGCAGCGCGGTGCTGACCAGAACGGATGTAGCGTCAGGCTTCATGATCCGCTACCGACTCGAGCCCTCCGACGTCTCGGCGGTGCGGTTCGGCATCTCGCCGCTGTCGGAGCTCGGCCTCGGGCTGCGCGCCTTCCGAGCACCGGAGCGGTACCCCTTGCAGCGGCCGTGGCTCGAGCGCATCGCCGGCGTGCTGCCCGTCCTCGACCGCCCCGTCCTCGCCGGCCTGGTCGACGAGCGCCGGTGGGTCGCGGACTTCGTCAACCCCCGTCCGGAGTCCCCGCTGGGGTCGTTCGACGACGAGCTCCGTGCCCTCGGCCGGATCTCCCCCTCCCGGCTCCGGACCGACCTCGAGCGGGTGCACGCCACCGTGCCGGACGTGTTCGTCGGGCGCCACGAGGACGTCGTCGACCGGCTCGTCCGGGCGCTCGCCACGACGTGGGAGCTCTGCTTCGCACCGTACTGGCCGCGGATGCGCCGCGTGCTGCAGGCCGACGTGACCCACCGCGGCCGGATCGCCGCGCACGAGGGCGTCGGTGCGGTGCTCGGTGGGCTGTCCGAGTCGGTGCGCTTCGACGGCCGACACGTCGACGTCCGGTTGAGCAGCCCGATCGCGCGCGACCGCCCGGTGCAGGGCGAGGGACTGACGCTCGTCCCGTCGGTGTTCGTCGTCCGCGCGTCGACGCCGATCGACGACGACATGCCCCCGACCGTCATGTACCCGGCGCGGGGGCAGGGCGCGATGTGGTCGACCGCGTCGCACCCCGACGCCGGCGCCGTCCGCGACCTGCTCGGGGGCACGCGGGCCGCGCTCCTCGACGCGCTCGGCGAGCCTGCGTCGTCGACCGACCTCGCGATGCGGTTCGGCGTCTCGACCTCGGCCGTCAACCAGCACCTGCGGGTGATGGAACGGGGCGGGCTGCTCAACCGGACGCGGTACGGCCGCGCGGTGCTCTACTACCGCAGCACCGTCGGCGACGCGCTCGTCCGACGGGAGTGAGCACGTCGGCCGCCGGGCGTGTCAGCGATCGAACAGCCCACCGAGGAAGTCGTTGCCGAGGTTCGACGCCTGCTCGCCCAGGCCGGATGCCTGCTCGCCGAGGCCGGACGCCTGCTCGCCCAGTCCGCCCAGGAACTGCTCGCCCTCGGCCGCGAAGCCCTCGACGCCGCCGCCCAGGTCCGCGAGACCGAGGTCACCCATGCCCGAGGCGATGCCCTCGAAGTCGACACCGAGGTCGGCCGCGCCGGCCAGCACGGGTGCCGCCGCTGCGCTCACCACTGCTCCTCCGGCGACCGCCACCGCGAGACCACCGAGCGCCACCGCACCGGCACCGACGGCAGCACCGCCGGCGAAGGCGCCACCCCTGCCGCTGCCCGGTCGCCCGGAGCCGCCGAGCACGCGGCGGATGAGCCCGGGTCGGGACATCTCGCTGCGGGTCATCGCCCGCGCCATGCCGCCGGACGAGTCGTCCCGCAGGTGCTCGTGCGGCGGGAGCTCCGAGTTCAGCCGGTCCCGCACCTGCTGCCGCTGCGCCGGGGTGAGCCGCGCGAAGGCGTCGTGGTGCACCTGCTCGATCTGGTCCGGGCTCGCCGTCCGCAGCAGGTAGTCGTACTTCGCCAGGGCGATCTTGTCCGCGTCGGCGTGCCCGCCGTGCGCCTGCGGCTGCTCCGGGTGCTGCTCGGTCCGACCGTACTGCTGCTGCGGCTGCCCGTACTGCTGCTGTCCCGGCTGCTGCTGTCCCGGCTGCTGCTGTCCCGGCTGCTGCTGTCGCGACCGGTCGTCGCCCGTCAGCTTGTCCGCGGCAGTCCGGACGATGTCACGCCAGTCGGTCCCGCCCCCGGTGCCGTGCGGGTTCTGCTGGTGGCCGGCTGCGGCGTTCCCCTGCGCGCGCTGCTTCTGCATCTGCTTGTCGATGACCTTCGAGGCCATGCCGAGGATCCGGTTGAGGTTCGCCATGCCCCAACCTTTGTGATCACACATGTGAGCACTCAGCGACCGAGCAGTGCGCTGACCCCCGATCAGGTCCGAGAGCGCTGGGAGCGACGGAGCGGTCGGCGCGCAGACTGCGGCGCGCGGTGCGAGCGACCCCGATCCGGTGGTACATCACCGGACGGTTCGGGAGGGTGTCCTCGGCCGTGCACCCGCCGGAGCGCGGCCAGGTGAACGTGCGAGGCCCGGATCTGCAGGAACAGATCCGGGCCTCAGTTCGCCTTCCGAGTGGAAAGCCAGGGATGCAAACCCATCCCCGAGCTCAGCGCTCGGACCGATGGTAGCCGAGCCCGCTCGGCTTCGCATCCCTGGCTCGAAGCTCTTCGTGTCCGCCGGCGACGACACCAGGAGGTCCTCGATGTCGCGAGACGACGACGGCCGGAACAGGCGTCACGCGCTCTGGCTGGGGAGCGCGAGCTTGCTCGTGAACACCACCAGACTGCTGGTCGACCTGCTCCGCAAGGGCTGAGGATGCGGGTGCCCCTCGCCGCCACCAGCGGCGAGGGGCACCCCGTCGGTCAGGACGGCAGGCGCGTCAGGACGGCAGGCGCGTCAGGGCAGCAGGCGCGCCAGGAACGCGTTGCGGAACCGCCCGGTCGGGTCGAGGTCCCGCACGAGCGCCGCGAAGTCGTCGAGGCGCGGGTACGCCTCGCGCAGGCGTTCGACGCTCGCGGCGGAGACCTTGCCCCAGTGCGGGCGGGGATCGAAGGGCGCGAGGACACCCTCGATCCGCTCGACCGCGGCAGCCACGGCCTCGGCGTCCCGTCGGAAGGTGAAGTGCAGCCCGACCGACTGCCGTCCCGACGAGGGCGCCAGCCATGCCGTGTCGGCGGCGATCGTCCGGACCTCGGCCGCGATGAGCAGCGGCGCGAAGAGCGGTTCGAGCGGGCGCAGCGCATCGAGCGCGGCGACGGCGTGCTCTGCGGGGACCAGGTACTCCGCCTGGATCTCGGCACCGGTGGACGGCTCGAAGGTCGACCGGAAGTGCGGCAGCCGCTCGGCCCACGGCCCGGGGACCCCGCCCTGCTCGGTGACGCTCGCGGCGTCGTTCTCCCCCGGGTGCACGGGCCCGTCCGCCCGACGGGCACCGAGCGCGACGAGGTCGACCGACGGTGCAGGTTCGTCGACGCGGTGCTTCGTCCAGACCTGTCGGGCACCGCGGTCGTCGAACGAGGTGAACAACGACACCGAGTACGCGTCCGACACCGCCCGGTCGAAGTGCTCGAGGACGGCATCCCACGGCAGGTCGAGGTGCACGGTCGTGGCCACCTGGAACGTCGGCTCGATCGCGAGCTCGACCGCGGTGACGACGCCGAGCGCACCGAGTGCCACCCGGTGCGCGTCGAGGGCGCCGTCCGGCGACGACGCGTCGACCCGGACGACGTCGCCGGAGGCCCGGACGACCTCGAGCCCGACCACCGCCTGCGCGAGCGACGGGTTGCGGACGCCGGAGCCGTGCGTGCCGGTGGCGACCGCGCCGGCGACCGAGATGTGCGGCAGGGAGGCGAGGTTCGCGAGGGCCCAGCCACGAGCCTCCAGGCCGGCCGCCACCTGTGCGTGCGTCATGCCGGCGGCGACCCGCACCACGCGCCGGTCGGCGTCGACCTCGAGCACCGGCGGGAGGCCGGCGAGCGTGACCTGGACGGCGTCGGTGTCGGCGATCTCGTTGAACGAGTGCGTCGAGCCGAGCGCCGTCAGGCGCGGCGTGGCCGCGACGAGCTGCCGGAGCGCCGCCACCGAGGTGGGGCGCTCGAGCGCGGAGGCGCGGTAGGTGACGTTCCCCGCCCAGTTGGTGCGCGTCGTCGTGGCCACGGTCACGGTCCTAGAACCCGCGGTCGAGACGGTGCCACGCCTGCTGCAGGCGGAGCTCGTCGCGGAACCCGCGAGCCGTGGTGTGCTCGTCGATGACCAGGAACTCGGTGCCGACCATGGTCGCGAGGTCCTCGACGACCTGCAGGCCGACGGCCGTCGTCATGACGGTGTGGTGCGCGGCGCCGGCGGTGAGCCAGGCCTCCGCGGCGACCGGGAACGACGGACGCGGCTCCCAGACGGCACGGCCGACCGGCAGGTTCGGCAGCGACTCGGTCGGCGGGACGACGTCGACGACGTTCGCGGTGAGGCGGAAGCCGTCGCGCGTGTCGGACAGGGCGACCACGACGGCTTCGCCCGCGTCCGCGGTGAAGACCAGGCGCACCGGGTCGTCCTTGCCACCGATGCCGAGCGGGTGGATCTCGAGCGTCGGCGTCGCGGTGGTGAGCGTCGGCGAGACCTCGAGCATGTGCGCGCCGAGGATCTTCTCGGCACCCGGGGTGAGGTCGTACGTGTAGTCCTCCATGAGGGAGGCACCGCCGGGCAGGCCCGCACCGGCGACGTTCATCGCGCGGACGAGGACGGCGGTCTTCCAGTCGCCCTCGGCGCCGAAGCCGTAGCCGTCGGCCATGAGCCGCTGCACCGCGAGGCCGGGCAGCTGCTTGAGCGTGCCGAGGTCCTCGAAGTTCGTCGTGAACGCAGCGGAGCCGTTCTGCTCCAGGAGTGCACGGAGGCCGAGCTCGATCGCGGCGCCGTCGCGGAGCGCCTGGTGACGGTCACCGCCGTCGCGCCGCAGCGACGCGTCGACGTCGTAGTCGCGCTCGTAGACGGCGACGAGCTCGTCGACCGCTGCCGTGTCCGCCTCGGCCTCGGCCACCGCTGCGGCCAGCTCGTTCACGGCCCAGGTGTTCACCTGCACGCCGAGCTCGATCTCCGCCTCGGTCTTGTCGCCCTCGGTGACGGCGACGTAGCGCATGTTGTCGCCGAAGCGCGTCAGCTTCAGCTCGCGGACGGCCGCCGCACCGGCCGCGGCGCGCGTCCAGTTCTCCACCCGCGAGACCACGCGCGGGTCGGACACGTGCCCGACGGCGGTCGCGTGCCGGACGCCGAGGCGGGCCAGCGCGTAGCCGAACTCGCGGTCGCCGTGCGCGGCCTGGTTGAGGTTCATGAAGTCGAAGTCGATGTCGCCCCACGGCAGCGCGACGTTCGCCTGGGTGTGCAGGTGCAGCAGCGGCTTCGTGAGCGCCTGCAGGCCACCGATCCACATCTTGGCCGGGCTGAACGTGTGCATCCACGTCGTCACACCGATGACCTTGTCGTCGGCGCTCGCCTCGATGAGCGCGCGACGGATGCCGTCGGCGTCCTTGAGCACCGGCTTCCACACGAGCTTCACGGGCAGTGCACCCGCGAGCTCCGCGTGCACGGCCTTGCTCTGCTCCTCGACCTGGCGCAGGGTCTCCTCGCCGTACAGGCCCTGCGACCCGGTGAGGAACCAGACCTCGTAGCTGTCGAGGGTGGCCTGGGGGTTCACCTGCGTCATCGCATGGCTCCTTCGGGGTTCTGTCCGTAGACGTTCTGGTAGCGATCGAAGAGTCGATCGATGTCGTCGGGGGCGATCGGCACGAGCTCCCCGCCCTGCTTCGCGATGTGCACGGTGCGCGCGACGTCCTCGCACATCACCGCCGCCTTCACGGCGTCCTTCGCGTCCTTGCCGATCGTGAAGACGCCGTGGTTCTGCATGAGCACGGCGCGGCTCCGGTGACCGGCGAGGGTGTCGACGATGCCGCGGCCGATGGAGTCGTCGCCGATGATCGCGAACGGGCCGACCGGGATCGGACCGCCGAACTCGTCCGCCATCGCGGTGATCACACAGGGGATCTCCTCGGCGCGGGCGGCCCATGCCGTGGCGTACGTCGAGTGGGTGTGCACGACGCCGCCCACCTCGGGCATGTTCCGGTAGACGAAGGCGTGCGCGGCGGTGTCGGACGACGGGCCGTGCGCGTTGCCCCACCCGTCGGCGGGCAGCCCGTCGAGGGTGCAGACCACCTGGTTCTCCGGGGTGAGGTCGTCGCTGGAGACCCCGCTCGGCTTGATGACGAACAGGTCGGTGCCCGGCACGCGCTCGGAGACGTTGCCGCCCGTCCAGATGACGAGGCCGTAGCGGACGAGCTCGCCGTGCAGGGACGCGACGCGCTCCCGCGCCGCGGCGACGGCTGCCCTCGTCTCGTCCGTGATCGGTCCGGTCATGCGGCTGACTCCTTCTCGGTCTGGAGGCGCGCCTCGACCACGTCGGTCGGCTCGCCCTGGTCGGTCGGTGCGGGCTGCCCCGTCGGTGCGGCCTGGTCCGTCGGTGCGGCCTGGTCCGTCGGTCCGGCCTGGTCGCTCGCCACGCTGGTGCGGGTCGCCGCGGCGGCGACGTCCTGCACGGGGAGGGCCGTGCGGTAGCGGGCCAGGTAGTCCTGGAAGCCCGCGACGTCGCGGTCCTCGGGCTCGGCGACGTGGACCGCGTCGCCGCGGAACACCGTGTCGGCGAGGAAGTCCTCCAGCGGGCGGTCGGTGTGCTCCAGGTACGCCGCGAGCACCGCGATGCCCCAGGCGCCACCCTCGCCCGCGGTCTCCTCGAGGGCGACCGGCACGCGGAGCGCTGCGGCGAGCAGGCGCTGCGGGGCACCCGGCGTGCGGAAGAGGCCGCCGTGCGCGGTCATCCGGTCGACGGCGACCTCCTCGCCGTGCAGGACGTCCATGCCGATCGCGAGGGTCGCGAAGGCACCGTGCACCTCGGAGCGGACGAGGTTGCCGAGCGTGAAGCGGGCGCCGGGGGTGCGCAGCAGCAGCGGTCGGCCGTCCTCGACGTGCGTGACCGGCTCGCCGGCCAGGTAGTTGAAGGAGAGCAGCCCGCCGGCGTCCGGGTCCGCGTCGGCGGCCTCGGCCAGCAGGGTGGCGTAGACGTCGTCGACGGGGACCGACGCGCTGCCGGTCCGTTCGCTCGTGGCCTCGGCGAACCGGCCGAAGACACGGGCCCAGGCGGCGATCTCGCTCGCACCGTTGTTGCAGTGCACCATCGCGACCGCGTCACCGGCCGGGGTCGTGACGACGTCGAGCTCCTCGTGCGGGGTCCGGAGCGCCCGCTCGAGCACGACCATCGCGAAGATGCTCGTGCCGACGCTGACGTTGCCGGTGCGCGGGGCGACGGCGTTCGTGGCCACCATGCCCGTGCCGGCGTCGCCCTCGGGCGGGCAGAACGGGACGCCGGGCTGCAGCGTGCCGGTGGGGTCGAGCCACGTGGCTCCCTCGGGGGTGAGCGCGCCCGCGTCCTCACCCGCGACGAGCACCTCGGGGAGCAGGGCGCGGAGGTCCGGGACGCGGTCGCCGAGCAGGTCCTGCGTGGCGGCGAGCATCGACGCGTCGTAGTCGCGGCGACCGGGCTCCCCCGGGGCGCTCTCGACCGGGCCGGACTCGATCGGGAACATGCCGCTCGCGTCGCCGACGCCGAGGACGTCGCGGCCCGTGAGCATGCGGTGCACGTACCCGGCGAGCGTCGTGACGCCGGCCAGCTGGGCGACGTGCGACTCGTCGTCGAGCACGGCCTGGTACAGGTGCGCGACCGACCAGCGCTGCGGGACGTTGAAGTCGAGCGCGGCGCTCAGCTGCTCGGCGGCCGGACCGGTCGAGGTGTTGCGCCAGGTGCGGAACGGGACGAGGAGCTCGCCGTCCTCGTCGAACGCCAGGTAGCCGTGCATCATCGCCGAGACGCCCGCCGCGCGGAACGCCGTCGGGCGGACGCCGAACTGCCGCTCGACGTCGGCGACCAGGTCGGCGTAGGCCGCGCGGACACCGGTCTCGACGGCGACCAGCGGGTAGGTCCACCGCCCGTCGACGTACTCGTTCTCCCACTCGTGGGAGCCGCTCGCGATCGGTCGGAGCTGCTCGTCGACGAGCACGGCCTTGATCCGGGTGGAGCCGAGCTCGATGCCGAGTGTCGTGCGGCCGTCCTCGACCTGCTGCCGGCGGTCGTCGCTCATGTGTCCTCCCGAGACCTCGTCGTCCTGCGTGAGCGCTCACATCCTGGCACGTGAGCGCTCACGCCTGCAACGCATCGGCGCGCCGCCCTGCTCGCGCGCGCCGGGCTCCCGCCCGCTCCCGCCCGCTCCTCCCGCTGCTCCCAGCGCCGAGCGGGCACGATCTGTCACGCTCGGCATCCCGCGCCGACACAACTCGCCCGCTCGGCGGCACCCCCGCGGCAGGTCGTGCCCGCTCGCGCAGCGAGGCTGCTCTCTCCACCGAGCCGTACCGAGCCCCACCGAGCCGTGCCGAGCCCCACCGAGCGGGCACGATCTGTCACCCTCGGCCCCCCTCGCCGACACATCTCGCCCGCTCGGCGGCAACCCCGCGGCAGGTCGTGCCCGCTCGGCGGCAACCCCGTGGCAGGTCGTGCCCGCTCGCGCAGCCGGGCACCCCCGCCCGCCGCCCGGCGCCCGGCGCCCGGCGCCCGGCGCCCGGCGCCCGGCGCCCGGCGCCCGGCCGCCGGACTACGCGCCGAGGGTGCTCTCGCGGACGACGAGCGACGGGGTGACGGCCGTCGAGACCGGACTCCCGCCGGACACGAGCTCGAGCAGCGCCCGGCCCGCGATGCGACCGAGCTCGTCGAGCCGCATGTCGACGGTGGTCAGCGGAGGCCGCGACGCGAGCGCCACCACGTCCCAGTCGTCGTACCCGGTCACCGCGACGTCCCCCGGCACCGACCGCCCGGTCTCCCGCAGTCGGTCGCACACGCCACGGGCGATCTGGTCGTTCCCGCACAGCACCGCGTCCACCGCGGACGGCTCCCGGTCGAGCAGGTCGACGGCCTGCCGCCCCCAGCGCTCGGACCACTCCCCGTGCATCGGAGCGCCCACCATCCGGTCACCGAGCACCGGGGCAGCCCCGCGCGCCCGGTCGACCGCCGACCGCGCGTCCTGCGGGCCCGTGACGACGGCGACCCGCTGCCGCCCGAGTCCGACCAGGTGCGCCGCCGCAGCAGCAGCGCCGGCGGGGTCGTCGAGCGTGATCGAGACGTCCGCGGGGTCGGTGGACGGGGTCAGCGCGTAGACGACGGGCACCGGGACCGGCACCTCGATCGGCGGCCGGGCATCGGCGGAGCGGCCGGTGACGATGATGCCGTCGACGCCGCGGGCGACGAGCGACCGGAGGTAGTGGGCCTCGCGCACGTGGTCGTCGCGGGTGTCGGCGACCAGGACCATCACCTCGCCGGCGGACAGGGCGTCCTCGGCCCCGAGCAGCACCGGCATCGTGAACCGTCCGAACGAGTCGGTCGTCACCATGCCGACCGTCCACGTCCGGCCGGAGGACAGCGCACGGGCACGTGCGTCGCCGACGAACCCGAGCTTCTCCGCCGCGTCCTTCACCCGCGCCCGGGTCTCGTCGCGCAGCTGCCCGGTGTCGTTCAGCGCCTTCGACGCCGTCCCGATGGACACCCCGGCGAGCGCTGCGACGTCGCTGATGCGAGCGAGTCGGGCTCTGCGGTCCGTGGCCACGGCAACGTCCTTTCCGGCGGGGGCCCGGACGACCGAGCCCGCGCTGATCCTAGGCGACTGCGCTCTTGTGCTGCCGCACCACCTGTCGTACGGTCGTCCCGGAAAGCGCTTTCCGTACGGACGGCCGCCAGTCAGACGCAAGGAGGCGCCATGACCACCACGACCGGAACCCCGACGGCCACCCCCGCGACGGGACGCGGGGCGCGGACCGCGACCCCGGTCCTCCCGACCGCAGGTGCGCACCTGGCGTCCCGCCCGCTCCCCACCGGCGATGCGCGCATCACCGGGGGCTTCTGGGCGCTGCGACAGGACCGCAACGGTCGCGACGCCGTCCGCAGCGGGTACGAGCGCCTCCGCGACGCAGGGAACTTCCGGAACCTGCGCATCGCCGCGGGCGACGAGCAGGGAGAGGCGGTCGGGCCGATCTTCATGGACTCCGACGTGACGAAGTGGCTCGAGGCCGTTGCGTGGGAGTACGGCCGGGCCCCGGCCGACGACCTGCTCGAGCTGCAGCGCGAGGTGACGGCGCTCTACGCCAGGGCGCAGGCGGAGGACGGCTACCTCGACTCGGTGCAGCAGGTCCGGGGCGGGGGCGAGCGGTACGTCGACCTGAAGTGGAGCCACGAGATGTACTGCGCCGGGCACCTGTACCAGGCCGCGGTCGCGCAGCACCGCGCCACGGGTGACACCGGCCTGCTCGAGGTGGCCGTGCGGAACGCCGACCACCTCGTCCGGACGTTCGGCCCGGGTGACGACCGCACCCAGGACGTCGACGGCCACCCCGTCGTCGAGATGGGGCTCGTCGAGCTGTACCGCGAGACCGGCACCCGCGCCTACCTCGACCTGGCGCACTGGTTCGTCGACGCCCGCGGGCGCGGCATCATCGAGCGCGCCGGCGGCGAGCCGACGTACTTCTCCGACCGGGTCCCCGTCCGCGAGGCCACCACCGTCGAGGGCCACGCCGTCCGCGCCGTCTACCTGGCCGCCGGTGCCGTGGACGTCGCGATCGAGACCGGCGACACCGAGCTCCTCACGGCGAGCGAGCGCCAGTTCGCGGACATGACGGCCACGAAGGCGTTCATCACCGGCGGCCTCGGCGCCCGCTGGGACTGGGAGGCGTTCGGCGACCCGTACGAGCTCCCGACGGACCGCGGCTACGCCGAGACGTGCGCGGCCATCGGCGGCATCCAGTGGGCGTGGCGGCTGCTGCTCGCGACGGGGAAGCCCGTGTACGCCGATGCGATCGAGCGCCTGCTCTACAACGCGTTCCTGCCCGGCGTGAGCCTCGCCGGCACCGAGTACTTCTACGTCAACCCGCTGCAGCACCGCGACGGCGCGCACCAGGACGAGAACCGCTCCCCCGCCCACGGACGTCGCGGCTGGTTCGACTGCGCCTGCTGCCCGCCGAACATCATGCGCACGTTCGCGAGCCTCGACGGGTACCTGGCGACGGCGACCGACGGCGGCCTGCAGGTCCACCAGTACGCGGACGCCGACCTCGGCCCCGTCCGCGTCGCGACCGGCTACCCGCACGACGGCCGCGTGGTCGTCACGGTGACCGAGGACGGCCCCCTGGCGCTCGGACTCCGCATCCCGGCGTGGTCGGACACCACCACCGTGACCACCCCCGACGGCACCGCGACCCCGGAGCCCGGCACCCTGCACGTGGTCGAGCGCGCGTGGACGGCCGGTGACACCGTCGAGCTCGCCTTCGACACGACGCCGCACCGCTACGTGGCGGATCCCCGCATCGACGCGGCACGGGGCCAGGTGGCGATCGAGCGCGGGCCGCTCGTCTACGCCGTCGAGCAGGCGGACCAGCAGGGCTTCACGGTCGACGACCTGACGGTCGACGCGAGCGCGCCGGTAACCGAGGAGCGCCGCGACGACCTGCTCGACGGCGTCGTCACGCTGCGCGTCGCCGGGCACGCTCCGGCGCGGCACGAGCAGGCGGCGTGGCCGTACCGACGGCTGGAGCGGACGGGAGGCGCGACGCACCCCGCCGACGCCACCCCCGTGACCGAAGCGGCCGGCTCCGCGACCGCGGCCGGTCCCGCCGGGGCGACCCCCGTCACCGACGCGGCCGGCTCCGCGACCACGGCCGGTCCCGCCGACGCGACCACCGGCCTCCAGGCCGTCACCGCGACCGCCGTGCCGTACTACGCCTGGGCGAACCGCGGCCCCGCACCGATGCGCGTCTGGCTGCCGCTCGCCCACTGAGCGCGGCACCGCCCAGGTCGCACGACGTGCCGTCCGTCCGCGCGACGGACGGCACGTCGTGCGACCGGGACGACCGCTGGCGGCACGTCGTGCGACCGGGACGACCGGCGCCGCCGCTCAGGCGGAGCGCCGCACCACGAGCTCGGGCAGCAGCAGCGTCTCGTCGAGGGGCTCCCCCTCGACGACGGCCCGGACCGCCTCGAGCACCCGCTGCCCCATCGCCATGAAGTCCTGGCGCACGGTGGTGAGCGGCGGGGTGAAGTGCGCGGCCTCGGGGATGTCGTCGAACCCCACCACGGCGATGTCGTCCGGCACGCGGAGTCCCTCGTCGGCGAAGGCGTGCAGCACCCCGAGCGCCATCTGGTCGTTGCCGGCGAAGACCGCGTCGACCGCGTGCACGTCGATCGTCCGCGCCGCCGCGAAGCCGCTCGCCGGGGTCCAGTCGCCGTCGAGCACGACCGGTTCGAGTCCGGCGTCGCGCATGATCCGCCCGTAGGTCTCCCGGCGGACCTCGGACTCCTGGGACACCGCGGGCCCGGCGATGTGCACGACCCGGCGGTGCCCCCGGGCGAACAGGTGCTCCATCACGAGGGTGGTGCCCGCGGCCTGGTCGATCGCGACGGCGGCGACACTGCGTGCCGCCGGGGTCCGGACGGCGTCGCGCTGCACGGCGTTCGCGACGACGACCGGCACGGTGACCGGGATCGTCAGCGACGCGAGCGCGTCGAGCACGCGGTTGTCGGCGGCGACCAGCACGATCGCGGCGACGTCCTGCGCGAGCAGCGTGGTGAGCGCCCCGGACAGGTCCACGGGGCGCGGGTCGTCCGGCAGCGTCGAGAGCAGCACGTGGTACCCGGCCGACCGCGCGGCACGCTCGAAGCCGACCGCGGTGCTCGACGGTCCGTACAGCGCGTCGCCCGCGGTGATGATGCCGAGCGCGCGACTGCGTCCGCCGGCGAGGGCGCGGGCGGCGGCACGCGGCCGGTAGCCGAGCTCGGCGACGGCGTCGGTGACCTGCGACCGGTAGGCGTCGCGGACGGTCGGATCGCCGTTGATCACGCGGGAGACGGTCTGGTGGGAGACCCCGGCGCGCTCGGCGACGTCGAAGATCGTCGGGGCCTTCCGGCGTCTGCCGCCGGGACCCCCGAGCGCGGTCGTTGTCGTCACGTGGCCGAGCGTAGCGTCCGGTCCGCTCGGCGCAACAACATCTCGGAACGGTCACGACGAGTTGACACCCCGGTACGGAACCCTCAGTATGTGAGCGCTCACACGAGCACATCCCACGGGGCACAGCAGCCCCAGCACCCGAGCGCGTCGAGGACGACGCGAGAGGAACAGAGGTACTTCGATGATGAAGCGCAGGATCATCGCGGGGGTCGCGGCCCTCGGCATCGCGTTCTCCCTGGCAGCATGCTCGGCCGGCGGCCGTGCGTCCACCGAGGGCGGCGGCGACACCGCGGACGGCAACAAGGGCGCCCTCGTCGGCGTCGCGATGCCGACCAAGGTCTCCGAGCGGTGGATCAAGGACGGCAACGCCGTCAAGAGCGACCTCGAGAAGGCCGGCTACAAGGTCGACCTCGAGTACGGCGACAACAAGGTCCAGCAGCAGGCCCAGCAGGTCAGCAACATGATCACCAAGGGCGCGAAGGTCCTGATCATCGCGTCGATCGACGGTGGTGCACTCTCCGACCAGCTCGACGCCGCCGCCAAGGCCGGCATCAAGGTCATCTCGTACGACCGCCTGCTCACCGGCAACAAGAACGTCGACTACTACGTGTCGTTCGACAACTACAAGGTCGGCGTCGACCAGGCCACCTCGCTCCTCACGGGGCTCGGCGTGCTGGACGACAAGGGCGAGAAGACCGGCAAGAAGGGCCCCTTCAACATCGAGGTCTTCGCCGGCTCGCTCGACGACAACAACGCCGGGTTCTTCTTCAACGGCGCGATGGACACCCTCAAGCCGTACCTCGAGGACGGCACGCTGAAGATCGGCTCCGGCCAGGACCAGCTCTCGCAGGCCGCCACGCAGCAGTGGGACCCGGCGACCGCCAAGGCCCGCATGCAGAACCTCGTCGCGTCGACGTACTCCGGCGGCACGAAGCTCGACGGCGTGCTCTCGCCCTACGACGGCATGTCGATCGGCATCATCTCGGCCCTCCAGGGCGCCGGCTACGGCTCGGGTGACCGTCCGCTGCCGATCGTGACCGGCCAGGACGCCGAGGCCGCCTCGGTCAAGTCGATCATCGCGGGCCAGCAGTACTCCACCATCTACAAGGACACCCGCAAGCTCGCGAAGCAGTCCGTGACGATGGCCGAGGACCTGCTCTCCGGCAAGACCCCCGAGGTCAACGACACCAAGAGCTACGACAACAAGGTCAAGGTCGTCCCGACCTACCTGTTCCAGCCCACGGTGGTGACGAAGGCCAACTACAAGGAGGTCCTCGTCGACAGCGGGTACTACACCGAAGCCGACCTCAAGTAGGACGCAACCATCCACAGGACTGGAGGCGCGGTGCACCCCCGCACCGCGCCTCCAGTCCGTCTCCACCCGCGCCCAGGCGCGGACGACGGAAAGGCGGTCCACATGGCGGACACCATCCTCGAGATGCGGGACATCACCAAGACCTTCCCCGGTGTGAAGGCGCTCCAGGGCGTCTCGATCGAGGTCGAGCGCGGTCAGGTCCACGCGATCTGCGGCGAGAACGGCGCCGGCAAGTCGACCCTGATGAAGGTGCTGTCGGGCGTCTACCCGCACGGCTCCTTCGACGGCGAGATCCTGCTCGACGGCAAGCCGGTGCAGTTCGGTGACATCAACGGCTCCGAGAAGGCGGGCGTGGTGATCATCCACCAGGAGCTCGCCCTCAGCCCGTTCCTGTCGATCGCCGAGAACATCTTCCTCGGCAACGAGCGCGTCAAGGGCGGGCTCATCGACTGGAACCAGACGAACCTCGAGGCGGCGGCGCTGCTCAAGCGCGTCGGACTCAGGGACAACCCGGTCACCAAGGTCACGGACATCGGTGTCGGCAAGCAGCAGCTCGTCGAGATCGCGAAGGCGCTCTCGAAGGAGGTCCGGCTCCTCATCCTCGACGAGCCGACCGCCGCGCTGAACGACGACGACTCGGAGCACCTGCTCGAGCTCATCCGCTCACTGCAGGCCGAGGGCATGACGGCGATCATCATCAGCCACAAGCTCAACGAGATCAAGGCGATCGCGGACAAGGTCACGATCATCCGCGACGGCAAGACCATCGAGACGCTCGACATGCACGCCGACGACGTCTCCGAGGACCGGATCATCCGCGGCATGGTCGGTCGCGACCTGTCCAGCCGCTACCCGGAGCGCGAGCCGAAGATCGGCGAGGAGCTCCTGCGCATCGAGGACTGGACCGTCCACCACCCGCTCGACGGCTCCCGCGAGATCATCCACCAGGTGAACCTGAACGTCCGCGCGGGCGAGGTCGTCGGCATCGCCGGCCTCATGGGCGCCGGCCGCACCGAGCTCGCGATGAGCGTCTTCGGGCACTCGTACGGCACCGGCATCTCCGGCACCGTCTACAAGCGCGGGGTGCCGATCAAGACGAACACGGTGACCCGGGCGATCGACAACGGCATCGCCTACGCCACCGAGGACCGCAAGCGGTACGGCCTCAACCTCATCGACGACATCAAGCGGAACATCTCCGGCTCGGCACTGGGCAAGCTCGCCGACTGGGGTTTCGTGAACGCCTCGAAGGAGACCACCGTCGCCGGCGGCTTCCTGAAGAGCATGAACATCAAGGCGCCGAACGTCGACGCCGTGACGGGCAAGCTCTCCGGCGGCAACCAGCAGAAGGTCGTCCTGTCGAAGTGGATGTACGCCGACCCGGACGTGCTCATCCTCGACGAACCGACCCGCGGCATCGACGTCGGCGCGAAGTACGAGATCTACACGCTCATCAACGACCTGGCCGACCAGGGCAAGGGCGTCATCGTGATCTCGTCCGAGCTGCCCGAGCTGCTCGGGATCTGCGACCGCATCTACACACTCTCCGAGGGCACGATCACCGCTGACGTGCCCCGCTCCGAGGCCACGCCAGAGGTCCTCATGCAGTACATGACCCAGGAACGGGAGACCCCAGTCAATGAACGCGCTTAAGTCCGCCGCCGGCTACCTCACCGGGCAGCTCCGACAGATCGGCCTGTTCATCGCGCTGATCGTCATCGTCATCTTCTTCCAGGTGGCGACGAACGGCATCACGCTGGCCCCGATCAACGTCTCGAACATCATCGTCCAGAACAGCTACATCCTGATCCTGGCGATCGGCATGGTCATGGTGATCATCGCCGGCCACATCGACCTGTCCGTCGGGTCGGTCGTCGCCTTCAGCGGTGCGATGGCGGGCGTCATGATCACCCAGTGGGGCCTCCCCTGGCCGGTCGCGGCGCTCCTCTGCCTGGTCGTCGGCGCCCTCGTCGGTGCCTGGCAGGGCTTCTGGATCGCGTACTTCGGCATCCCGGCGTTCATCGTGACGCTCGCCGGCATGCTCGCGTTCCGCGGCGCCACCCAGATCGTGCTGCAGAACCAGCAGATCTCGCCCTTCCCGGAGGGCTTCCGCTCGCTCGGCTCCGGCTTCCTGCCGTCGTTCGGCACCACGGGCTACGAGCCGCTCACGATGATCCTCGGCATCGCGGCCGCCGCCGTCATGGTGATCTCGGCCTTCCGGGGCCGCATCACGCGTCGCAAGTACCAGCTCGAGAGCGAGCCGTTCGCCTGGTTCATCGTGAAGACGGCCTTCGGCGCCGCGCTCGTGATCTACGTGGCGCTGCTCCTCGCCAGCTACAACGGCACCCCGATCGTGCTCGTCGTCCTCGGTCTGCTCGTGGTCGTCTACTCGGTCGTCATGCGCAGCTCGGTGTTCGGTCGCCACGTGTACGCGATCGGTGGCAACGCCCTCGCCGCGCAGCTGTCCGGCGTCAAGACCAAGCGCGTCACGTTCCTGCTCTTCGTGAACATGGGCGTCATCGCGGCCCTGGCGGGCGTGGTCTTCACGGGCCAGCTCAACCTGGCCGCCCCGGGTGCCGGCAACGGCTTCGAGCTCGACGCCATCGCGGCCGTGTTCATCGGTGGCGCCGCCGTCACCGGCGGCATCGGCACGGTGCCGGGTGCGATCGTCGGTGGTCTCATCATCGGCATCCTGAACAACGGCATGTCGATCCTCGGTGTCGGCACCGAGTTCCAGTCCCTCATCAAGGGCCTGGTGCTGCTCGCCGCCGTCGCGTTCGACGTGTTCAACAAGCGCCGGGCGGCGTCCGCCCGCAAGTAGCGGTCGATCCCCCTTCGCCGAGGCTCGGGTCGGCGGACAGTTCCGTGGTCGTGGGACCGCGGAACCGTCCGCCGGCCCGAGCCTCGTTCTGTACGCGGAAGCGTCAGGCGGTCAGGACGGCCCAGGCGGCGGCCGGGAGGCGCAGGGTGCCGTCCCGCAGGTCGCCCCCGCCCGCCTCGACCCGTGTCGCGTCGGCCGCGGGCACCTCCACCGGGTCGTCGGCCAGGTTCAGGGCGGTCACCACCGCGGCGTCGGCCGTCGCGGTGCGCAGGACCACGGCCGTGTTGGTCAGGTGGACGACGTCGGTGTGCGCCCGGTGCAGCCAGGGGTTCCGCCGACGCAGGGCGACGAGGGCCTCGTGCGCGTGGGTCAGGTCGTCCGGCTCGGGCGGCATCGCGGGCAGCTCCGGACGGACGGCGTCGTCGCCACCCTCGCGTTCCTCCTTGACCCCGGTCCAGCCGTACTCGTCCCCCGCGTAGACCACGGGGGTGCCGGCCACGGTGAACAGCACCGCGGCGGCGTGCCCGGCGAACCGCTCCCCCACCGCGCTCGCGATCCGCGTCACGTCGTGGTTGCCGACGAACGTGGTGGGGACGAACGTCGCGAGCAGGGCATCGTGCCGCTCCACGGCGTGTGCCAGCTCGAAGCAGTTCCGGTCGGCGATCCCGTGCCAGACCGCCTGCCACAGCTCGTACTGCGTGGTGGAGTCCATCGTCGACGCCGCGACGATCGCAGCTGCGTCACCGTGGATGACCTCGCCGCTGAACCAGGCGTCGGGGTACTGCTCGCGCACCCGCGGCAGCACCCGTGCCCAGAACGACGGCGGCACGGCGTACGCGGCGTCGAGCCGCCAACCGTCGACCCCGCGGGCGAGCCAGTAGGTCATCACCTCGACCACCAGGTCCTCGGCGGCGCGGCCCTCGTGGTCGAGCGCGACGAGGATGTCGTGCCCCTCGAAGTCGCGGACCGGCACGGGGTCCCCTGCCTGCCAACCGGACCGTTCGACCGCGAAGAGCTCCGCGGTCGGGGCGTCCGGGCCCTGTTCCTCGAGCGCACGGAAGGCGGGGTGCTCGCGCCCGACGTGGTTGAACACGCCGTCGAGCACGACCCGGACACCGCGCTCGTGGGCGGCCCCGACCAGCGCGACGAGGTCGGCCTCGTCGCCGAGTCGGGGGTCGACCCGGAAGTGGTCGACGGTGTCGTACCCGTGCGTCGAGCTCGCGAAGACCGGCCCGAGCAGCAGGCCGTTCAGCCCGAGGGCGACGACGTGGTCGAGCCAGGGCACGAGCCGCTGGAGCCGGTGCTCGACCGGACGGTCGTCGACTGGCGTCGTCGGACGGACCTCGGCGCCGACCGCGCCGAGCGGGTAGACGTGCCACCACATCGCGTGCTCGACCCAGGCGGATCCGTGCGGGCGGGGGACGTTCGGTTCGGGCTCCACCGGTCCGATCGTGCCAGCCGAGCCTGTGCTGTGGGTCGTGTCGGACCGCAGGACCAGGATGGTGCGCATGGGACGAGCGATCAGGACCGCTGCGGACGCCTCGGCATCGCAGGAGGCGCACGCGGAACGGACCTGCGCGTCGTGCGGTCGGCGGATGCCGTCGTCCGCCTCCCCCGACGCGAAGTGGTGCTCGGCTGCGTGCCGGAAGCACGGCGTCGACGCCACCGACCGTGCCCTGGAGCAGCGGATCGACGAGCTGCTCGCCGCCCGTGCACGGACGTCGAGCATCTGCCCGTCCGAGGTCGCGCGGTCCCTCGCGCCCGACGACTGGCGACCCCTGATGGAGCCCGCCCGACGGGCAGCACGTCGCATGGTCGCACGGGGTGAGGTCGAGATCACCCAGCACGGCAGCGTGGTCGACCCGTCCACGGCGAAGGGTCCGATCCGGATCCGACGCCCCCGGTAGGGAACACCTGTCGTCGGCGCGCGTTGCACCCGACGATGACGACCACCACAGAACCGACCCCCGCCCGCCCCGAAGCCCTCGTCGTGGGTGCCAGCGGCATCACCGGCTCCGCCCTCGTCGACCACCTGCTCGGTCTCGGGTGGGACGTGACCGCACTCTCGCGCCGCCCGCTCGCGCGCGACGGTGTCCGGACCGTCGCCGCCGACCTCCGCGACCCGGACTCGCTGACGGCGGCCCTCGCCGACGAGCGGCCCACGCACGTGTTCTTCACCGCGTGGCAGCGCCAGGAGACCGAGGCCGAGAACATCCGCGTGAACGGCGGCATGGTCCGCGACCTGCTCGCCGCGCTGTCCCACGCGCCGCTCGCCCACGTCGCCCTGGTGACCGGGCTGAAGCACTACCTCGGCCCGTTCGAGGCGTACGCGGCGGGCGAGATGCCGGACACGCCCTTCCACGAGGAGGAGCCGCGGCTCGACACCCCGAACTTCTACTACGCGCAGGAGGACGAGCTCTTCGCCGCAGCCGAGCGCCAGGGGTTCACGTGGTCGGTGCACCGCTCGCACACCGTCATCGGGTACGCCGTCGGCAACGCCATGAACATGGGCCTGACCATCGCCGTGCAGGCCACCCTCGCGAAGGAGCTCGGCCTGGACTTCGTGTTCCCGGGCAGCGAGGCGCAGTGGAACGGGCTGACCGACATGACCGACGCCGGCATCCTCGCCGAGCACATGGTCTGGGCAGCCACCAGCCCCGAGGGTGCGGACGAGCCGTTCAACGTCGTGAACGGTGACGTGTTCCGGTGGCGGTGGATGTGGCCGCGTCTCGCCGCACACCTCGGCGTCGACCCGGATCGGGTCGTCGGCTACCAGGACCGTCCTCGACCGCTCGAGGAACAGATGGCTCCGCACGAGGGTGCATGGGCCGGCATCGCCGAGCGGTACGGACTGGTCGAGTCGGACATCACCCGGCTGGCCTCGTGGTGGCACACCGACGCCGACCTCGGCCGGGCGATGGAGGTCGTGACCGACATGGGCAAGAGCCGCGAGGCGGGCTTCACCGCCTTCCGCCGGACCGAGCGGGCCTTCACCGACCTGTTCGACCGCTACCGCGCCGAGCGGCTCGTCCCGTAGGCGTACCCCGGCCGACCCGGTCGGGGTACACGAACCTCCGACCGGGCCGCGAGTCGGCGCCGACGCCCTGGTTGTCTCGGTTCCACAGACGCCGGGAGCCCTCGGCGGTTCCCGGAGGAAGGAAGACACCATGTCGCTCGGAGACAAGGCCAAGGACGTCACCCAGAAGGTCGCCGGCAAGGTCGAGGAGGCCGTCGGCAAGAAGACCGACGACGCCGAGCTCACGCACCAGGGCCAGAAGGACCAGGTCATGGGCGAGGGTCGCCTCGACAAGGAGAAGGCCAAGGACGCGTTCGACGGCAAGTGAGCCTCGCGCTCTGACGCCCGTACCGCTCGAGCGGTGCGGGCGTTCGTCGTTCCGGGGCGAGGTGCCTAGAAGGCGTACCGGATGCGGCAGGACGGCAGGTGTTCCGCCACCAGCTCACGGAACCGCTCGACGAGCTGCCCCTTCATGCCTGACCGGTAGCGCACGTTGACCGCACCGTTCTGCGACACCTTCTGCTCCTGCAGGTCGGGACGCCAGAGCAGGTCCTCGGCCTTCGGGTGCCACCCGAGGTTGACCTCGTGCAGGGGCTGGTTGTGCGTCAGGAAGATCACCTCGGCCGCGAGCTGCGCCTTGGCCGCGGGAGACAGCACGTCGTCGACCTGGCGCAGCAGCTCGGCCCAGTCCGACTCCCACGTCGGCGTCAGGATCACGGGCGAGAAGTTGAGGTGCACCTCGTACCCGGCGTCCACGAAGTCGTTCACCGCGGCGATCCGCTCGGCGATCGGGCTCGTGCGGATGTCGGTGACCTTCGCGGTCTCGTGCGGCATGAGCGAGAACCGGATGCGCGTGCGGCCCATCGGGTCCCAGTCGAGCAGCTCGCGGTTGACGTACTTCGTCGCGAAGGACGCCTTCGCGGTGGGCGTCATCCGGAA
The DNA here is from genome assembly GCF_044753165.1 of Curtobacterium sp. NPDC088465. Lineage (NCBI taxonomy): Bacteria > Bacillati > Actinomycetota > Actinomycetes > Micrococcales > Microbacteriaceae > Curtobacterium > Curtobacterium sp. NPDC088465. The sequence goes on along the minus strand of NZ_JBIVMR010000003.1, from coordinate 199,388 downwards.
GAGGTCGCAGAGGTCGCGCACATTGTCGCTGATCAGCGCGTCGACCGAGCAGTCGCTGTTCTCGCCGATGTCGTAGACCCAGGCGTCCGGGTCGCACTGGTTCGGCTCGGTCTTCGGCCCCTGCTTCGCGATGTTGCGCGCCACGTGCTTCGTGATCTGCTCGATGTTCGCGAACACCGTCACCGGGTTCGAGTACCCCTTGCGCCGCGGCACGTAGCAGTAGGCGCACGCCATCGCGCACCCGTTCGCCGTCGACGGGGCGATGAAGTCGGCGGAGCGCCCGTTCGGTCGGGTGACGAGCGACTTCTTCACGCCGAGCACGAGCGCCTCGGTCTTGATCCGCACCCAGCGCTGCACGTTGCGCTCGTCGCCGTGGACCTCGGGGATGTTCCAGTGCGAGGCGACCGGCACGATCTCGGCGTCCGGCCAGCGCCCGAGGACCTCCTGCCCGCGCGGGAGCTCGAGGGCAGCATCCTCGGCGTAGATCCGCTTGACGTCGAGCATGGGTCGCACGCGTGGTTCCGTCATCGACACCTGTCTACCGCCGACCACCGACGGTGCAGACTCGGGAGCATGACCGCCGAGCCCGACGACCACTTCTTCGTCGTGGACGGCCGCCGGTGGCGTCGCACCGACCCCGCGTTGCCCGAGGAGGTCGCCGCGGCACTGCGCTCGCACCTCGGCCGCGGGCGCAACGCCGTGCGGCAGGCGAAGCGCGCCGGCGACGAGGACGCCCTCGCCGCCGCCCGGCACCGGAACGGCCTGGCGAAGCACGGGCTCGGCGAGCGCGGCCCCGAGTGGTGGACCCGCCCCGAAGCCGACCGGATCGCCGACGCCGAGCGCGCCCTGGCCGACCTCGACGCCCTCGACGCCCTCGACGCCCTCGACGCCCTCGACGCCTGACCCTGCCCGCTACGCCTCGGTGTGTCCCAGGTCGGGCTCGAGCAGCATGCAGACCGTGCGGGACGCCGAGGCGTGCAGCTCGAACACGACGACCTCGTTCCGACCGGCACGGAGCACCGGCCCCGGCACGGCCAGCGTCTGCTGCGGCCCGCGCGACCAGTACCGCCCGAGGCAGAACCCGTTCACCCAGGCGACACCCTTGCGGAAGCCGTCGAGCGACAGGTAGCGGTCCTCGGTGGACGTCAGGTCGAACGACCCGGCGGCGAGCACGGGCCCGGCCAGCACGTCACCGTCGGTGGGTACCAGCGCCGCGAGCTGGTCGACGGCCGCCGGTGCGATCGGGTCGAGCGCGAGCGGTGACGCCGACCACCGGGCGAGCGGCACACCGTCGACGGCCACGCCGCCGATCAGGCCCTTCGGCTCGCCGATGCGGGGGCCGTAGTCGACGCGCCCCTGGTCCTCGACGAGGAGCTCGAGCGTGCCGGTGACCGGCGGGAGCGCGATCGCCCGGTCGTGGTGCTCGCGCTCGAGGACGCCGACGACGACCCCGTCCACCGAGACGACCGCACGGTCGCGGACCTCGGTGCCGACGGTCAGGACGCCGCCGTCCGGCAGGTCGACCTCGGTGCGGTACAGCACGAAGCCGCTCGCGGCGCCGAGGGCGTCGAAGGTCGGCGGCTCGTCGTGCGTCGACCAGTCGGTGAGCGTGGGCAGCAGGGAGCGGAGCGACGCGACGCGGTCCAGGCGGACCGCGAGGTCCGTGGCGGGGGTGACCCGCGGCTCCCGGCCGCTCGAACGATCATACGATCCAAGGCGGCCCGACCCACCCTCCCGCATCGACTCGGGCAGCGGCGGGACGGGTGCGTAGCGCTCGATGACCGCGCGGAACGCGTGGAACTTCGCCGTCGGACGACCGGCCTCGTCGAGCGGGGCGTCGTAGTCGTACGACGTCGCGATCGGCCGGTACACGCCCTTGTCGTTCGCGCCGTTGGTGAAGCCGAAGTTCGAGCCGCCGTGGAACATGTAGATGTTGACGGAGCCGCCGGCGGCGAGCAGGTCGTCGAGGTCCGACGCCGACGCGGACGCCGGGGTGGTGTGGTGGTGCTCGCCCCAGCTGTCGAACCAGCCGTCCCAGAACTCCGAGCACATGAGCGGGCCGGTCGGCTGCGCCTGGCGGAGGCGCGCGAGACGCTCCGTGGAGCGGGACCCGAAGGAGCCGGTCTTGTGCAGCGAGGGCAGCGAGCCGTCCTCGAGCATCGAGTCCATCGGCTGGTCGACGCTCGTGAACGGGACGGTCAGACCGATGGCCCGGTGCATCTCCTCGAGCGCCCGCAGGTAGGACGCGTCCGAGCCGTAGGCGCCGTACTCGTTCTCGACCTGCACGAGCACGATCGGGCCGCCCTGGTCGATCTGGCGCGGAACGAGCACCGGCGCGAGGTGCTCGAGGTACTCCTGCACGGCGGCGAGGAAGCCCGGCTCGTTCCGCCGGACGCCGCCGGTGCCGTCGGCGAAGAGCCAGTAGGGCAGGCCGCCGTTCGACCACTCGGCGCAGATGTAGGGCCCGGGGCGGACGATGGCGTGCATGCCCTCGGCGGCGACCAGGTCGAGGAACCGGCCCAGGTCGAGGCCGCCGGTCAGGTCGAACACACCGGGACGCGGCGCGTGGGCGTTCCAGGCGACGTAGGTCTCGATGGTGTTGAGGCCCATCAGCTTCGCCTTGCGGATCCGGTCCTGCCAGAGGTCCGGGTGCACGCGGAAGTAGTGGATCGCGCCGGACAGGACCCGGTGCGGCTCGCCGTCGAGCAGGAAGTCGGAGTCGCCGATGGCGAAGCGCATGGTGTGTCTCTCTCGTACGACGGGGCCGTGCGGACGTGGTGTCCGCACGGCCCCGGGGTGTGGGGAACGCGGGTGTTACTTGCTCTCGACCGTGAAGCCCTGGTCCTTGCCGTACTTCACGAGTGCCTTCTGCCAGGCCTCCAGACCGCCCTCGAGCGAAGTGCCGTTCTGGTAGGACTGCCCGACGGTGTCGGCGTAGACGCTGTTCGCGTAGACCTGGTACGGCAGGTAGGTGAAGTCGTTCGCCGAGGACTTCGAGGCGTCGACGAGGACCTTGTTGATCTCCTGGCCACCGAAGTACTCCGGCTTCTCGTCCAGGAACGAGCTCGAGTTCAGGTCAGCGGTCGTCGACGGGAAGCCGCCGGACTGCATGAAGACCTTCGTGGACTCCTCCGACGAGTTCAGCCACTTCAGGAAGCCGGCGGCGAGGGCCGGGTTCTTCGACTGCTTCATGACGACCTGCGAGCTGCCGCCGTTGCTGGCGGTCTGGGCCTGGCCGCCGTCGTAGGTCGGCATCGGGGCGACGCGCCAGTCACCCTTTGCGTCCGGCACGCTGGCCATCAGGTTGCCGGGCATCCAGGCGCCGGTGACCATCGTGGCGATCTGGCCGTTGCCGAGCTGCTTGTACCAGTCGTCGGTCCAGCCGGTGGTCTTCGACAGCAGGCCCTGCTCGACGAGCTGGTCCCAGGTCTTCGCCCACTTCTGCGTGCCGGCGTCGTGCAGGTCGATGGTGATCTTGTCGCCGTCGGTCGTGAACGGGGTGCCACCGGCCTGGGCGATCATGCTCGTGGTGAAGCCGGCGTCGCCGGAGTCCGCCGCGATGTACTTCGACGAGTCCGCCTCGTGCAGCTTCTTGCCGGCGGCGATGTACTCGTCCCACGTCTTCGGCACCTCGATGCCGTACTCGTCGAAGACCTTCTTGTTGTAGAACAGCGCCATGGGGCCGGAGTCCTGGGGCAGGCCGTAGACCTTGCCGTCCATGGCGACGTTGCTCCAGGTGCCCTTCGAGAACTTGCTCTCGAGGTCGCCGAAGCCGTACGACGACAGGTCGACGAGCGAGTCGGACAGGGCGAACTGCGGCAGCGCGTAGTACTCGACCTGCGCGACGTCGGGAGCACCCGAGCCGGCCTTGATCGTGTTCTGCAGCTTCGTGTACTGGTCGGCTCCGGTGCCGGCGTTGACCAGCTTGACCTTGACCTTCGGGTACTGCTTCTCGAACGCGGCGACCTGGTCCTTGGCCGAGGGGGTCCAGGACCAGTAGGTCAGCGTGCCGCCGTCCTTGAGGGCCTTGTCGATGTCGTCCGCCGAGCCGCCGGCGGAGCTGCCGGAGGCGCAGGCGGTCATCGCGATGGCGGCGGTGACGCCGATGGCGAGGGCGCTGAGCCCGCGCCGGAGACGCTTGTTCATGGGTTGCCTTCCACTTCTTCGTGATCTGGGGCTGGGGTGGTGCTGCTGTGTCCCGGTCGGGAGGCGCGTGGCGGGCTGCCGGCGCGCCTCCCGTCCGGAGGGTCAGGCCTTGACGGAACCGGCCGCGAGGCCGGACTGCCAGAAGCGCTGGAGGAAGAGGAACGCGACCACGATCGGGATGATCGTGAGGAGCGATCCGGTGACGACGAGGTTGTAGATCGGCTGCGCGCCGGAGCCGGTGGCCTGGGCGTTCCACTGGTTGAGGCCGACCGTGAGCGGGTACCACTTCGGGTCGCTCAGCATGATGAGCGGCAGGAAGTAGTTGTTCCAGGTGGCGACGACCGCGAAGAGCAGGACGGTGACGACACCGGGCGTGAGGAGCTTCAGCGCGATGGTGAAGAAGATCCGGAACTCGCCGGCGCCGTCCATGCGGGCGGCCTCGATGAGCTCGGTCGGGATCGCGTCGATCGCGTAGGTCCAGATGAGGTACATCCCGAACGGGCTGATGAGCGACGGCAGGATGATCGCCCAGGGGGTGTTCGTCAGGCCGAACTGCGAGAAGAGCAGGAAGGTCGGGACGGCGAGGGCGGTGCCGGGGACGGCGATCGCCCCGAGGACGACGGCGAAGACCGCGCGACGGCCGGGGAACTGGAACTTCGCCATGCCGTAGCCGGCGACCGTGGCGAGCAGGGTGGCGCCACCGGCACCGACGACCACGTACAGCAGCGTGTTGCCGAGCCACTGCAGGAAGATGCCGTCGTTGTAGGTGAGGGTGTCGACGATGTTCTGCCAGAGGTTGAAGTCGCCGCCGAACCACAGGCCGAACGTCGACAGCAGGGACGCCTGGGTCTTGGTGCTGTTCACCAGCAGGTAGAACAGCGGTGCGAACGAGTAGACGACGAAGACGACCATCACGGCGGTCAGGAGACCGGAGCGCTTCACCTTGCGTCCGTCGACCGGCTTGCCGGCGCGGCGCGACCGGGAGGCGCGGGTCGCCCGGTCCCCCGGGTCGCGCTGGGTGGTGGTCGCCTCGGTGACCGTGGCCGGGCTGGTCGCGCCGGCGGCGGGCTGCTGCAGGGTGCTCATCGGTTCTCCTGGCGGGTTCCGCGGACCTGGACGACGTAGGCGATCACGGCGGTGATGACACCCATGACGATGGCGACGGTGGCGGAGTAGTTGAACTGCTGGCCGCTGAAGGACAGCGAGTAGGCGTACATGTTCGGGGTGAAGGCGCTGCCGATGACGTTCGGCGCGAGCGTCTTCAGCAGGTTCGGCTCGTTGAAGAGCTGGAAGCTGCCGATGATAGAGAAGATCGTCGCGATGACCATCGGGCCGCGCAGGGCGGGCAGCTTGATCGAGAAGACGGTGCGCAGCGGGCCGGCGCCGTCGAGCTCGGCAGCCTCGTAGAGCTCACCGGGCACGACGCGCAGGGCGGCGTAGAAGATCAGCATGTTGTAGCCGAGGAACTCCCACGTGACCACGTTGCCGATCGACGTGAGGACCCAGGTCGGGCTGAACGGCTGGAGCAGGTCGATGCCGAGCGCGCTGTTCGCGGCGCCCGTGAGGCCGAACTGATTGCCGTAGATGAAGCCCCAGATGAGGGCGGCGACCACGCCGGGCACGGCGTACGGCAGGAACACGGCGATGCGGAAGAACCCGGTGCCCCAGAGCCGTGCGCTGTCGAGCGCGAGGGCCGCCACGAGCGCGAGGCCGAGCATGATCGGGACCTGCACGACCAGGAAGAGTGCCACGCGACCGAGGCCCTCCCAGAACTGGGCGTCCTGGAACAGCTGCACGTAGTTGGCGAACCACACGAACTGGTTGCCGCCGATGAGCTGGTCGCGGAACAGGCTGAGCCAGAGCGCGTAGCCGATCGGCACGATGAGCATCGCCACGAGGACGACGACGAAGGGGCCGACGAACAGCCAGCCGGTGTACCGCCCCCGGACCTTCGGGCGGCGAGCGGTCGGCCGCGCCGGCGGTGCCGCCTCGGCCGGGCGCGCTGCGAGCGTGCTCATGTGACTCCCTTGTCTGCTGCGTTCGGGTTCCGGACCGGGCACCCGACGGTGCCCACGGGTCGTGCCCTGCCTGCGCTGGCACGGATCCGGAGGACGTCGATGTTGACGTCAACATCGAACAACGTCACCGTAGCATGGCAACGTCAACATGCACTAGCGTTCGGGGAAGTCGAACGGAGGGAACAGCGTTGTCGACCGATCTGACCGCACCGCGCCGTGCGCCGTCGCTGGCCGCCGTGGCCGACGCCGCCGGCGTCTCGATGCAGACCGTGTCGCGCGTCGCCCGTGGCTTCGACAACGTCAGCCCGGACACCCGGGACCGGGTCCAGCGCGCCATGGACGACCTCGGCTACCGGCCGAACCGTGCGGCTCGTGCGCTGCGGTCCGGGCGCTTCCGGACCATCGGCGTGATCATGTTCACGCTCGCGTCGTTCGGCAACATGCGCACGCTCGAGGCCATCTCGGCCGCTGCGGCCGCCGCGGACTTCACCATCACCCTGCTGCCCATGGCGTCGCGCACCGGCGAGGGCGTCCGCACCGCGCTCTCCCGGCTGCACGAGCAGGCGGTCGACGGCGTCGTGATCGTCATCGAGTCGCACATCATCGACACCGCCGAGGTCGTGCTGCCGAGCGGTGTCCCGCTCGTGGTCGTCGACTCCGCGGGCACGACCGACCGGCCCTCCATCGACATCGACCAGGCCGAGGGCGCACGGCTCGCCACGCAGCACCTGCTCGACCTCGGGCACGAGACCGTCTGGCACGTCGCCGGACCCACCGCCTCGTACTCCGCGGAACGCCGCCTCGTCGCGTGGCGCGAGACGCTCGAGCACGCGGGCCGCAGCGTCCCCCGGGTCCTCCCCGCAGGGTGGTCGACGGCCGACGGGCACCGCGCCGGGCAGGAGATCGCGGCGCGGCCCGATATCACCGCCGTCTTCGCGGTGAACGACCAGACCGCGCTCGGGGTCCTCCGGGCGGCGCACGAGGCCGGTCGATCGGTGCCGGAGAGCCTCAGCGTGGTCGGCTTCGACGACTTCCCCGAGTCGGAGTCGTTCTGGCCGCCGTTGACCACCGTGCACCAGTCCTTCGACGAGGTCGGGCGGCGGGCGGTCGCGACGCTGCTGGCGCAGATCGAGGGCACCCCCGTCCGCACGTCGACCGACCTCGTGCCGGTGCGCCTGGTCGAACGAGCGAGCACGGCACCGCCGCCGCGGGCCTAGGCGCCCGCGTCGGGTCAGGCGCTCGCCCGCGCACTCCCACGGGTCGGGAGCACACTGGGCAGCATGACCACCTTCAGATCCGTCACCGTGCTCGGCGCCGGCGTCCTCGGCACCCAGATCGCCCTCCAGACCGCCCGACACGGCATCCCCGTCGTCGTGTACGACATCAGCGAGGACGCGGTCGCCGCCGGTCGTGAGCGACTCGCGGGCATCGTCGAGCAGTACCTCGGCGACGTCGGGCAGGACGCCCGACCGGACGCCGACGCCGCCGTCGCGCGGATCACCTTCGACACCGACCTCGCCCGGGCCGTCGGTGGGGCCGAGCTCGTCGTCGAGGCGGTCCCCGAGCGACTCGAGACCAAGCGCGAGGTCTACGGCCGGCTCGCCGAGGTGGCGCCGGCGGAGACCGTCTTCGCGACGAACTCGTCGACCCTGCTGCCGAGCGCGATCGCGGACGCGACCGGCCGCCCTGACCGCTTCCTCGCGCTGCACTTCGCCAACCACGTCTGGCGGCAGAACACCGCCGAGGTGATGGGGACCGAGCAGACCGACCCCGAGGTGTTCGAGCGCGTCGCGACGTTCGCCGAGGAGATCGGCATGGTCCCGATCCGCCTGCACAAGGAGCAGCCGGGCTACGTGCTCAACTCCCTGCTCGTGCCGCTCCTCGACGCCGCCGCGGGCCTGGTGCTCCGCGGGGTGGCCGACCCCGCCACGATCGACACCACCTGGCAGATCGGGACCGGCAGCCCGGTCGGGCCGTTCCGCATGTACGACGTCATCGGGCTCCGCACCGCGCACGCGGTCGCGAGCGCGTCCCCCGAGCCCGGCGCGCAGGCCTGGGCCGCGTACCTGCAGTCGGAGTACCTCGACCAGGGCAAGTACGGCGTCGAGTCGGGTGAGGGGTTCTACCGCTACCGCTGACGCGAGCAGGCCTGACGCGAGCAGGCCTGCCGTTGCGCACGCCGGACGTGAGCACCCCTAGGATCTCGGGATGGAACTCGTCGCCCCCTCCCCCGAGTACTACCCGTCCTTCCGCCGCGCCCTGCAGGAGTGGGACGGTGCCCACCAGGACGGCGCCGGGATCCGGGACGCCGCGGCGCTGCAGGACCGAGCGGGCTTCGAGCGCTGGGTCGACCAGCTCCTGGCCGAGGAGACGACCCCGGCCAGCCCCGACCACGTGACGTGCACCTACCGCTGGATGGTCGAGGGTGACGAGTACCTCGGCAGCGTCGCGCTGCGGCACGAGCTCAACGACTTCCTCCGCTCGTACGGCGGGCACGTCGGGTACGGCGTCCGGCCCTCGGCCCGGGGCCGGGGCCTGGCGTCCGCGGCGCTCGCCGAGGTCGTCCGCGCGGCTGCCGAGCGCGGGCTGCCCGAGGTCATGCTGACGTGCGACGCGACGAACCCCGCGTCCCGCCGGGTCATCGAGCACGCCGGCGGCCGGTACGAGCGCAGCGTGGTCGACCCGGACGGGCACACCCTGCTCCACCACTGGATCCGCACCGGTGCGCACGCGCACCCCGACGTCACCGAGGTGGACATCGTCGGCGGCCCCGAACCGCTGACCGTCGGGCTCCAGGACCACGATCCCGCCTGGTCCGCCCGCTACGAGGAGCACCGTGCACGGATCGCCCACGCCCTGGACGGCCAGCACGTCACGATCGAGCACATCGGCTCGACGTCCGTGCCGGGACTCGCCGCGAAGCCGATCGTCGACGTCGCGGTCGCCGTGCCGGACGTCACCGACGAGGCCGCGTACCTCACCCCGCTGCTCGCCGACGGGTACGAGCTCCGGGTGCGCGAGCCCGGGCACCGCCTCGTCCGCACGCCCGAGCGCGACGCGCACGTGCACGTGTACGAGCACGGCGCTGCCGAGCTCGACGACTACCTGCTGCTCCGCGACCAGCTCCGCCGCGACGACACCGACCGGCAGCGGTACGAGGACACCAAGCGTGCGCTGATGGAGCAGTCGTGGGACGACACGAACGCCTACGCCGACGCGAAGACCGCCGTGATCACGGACATCCGGTCCCGAGCGCGCGCCGCGGTCGTGCGCATCCGTCCGGTGCGGTCGACGGACGCCGCTGCGTGGCAGGCCCTGTACGCCGGCTACCGCGCGTTCTACCGACTGCCGGAGGACACCGAGGCCGTCCGGACCACCTGGCAGTGGGTGTCGACGGGTGCACACGGGCTGACCGGCCTGGTCGCCGAGGACGCCGACGGCCACCTGCTCGGGCTCGCCGACCTCCGACGGTTCGCCCGCCCGTCGTCGGCGACGACCGGCCTGTACCTCGACGACCTGTTCACGGCTCCCGACGCCAGGGGGCGCGGCGTCGCGACGGCACTGCTGCACGAGGCGGCGGCCACCGCCGCTGCCGAGGGCGCGAGCGTCGTCCGCTGGATCACCGCCGAGGACAACGCGACCGCGCGGGCGGTCTACGACCGCGTCGCCGCGGCGACCCCGTGGGTCACCTACGACATGCGGCCGTCCGCGGACTGACCGAGCGGCGGACGGGAGGCTCGCGGCCGGACCGCACCGCGCCTCCCGTCCGGCACGTCCCGGGTCGGGAGGTCCGTGGCGGTACCGCACCGCGCCTCCCGTCCGGCCCGCGCCGGCAGGCTCCGGCCCGCTCCGGCCCGCTCCGGCATGCTCCGGCACGAGCGAAGGGCACCGGTCCGCTCGCGCGGGCCGGTGCCCTCCGTGCTCACTCGACGCTCACCGGAGCGCTCGCCGAGGCGTTCGTGCGCCGACCGTGGTCGGCGGTCGGGTCAGCCGATCGACAGCGCGGTCCAGGAGACCGGGGGCAGCTCGATCGTGATCGTGTCGCCGTCGCGACGGACGGTCTCGTTCGTGCGGAGTCCGACGCGCTCGCGGCCCTCGAGGTCGTTGACGGCGTGCACGTCGTCGTCCCAGATGCCCTCCGCGCGGACGTCACCGTCGGCGCCGATGCCGGCCAGGTCGATCGTGACGGTCGTCGACTCGGTCTGGTGACGGTTCACCAGGAAGACCGCTGCCCTGCCGTCCTCGACCGTCGCGGCGGAGTCGACCACGGGGACCTCGCCGTACTTGCCGCCGTCGACCGTGTCACCCGAGGCCTTGACCTGCAGCGACGTGCCGTTCGCGAGCTTCGAGGTGAGCGAGAACGGGAAGAACGTCGTCTGGCGCCAGGCCGGGCCGCCGGGCTCGGTCATGATCGGGCCGATGACGTTGACGAGCTGCGCGAGACTCGCCGACGCGACGCGGTCGGCGTGCCGGAGCAGCGAGATGAGGAGCCCACCGACGACGACGGCGTCCGCGACGGTGTAGACGTCCTCGAGCAGGCGCGGCGCGACCGGCCAGTCCTGCAGCTCGAAGGTCTTCTGCTGCTCGTTCCACTTGCTGATCGACCAGACGTTCCACTCGTCGAACGAGATGTCGATGCGCTTGTCCGACTTCTTGTGCGCCTTGACGTGGTCCGCCGCGGTGGTGACGGTGTCGATGAAGTGGTCCATGTTGACGCCCGAGGCGAGGAACGTCGACATGTCGCCGTCCTCCTCGTAGTAGGCGTGCGCCGAGATGTAGTCGACGTCGTCGTAGGTGTGCTCGAGGACCGTGCGCTCCCACTCGCCGAACGTCGGCATCGAGGCGCCGGACGAACCGCAGGCGACCAGCTCGAGGTCGGGCTGGATCTGTCGCATGGCCTTCGCGGTCATGGCGGCGAGCTTGCCGTAGTCCTCGGCGTTCTTGTGGCCGAGCTGCCACGGGCCGTCCATCTCGTTGCCGAGGCACCACATCGTGATGGCGAAGGGCTCCTGGCGGCCGTTCGAGCGGCGGTACTCGCTGAGCGCGGTGCCGGCGTCGATGTTCGCGTACTCGAGGAGCTCGATGGCCTCCTGCGTGCCGCGGGTGCCGAGGTTCACGGCGAGCATGAGCTCGGAGTCGACCGCGTCGAGCCAGTGCTGGAACTCGTGCAGGCCGACCTCGTTGGTCTCGGTCGAGTGCCAGGCGAGGTCGAGGCGACGGGGGCGCTGCTCGACGGGCCCGACGCCGTCCTCCCACTTGTAGCCGGAGACGAAGTTGCCACCGGGGTAGCGGATCGCGGAGACGTTCAGCTCCTTGACGAGGTCGATGACGTCCTTGCGGAAGCCGTGCTCGTCGGCGGTCTCGTGTGCCGGCTCGTGGATGCCGTCGTAGACGTGGCGCCCGAGGTGCTCGACGAACCCACCGAACAGGCGACGGCGCACCGGCCCCACGGTGAACGCGGCGTCGAGGACGAGGTGTGTGCGAGGCATGGATCTCCTTTGATCAGCGTGGGGGCTCGTGGTGCGACGTGATCGGCCCGGAACGAAAGTGAGCGCTCACGTCCCCATGAACGCTAGCGGGTTCCGGGCGGATGGGGAAGCGGGGACGCGCCCCGGTCGTGACCTTCACGAAAGGGGTGGCGCACCCCCGGACCTGCCGCTACTGTGAGCGCTCACGGAGCAACGACCGCTCCGCTCGGCCCGTCCCGATGGAGTGATGCCATGCCGATCCGACCAGCCGTACCCACCCCGCAGTCCCGCGGCGGTGCCTTCACCCGCAGGACCCTGCTCGCCGGTGCAGCCGCCGGCGCCGCGGTCCTCCCCCTCGCCGCGTGCTCGAGCCCGCTCGCCGCCGGCGTCGCCGGTGCCCCGCTGAACCCCGAGACCCTCGTCTTCTGGAACCTCTTCGGCGGTGGCGACGGTGTCCGTATGCAGACGATGGAGGCCGGCTACGCGAAGCAGCACGGCGGGCCGTCCTCGCTGCAGGCGACGACGTTCGCCTGGGGCAACCCGTACTACTCGAAGGTCACACTGGCCACCGTCGGGAACAAGCCGCCGGACGTCGCGATCGCCCACCTGACCCGTGCGAAGCCGCTCTGGGACGGCGGGCTGCTCGACCCGATCACCGAGGACGACCTGGCGAGCGTCGGCCTGAGCGCCAGCGACTTCAACCAGAAGGCCTGGACCGCGCAGAAGACCGACGGCAAGAACATCTGCGTGCCGCTCGACACGCACCCCTTCGTGCTCTTCTACAACGTTGACGTGTGCCAGAAGGCCGGGCTCATCGACTCCGACGGCAACCTGAAGGACCTCGACGGGCTCGAGAACTTCGAGGCCGCGCTGGCCGCCGTCGCGAAGGTCACCGGCGGCACCGCGCTCAACGTCGCGAACGTCAGCGAGGTCGCGACCCCGTGGCGCTTCTTCTGGTCGATGTACAACCAGATCGACGGCGCGACGCCGTTCATCAGCGACGGGGGCGCGAAGCTCACCGTCAACGAGGACGCGTACACGAAGGTCACCGACATGACCCAGAAGTGGGTGAAGGAGGGCTGGCTGAACAAGGGGCTCGACTACGCCACCGCCCAGACGCTGATGTTCACCGGCAAGGCGGGCTTCTTCATGCAGGGCGAGTGGGAGATCAGCACCGCGCAGTCCATCAAGGGGCTGAAGTTCGGCATGGTCCCCGTCCCGCAGCTGTTCGACAAGCCGGCGACGCAGGCCGACTCGCACACGTTCATCCTGCCGCGGAAGGACCGGACGCCCGAGCAGCGCAAGGCGCACATGCTCTTCATCAAGCAGATGCTCGAGCAGAGCCTGACCTGGGCCGAGGGCGGGCACGTCCCCGCGTACATGCCCACGTTCGACAGCACCGCGTTCAAGGACCTCAAGCCGCAGTCCAACTACGCCTCGGCAGCCGAGTCCGCCGTCTTCGACGACCCCGCCTGGTACGGCGGATCGGGCTCGACCTTCGAGAACACCGTCGGCGCCCAGCTCGCACTGGTGCAGCAGGGCAGCAGCTCGCCCGCCCAGGCGCTCGCGGCCATCAAGGACCAGCTCGCCACCTACCTCAACACCCCGAGCCCGCTGTGACCGGGCACGCCTCCCCGACGACCGACGTGAACACCGCGCGAAAGGCACGATGACGTGACCGCTGCACCAGTTCTCACCCGACCCACGGACGCTGCCGCGGTCACCCGTGGCACGCGCCCCCGCGTGAACTCCACCAACCGGGGACAGGGCCGCACCGGCTGGCTCTTCCTCGCGCCCTTCGGCCTGTTCTACCTGGCCTTCCTGCTCGGTCCGACGGTCTGGATGATCGTCACGAGCTTCTTCAACACCTCGACCGTCCGCACCGGGCTCGGCAGCTTCGCGGGCTTCGCGAACTACGCCGAGATGCTCGGTCGCGCCGACTTCTGGTCGTCGCTCTGGCACACCCTGCAGTTCACGCTCTACACGACGCCGCCGCTGGTGATCCTGGCCTTCGTCTTCGCCGTGCTGACGAACCGGATGAACCGCGGGCAGTGGTTCTTCCGCCTGGCGTTCTTCCTGCCGTTCATCCTGCCGTCGGCGACGATCTCGCTCATCTGGGTGTTCATCTTCACCCCGGCGACGGGCCTCTTCGCCTCGATCCAGCAGGCGATCGGCCTGACCCCGGGTGCGGGTGTGCTCGCGAGCCCGAACACGGCCATGATCGGCGTCGCGATCGCCACCGTGTGGTGGACCCTCGGCTTCAACTTCGTGCTGTACCTGGCCGGCCTGCAGGAGATCCCCCGCGAGCTGTACGAGGCCGCCGCGGTCGACGGTGCGTCCAGCTGGCAGCAGATCAAGTCGATCACGCTGCCGCTGCTCGGCCGCACGACGACGCTGGTCATCCTGCTGCAGATCATCGCGAGCCTGAAGATCTTCGACCAGGTGTACCTGATGACGAACGGCGGCCCGGGCATCTCGACCCAGGTCTCGCTGCAGCTCATCACCGGCGTCGGCTTCACCGACAACCGTCTCGGCGCCGCGTCCGCCGCGTCGGTGCTCCTGTTCATCGTGATCGTCGCGATCGCGGTCATCCGGCAGCTCGTCGAGCGCGCTGCCGCCAAGCGAGAGATCGGGGCCTGACATGACCGCCACCGAGAGCATCACCACGTCGCGTCCGCGGAAGCTGCGCTCCGGCGTCTCGGCAGCCGCTCCCGCGAACGCGGCGAAGATCGGCGTCTCCGGCAAGGGCTTCAACACCGCCGCCGCGATCATCCTGACGGTGTTCGCGATCATCTGGCTCATCCCGAGCCTGTTCGCCCTGAAGACGTCACTGTCCGACAACGGGGTCGCGGCCCTGGGCGCGAACGCGATCCTGTCGAACTGGAACCCGACGCTGCACTCCTACGCGTCGCTGTTCCGGTCCGGCGACATCTGGAACTGGTACCTCGCCAGCGGCGTGACGAGCCTCGTCACCACGGCGCTGACGGTGCTGTTCGCCTCGATGGCGGCCTTCGCGCTGTCCCGTCTGGCGTTCCGCGGCCGGAACGTCGCGTTCCTGCTCATCATCCTGGGCATCATGATCCCGACGCAGGTCCTGATCATCCCGATCTTCCAGGAGCTCAACGCGGTCAACCTGCTCAACACGTACTGGTCGGTGATCTTCCCGCAGGTGCCGGCCGTGATCGCGGTCTTCATCTTCAAGCAGTTCTTCGACGGCATCCCGAAGGAGCTCGAGGAGGCGGCGCGCATCGACGGTGCGGGCATGTGGAAGATCTACTGGTCGGTGATCATGCCGCTGTCCCGTCCGGTGATCGCCGCGGTCGCGATCCTGACCTTCGTCGGGGTGTGGAACAACCTGCTCCTGCCGCTGTTCGTGCTGTCGAACCCGGACCTCATGACGATCCCGGTCGGGCTCGCCACGGTGCAGGGCAGCTTCGGGCAGCGCTACGCCGACATCCAGGCCGGCGCGATCCTGGCGGCGCTGCCGCTGATCATCCTCTACCTGGTCTTCCAGCGGCAGATCGTGGAGGGCGTGACGGGCTCGGGCCTCAAGGGCTAGACGCTCCGCGTCGACGGACGGGAGGCACGGTGCCAGCTGGCACCGTGCCTCCCGTCCGTCGTGCGCGTGGTCGGACCGGGCGTCCCTGGTGGACGCGGGCGTGCCTGGTCGAAGCGGGCGTCCCTGGTCGAAGCGGGCGTGCCTGGTGCTCCTGAACGACCAGGTACGCCCGAGATCGCATTGCATCGCGCCTGTCTTGGGAAGGAACGGGCGGCGCGAGGGCAGGTCAGAGCGGGTCGAGCCGCGTCCGCAGCAGGCAGAACTCGTTCCCCTCGGGGTCCTGCAGCACGTGCCAGGACTCCTCGCCGGTCTGTCCGACGTCTGCGGGTCGGGCACCGAGCGCGAGCAGCCGCTCGAGTTCGGCCTCCTGGTCGCGATCGACCGGCGAGAGGTCGAGGTGGAGCCGCAGGGTCTGGGTCGGCGCGTGCTCGACCCGGTTGAGGATGATCGTCGGGGTCGCGCCGCCGAAGCCCGATGCGGGCCCGATCTCGATGCCGTCGTCGTCCTTCCCGAGTTCGACGTAGTCCAGGACCGCGCACCAGAAGCGCGACAACGCCTCGGGGTCGCGGCAGTTCAGCACGAGTTCGCTCAGTCGACTGCTCATGCCCGCACGCTACGCGGGGACGTTCAGGCGGGGACGACCTGGCGCGCGTCGTGCTTCCAGAACCCGGAGAAGGTGATCCGGGTCTTCGGCAGACCGGCACGGTGCAGGTGTCGCCGGCCCTCGGTCGCGAGCCGCGACTCCCCGACCACGAAGGCGTACCCACGGTCGTCGGCGGGCACGTACCGCTGCAGTTCGGCGAGCGCCGCGCGTCCGGGGACGTCGTGCTCGGTGTCCGCCCGGACGATCCACGTCACCGTGACACCGACCGGGGCGTCGAGCACGCGGACGTCGGCGGCGGTCGGGACCTCCTGGATGATGCGGCCGACGGCGTCGCGCGGCAGCGACGCCGCGATGCCGACGACGGCGGGCAGGCCGGTCTCCTCGGCGGCGACGACGACCTCGCCGGCGTCATCCGGGCAGTCGAAGATGCAGCCCTGGTCGAGCATCGCGAGCTCGTCGCCGGGACGGGCACCGCAGGCCCAGATCGCCGCGCGGCCCTCGGGCTCGCCGTCGGCGTCGCAGTGCACGACGAAGTCGACGTCGAGCTCGCCGACCTCGGGACGGAAGGCCGCGACCGTGTAGTTCGCGCAGTGGGGACGGACGTCCTCGGGGATGGCGAGGAACGACGGCCACCAGCGGCGACCGTCCAGGTCGGGCATCCGGAAGGCGTCCTGGTCGGGGCGCGGCACGAACAGGCGGAACCAGTGGTCGAAGCCGAGGAACGGGAACTCGTGCAGGTCGTCGCCCGTCACGGTGACCCGCTGCACCGACGGGGTGTGCCGGACGGAGCGGAGCACCCGAGCACGGAAGAGCCGGGGTGCCTCGGGCATGAGCCGCGGGATCTTCGCCATGAAGGGAAGGCTACCCTAAGCTGGCCTGCGTGCCATCCCCCGAAACCGTCCTGACGCCCGACCGGGCCGCCCGGAGCGAGGCCCCGCCGCGTGCCGACGGCGTGCACCGCCGGGCCGTCCGTCGTCGGCTGCTGGTGGTCGTGGCCCTGGTCGTCGCGCTCGTCGTCGCCGCGGTCGCGAGCATGCTCCTCGGGAGCAACCGGCTCGGCGTCGACCAGGTGCTCGCGGGGCTGACGCGCAGCGGATCGAGCACCGCCGAGGCCGTCGTCTGGGGTTCCCGCATCCCGCGCACCCTGATCGGGGCGGCCGTCGGCGCAGCGCTCGGCATCGCCGGGCTCCTCATGCAGGGCCACACCCGGAACCCGCTCGCCGACCCCGGGCTGTTCGGCGTCTCCTCCGGCGCCGGGCTCGCGGTCGTGCTCGGCGTGTACGTCTTCGGGGTGACGAGCACCGGGGCCACCGTCTGGTTCGCCCTCGTCGGGGCCGTCGTCGCGAGCGTCGTCGTGTTCTCGGTGACCGTCGCCGGCAGCGGCACCGCGAGCCCCGTGCCCCTCGCCCTGGCCGGGGCCGCCGTCTCCGCCCTGCTCGGGGCGATCACGTCGTTCATCGTCCTGACCGACCAGGACTCCCTCGACGCCTACCGCCTGTGGGTGGTCGGGTCGCTCGCCTCCCGGCAGCTCGACGTGCTCGTGGCCGCGGCACCGTTCCTGCTCGTCGGCGCCGTGCTCGCGGTCTGGAACACCCGCGCCCTCGACGCCCTGGGGCTCGGCGCCGAGCTGGCGAAGGGCCTCGGCGAGAACGTGCTCGTCGCCCGGCTCGTCGGGCTCGGCGGCATCACGCTCCTGGCGGCCGGTGCCACCGCCGCCGCCGGACCGATCGGCTTCGTCGGCCTCACGGTGCCGCACGTCGCCCGCGCCCTGGTCGGGACCGGGCACCGCTGGACGCTCCCCGTGTCGGCACTCGTCGGCGCTGCACTCGTGCTCGTCGCCGACGTGGTGGGCCGACTGGTCGGCGGGTTCTCCGAGGTCGAGGTCGGCATCGTGCTCGCCGTGCTCGGCGGTCCGGTCTTCGTCGCCGTCGCCCGTCGCCGATCGCTGGTGTCCCTGTGAGCGCCGCCACGGACGGACGGCTCGAGGCCGAGCGCGCGGTACCGTCCGGCACGGACCGTCCGCCCGCCGGTCGCCGTGGTGTCCGGATCGGCCCGGTCGGACTCGCCTGGCGTCCGCGGGTGCTCGGCTGGACGGTCGGTTCGCTCGCCGTCGCCCTGGCCCTGGTGGTGCTCGGCGTCGCGGTCGGCAGCACGTTCATCGCGCCGGGCACCGTCGTCCGCGCACTGCTCGGCGCCGAGGACGGCCCCGAGGGCTTCATCGTCACCACGCTCCGACTCCCCCGCGTGCTCACCGGCGCCCTGGTCGGCCTGGTGCTCGGGACGGCCGGCGCGCTGACCCAGACGGTGACCCGGAACCCGCTCGGCACGCCGGACATCATCGGCGTGACCTCGGGAGCGAGCGTCGGCGCGGTCGCCGCGATCGTGCTCGGCGGTGGCACCTACTCGGTGTCGGCGGTCGTCCTGAGCGGCGGCATCCCGGTGGCGGCGACGATCGGCGCACTCGTCGCCGCGGCCGCCGTGTACGGCCTCGGCTGGCGGGGCGGCGTGCAGAGCTACCGGTTGGTGCTCGTCGGCATCGGGGTGAGCGCGACGCTCGACGCCGTGACGAGCTACCTGCTCGTCCGCGCGAAGATCACCGTCGCCACGGCGGCGTCGCAGTGGCTCGTCGGCAGCCTGTCGAGCACCTCGTGGACGACGGTCTGGCCGCTCCTGCTCGTCGCAGCGGTCTGCGTCCCGATCGCCCTCGCCACCAGCGCCGCGCTCGGCATCGGGCAGCTCGGCGACGAGGTCGCGACCGGCGTCGGACTCGGCGTGCAGCGCCACCGGCTGCTCGTCCTCGCCCTGGCGGTCGTCCTCACCGCCGCCGCCGTCGCCGCCGCCGGACCGATCGGCTTCGTCGCGTTCGTCGTCCCCCAGGTGGCCCTGCGGCTGGCCGGGACGAACCGTCCGCCACTGCTGCTCGCGGGGGCGCTCGGGACGGTCCTCGTCCTCGGCGCCGACCTGCTCGCGCGCTCCGCCTTCCCGTGGCAGGTGCCCGTCGGCATCGTGACCACCGTCGTCGGGGCCCCGTACCTGATCTGGCTCCTCGTCCGCCATCGCAAGGAGATGTCCCGATGACCGCCACCACGACCGACGGCAGGACCGCGGGCGCACCGGACGCGACCACCGACCGGAGCGCGGGCGGCGCCTCGACCGGCACCGTGCCTCCCGTCCTCGAGGCCCGCGGACTGTCCGTCGGCTACGACCGCGACCCCGTCCTCCGCGACCTGGACCTGCGGATCGAGCGCGGGACGGTGACGACGTTCCTCGGCGCGAACGGGTGCGGGAAGTCGACGCTCCTCAAGGCGTTCGGCCGCGTGCTGAAGCCACGGTCGGGCGAGGTGCTGCTGGACGGCTCCCCCATCCGCCGGGAGCCGAACCGCGCCGTCGCCCGGCGGCTCGCGATCCTGCCGCAGACGCCGGTGGCTCCCGCCGGCACGAGTGTCCTCGACCTCGTGATGCGCGGACGGAACCCGCACCAGTCGTGGGCGAAGCCGTGGACGGCCGACGACGCCGACGTCGCCGAGCAGGCCATCGCGGCGACCGGGCTGACCGACGTCGCGCACCGCGACGTCGCGAGCCTGTCCGGCGGCCAGCGGCAGCGCGCCTGGATCGCCCTCGTGGTGGCGCAGCAGGCGGAGACCCTGCTGCTCGACGAACCGACGACGTACCTCGACCTCGCGCACCAGCTCGACGTGCTCCGGCTCGTGCGGCGCCTGAACCGCGAGCAGGGGTCGACCGTCGTGATGGTGCTGCACGACCTGACGCTCGCGGCGCGGTACTCGGACCGGCTCGTCGTGCTGCACGACGGCGGTGTCGTCGCCGACGGCACGCCGCAGGACGTCCTGACACCCGCCGTGCTGCAGACCGCCTTCGGGCTGCACGCCCGCGTCGTGCCGGACCCGGTCACCGGCGCGCCGATGATCGTGCCCGAAGCAGACGAGCACGAAGCGGACGAGCACGAGGCGGACGAGCACGAGGCTCCACGCGCCTGACCGCCGCCGATCCGGGTCCGTGTTCTCGTCCGATGCTGGCGGGTCTCTCAGAGTTAGGTTAGGCTCTCCTAACGTGAAGATCCCCCGCCGCGGCTCCCTGCGCGCCGCCCTCGTGACCTCCGTGGCCGTCTCGGCCCTCCTCCTCACCGGCTGCTCCGGTGCGAACGACGAAGCCGGCTCCGGCGACACCGCGGGCACGGGCTCGGCCGCCTCCGGTCCCTGGTCGTACGAGGACGCCACCGGCACGACCGTGAAGACCGACAGCACCCCGAAGCGCGTCGTCGTCCTCAACGACGTCGCCATCTCGTTCATCGAGTACGGGCTGCGCCCGGTCGGCACCTTCGGCCAGCTGACGATGGCGAAGGACAAGCGGTTCGCCGACCTCGACACCGACGGCATCACCCAGCTCGGCGAGGCGTACGGCGACATCGACCTCGAGGAGCTCGCGGCCCTGAAGCCCGACCTCGTCGTCACGTCGGTGTACCCGAAGGACGAGCAGGGCACGCTCGACACGACCCAGCCCGGCTACGGCTTCAAGGACAAGGAGCAGCAGCAGCAGGTCGAGGCGATCGCACCCGTCGTCCAGGTGAAGTGGGGCGGCAAGGGCGAGGACGTCATCGAGACCATCGCCGACCTGGCCGAGTCGCTCGGTGCCCCCGAGTCGAAGGTCCAGGCCGCCGAGGACCGCTTCGACGCGGCCGAGGACACCCTCGAGCAGGCCGCGGAGTCGAGCGACGTCTCCGTGGTGTCGATGTTCGCCGACGGCTCCGGCGCGTACGTCACCCGCCCGAGCGACGAGCCGAGCCTGCAGATGTACTCGTCGTTCGGTGTCGACTTCGTGGACCCGAAGCCGAAGGGCTTCTACTGGGGCGTCTACTCGTGGGAGAACGCGGGGCAGATCACCGGTGACGTGCTCCTGCTGTCGCAGCAGGGCTACCAGGTCGCGGACCTCGAGAAGCAGCCGACCTTCGCCGACAACGCCGCGCTCGAGGCGGGCCAGGTCCACAGCTGGACCTTCCCGGCGCTCGACTACGCATCGCAGGCGGACTACATGTCGAAGCTCGCGGGCTGGCTCGAGGACAGCAAGAAGGTCTCGTAGCGACCCACGTGCGGACGGGAGGCGCGGTGCCGGCTGGCACCGCGCCTCCCGTCCGTCACGGGGTCGCTCCGCAGCGGACGATCAGCCGGCGGGCAGCGCCGCGTTCACCGCCGTCTGTGCCTGCCGCCACACGTCCGCCCGGGACCCGGCGTAGGTGCCGCCCTGGCCGCTCCCGACGTACCGCAGGTTCGTCTTCCCGCCGTCGGTGTTGCCCTGCCAGTACGCGGTCACCGCCCGCGAGGTCCCGCCGACGAGCCAGATCTGGTCCGCCGCGTCGGTCGTGCCCGTCTTGCCGAACAGCGTCGCCCCGTCGAGGGTCTGCCCACCCGACGCCGTGCCGCCGCGGAACGCACCCTGCATCACCGCGAACGCCTCGGCCGCGACCGACGCCGACACCGCCTGCGTGCAGGACCGCGGCTGCCCACCGAGGGCCGTCCCGTCCGGCCCGGTGACCTGGTCGACGACGACCGGGGCGCAGTACACGCCGCCGTTCGCGATCCCGGCGTAGGCGGCCGCCATCGTCAGCGGTGCGATGCTCGTCGTCCCGAGGATCGCCGCCGGGTTCGCCGGCAGCTCCCCACCCGTCGCCGGGTGGACACCCAGTCGCGCGGCGGTGTCGCGGATGTCGCAGAGATCGAGCTGCGACGCCATGTCCGCGTAGGCTGCGTTCACCGACTGGGCCGTCGCCGCGCGGACCGAGTACGGCCCGGTCTGCCCCGGCGAGTCGTTCTTCGGGTCGTACGGGGCGTCCAGCGTGACCCGCTGCCCGCACTGCGTCCACGTGGCGCGAGCCTTCCGCGTCCCGTCCACCACCGTGTCGGGGCTCCGGCCGGACTCGAGCCACTGCAGCAGCGTGAACATCTTGTAGGTCGAGCCGACCTGGAACCCCTTCGAGCCGCCGTTCGACTCGTCGGTGGCGTAGTTGAGCGAGGTCGCCGTCGCCGGTGCGTCGGCCGACCGGTCGAAGTCCTTGTTCTGCGCCATCGTCAGCACGCGACCGGTGCCCGCCTCGACGGTGTCGAGCGTCGCACCGAGGGCGAGCCGGCTCTCGGTCGCCGGGTCGTGCAGGGCGAGCAGGTCCTTCTGCTGGGTGTTGAGGTCGAGGTCGAGGGTGGTCTGCACCCGGTACCCGCCCGTGCGCCACGCGGCGGCGCGGGCACCGGGGTCGGCGCCGAGCTGCGGCAGCTCCTTCGCCACCTGTTCGGCGTACGCGCAGAAGAACTCCGCGCCGCGCACCGCCGACTCGCACCCCTGCTGCGGCGCCGTGAGGCGGACGTAGTCGGCGGGACGGGACGCGAGCGCCGTCGCGAGGTCCGCGTCGCTCAGGTGCCCCTGCTCGTGCATCGAGCGGAGGATGACGTCCCGCCGCGCCTGGTTGTCGGCGTGGTGCTCGGGCGTCGACAGGTCGCGGCGCTCGGGCCACTGCACGATGGCGATCAGCGACGCGGCCTCGGCCGGG
This sequence comes from Curtobacterium sp. NPDC088465, assembly GCF_044753165.1. Classification (NCBI taxonomy): domain Bacteria; kingdom Bacillati; phylum Actinomycetota; class Actinomycetes; order Micrococcales; family Microbacteriaceae; genus Curtobacterium; species Curtobacterium sp. NPDC088465. The sequence goes on along the minus strand of NZ_JBIVMR010000003.1, from coordinate 177,040 downwards.
GTCAGGTCGGAGGCGTCCTTGCCGTAGTACCGCTGCGCGGCTGCCTGCACGCCGTAGGTCTGGTCGCCGAAGTACGCGATGTTCAGGTAGGCGGCGAGGATCTCGTCCTTCGAGTACTCCTTCGCGAGTCCGATCGCCAGCTTCACCTCGGCGAGCTTGCGCTCCGGGCTCTTCTTCGTCGCCTCGCGGTAGCCGGCCTCGCGCTCCTCGGCGGTCGGCAGTTCGCTCGCCTGCTGGATCTTGATGTTCCGCACGAGCTGCATCGTGATGGTGGAGCCACCGGACCCGCCCTGCCCGCCGGAGGCGATGACGCTCGCGACCGACCGCACGAGGCTCGTCGGGTCGACGCCGCCCGTCTCGCGGAAGCGCTTGTCCTCGCCGTCGATCGCGGCGTGCTCGAGGGTGTCGCTGATCTGGTCGAGCGACAGCTCCTGGCGGTTCTGGTCCCACACGTCGACCAGGTGCACGGGCTGCCCGCCCTGGTACGCCCAGATCTCGTTGCGCTCGGGCAGGTCACCGATCTCGATGTACTCCGGCATCGAGTCGAACAGGTCGATCGCCGAGGTCGTCCCCACGCCGGCCACCGCGAGCACCGGTGTCACCCCGACCCCGACCAGCAGCCCCGCCAGCACGCTGCCGCCGACGAAGCCCAGGGCGGCCCCGGTCGCACGTCGCATCGTCATGTCTCCCCCTCGTCGTCCCGCCCCCGTCGTCCGGAGGCGTCGGGTGACCCTCCCAACGCTGTTCGGACGTCTGCCCGGGGTTCCCCGGGCAGAACCGGCACGACCGCTGGGAAAGGACCGAGTCGGTACGGATCGTTACCGCAAGGGCTCCCGCCGTCACCGTCCCGTGACCCGACCGTGACCGCGTCGTGACCGTGCGCTCGTCGGTACGCTCGGGGGATGGGGACCGGACGGTGGCACGAGGACGTGCTGGGGGCCTCCTTCGAGCGCCTCGAGCTCCCGCTCGGCGAGGACGGTGAGGGACCGGTCGTCGCGACCCTGGTGCGGCGCCGGCGGTCACCGAACGACCTGCTGCTGCACGCCCGCGGCCCCCTGCACGGCGTGGACGTGCTGTACGTGCACGGCTGGTCCGACTACTTCTTCCAGGTGGAGCTGGCGGAGCACCTCGAGCGGCTCGGAGCGCGCTTCCACGCCCTCGACCTGCGGAAGTACGGCCGGAGCCTCCGCCCGCACCAGACGCCCGGGTTCGTCGACGACCTGGCCGTGTACGACGAGGACATCGGTGCCGCCCTCGACGCGATCGCCGCCGAGCACCACGGCGGTCCGCGCCGACGACTCGTCCCGATGGGGCACTCCACCGGCGGGCTGACCCTGGCGCTCTGGGCCGCGCGGCACCCCGACCTCGTCGACGGCCTCGTGCTGAACAGCCCGTGGCTCGAGTTCCAGGCGAGTGCACTCGGCCGGGCGATCGTCACGCCGGTGATCAAGCTCGGAGCGAAGCGGAACCCGCTCGCGCCGATGCCCGCGGTCGACCCGGGCTTCGCGACGCGGACGGTGTCCGCCACGGGCGAGGGGTCGTGGACCTACGACCAGCGCTGGCGGCCCGAACGGGGCTTCGCCCTGCACCCCGGGTGGCTCGCCGCGGTGTTCGCCGGGCAGGAACGGGTCGCGCAGGGGCTCGGCATCGCGGTGCCGACCCTCGTGCTGCTCAGCGACAAGAGCATGCTGCAGCCGCGGTGGGACGACGCGATGACGCGCGCCGACGTCGCGCTCAACGTGGACGTGGTCGCGCACCGGGCCCTGTCGCTCGGCGCCGAGGTGACCGTCCGGCGCCTGCACGGGGCCCTGCACGACGTGGTGCTCTCCGCGCCCGAGGTCCGCGACCAGGTGTGGGACGTGCTCGGGCGCTGGGCCACGACGCTCCCGCGCTGAGCACCGCCCGGGGGTGTCCCTCAGCCGATCCGCTGGACCGCCAATCGGGTCGCCGCGGCCACCAGGGCGTCCGACGGCTCCGCGTCCGCCCGCTCGTGCGCCGTGAACACGACGAGCACGACGGGGTCCCGGCCCGGCGGCCGGACGACGGCGATGTCGTTGCGCACCCCGTACGAGGCGGTCCCGGTCTTGTCCGCGACCGACCAGCCCCCGGGGACGCCCGCCCGGATCGTGCCCTCACCGGTGGTCGTCCCCGACATCGACGACCGCAGCAGCTCGCGGTCCCCGGCGTCGAGCGCGTCGCCGACGAGCACCGCCCGCAGGTCGCTCGCCGACTGCGCCGGGGTCGTCGTGTCCCGCGGGTCGCCCGGGGCCGCCGTGTTGAGGTCGGGCTCGACGCGGTCCACCCGGGTCACGTCGTCCCCGATCCCCCGCAGCCACCGCGACACCCCGCCCACCCCGCCGAGCCGCTCCACGAGCAGGTTCGCAGCCGTGTTGTCGCTCTCGCGCACCGCCGCGTCGACGAGCGCCCGGACCGTCATGCCCTCGTCGACGTACCGACTCGTGACGGGTGCGTACTCGAGCAGGTCGCCCCGTCCGTAGTGCACGACCTCGTCGAGGTCCTCGCCGCTCGACGCGTCGAGGACCGCCGCGGCGATGAACGCCTTGTTCGTCGAGGCGAAGGCGAACCGCTCGTCCGCCCGGTACCCGACGCTGCTGCCGTCCGCCGTGTCGATCGCGACGACGCCGATCCGGGCGTCGTCCCGCTCCTCGAGCGCGGCGAACGCGCGGGACGTCGCCGCGTCCGCGGTCGCGGTCGGTGTCGGTACCGGTACCGGTACCGGCGTCGTGGTCGCCGTCGGAGCGCCGCCCGCCGTGCCCGAGGGGTCGCCACCACCACTGCCGCTGCACCCGGCGAGCGTCAGCGCGGCCACCGCCGCGATCGTGGCCAGGGTCGTCCTCGTCGTCCGCACGCTGACGAGCATGCCGACCCCGCCCGCGATCCACCTGCACGTCGCGTCCCGCCGTGCGAGCGACGCGGCCACGGTCGGACGGGAGGCACGTGGCGGTGCCACCCCGCGCCTCCCGTCCGGTGGTGGCGGACCCGGGACGCGTGGTCGGGGTCCGCACGCGCCTCTCGTCCGGCGGGCGACGTCAGGAGCGCGACAGGCGCGTGACCGTCGCGTGTGCGCCGTGCTGCAGGAGCCCGTCGAGCGCGTCGCGGTACGCCGCGACGAACCGGTCGTCGTCGACCAGGTCGCCGAACACCTGGCGGTCCTGCAGGAAGGCGAGCCGGTCCTCGTCCTGCCGCCGCGCGGCCGCCGTCAGCCGGTCGGCGACGCGGTCCACGACCTGGATCGGCTGCCCGTCCTCGTCGGTGCCCTCCGCGTAGCGCGCCCACGAGGCGACGATGCCGGCCGAGAGCGCGACGGGACCTCCGGATGCGAGGTTCTCGCGGACCACCGGGAGCAGCCACTTCGGGATGCGGTCGCTCGACTCGGCGCAGAGCCGGGCGAGGGTGTCGCGGACCTCGGGGTTCCGGAAGCGCTCGATGAGCGTCGCCGTGTAGTCGTCGAGGTCGATCCCGGGGACCGCGTGGAGCGTCGGGGTCGCCTCCTCGGCCATGTAGCGGCGGAGGAAGGTGGCGATCGCCTCGTCCTGCGTGGCCTCGTGGGCGTAGCGGTACCCGGACAGGTACCCGAAGTAGCAGAGCCCCTGGTGGCTGGCGTTGAGGAGCCGGAGCTTCATCAGTTCGTACGGCTCGACGTCGTCGACGAGCTGCACGTCGGCGTCCTCGTACCGGGGGCGGCCGGCGGGGTGGTCGTCCTCGAGCACCCACTGGAAGAACGGCTCGGCGACGACCGGCCAGGCGTCCTCGATGCCGAGCTCGTCACGGACCCACGCCCGGTCCTCGTCGGTCGTGACCGGGGTGATCCGGTCGACCATCGAGTTCGGGAACGACACGTGCTCGCCCATCCACGCCGCGAAGGCCGGGTCCTGCAGGCGGGCGTAGGCGGTGAACATCTGCCGAGCGACGTGCCCGTTGCCCTGGATGTTGTCGCACGACATCACCGTGAACGGCTCGAGACCCCGGTCGCGACGACGCCGGAGCGCCTCGACCACGAGGCCGAAGACCGTCCGCGGCGGGGCGTCCCCGCGCAGGTCCGCTGCGACACCCGGTTCGTCCGCGACGAACTCCCCCGTGACGTGGTCGAAGTTGTAGCCGCCCTCGGTGATGGTCAGGCTGACGATCCTGGTGTCCGGGTGCGCCATCTTCTCGACGACCGCGTCCGGGTCGTCCACCGCGAGCAGGTACTCGACGATGCTGCCCACGACCCGCGACTCCCGCGTGCCGTCCGGGTGCTTGAGCACGAGCGTGTAGAGGCCGCCCTGCTCCGCCATCGCGGCGGCCATGCGACGGTCCTGCTCGAGCACACCGACACCGCAGATGCCGTACTCGCGGGCCTCGCCCTGCTGCAGGAGCCGGTCCACCACCATCGCCTGGTGCGCACGGTGGAAGCCGCCGACGCCGAAGTGCACGATCCCCGGGGTGATCCCGTCGCGGTCGTAGCTCGGCACGGCGACGCCGCTCGCGGCGATCCGGTCCAGGGTCTCCGGGCTCAGGCGGACGGTCATGGGTACTCCTTCGTACGGCGGTCGCGAGCCCCCAGTCTGGCAGCCGGAACCGGTGTGCGGAACCGGTGTTCCGACCCGACGCATCCGGATCGACCCGCGACCCTCCGTGCCCGGGGGACGAACCTGAGGGAGCGCTCGGAGAAGGTGCACCGAGTGCATCGATGCACCTAGTGTTGGCACACGTGACCACCACCGACCGTCGTGCCGCGCTCAAGGCGAAGCACCGTGCCGCGATCCTGCAGGCAGCGCGGGACCTGGTCGACGAACGCGGCGGACGCGGTTTCGGCGTCGACGACCTGGCATCGCGTGCCGACATCGCGCGACGGACCGTCTTCAACCACTTCGCGTCGCTCGACGAGGTCCTGCTCGCGGTGTGCGAGCAGGAGCTCTCGGTGATCATCGACCGGTTCCTGGCCGACATGGCCCGGACCCCGATCGGTGACGGCAGCCGCGCGTCGATGTTCGAGGAGCTCGAGTCGGCCGCACGCGGGGCCGACCTGGCGCCGGCGATCTCCGGGATGTACCGGATCATCGGTGAACCGGGGAAGGAGGACCCGAAGGCCGCGGTCCTCACCCAGACCGCGTTCTCGCGGGTCACCGACCGGCTGCGCGACGAGGTCGCCCGGCGACACCCGGGTGCGGACCCGCTCGACACCGCGCTGCTCGTCGACTCGCTCATGAGCGGGATCGTCGTCATCGCCGACCACTGGCTCACCAACGACGGCCCCGAGCTCACCCCGGCGTCACTGACCGCCTGGGACGCCCTGCTGAGCAGACTCGTGCACAGCGTCCGCTCCGGCTACATGCCGGCCTCCTGACCACTCCCCCCGGGGTCCACCGGCGCACCCCGCACCACCACAGCACCTGACACGAAAGGACGGGGCAACCGCATGGCCGGTCTCCTCTACCGTCTCGGACGGTTCTCCGCACGACGCCACTGGCTGGTGATCATCGCCTGGATCGTCATCATGGGCATCGCGGGGCTCACCTACAGCCTGTTCGCGGGCACGATCTCCTCGTCGATCACGATCCCGAACACCAAGACGAGCCAGGTGCAGGACGAGCTGGCGGACAAGTTCCCGTCGGCGAACGGTGGCAACGGCACGCTGGTCTTCGAGACGACCGACGGCAAGGCGTCCACCGCGACGCAGCAGGCCGACGTCAAGGACTTCCTGGACGGGATCGCCGACCTCGACGGGGTGAAGGAGGTCCGTGACGGCTTCACCACGCAGGACCAGCTCGACGAGCAGCGGCAGAAGATCGTCGACGGGCGCCAGCAGATCGAGGACGGTCGCAAGCAGATCGAGGACGGCCAGGCCCAGCTCGACCAGCAGAAGGACCAGCTGGAGTCGGGCAAGCAGCAGATCGAGCAGGCGCAGGCGCAGCTCGACCAGCAGAAGGCCCAGGCCGAGGCGCAGGCCCAGGCCGCCGGGGCCGCCGCCGCGAACAGTGCGGCCGCGCAGGCCGGTCAGCAGCAGCTCGAGCAGGCCCAGGCGCAGATCGACGCCCAGCAGCAGCAGATCACCGCGGGCGAGCAGCAGATCGCCGACGCCCAGCAGGAGATCGACGACAACACGAAGAAGCTCGAGGACAACGAGCGCGAGCTGGAGCAGGGGTCCGACCTGCTCGACCTGTCGAAGGACATCCGCTTCGTGTCGTCGAACGGCGCTGCCTCGATCGGCACCGTGCAGTTCACGAAGTCGACCTTCGAGGTGCCGCAGGAGACCAAGCAGGAGATCTCCGACCGGGCCGAGAGCGCGAAGATCGACGGCGTCGAGGTGTACGTCTCGAACGACATCGCGCAGGGTGTCCCGTCGATCCTCGGCCCCGGCGAGATCGTCGGTGTCATCATCGCCGCGCTCGTGCTCTTCCTGATGCTCCGCACGGTCATCGGCGCCGCCATCCCGCTGCTGTCCGCCGTGCTCGGCGTCGGCGTCGCCACCCTCGCGTCGCTCTCGTTCTCGAGCCTGGTCGAGTTCATCTCGGTCACGCCGGTGCTGGGGGTGATGCTCGGCCTGGCGGTCGGCATCGACTACTCGCTGTTCATCCTCAACCGACACCGGACGCAGCTGAAGGCCGGCATGGGCGTCCACGAGTCCATCGGTCTCGCCAACGGCACCTCCGGCAACGCGGTGGTCTTCGCGGGCACGACCGTCATCGTGGCCCTGCTCGCGCTCAACATCACCGGGATCCCGTTCCTCGGCCTGATGGGCACCGTCGGCGCCGTCGCCGTGCTGTTCGCGATCCTCATCGCGACGTCGTTCACCCCGGCGCTGCTGTCCCTGCTCGGCATGCGCATCCTCCGGAAGAAGGAGCGGCAGCAGATCGGGCACACCGGGTCCGTCCGGGTGCCGAACAAGCCGATGTCGACCTGGCGCGCGGTCGTCACGCTCGTCGCCGGCGTCGCGGTGCTCGGCACGATCGCCCTCCCCGCCACGCAGATGCGCCTCGGCCTGCCGACCGGTGCCTCCGAGGCCACCGACTCGTCGCAGTACAAGGCGTACAAGGCGCTCGAGGACGAGTTCGGCGCCGGCCAGAACGGTCCGCTGCTCGTCGTGGCCGACCTGCCGGAGGCGATCGCGAAGGACGACGTCACCGCGACCGAGGTCACCATCGGCCAGGCGCTCGCGAAGAACGACGACGTCGAGGCCGTCCTGCCGATCGGCGCGTCGTCCGACCGCGACATCATCGCCTTCCAGGTCAAGCCCGCGGGCGGCCCGGACAGCGTCTCGACCGAGACCCTGGTCAAGGACCTGCGCGAGCAGACCGTGCAGACCGACGACGGCACGGTGACGCTCGGGGTCGCGGGCAACGCCAGCGCGAACATCGACGTGTCGGAGAAGCTCGCGAACGTGCTGCCGCTCTACCTCGTCGTGGTCGTCGGCCTGTCGCTGATCATCCTCATCGTCGTGTTCCGGTCGTTCCTCGTGCCGATCACCGCGACGGCCGGGTTCATCCTGTCCGTGCTCGCGTCCTTCGGTGGTCTGACGGCCATCTACCAGTTCGGCTGGCTGGGCTCCGTGTTCGGCGTGCACGACCCTGCGCCGATCCTGAGCTTCCTGCCCATCATCGAGATCGGCATCCTGTTCGGGCTCGCGATGGACTACCAGCTCTTCCTGGTGTCCGGCATGCGTGAGGCGTACGCGCACGGCGCCTCGGCCAAGGTCGCGGTGCAACGCGGTCTGCACGCCGGTCGCGCGGTCGTCACGGCAGCTGCGATCATCATGATCTCGGTGTTCGCGGGCTTCATCTTCTCGGAGTCCTCGACCATCAAGCCGATCGGCTTCGGCCTGGCGTTCGGCGTGCTGGTCGACGCCTTCGTCGTCCGGATGCTGCTCATCCCGGCGGTCATGCACCTGCTCGGGAAGAGCGCCTGGTGGATCCCGAAGTGGCTCGACCGGATCCTGCCGGACGTCGACGTCGAGGGCGCCAAGCTCGAGCGCTCGCACCCCGGCGACGACCGCGGCCACGGCGCCGAGCCCGCCGTCGCCGGTGCCACCGCCGGGGCCGGAGCCGGAGCACACCGCGGGTCGCACGCCGCCGACGTGGAGCCCGATGCGAACCCGCACGAGGGGCACACGCCGACGCACCGCGCCTAGGCGTCGAGCGTCCGCGGGGGCGCCAGCCCCACTGCACCGCCGGGAGGCCCGGTGCCGGTCCACGAGACCGGCACCGGGCCTCCCGTCCGTGTGCCGCGCGCGATCGCGCGTGCCGGGCGTACCGGGTGGAAACGGGCGTACCGGGCGGACCCGGGCGTACCGGGTGGGGTCGGGCGTACCCGGTGCAAACGGGCGTGCCGGGCGTACCCGGGCGTACCCGATGGGGCCGGGCGTACCCGGTGGAAACGGGCGTACCGGGTGGAAACGGGCGTACCTGGTCGTCCCGAAGGACCAGGTACGCCCGTTCCCGCCTCCCATCGCGGGTGTCATGGGAAGGAACGGGCACGGCCACGGGCACGGGCACGGGCACGGGCACGGCACGGCACGGCACGGCACAGTGGAACGTGCACGACCGCAGCACCGGGCGCCCGATCCGTTCGTGGACGAAGTACCGTGGACGCATGACCGCGCCCGACGTCGACCCCCTCGCCCTCGACCGGCAGCTCTGCTTCGCCCTGGCCGCCACGAGCCGCAGCGTCATCGGCCTGTACCGCGACCTGCTCGACCCGCTGGGCCTGACGCACCCGCAGTACCTCGTCATGCTCGCCCTGTGGGAGCACGACCCGCGATCGGTGCGCGAGATCGCCGCGGAACTCCGCCTCGACTCGGCCACGCTGAGCCCCCTGCTCAAGCGCCTCGAGGCATCCGGCTACGTCCGACGCCAGCGCAGCGCGGCCGACGAACGCCAGCTCGAGGTGTCGCTCACCACCGCCGGTCGGGCACTCCGCGAGCGGGCGAGCACCGTCCCGATCGCGGTGGCCGACCGGCTCGGCTGGCCGCTCGACCGGCTCGAGCGGCTGAAGGACGACCTGACGGAGCTGCTCGGACGCGTCGACGCACTCGACTGAGCAGATACTTCGTGGCAGAATGATTCGTGTACGAACGAAAGGACGGACCGTGGGTCGCTTCGGCAGCTGGTACGACCGCTGGAACCGCACGCTCATCGAGAAGATGGGCCCGTCGCAGATCGGCGCCGGACGCGACGAGGGCATCGACGACCGCAGCGTGGACCGTCCGTGCCCGATCTGCCAGCAGCCACTCTCGCAGCACACCGTGATCCGCCCCGAGGGCCAGGTCCGCTCGAGCACGCTGGTGTGCCCCGGTCGCTGAGGATCCGCCGTGCCGGGGGAATTGCCCCGCGCAACACGTGGTTGAACGGACACGTGAAGCTCTTCGAAGCCGCCGACCTCGGCGCACTCCACCTCCGCAACCGCATCGTCATGGCACCCCTCACCCGGACGCGCGCCGGTGAGCAGGGCATCCCCAACGACCTCCTCGTCGAGCACTACGCGCAGCGCGCCGGCCTCGGCATGATCATCACCGAGGGCACCTGGCCCGTGCAGGAGGGCCGCTCCTACCCCGGGCAGCCCGGCATCGAGACCGACGAGCAGGTCGCCGGGTGGCGCCGCGTGACGGACGCCGTGCACGAGCGCGGCGGCACGATCGTCATGCAGCTCATGCACGGCGGTCGCGTCTCGCACACCGACATCTCGCAGACCCCGCGCATCGTGGGCCCCTCGGCGATCGCCGCTCCGGGGCAGACGCACCTGGCCGACGGCTCGAAGGCCGACATGCCCGTGCCGCACGAGCTCACCACCGACGAGGTCCGCGAGGCCGTCCAGGGCTTCGTCCGCGCCGCTCGCAACGCGATCGCGGCCGGGCTCGACGGCGTCGAGGTGCACGGTGCGAACGGATACCTCGTGCACGAGTTCCTCTCCCCCGTGTCGAACACCCGCACCGACGAGTACGGCGGGTCCCCCGAGAACCGGGCGCGCTTCGCCGTCGAGGTCACCACGGCGATCGCGGAGGCCGTCGGCGCCGACCGCGTGGGCATCCGTCTGTCGCCGCAGCACAACATCCAGGGCGTGCTCGAGGAGGACGACGCCGACGTCCGTGCGACCTACACCGCCGTCGCCGAGGGCCTCGCGCCGCTCGGGCTGGCCTTCGTGGACGTCCTGCACGCCGAGCCGGCCAGCGAGCTCGTGCAGCACGTGCGCCGCACCGCAGGTGCCCCGTTCATCGCGAACTCGGGCTTCTCCTCGATGACCACCCGCGACGAGGCGATCACGCTGCTCGACGGTGACCTCGCCGACGCCGTCGCGGTGGGCCGGGCCGCCATCGCGAACCCGGACCTCGCCGAGCGCTGGGAGCAGGACGCGCCGCTCAACGAGCCGCGTCCCGAGCTCTTCTACGGTGCGAGCGCCGAGGGCTACACCGACTACCCGACGCTCGACCAGGTGCGCGAGCCCGTCGCGTAGTCGACGCGACCAGGGACGGACGGGGGGGGGGGGGGGGGGGGGGGGGGGCCCCCCCCCCCCCCCCCCCCCCCCCGCCCCGGGGGGCCCCCCCCCCCCCCCCCCCCCCCCGGGGGGGGGGGGCGCCCCCCGCCCCCCCCCCCCCCCCCCCCCCCCGACGTTGCGTCTTGCGGAGAGGGG
>NZ_JBIVMR010000003.1:0-166404 GCF_044753165.1 Curtobacterium sp. NPDC088465 | reverse complement strand
CCGCGCGCGTGGTGGCCGCGGCGGTGCGCAACGGCTGGGTCACCGCCCCGCCCCGGGGGGGGGGGGGGGGGGGGCCCGGGGGGGGGGGGGGGGGCCGGCGGCCCCCGCGCCTCCCGTCCGTCCGTCCGTCCGTCATCCGTGTCGCACCGGTGCCGGGTCGGAGGCTCCCGGCCCACCTAGGATCTTCCGGTGAGCACCGCGACCGCGCCGCCGACGCCCCTCGACCGCCCCGACCACCTCGTCGGCGAGTCGACGCACGACCCCTCCGGAGCGCTGCACGACCGCGGTCGACGGGCGCTTCGCGGGACGCTCGCGGCGCTGGCGATCTGGGCGGCGGCCCGGGTGCTGCTCGAGGGAGCCGCCCTCGTCGCCTGGCTCGTCGAGCGACCGGGACAGCTCGGCCTGCGGACGCTGCCGACCGTCCTGAACCACTGGGACGCGGAGAACTACCTGCACGTCGCCCTGGCCGGCTACCCGACCTTCGGCGTCGTGCCGTTCGACGAGGCGTTCCTGCCCGGGTACCCCTTCCTCTCCCGCTTCGTCGCCGAGGGTGTGTTCTTCACCGTCACCCCGAACCCGACCCAGGTCGCCGCGGCCATGTGGCTCGTGACCGGCCTCTCCGCCGCCGTCGCCGCGGTGCTGCTGTGGAAGGTCGTCCGCGACCGCTTCGACGCGCGCGTCGCGGCCGGCGCCGTCGCGCTCCTGGTCGCGGGGCCCTATGCCCACTTCATGGTCGCGCCGTACGCCGGGTCGCCCTACCTGGCCTTCGCGATCGCCGCCTGGCTGCTCGTCCAGCGCGGCCGCTGGCTCACCGGGGCGCTGCTCTGCATCCCGGCGGGACTGATCCGTGTGGAGACGGTCTACCTCGTGGCGGCCCTGGTCGTCGCGCAGCTGCTCGGCCCGCGGATCCGGCCGTTCTGGTCGCGCCTGTGGCGAGCCGCCGCCTTCGGTGCGGTGGGGTCGCTCGGCCTGGGCTACTACCTCGCCTGGCTCTGGCACCAGACCGGAAACCCGACGCACTGGTTCCTCGTCCAGAAGCTCGGGTGGCACCGCGAGACGCAGTGGCCGTGGGAGACGTTCCGCACGACGCTCCGGATCGCGACCGGGACGACCGGGTCGGGGCAGTTCCAGGAGTGGTCGGACATCGTGATGGTCGCGGTCTACCTGGTCGCGGTCGGCTTCCTCATCGCGAAGCGGTGGTGGCCCGAGCTGGTGTACACGGGCCTCATGGTGGTGTCCATGGGGACGAGCTACGCGTGGACCTCGATGGCCCGCGAGAGCTCGGTGCAGTTCCCGCTCATGGTGCTCGTGGCCTCCACGCTGGCCGGCCGTCGTCGCTCACGGTGGATCTTCTGGGTGGTGCTCGGCATCGGGATCGTGGACGCGACCTACCAGTCGTACCGGTTCGCACTCGGCGACTGGGGCGACTGAGCCGTCAGCGGTCTGGTCGACGGGCGGTCCGGGCGTCGGGCGGTCCTGGTCCTCGCCGTCCCACAGGTCCGCGCAGTCGACCGCGGAGACCCCCGCCCGCCGGAGCCAGGCACCGGCGACCCGGTCCCCCGGGTCGGCCGTGACCGCCGCGACGAGCGCCCCGCGGTGCGCCGGACCGACCAGCACCGGGTGACCCGGTCGGCCGTCGAACGCGGCACGCCGCAGGACGTCCGCACCCGCAGACGCCCCGATGACGCGGCGCACGACCGTCGGTGGCATCGTCGGCAGGTCGACGAGCGCGACGCACGCGACGACCCCGTCGTCGAGCACCCGCAGCCCCGCCGCGAGCGACGCACCGGGTCCCTCGGCCCAGTGCTCGGCGACCACCGTGCGGACGGACGGCAGGTCCGGCACGAGCACTCGGGCGTCCCCGGCCGCGGCGCCGAGGACCACGACCACCGAGGCGCAGCCGCCGTCGAGCAGTGCCCGGCTCACGGACCCGAGCCACGGCGTCCCGTCCGTCGTCCGCACCAGCGCCTTCGGCATGCCCATGCGCGTCCCGGCACCGGCGGCGAGCAGGACCCCGGTCACCGGCAGCGGGACGTGCGGGGCGACCGGCAGCGGGTCGTCCGGTCGCGGCACGCGCGGGCCGCCGCTCAGACGAACGCCGGGACGGACGTCCAGGCTGCCGGGGCGTCCTCGACCCCGTCACGCACGACCGTGCCCGAGATGAGTCCGTAGGGACGGTCGGCGGCGAAGAACACCTCGCCCGGGTTCTCGAGCCCGAACGGGGACAGGTCGACCAGGAAGTGGTGCTTGTTCGGCATCGAGAAGCGCACTTCGGCGATCTCGGGGAACGACTCGATCGCCGCGCGCCCCATCGCGAACAGGGTCTGCTGCAGGGCGAGCGAGTGCAGGTCCGCGAAGGTCGCGAGCATCCGGTCGAGCACGCCGGTCCACACCCGGTCGTAGTCGATGCCGTCGGCGACCGCCTCGGGTGTGTAGCGCCACCGCGCGGTGACCGACGTCGCGAGGATCCGGTCGTCGGTCTCGGCGAGCGTCGTGTACGCGTCACGCGGGAAGCCGTGGAACTCGCTGCCCGTCGACTTCAGGACCGTCAGGTCGGTCACGCCGGCGAGCACGTGGACGTCGTCGCCGTCGACCTGCACCACGGCGGTGCGGGTGCCGCGGCCGGACCGGACGAACGCGTGGTCGTGCGCCCGACCGTCGACCGCGATCCGCTCCCAGGCGTGCTGCTCGGCGGACAGCGTCGACCCGTCGTACCAGTCGAACGCCGTCGCGAAGTGCCGGCCGAGGCGGAGGAGGAACTCCTCCGGGGCGCCCACACCGTGCTCCTTCGCGAACGCGTAGACGGTGTTCTTCTGCGTGTCCGTCGCGACGACCTTCGCGTTGTCGCCCTCGGTGTAGGACTCGGCGAGCGCCGCACCGCGCAGCTGGGTCGTGACCGTCAGGTCCTCGATCTCGTGGCGGTCGGTGTCGCGGGTGACCCGGACGAGGCGGACCTCGGCCTTGCCGTACTGGTTCGCACCGAGGCGGACGGACGTGCTGACGGGGGCTGCGGTGGCGGTGGTGTCCATGCGGCGACGATGACAGCCGCGTGTTTCGGTGGTGCGTCGATCAGGTCACGAGCTCCGTCCGCCGAGCCGGCCCGGTCGTGACGCGGCCGTCGTTCCCCCGTAACGGTGCCGAAACACCCGTTCCCTAGCGTTGCCGCCACGAACCGATCCGACCGAGGAGGCACCGTGGCGCGCAGCACCGCACCCCGAGCGTCCTCGGCGTGGAACCGCGGGATGATCGCGCACGGCCGACGACCGGGCGACACCGTCGTCACCCGTCCCGCCACCCCGATCGGACCCCTGCATGGACCTCGTCACCGTCCGCACCCTGCGGACACCGTCGCACCGCGACGACCTCGCGCTCGCACCCGGTGAGCAGCCGCTCGCCGGCGGCACCTGGCTGTACTCCGAGGAGCAACCGGGAACCACCGGCCTCGTCGACCTGACCGGCCTGGGCTGGCCGGACGCCGAGCACACGCCGGAGGGTCTGCGGCTCGGTGCGACGTGCACCATCGCGACGCTGCTGCGGCTCGACCCCGAGCCGGGGTGGCGTGCGTGGCCCCTCGTCGAGCGGTGCGCGAACGCCCTGCTCGCGTCGTTCAAGGTGTGGAACGCGGCGACGGTCGGCGGGAACGTGGCGACCGCGCTGCCCGCGGGAGCGATCACGGCGTTGCTGGTGACCCTGGACGCGACGGCGGTCGTCTGGACGCCGGACGGCGGGGACCGCCGCCTGCCCGTCGCCGACCTCGTCACCGGGGTCCGCGCCACGGCACTGGCGTCCGGCGAGGTGGTCCGCGCGTTCGACGTGCCGGAGTCGGCGCTCAGGAGCACCACCGGGTACCGCCGTGTGTCGCTCAGCCCCCACGGTCGGACCGGCGCGCTCGTGACCGCGCGCTGGGACGCCGACGGCTTCGTCCTCGTCGTCACCGGCGGGACCCGGCGACCGGTCGTGCTGCGGTGGGACGCGGTGCCCACGGCGGCCGAGGTCGACACGGTGCTCGCCGCCCACGACGACTGGTACGACGACCCGCACGGCTCCCCCGACTGGCGTCGGGCGGTGTCCCGCCGCTTCGCCGCCGAACTCGTCGCCGAGGCCGGCGGCTCGGGTCTCGCTGCTGCGGAGGGGGACGCCCGATGAGGTTCGAGGTCGACGGGACGACCCTGGACGCCGCCCCGCAGCCGGGCCAGGTCCTCCGCACCCTGCTCCGCGAGCACGGGGTCACCAGCGTCAAGAAGGGCTGTGACGCCGGCGACTGCGGTGCCTGCTCGGTCCTGCTCGACGGGGTGCCCGTGCACTCCTGCATCACACCGGCGCACCGGCTCGAGGGTCGCGTGGTGACGACGGCCGCGGGCCTCGGCACGCCGGAGCAGCCCCACCCCGTGCAGCGGGCGTTCGCCGAGGCCCCCGGGTTCCAGTGCGGGTTCTGCACCGCCGGGTACGTCGTCACCGCGTCCGCCCTCGACGACGACCAGCTCGCCGACCGACACCGGGCGCTCAAGGGCAACCTCTGCCGGTGCACGGGGTACCGCGCGATCGAGGACGCCCTCGACGGCGTGCGCAACACGGCGTGCCCGGGTGCCGGGGCCGCCGTCGGCACGTCCGTCGCGGCCCCGGCGGCGATGCGGATCGTGACCGGGGGCGAGGAGTACACGCTCGACGTCCGCTCGACCGAGGCGCTCCTGCACGTGGCGGTCCTCGGCAGCCCCCACCCGCACGCCCGCGTCGTGTCGATCGACGCGAGCGCGGCCGAGGCCCTGCCCGGTGTGCACCTCGTGCTCAGCCACCACGACGACCCCGGCGTGCTCTTCTCGACCGGGCGGCACGACTCGCGGCTCGACGACCCCGACGACACCCGCGTGTTCGACCGGGTGCTGCGGTTCCGTGGGCAGCGCGTGGCGGCCGTCGTCGCCGACAGCGTCCGGATCGCGGAGCAGGCGTGCGCCGTGCTTCGGGTCGAGTACGAGCTGCTGCCGAGCGTGCACGACGTCGACGCCGCGCGCGGCCCGGGCGCTCCCCTGCTGCACGGCGACAAGACGACCGCCGAGCACCGCATCGCCGACCCCGGCCGCAACGTGGTCGCGGCCCTGCACGGCGAGACCGGCGACGTCGAGGCCGCGCTGGCGTCCGCCGTCGCGTCGGTCGACGGCACCTGGAGCACCGGTCGTGTCTCCCACGCGGCGCTCGAGACGCACGCGACCCGCGGTTCGCTGGACCGGGACGGGAGGCTCGTGCTGCGGACCGCCACGCAGGTCCCGTTCCTGGTCCGCGACGAGATCGCGCACGTCTTCGGCCTCGACGCGTCGCGTGTGCGGGTGGTCGCCAAGCGCGTCGGCGGTGGGTTCGGCGGGAAGCAGGAGATGCTCACCGAGGACCTCGTCACCCTCGCCGTGCTGCGCACGGGTCGGAGCGTGCAGTACGAGTTCAGCCGCCGGGACGAGTTCACGATCGCGCCCACGCGGCACCCGATGCGGGTGCGTGTCCGGCTCGGTGCGGACGCGTCCGGCCGCCTGACCGCGATGCACGTCGACCAGGTGATGGACACGGGCGCCTACGGGAACCACGGCGTCGGCGTCATGTTCCACTCGGTCAGCGAGTCGGTCGCCGTCTACCGCTGCCCGGCGAAGCGGGTCGACGCCGAGTCCGTCTACACGAACAACCTGCCGTCGGGGGCGTTCCGCGGGTACGGCCTGGGCCAGGTGGTGTTCGCGATCGAGTCGGCGATGGACGAGCTCGCGCGTCGGCTCGACCTCGACCCGTTCGAGCTCCGGCGGCGCAACGTCGTCGTGCCGGGCGACCCCCTCGTCGTGACCGATCCCGACGAGGAGGACGACCTGCGCTGGGAGGGCAGCTACGGCCTCGACCAGTGCCTCGACCTGGTGGAGGACGCGCTGCGCGCGCCGCTGCCCGAGGTCCCGGCGATGGACGGTCCACCGCTCGACCCGCCCACGGCGGACGGTTCCGGGGACTGGGCGTACGGCACCGGCATCGCGCTGGCGGCCATCGCGACGATGCCGCCCCGTGGGCACCACGCGCACGCGACCGTCGAGGCCACCACGGACGGCCGCTACCGGATCGGGGTCGGCACGGCGGAGTTCGGCAACGGCACGACGACCGTGCACACCCAGCTCGTCGCGACCGCCCTCGGCACCACGCCGGACCGGGTCGACGTGCACCAGTCCGACACCGACGCCGCGCAGTACGACACCGGTGCGTTCGGCTCCGCCGGGGTGGTCGTGGCGGGCAAGGCGCTGTTCGCGGCGGCCGAGGACCTCCGCGAGCAGCTGACCGCCCGGGCGCTCCGGATCGTCGCCGCGCGCACACCCCGTGCCGCCTCCGGGCCGCTCGGCCCCGCCGTCGAGGTCCTGCCCGGCGGCGTCCGCGTCGGTGACGAGGTCGTCGGACACGCCGAGCTCCTCGCCGAGGGACCACTGGTCGCACACGGCAGCCACGACGGCACCCCGCGGTCGCTCGCGTTCACGGTGCACGGTGCCCGTGTCGCGGTGCACCGACCGACCGGCGAGGTCCGGGTGCTCCACAGCGTGCAGGCCGTCGATGCCGGGACCGTCCTGAACCCCGAGCAGCTGCGCGGACAGGTCGAGGGCGGCGCAGCACAGGCGATGGGATCGACCCTGTACGAGGAGGTCGTGCTCGACGACACCGGTCGCGTGACCACCGACGCCTTCCGGTCGTACCGGGTGCCGAAGATCTCCGACGTGCCCCGCACCGAGGTCCGCTTCGCCGACACGCACGACCCGCTCGGACCGCTCGGGGCGAAGTCGATGAGCGAGGCCCCGTACAACCCCGTCGCCCCGGCTTTGGCGAACGCCGTCCGCGACGCGATCGGCGTGCGTCCGTACCGCCTCCCGATGACGCGCGACCGTGTCTGGGCACTGCTGCAGGGCGACGCGACCGACGCCGGAGGTGCGTGATTTTCGAACTGGCACCGCGCCTCCTGGCCGTCCTCGACACGGGTGCACCGGTCGTCGTCGCGACGGCGGTCTCGATGACCGGCAGCGCGCCGAGCGGCGTCGGGACCTCGATGGCGGTGCTGCCGGGCGGACAGGTCGTCGGCGCCATCTCCGGAGGCTGCGTCGAGGGCTCGCTGTTCCTCACCGCCGAGCAGGTGCTCGAGACCGGCGAGGCGGTGTTCGAGCGGTTCGGCTTCGACGACGACCCCGACGCCGTGTGGGCCCCCGCGCTCCGGTGCGGTGGTCGCGTGGAGGTGCTCGTCCACCGGGTCACGTCCGACGACGCCCTGCTCGTGAGCGCGCTCCGTGACGCCGCGGCCGGTCTGCCGACCTCGCTCGCCGTCTCGCTGGAGCCGGGGACGCTCGGGGTGGTCGTCACCGCTCCGGACGGGTGCCGCGACCGGGTCTTCGTCGAGCGCAGTGACCACCGCCCCCGCTGCGTCGTCGTCGGCGCCGTCGAGACCGCCGTCGCCGTGACGAACGCCGCCGCGGTGCTCGGCTACGCCGTGACCGTGGTCGACCCGCGGCCGGTGTTCCTGACGGACGAGCGCTTCCCGGCCGCGGACGAGCGGATCGTGGGCTGGCCGACGCGCGTGCTCGAGGGGTTGCCCGTGGACCGGACGACCGCCGTCGTGGTGCTCTCGCACGACGACCGGTTCGACGCCGAGGTGATCGACCAGGCGCTCCGCCGCGGAGCCGGGTACGTCGGCGCGATGGGCTCCCGATCGACCCACGAGCGGCGGCTCGCGGAACTGCACGCGCTCGGCACGCCGGACCTCGATCGGCTCCGCTCCCCGATCGGTCTCGACATCGGCGCGCGGACCCCGGCCGAGACGGCCGTCGCGATCATGGCCGAGGTCGTCGCCGTGCGGACGGGCTCCTCGGGAGGGGCGCTGACCGGCGGGTCCGGCCCGATCCACCGCGTCCCCGCGCGGGTCCCCTGACGCGCGCGCGTCGTGCCCGTCGAACGACGCTCCCGGGACGGCACCAGGGGCGGCGCCTGGTTCGACCTCGCATCCGTGGTTCGACGTCGCATCCGTGGTTCGACGTCGCATCCGTGGTTCGACACGGCCGTCCCGCTCGGCGCCGCGAGCGTCCGGGCGAGAGGAGCCCGAAGGGCACGGGCTCCCACGCGCCTTGAACGGTATGACGATTCGAGCGCACACAGAGCGGTCCAGTGCACGAGGACCGACCGGCACCGACCGCTCGTCACCGCCGCGACCGGGCGACGACGACTCCGGGTTCCGACTGCGCCTCCGGGCGCCGAGGGGAAACTCCGCGGTGACACCGGCGAAACACGGGCACCCTAGGTTCGCCCCATGACGCAGACCCTGATCCGCGCCGGCTGGGTGCTCACCGCCGCACCGGACGGCTCCTCCACACCCGCAGCGATCCGCGACGGCGCCGTCCTGCTCGACGGGGACCGCATCGCCGCCGTCGGCACCTTCGCCGAGCTGTCCGCTGCGCATCCCGACGCACCCGTCCGCGGCGGCGCGTACGACATCGTGACCCCGGGCTTCGTGAACACACACGGCCACTTCAGCGAGGGGCTCATCACGGGCATCGGCTCGCAGTACACGCTGTGGGAGTGGCTCACCGCACTGATCGGCCGCGTCAATCGGGTGATGACCCGCGAGAAGGCGTACGCCGGCACGGTGCTCCAGGGCATCCAGCTCCTCCGGAGCGGTGTGACGACCGCGAACGACATGTTCTGCGCCGACCCGGTGCCCGACGAGCCGGCGACCCCGGGTGTCGTGCAGGCACTCGAGGACCTCGGGCTCCGCGGTGTCGTGTCGTTCGGCTCCGGCGACGTCGACCGCGACTTCGGCGCGACCCCGATCCTCGACGAGTTCGAGGCCCTGCGCGAGGCCGCCGACGCCAGCCGCTACAGCACCTTCCGCGTGGGCGTCTCGTCGATCGGCCGGTACACCGACGACACCTGGCAGGAGCACGTCGACTACGCGGTCGCGGGCGGCCACGGGGTGCACGTGCACTTCCACGAGGTGCGCGAGGAGGTCACCGCCGCCCGGCAGCGCACCGGTCGGACGGCGATCGGCCACGCCGAGGCGACGGGCATGTTCCAGGTCCCGGTGATCGCCGCGCACAGCGTCTGGGTCGACCGCGAGGACCGCGAGCGCTACGCCACGCACGGCGTCGGGGTCGCGCACAACCCCGTCGCGAACGGCATCCTGGCGAGCGGCATCGCGCCGGTCACCGAACTGCGAGCGCTCGGCGTCCCGGTCGGGATCGGGGTCGACGGTCCGGCGTCGAACGACTCGCAGGACTTCCTGCAGGCGATGAAGACCGCGGCCCTGCTCGCCCGCGTCCGCGACCTGCAGGCAACCGCGATGAGTGCACGCGAAGCCCTCGAGATGGGCACGATCGGCGGCGCCCGGGCCCTGCGGATGGAGCAGGAGATCGGGTCGCTCGAGCCCGGCAAGCGCGCTGACCTGGTGGTGTTCGACGGCGACTCCCCCACGCTGGCGAACGTGCACGACCCCTACCAGGCGGTCGTCTTCGTCGCGGGCAGCCGTGAGGTCCGCGACGTCTGGGTCGACGGCGAGCTGAGCCTCGCCAACGGCGACGTCACGAAGGTCGACGTGCGCGAGGCGGTGGACCGCGCCCGCCCCCTCGCCCGCCAGCTCGTCGCCGAGGCAGGGCTGGAGCGCCTGTCGGCGCTCACCGGTGGCGCGCTCGACGACACCGAGCGTCCGTAGCGGCGCACGTGCGACCGATCGGCCGTGGGGCTCAGCCGAGCGTGATCTCCCGGATCGTCGCCGACACCGTCGACGGATCGTCGGCCGTGGTCTGCGCGGAGCACGACCACTCGACCGGTTCCGTCGCCGTCCCGTGCTCCTCGCGCCGCACGGACGACTCCCCGGTGACGGCTGCCACCGTCACCCCGCTCGGACCGGACGATCGCTGCTCGACGCCCGTCGACCGGGTGTCGACGACCTTCCACGGGGTCGTCCCGTACTGGTCACGCCACCAGGCGACGATCGCCGGCCCGACCCTCGTCTCGCACGCCGCGCGCGCGACCCCGTCGAAGGAGGTCTGCTGCTGCGTGCAGCCGGTGAGCGCGACGAGCACGACCACGACGGCCGTGGCCGCGACGGTGCGGGTCCTCATGTACCCATCGTGCCGAACGCCGTGCGGCGCGTACAGCCCGGGGACGCCGGAGCGCGCGACGCGGCGACCGATCCGCTGCACGACGCACGGTCGCCCCCGCGCTACGCCCCGCCGAGCGCCCGCGTCGCCAGGTGCAGCGCGAGCCGGGTCTCCGGGTCGCCGAGGTCCACGCCGAGCAGCCGCTGCACCCGGTCGATGCGATCGGCCACGGTGTTGCGGTGCACCCCGAGCACCGCGGCCGTCTCCGCCACCGAGGACTCCGCGTCGAGGTACGCCGCCAGGGTCGAGCGGAGCGCCCCGCCTCCGCGCTCCAGGGGCGCGAGGAGCTGCTCCGCCGCCGGCAGGAACGTGTCGGTCTGCGTCCACGCGAGCAGCAGCTGCGCGAGGCCGAGCCGGTCGACGTGCACGAAGAAGCCCGACTCCGGTCGCGCGGCGGCGAGGCGGACGGCGTCGCCCGCTTCGCCGAGCGTCCGCACGAGCCCCGCCGGACCGGCGTGCACGCTGCCCACGCCGGCGTTCGTGTCGACCGCGGCGCGCAGGGCGTTCTGGGCGGCACGCACCGAGGCGGCGATCGCGGCGACCGTGGCACGGTCGGGTTCGTCGGACGACGAGCACCAGAGCGCCCACCCGTCGGTCTGCTCGACCACCACCACGTCGAGCCCGTGCGCGTCGAACGCCGTCTCGACCTCGCGTCGCAGGGCCACCGCGTCGACCGGCGCCCGCGCGACGAGCCGGACACCGACGTGCCAGGCGTCGAGCTCCCAACCGGCGGCGATCGTCCGCTGCACCAGGGGCGGCGCCGGTGCCCCGTCGGCGGTCCGGAGGTCGTCGAGCATCGCCATCCGGTACCGGGCGTCGCGCTCGTCGTCGAGCCGGGTGAGCACGAGCCGGTGTCCGGCCGCGACCGCCGCGACCCGCAGTGCGGTCGCGAGCACGACCCGCTCGGCACGCACGGGCGTGGTGGTGCCGACCGCGAGCCAGGCCCGCGGTCCGATGCCGGTCGGGACGGGCACGGCCACGACCGTCTCCCGGTCGTCGGTCGCCCAGACCGGCTCGCTCGTCCCGACCGTACGCGCGAGCAGTGCCGCGGTCGCCGGCGCGACCCCCGCACCACGCAGGGGACGTCCCGACGCGTCGAGGAACCGGATCGCGTGTCCGAGCTCGTGCTCGAGCCGGGTGAACAGCTCGTCCAGGGCGGGTCCGGCGTCGAGTCCGACGCGCGCCGCGACGACGGCGGCACGGGCAGCGGGAGCGTCCCCGGACCCGATGAGCTCGTGCACCCGGACGGAGGCGGCCCACGGGTCCGGGGTCACGACCACCGCGACGCCGAGTCGATCGGCGAGCGCGGCGGTCCCGGCGCCGGGCAGCGGTGCCCCGTCGGCGAGCCCGACGACGAGCACCGCGACGCCGGCGGTCGCCGCCCGGCGGAGCATCACGTCGAACCGGGCGTCGAAGCGCTCGACCGGGGTGAGCAGGACGACCGCGGAGTCGTCCGTCCCGAGCTGCCGACCGACGTGCTCGGGCAGGCCGACGAGTCCGCGCACGGTGGTGACCGTGCCCGTCGCCGGTCCGACGAGCAACGTCGTGCCCTCGGGCAGCAGGGGCAGGAAGTCCGAGACGGGGATCACGCTGCGGCCTCCGGCACGGCGTCGGCGTCGATCCCGAACGCGCGGGGCGCCACGCGTGCCGTGCGCTCCGGCGACGCCCACCACCACGGCGCACCGGGCAGCACGAGCACCGCGAGCTCGTCCCCGACCCGGGCTCGCTCGGTGCTGACGGGCCGCAGGGACCTGGCGTCGACGACGACGATGCAGCTCGGGGTGCTCGCGACCGGTTCACCGTCCACCAGGCAGTGCACCCACTCGCTGCCCGCCTCGACCCGGACGACGGCGCCGGTGGCCGCGTCGCGGATCGCCATCGACCCGTGCACGAACGCGACCGCGTCCCCGCCGCGCTGCACGTCGAGCACGCGGCCGCGGGCGACGGCACGAGCGCCGTCGAGCCCGACCACGAGGTCCTCGACGCCGGCCGCGGCTGCAGCGACGCGTCCGGTGCGCAGGGCCCGGTCGACACTGCCCGTGATGCAGCGTGCGGCGAGCACCTCGGCGTCGACGGGGCCGACCGCGAACGCCGCCCACCCGCCGCTGTGCGAGACCGCCTCGCGCCAGACCGTCTCGAGGTCCCGTGGGTCCGGCGCGTCCACCACGATCCGCAGGCCGCTGGACGTCACCGCAGCGGCGGTGACCGAGGGCGACGACCCGACGAACAGGGAGAGCTGGTCGATGCGCGGCGTCGCCCGACCGACCAGGTCGGCGTCGACGAGCGGCAGGCCGACCGCGTGCGCCGTGAGCGCCGCGGCCGGTCCGGTGACGCCGCCGATCTGCGCTGCGACGACGGCGTCCGCCCGACGGCCGGTCCAGCGTTCCACCGCGGCGAGCGCGTCGGGCAGCTCCCGCCCGCTCGGCGTCTTCTCCTCGAGCACGGTGGTCGACCCGACGAGCCCCACCGCCATCACCGCGCGGACACCGCCGCCGACCGGCACGACCGGCACCCGGGCGTCGCCGAGCGCCCGCCGCAGGGCATGGGCCATGTGGTCCACCTGGCCGCCACCGCCGCACCCGAGGAGCGCGGTGCCGCGTGCGAAGTCGTCGACGTCGTCGGCCCGGAGGCCCGTCACGACCCCGTCACGCTGCTCGCCCTGGTGCACACCTGCGATCCTCGCGCATCGGCGCCGCTCAGCGCGCCCCCACCGGCGCGCGATCGTGCAGCTGCTCGACCGGGACGAAGTCGTCGTCCAGGCCGAAGCACGACGGCCCGAACACCGCGAGGGCCTCCGGTGTGCGCATGAGGTCGGGCGTCGACACCCCGATCACCCGGACGCGCTGGCCGTAGCGCAGGCGCTCCGTGGTGATCGGTTCCGCCGTCTCGGCGTCGAGCACGCAGATCAGGTCCGGCACCACCGCGACGAGGCGGCCGTCCCGTCGGGCGACGAGGTTCTCGTTCTGGAAGGCGATCTCGAGCTCCGACCCGTCGGCGCCCTGGACGACGGCCCGGCCCTTCGCGAACCCGTCGACCGTCCGGCGCTCGACGTCGACGACCTTGCCGTCGAACAGCTCGCGCAGGTGCGTGTAGATCGTCTGCCCGAACGCCTCGGCGAGCCCCTCGACGGGGTCGCGGTGCTCTTCGCGTGCCCGTCGGATCGCCCGACCGACCGCCAGCGCGAGCGAGAGTGTCCGCGGGACGGCGGTCTCCCGGACCTGGCGGCCGCTCATCGCGTACTCGGCGATGTACGCCACCCCGCCGAGGCGGATCGTGACGCCGCGGGCGAGCCACTCCATCTGCCGGTTGTCGTGCCCGGTGTCGATGACGACGCCGTGGCCGTTCTCGTCGCTGATCGCCAGCGGGGACCCGGGCACCCCGTACACCGAGAAGGTCTCCATCTGCAGCTCCGGGAACGCGCGCCCCATGCCGTCCGCGTCGACGACGGGCAGGCCGCCGGTCGCGCCGACGAGCAGCGGGATCATCGAGTTGATGCCGCCGCACTCGATCGGCATCGTGGCGGTGGCGGTCCGGCCGAGGTGCGCCTCGAGTCGGCGGAGGGCACCGAGCGGCTCCGGGCCGGCGGGCAGCCGCTCGAGCACCACGGTCGGGGCGCCCATCTGCGCGGTGGGGATGACGAGGGCGTCGTCCGGCACCTCGGACGGGTCGAGGACCGTCACCGGTCCGTGCTCCTCGATGGCCGCCTTGACGAGCAGCATGCCGATGAGCGGGTCGCCCCCGCCCCCGGTGCCGAGCAGTGCGGCGCCGCGCGCGAGGTCGGGCAGGTCGTCGACGTCGATGGTCCAGCTCATGCGTGTTCTCCCTCGCTGACGGTGCCGTCGTGGCGGACCGCCGGGGTGTCGTAGCCGAAGTACCGGGGTCCGGCGAGCGCGAGGCCCGCCGGGGTGTGCCAGCGCGGATCGGCCGGTGCGGTGACGATCCGGACGCGAGCGCCGAAGCGCAGCCCCTCGGTGGTGATCGGTTCACCGGTCTCCGCGTCCAGGGTGACGATCAGGTCGGGGGTGGTGGTGCGGACCGACCCGGCCACCTCGACCAGCAGGTGCTCGTTCTGGAACCGGAGCACGGCCTCCAGGCCGGTGTCGCTGCCGGAGCCGGCGATGCGGGCGGTCCCGCGGGCGAAGCCGGTGACGGTCTTCCGCTCCACGTCGGCGACCCTGCCCTCGAACACGACGGTCCCACCGAGCACCGCGGTGACGGCGTCCACGGGGTCCTCGTTCGCGGTACGGGCGGCGACGAGTGCCTCGCCGATCGCGACGCTGAGCGAGAGGCTGCCGCGGACGTACGACTGCTTGAGCTCGGCGCCGGACATCGCGTACTGCGCGGTGATCGCGGAGCACCCCATCTCGACCGTCGCGGTGCGGGCGAGCCGTTCCGCCCAGCGGTTGTCGACGGTGTCGAAGACGGCGGTGTTGCCCTTCTCGTCGGCGAGTGCCATCGGCGTGGCGCTGATCCCCGACAGGGTCGGCAGGACCATCTGCACCTCGGGGAAGGCGCGGCCCATGCCGTCGCCGTCGACGAGCGGCAGGCCGAGTTCGGCGGCGGCGACGATCGGGCTGGTCGAGTTGACGCCGCCGACCTCGATGCACGCGACGTGCGTCGGGGTGACGCCGAGGTGGGTGGCCAGGCTGCGGATCGCCTCGGCGAACTGCGCGCCGGACGGCAGCTTCTCGACCATGACGGTCGGTGCGCCGATCATCGCGACGTTGAGCACGACGGCGTCGTCGGGCAGGTCCTCGACCTGCACGACCGGCACGGGGCCGTGCTCGCGGACCGCGGCCTCGGCCAGCAGTCGGCCGATGTAGGGGTCTCCACCACCGCCGGTACCGAGGACGGCGGCGCCGCGGGCGAGCGCGGAGCAGTCCTCGCCGATCTCGGTGAGGGGACGGACGGTGGTCGCCGACGGACGCGTGTCCACGCCGGGTGCCGTCGCCGTCGTCGTCATCGGACCAGCGCCCCGAGTGCGAGGTCGCCGACGGCCTTGGCGCGGATGCGCGTGGCGTTGCCGGGCAGGTACGGGATCGGGACCTCGTCGAAGTCGACGATCGCGACACTGGACGGATCGGCTCCGGCGGCGACGGCGCGGTCGACGGCCTCCTGGCGGGCCTCGTCGACCACGGCGGAACGCCTGCCGTCGCTGATCGCGTAGACCTTGTCGACCTCGCCGGACACCTGCGCGATGGCGGCGCCGATCGCGTTGGCGACCGAGTGGTGCTCCGGCCGGTGCACCGTGCCGAGCCCGGGCAGGGTGTCGGGCAGCAGGACGGACCCGCCACCGACGGCGACCACGGGCAGCGGGTCCGACGAGGTGCGCATGCGCTCCACGACGTCGGCGACGCGCTCGGCGATCACCGCGAGGGCCCGTTCGGCGACCTCGGCCGGCACCCCGGCGACACGGGCGACGTCCCCGATGGCGCCACGGCCACCGCGGACGGCCACGTCGGTCGCGGTGAGGGTGTCGCCGCCGAAGACCAGGCCCTCCTGGGTGAGCCGGTAGCCGACCGAGTCCGGGCCGACCAGGGCGCCGTCCTCGCGGATGCGGGAGCCGCCCCCGATGCCGATCGACAGCACGTCGGGCATCCGGAAGTTCGTGCGGATGCCCGCGACCGCGACCTCACCGGTGGCCTCGCGCGGGAAGCCACCGGTCAGCACGCCGACGTCGCTCGTGGTGCCGCCGACGTCGACGACCGCGCAGGTGTCGAAGCCGGAGAGCACCGCGGCACCGCGCATCGAGTTCGTCGGGCCCGAGGCGAACGTCGCGACCGGGTAGCGCCGGGCGTACTCGACGTCCATGAGCGTGCCGTCGTTCTGGCTGAGGAACAGGGGCGCGTCGATCCCGCTGCCGGCGACGGAGCCGGACAGACCGTCGACGATGCGGTCGGCGAGCTCGCGGAGCGCCGCGTTGATGATGGTGGCGTTCTCGCGCTCGAGCAGCCCGATGCGACCGATCTCGCTCGACAGCGAGAACGCGACGTCCGGTCCGAGCTCGGCGGCCATGATCGCCTGCGCCCGCTGCTCGAACTCGTCGTTGATCGGGGAGAACACCGACGAGATCGCGATCGAGCGGATCCCGGCGGCACCGATGGCCTCGGCGTGCCGCTTCAGCTCGTCCGGGTCCAGCTCGGAGATGACCCGGCCGTCGAACTCGTGGCCGCCGTGCGCCAGGAACGCCCGTCCCTGCACGGCGCCCACCAGGTGCTCGGACCAGTCGGTGAAGGGCGGCAGGGACGCGGTCGCCGGCAGGCCGAGACGGACGGCCGCGGTCGGGGCGAGCCCCCGGGCCTCGACGAGCGCGTTGATGAAGTGCGTCGTGCCGATCATCACGCCGTCGATGTCCGCCGAGGTGAAGTCGCGCTGCTCGCGCAGGCCGGCCAGGGCGGCGACGATGCCGGACGTGACGTCCTGGGTCGTCGACCGCTTCACGGCCGCGGCGACCGTGCTGCCGTCCATCAGGACGGCGTCCGTGTTCGTGCCGCCGACGTCGATGCCGATGCGCATGGGGTTCCCTTCGGGGTGGTGCTGTCGTGGTGCCGGTGGTGGTGCTGACGGTGGCGGTGCTGTCGTGGTGGTGGTGCTGACGGAGTGTCGGGCCGACCGTGTCGTGTCCGGGTCAGGGGGCCACGGCACGGCCGGCGACGAGGTGGCGGTCGGCAGGGGGGCGCCGACCGCCGGCTTCAGGGCGCCGGTGCCGGCGCGGGTGCCGCCGTCGGGGCGTCGCTCGTCGTGCCGTCGCCGACCGCTGCCGGCGCGTCCTCGGTGCGGCTCACGCCGACCCCGCGGACCCATCCGGCCTTGCCGGCGATCACGTAGAGCACGAAGGCGATGACGACGGAGTTGATCGACGGGATGCCGATCGCGACGAAGTAGCCGACCAGTGCCGCGACCGCCCAGATGACGAGTGTCGCGGGGACCCACGTCGGGCTCGTGGCCGGCAGGCCCTCGCTCTCGCTGAGCTCACGGCGCCAGCGCTGCACCACGAAGTACTCGGCGATCATGATCCCCGCGATCGGCGGGAACACGACACCCAGCACGATGAGGAACGGGGTGAACGCGTCGAGGAACCCGACGGCGGCCAGCACCGACCCGACGATGCCGAGCACGAGGGTGACGACACCACGGTTCACCTTCCTGCCGAACACCACGTCGATGAAGTTCGTGACGCCGAGGCTCGAGCTGTAGATGTTCCAGTCGTTGATCTTGAACGTGCCGAGCAGGATCACGAGGATGCCGACCCAGCCGACGCTCGACGTGATGACGCGGGTGATGTCGGACGACCCGACGGCGTGGGCGAGCAGGACGCCCGCGAGCCCGATGACGTACTCCCCCAGCGTGACGCCGAGCGCGGTCTGCTTGACGACGTCGCCGACCGAGCGGTTGAAGCGCGTCATGTCCGGCGTGATGACCGCGCCGACGATGAAGCCTCCGGCGACGAGGGTGGTGCCCGCGACGAAGCTCAGCTCCGGGCCGGCCGGGGCCTTCGCGGCGAGCTCGGCGATCGAGTGCTGGCTCAGCTCGACGACGACCGCCCAGCCCACCAGGACCAGGAACAGCGGCACCGTGATGTTGGCGAGCCACTGCATGGAGTGGAAGCCGCGGAGCACGATCGCGGTGACGAGCAGGCCGAACACGAGTGACCACGCCCACGCCGGCAGGACCGGCAGGATCGCGACGAGCCCGGCGGCGGAGACGCCGGACTGGATGCCGAACCACCCGATCAGGCTCAGGCCGATCGCCAGGCCCACCAGTGCGGAGCCGGCCTTGCCGAACCCGGTCCACCGCGCGATCACGGAGGTGTTGAGGCCCTCGCGCATGCCGATGATGCCGACGAAGACCGACACGATCTCCAGGATCACGGCACCGAGGGTGATCGCCCAGAACGCCTCCCAGAAGCCCATGCCGAAGCCGAGCGTGGCACCGAGCAGGAACTGGGACAGGGCGGAGATCTGGCCGAACCGCTGCACCGCGACCTGGAACCAGCCGTAGCGGGCGGAGGCGGGGACGCGGGACAGGGAGTGGTCGTCGACGACGACGGACGGGGCTGGTGGTGCTGACGCTGCACTGGCCATCGGGTGCTCCTGGGGGACGGGGAGCCGGTCGGGGCGACCGGGTTGCGGCAACCGTAGTGACGTGACGGGAGCGGGTACACGTGCACGATGTCGTTACCGGCAGGTGAACCGGTGCACTCTGCACAGCGTCGTCCCTGGGAGCGTCGGGTGGCGCTGTCCGGCGTCGAACCCCGAACACGACGGAGGCCCGGGAACGACAGGACCCCGGGAACGACATGGGCCCGGGAACGACGAAGGCCCGGGAACGACGAAGGCCCGGGAACGACGAAGGCCCGGGAACGACGAAGGCCCCGTCGCAGTGCGACGGGGCCTTCTCAGATGTGCGCTCGAAGGGACTCGAACCCCCAACCTTCTGATCCGTAGTCAGATGCTCTATCCATTGAGCTACGAGCGCATCCGGTCTTGCGACCGATGCTGGCCTTGCGGCCGTGGAAGACTCTACAACAGGTGCGGCGCGGAACGCCAATCGAGCCGCGCCGCACCGAGCCCTCGGCGTGTCGCGCCGTTCAGACCACGGTCGGCTCCTCGTCGAACACCTCGGCGAGGAACACCTGCAACGCCTGCCACGAGCGGCGGTCGGCGCGCTCCTGGTACTGCGCCCCGTGGTCCGGCGCATCGGTGCCCGGCACCGCGAACGCGTGCATCGCGCCGGCGTAGGTGGTGACCTGCCAGTCGACCGACGGCACCGCGCGCATCTCGTCCTGCCACTCGGCGACCGTCGTGTCCGGCACCATCGGGTCCGCTCCCCCGGTGAGCACGAGGAGCTTCGCCCGGATCGCGGACGCGTCCGAGGGCTCGTGCACGATCAGGCCACCGTGGAAGGACACTGCGCCGGCGAGGTCCGCACCGGTGCGCGCGAGTTCGATCGCGCCGGAGCCGCCGAAGCAGTACCCCATCACGACGATGCGGGAGTGGTCGACGTCGGGGTCCTCGCGCAGCCGGTCGAGCCCCGCGGTCAGCCGGGCGCGGAACAGCGGCAGGTCCTGGTAGAACGAGCCCGCGACCTCGCCGGCGGTGTCGTCGCCGGGACGGACGCCCTCGCCGTAGACGTCCGCACCGAAGGCGACGTAGCCGAGACGGGCGAGCATCGTCACCCGGGCCTCGACGTGCTCGTTGACGCCGTGCCAGTCGTGGATCACGAGGACGGCGGGGCGGGGCCCCGACACGGCGTGGTCCTTCGCCAGCACACCGAGGAGCGCGGTGCCCTCGTGGTCGTAGCGGACGGGCTCGACGCGGACGTCGGAGCCGGCGGGGACGGGGACGGTGGACAGGACGTCGTCGGTGGTCTTCACGTCACCGGACGCTACGCCGCGCGACCGGCAGACGGACGGGAGGCGCGTGGCGGCCCCGCCACGCGCCTCCCGTCCGGCACCGCGCCTCCCGCCGACGCGACGTCAGCAGTCGATGTTGTCCCAGCTGTCGGGACCGGCCGACCCGGCCGCGTACTCGTCGAGCGGCGCCTTCCCGTCGCGCCACGCACGCAGGAACGGCTCGACCACCTTCCACCCCTGCACCGCGCTGTCACCGCGCACCGACAGCGTCGCGTCGCCCTCGAGCACGCCGGCCAGGACCTCGCCGTAGGCGCTGAGCCGACCGGGGTTGAAGTTCACGGACAGCGCCGTGTGGTCGATCGTGTACGGATCGCCGGGACCGTTGACGTTGAGCTCGAGCTGCATCTCGTCCGGGGCGATCCAGATCCGCAGCTTGTCCGGTCGCTCGGCGCCGCTCAGCCCGTTCGGCACGTGCGGCGAGTCCTTGAAGGTGATGACGATCTCGCGACGCTGCTGCTCCAGCGCCTTGCCGGACCGCAGCGTGAAGGGGACGCCGGCCCAGCGCCAGTTCGCGACCTCGAGGGTGAGCTGCGCGAGGGTCTCGGTGCCGAGCGACGGGTCGACGCCGTCCTCGTCGACGTAGGACGGCAGCTCACGGTCGCCGATCGTCCCGGCGGTGTAGCGCGCACGCTTGCCCGCGGCGACGACGTCCTCGCCCCACGGCCGGACGGCGCGGAGGACGAGCTCCTTCTGCGTGCGGAGGTCGTCGGCGTCGATGGATGCAGGGGCCTCCATCGCGACGACGGCCATCACCTGCAGCAGGTGGCTCTGGATCATGTCGACCAGGGCACCGGCCTTGTCGTAGTAGCGCGCGCGGCCCTCCAGCCCGAGGGTCTCGTCGTAGACGATGTCGACGCGGTCGACGTGCGCCGACGACAGCAGCGGCTCGATGATGCGGTTCGCGAAGCGCAGCCCGAGCAGGTTGAGGACCGTGGAGCGGCCGAGGAAGTGGTCGACGCGGTGGATGCGCTCCTCGGGCAGGAACGAGTGCAGCAGGTCGTTGAGGTGCTCGGCGCTCTCGGCGTCGGTGCCGAACGGCTTCTCGAGCGCGAGCCGCGTACCACCGGGCAGGTCGAGGTCCTTGAGGACGGCGCAGCTCTTCTCGGTCACGGCCGGCGGCAGCGCGAAGTAGATCGCCGGGTCGTGGTGGCACGCGTCGAGCAGGGCCCCCAGGTCGTCGGCGTCGGTGACGTCGGCCTTGCGGTAGGTCGAGGCCTCGATGACCTCGACGAGCCGCCGGCTGAGCTTCTCGCCGCCGTCGTGCGCGCCCTCGTCCTCCTCGTTCTTCGACGCCTGCGCGTTCTCGAAGGACGTGCGCACCTGCTCCTTCCAGTCGTCGTCCGAGATGTCCTCCACGCCGGCCCCGACGAGCTGGACGTCCCAGTCGTCCTTGACCTCGAGGAGGGTGGCGAGACCGGGCAGCAGCAGTCGCTTGGACAGGTCGCCGCTGGCTCCGAGGATGAGCAGGCTGGTCTGGAGGCTCGACATGCCCCCGACCGTACTCACGCGTTCCGGCGCGTGGCCGGGTTGCGTCGGTACGGTGGGGCGAGTCCGGCGCGAGGGAGCACCATGAGCAGTGGGTACGGAGGGCGACGCATCCGCGTCGCCGTGGTCGGCACCGGGATGATCGCGGGGGTGCACGCCCGTGCGGCACGGGCCGCGGGCGCCGAGGTCGTCGGGGTGCTCGGCCGGACGCCGGCTCGGTCGGAGCAGGTCGCCGCACAGCTCGACGTGCCCCGCGGCTACGCCTCGCTCGACGAGGTGATCGCCGACGCCCCCGACGTCGTCCACGTCTGCACGCCGAACGACCAGCACCACCCGCAGTCGCTCGCGGTCGTCCGCGCCGGGATCAACGTCGTGTGCGAGAAGCCGCTCGCGATCAGCGCCGAGCAGGCCGCCGAGCTGGTCGCCGCAGCCGACGAGGCCGGCGTCGTCGCGACCGTGCCGTTCGTCTACCGGTACCACCCGGTCGTCCGGGAGATCCGTGCCCGCATCGCCGCCGGGGAGCTCGGCCGGTTGCTCGCCGTGCACGGCCACTACCTGCAGGACTGGATGCTCGACGAGGACGCCTCGAGCTGGCGGGTGGACGCCGGCGCCGGCGGGGTGTCCCGGGCCTTCGCGGACATCGGCTCGCACTGGTGCGACCTGGTCGAGTTCGTGACCGGCGACCCGTTCGCCGCGGTGAGCGCCGCGACCGACATCGTCTACCCGACCCGTCCGGCTGCCTCCGGGCCGTCGTTCTCCGGCTCGCCGGACCCCGACCCGGTGGCGGACGCCGGGCAGCGGGCCGAGGTCACCACGGAGGACACGGCCGTCGCGACCTTCCGCACCGGCACCGGGCGCATCGGCAACGTCGTCGTCTCGCAGGTCGCGGCCGGGCGGAAGAACCGGCTGTGGTTCGAGGTCGACGGCACCCTCGGGTCGGCGGCCTTCGACCAGGAGCAGCCCGAGGCGGCGTGGTTCGGCAACGAGCGCGGCGCCCAGATCGTGGTGCGCGACCCCTCGCTCGGGTTCCCCGACCAGCGTCGGCTGGCGGTCGTGCCGGCCGGGCACCCGCAGGGGTACCTCGACGCCTTCGCGGCGTTCGTCGCCGACACCTACGCGGCGGTCCGGGCGGAGGGCGACCGTTCGGCGTGGCCCGAGGGGCTCCCCACGTTCGCCGACGGTGCTCGTGCGGCGTCGGTCATCGAGGCCGTCGTCGCCAGCGCGGCCGACGGGACGTGGCGTCCCGTCGCCTGACGTCCTCCGGGCGACCTGAGCGCGTACAGGAACCGCCGAGCACGGTGGGTGCATGAGCACGACCGTGAGCGACTTCGTCATCGACCGCATCAAGGCATGGGGCGTCTCGCGCGTCTTCGGTTACCCCGGAGACGGGATCGGTGCGTTCGACGGGGCGCTCGGCAAGGCCGACGGCAGCGAGCGGGAGCTCGAGTACGTCCGCCCGACGCACGAGGAGATCGCCGCGCTGATGGCGACCGCGCACGCCAAGTTCACCGGCGAGGTCGGGGTCTGCGTCGCGACCTCGAGCCCCGGCGCGTTCCACCTGCTCAACGGGCTGTACGACGCGCAGATGGACAACCAGCCGGTCGTCGCGATCGTCGGGCAGCAGGGCCTGGCGTCGATCGGGTCGTTCACGCAGCAGGAGTCGAACCTCGAGCGCGTGTTCGCCGACGTCGCCTGCTACGTGGAGACCGTCGCCACGCCGGACGCGGTCGGCGTCGTGGTCGACACGGCGTTCCGGACGGCGATGCTCCGGAAGCAGCCGGCGGTCGTCGTGCTCCCCCACGACGTGCAGGCGATGGCGTACGAGGCCCCGGCCGCCGAGCACTGGGTGTCCCGGTCGAGCGACGTCGCCCCGTCGACCCGGATCGTGCCGCCGCAGGACCAGATCGCCCGCTTCGCCGAGATCCTGAACGCCGGGGAGCGCGTGACGTTCCTGGTGGGTGCCGGCGCGCGCGGCGCCACGGACCTGGTGCTCGAGGCCGCCCAGAAGACCGGCGCCGGCATCATCACCGCCCTGCGCGGGAAGGACGTCGTCCCCTCCGACGTGCCGTACCACACGCAGCAGGTCGGGCTCCTCGGCTCGCGCCCGAGCCTGACCCAGGTCAAGGAGTGCGACACGATCGTGCTCCTCGGCTCGAACTACCCCTACGGCGAGTACCTGCCCGCCTCCGGTCAGGCCCGCGGCGTGCAGGTCGACATCAAGCCCGAGCAGATGGGCCTGCGGTACCCGACCGAGCTCAACCTGTGGGGCGACGTCGGTGCGACACTGCAGGCGGTCATGCCGCTGCTGCGCGACAAGCAGGACACCACGTGGCAGGACAAGCTCGCCGGCGAGATGCGCGAGTGGGAAGCGGAGATGCACCGCCAGGCCGAGGTCGCGTACGACGACGGCGTCAACCCACGACGCGTCATCCGCGCCGTGAACGAGCGCCTGCCCGAGGGCGTCACGGTCACCTGCGACGCCGGGACCACCGCCGACTGGTACGGCCACCACATCCGGCTGCGCCGCGGTATGCACGGCGACATGTCCGGACGGCTCGCGACGATGCTCGCGGCGATGCCCTACGCCGTCACGGCGAAGTTCGCCTTCCCGGACGCCCCGGCGGTGTGCACCATCGGCGACGGGGCCTTCCAGATGCTCGGCATGAACGAGCTCATCACGGTGAAGAAGTACATGGCCCAGTGGCCGAACCAGCAGCTCGTGATCGTGGTCATGCACAACGACGACCTCGGCCAGGTGTCGTGGGAGATGCGGACCGAGGACGGCAACCCGATGTGGTCCGGGTCGCAGGACGTCGAGTCGATGGACTACGCCGGGTACGCCCGGCTGCTCGGCTTCGAGGGCATCGCGGTGCACGGTGACGATGAGGTCGAGGCAGCCGTGGAGCGGGCGTTCGCCAACCCCGGGGTCACGCTCATCGACGCCTACGTCAGCCGCAACGTGCCGCCGCTGCCGCCGCACATCACCGCCGAGTACGCGGTGAACACCGCGAAGAGCCTGCTCAAGGGCGACCCGGCGGAGATCGGCGTCATCAAGGACTCGGCGAAGGCCATGGCCGCCGAGGCCGTCGAGCGGGTGAAGGGCGCGCTGGGCCGGGACTGACGCCGATCCCGCCGTGGTTGTCCCCCGAACGGGAGGAACGTCCCCCGTGGTGTGAACACCACGTGACGTGTTGCGGCAACCCCTGGCGCGTCGGCTGTGGGAGTTCATAGGTTCTTGCGGTGATGAACGCTCACACTCCCCCGCGTCGCCGGCGCCTGGCCGGGGCCTCCGCCCTGGTCGCCGCCGGCGTCCTCACCGCCCTGACCGTCCCGTCCGCCGCCCTCGCCGCCGAGGGCGACACCACGATCGACCTCTACAACGTCAACGACTTCCACGGCCGCATCGCGCAGTCGATCTCGAAGGACTCCGCCGGTGCTCCGGCACCGCGGGACGGCGACGCCGCCGGTGCCGCGACCCTCGCCGGTGCACTCGAGCAGCTCCGGGGTGCCGATCCCTCGACGTCCGCCTTCGTCAGCTCCGGCGACAACATCGGCGGCTCGACGTTCGAGTCCTTCATCCAGGACGACCAGCCCACCATCGACGTCCTCAACCAGATGGACCTGTCGGTCAGCGCCATCGGCAACCACGAGCTCGACAAGGGCCAGGACGACCTGCGCGACCGCGTGATCGGCGGCCAGGGCGAGGGCGTCCGCGCGGCACAGTGGGACTACGTCTCCGCGAACATCCTCGACTCGGCCACGGGCGAACCCGCGTTCCAGCCGTACTCGATCCAGGAGATCAGCGGCAAGCGCGTCGGGTTCATCGGTGCGACGGTCGACCTCGTCGGCCAGGGACTCGTCGCTCCGGACGGCATCGCCGGACTGGAGATGGGCGACATCACGACCGAGGTGAACAAGGTCGCGGCGCAGCTCACCGACGGTGACACGGCGAACGACGAGGCCGACGTGCTCGTCCTCCTCGTGCACGACGGCGCCGAGTCCCCCGCCGAGGTCGCGCCCGGCGACGACTCCGACTTCGCGCGCGCGGTCCACGGCGTCACGCCGAAGGTCTCGGCGATCCTGTCCGCCCACACGCACCAGACGTACGCCTACTCGGTCGTCCCGACCGGCGGTACCGTCGCCCGCCCCGTGATCCAGACCGGCTCGTACGGCTTCAACCTCGGTCACGTCGAGCTCACGGTCGCCGCGGACGGCACGGTGACCGCGGCGACGCCCGAGAACCTGCGCCTGGTCGACGGCACGTACACGCCCGACCCCGCCGTGCAGACCACGGTCGACGCCGCCGTGCAGGAAGCCGACCGCCTCGGCGCCGTCGAGCTGGGCACGGTGGACCGCGACCTGCAGCGCGCCGTGCAGTCGAACGGGTCGGAGAACCGCGGCGGCGAGTCCACCCTCGGCAACTTCGTCGCCGAGGTGCAGCGTGACCAGACGCAGCGCCAGGGCTCGCAGATCGCCTTCATGAACCCGGGCGGTCTCCGCGCGGACATCGCTTCCGGCGCGGTGACGTACAAGGAAGCGGCGGTCGTCCAGCCCTTCGCGAACACGCTCGTCGTGCTCGACCTGACCGGCGACCAGATCCGGCGGGCGCTCGAGCAGCAGTGGCAGCCGTCGACCGCGAGCCGCCCCTTCCTCAAGCTCGGCGTCTCCGAGGGCTTCAGCTACACCTACGACCCGCTGGCCACGGCCGGCGAGCGCATCACGGGCATGACCCTCGACGGTGACCCGATCGCGTCCGACCGCACCTACAAGGTCACGGTGAACTCGTTCCTCGCGACCGGCGGAGACAACTTCGCCGCCTTCAAGGACGCCGCCGCGAAGCAGGACAGCGGCATGGTCGACCTCGAGGCGCAGGTCCAGTACTTCCGAGCACACCCGACCGTCGCGGTCCAGGAGGACCAGCGGGCCGTCGGCGTCCGGGTCTCCGAGGCACCTGCCGGCGGCTTCGGCCCCGGCGACGACGTCCGCATCGACCTGTCGTCCCTGACCTTCAGCAACGCGGCCGACCAGGGCGGCACCGTCTCGGTCAGCGCCGGTGGTCAGGAGCTCGCGTCCGCCGAGGTCGACACGACGGTCGTCGACACCACCGACGAGCAGGGTCGCGCGACCCTCGCGTTCACCGTGCCGGGCACGCCTGCCGCGGACACGGAGCCGACGGCCGTTCCGACCGCTGCTGCCCGCGCCGCCGCCCCGACCGCGACGACCGACCAGCCGCTCGTCCTCACCCTGCCGAACGGGCAGACCGTGACCCTCGCCGTGACGGTCCCGGTCGAGACGGCCGTCGAGCCGGAGCCGGGCACCGGCGAGCCGACCGACCCGGGTACCCCCGGTCCCGGCCTGCCGGGCAGCGGCGACACCGACGGCGACGGCAGCGCGGGCGGTGCCGACGGCGCGGGCACCGGTGTCGTGGACGCCGACCGACCGGACGCCGCTCGCGGCGACCTGGCGTTCACCGGCGCCGACCTGGTGTTCCCGGGCATCGCCGCCGGCGTCCTGCTGCTCGCCGGCGCCGTGGCGCTGGTGCTCGCACGCCGGAAGCGCGCCGTCGAGGACGGGCCGGTCCTGACGGACTGACACCGCGCCTCCCGGCCGACAACGCGACGGGCCGTCCCACCTGGTGGGGCGGCCCGTTCCGCTGTCCGATCCCAGAACGGGACTGCTCAGGGGCAGTCCCGCGAGGTACGCTCCCCCTGTCGCATCGCGATGCGTCGCGCCGGGTCGTCCCCCCAGGGGGCGGGCGGTGGTTCCGTCCGCCGGACTCCGCGGCGCGGGTGCTCTCCGTCTCCAGGGAAACGACGGAGGGCACCCACCTCGACTCCCGCCGGGGTCAGTGGAAGAGCTGCTCCCCGATGTACGAGCCCTTGCGGGGTGCCGGCGGCACGGCGAACACCCCGGACCCGATGTGCGACACGTACTCGTTCAGGCGGTCGGACGCACCGAGCTTCCGCTGCAGCCGCGTGACGTGCTCCGGGTCGTTCACGTACGCCGCGAAGAGCAGGCCGGCGTCGAGCTGCCCGTACTGGTTCAGCCCGTCGGTGTAGTTGTACCCGCGGCGCAGGATCTTCACGCCGCCGTTGTTCTCGTGCGCCGCGAGGGCGACGTGGGAGCGCGGGTCGATCGCGGTCCCGCCGTCCGCGTCGGTGCCGTGCGGCGCCCGGGCGTGGAAGTCCGGCGTCGTGTGCTCCGACCCGCCGGAGAGCGGCGCGCCCTCGACCTTCGTCCGGCCGAACACCCGCTGCTGGTCGGAGACGACGTCGGCGTCCCAGGTCTCCAGGTTCATGCGGATCTTCCGCACCACCTGGTACGTGCCACCGGCCATCCAGTCGGCTCCGCGGTCGAGCCACACGAACCGGTCGTACTCGTCGTCCGTCGTGACGTTCCGCGTCCCGTCCTTGAACCCCATCAGGTTGCGCGGCGTCGACTGCGTCGGACCGGCCGAGGCGCGGCCGAACCCGATCACGGTCCACCGCACGGTCGCGGTGCCGCGGGCCATCCGGGCCAGGTCGCGGACCGCGTGGTACGCCACCTGCGGGTCGTCGGCGCAGGCCTGCAGCGACAGGTCGCCGCCGGTCAGCTGCGCGTCCAGGTCGTCGCTCGGCAGCGGCGGGATCGCGGCCAGGTGCGCCGGACGCTTCGCGGCGAGGCCGAAGCGCTCGTCGAAGACGCCGGGCCCGAGCCCGACGGTGACGGTCAGTGACGCCGGGCCGAGGTCGAGCGCCTCGCCCGTGTCCGCTCCCACACCGTCGCCGTGGACGGGTTCGACGCTGCCGATCGTCCGGCCGGCCTGCAGCTGCGCGATCGCGGCCGACCAGCGGGCGAGCAGGACCTGGAGTTCGGTCGCGGTGGACGCCGTCAGGTCGAACACCATGAAGACGCAGTGCCGCTGCGGCGTCGTGCGGATCCCGCCCTGCGGCTGCCGGGCGGCGGTCGCGTAGAACGGGACCGACTGCGACAGGTCGACGGACTCGTCGCCGTTCGCGGCCGCGGTGAACGGGTCGACGCCGGTGGCGGCGGCCGACCCGGCGACACCCGCGACGGCACCTACGCCCGCACCGGCGGCCGCGAGCCCGGCACCGATCAGCCCGCGGCGGGAGAAGCGGGAGTCGTTCACGCCGTCGCGACCTTCTCGGCCAGGCGCGAGAGCGGGTCCTGCAGCGCCTGGACCTGCTGCGAGATGCGGTTGGCGTCCTTCGCCTTCGCGGCGGTGTCCCACGTGGCGAAGCCGCCGAGGGAGTCCGCGTCGCGGAAGCCGTCCATCAGTGTGTTCGTCGTGTCGAACTGCGTGGCGATCTGCTTCGTCAGCGCCGGGTCGACCTTCGTCAGGCCGGGCTTGAGGTACGCGAAGGCCTGTCGGGCACCCTCGACGTTCGCGGCGAGGTCGACGAGGTCGATGTGGCTGTACGCCTCCTCCTCGCCCGTGATCTTGTTCGACTGGACCTCCTCGAGCAGCCCGGCCGCGCCGTTCGCCAGGTCCTCGGGCTTGTACTCGATCGACGGCACGCGCTTCGCGAGGAGCTCGACGTCGGCGGTCAGTGCGGCCGCGGTCTCCTTCGTCGACGCGGTGATCGCGCCGGCCTGGAACAGGTCCTTCTCGACGGCGTGGAAGCCGCTCCAGCCGACGGCGTCGTCGAGGTTCGACGCGCGCATGTCGATCAGGTAGTCGAGGTTGCCGGCGTTGTCGGTGGCCGAGAACCCCTTCTTGACGAAGCCGTCGACGTCGCTCTCGACGTGCTCGTAGAACGGACGGGCCGCCGCGTAGTCGCGCTTCGCCGCGTCGAGGTCGCCGGCGTCCACGTCGTGCTGCAGCTGCTGCACGGCCGCCACCATGTCGGTGACCTGGCCGTCGACGTAGGTCGCGTAGCCCTTCGCTCCGTCGGCGAGCAGGGTGGCCGCGCTGCTGTTCGCGGTCGACGCAGCCTTGCCGGTCACGGTGAGGTCGGTGAGCTCGTGCTCGGCACCCGGGCAGTAGACCTGGTACTCCCCACCGCTCAGCGTGGCGGTGAAGCGGACGGCGTCGAGCCCCGGGGCGAGGTTCTCCTTCTCGCCGAGGATGCGCTGGTCCTGCAGGAGCTCCACCTCGGTGATGGCGGTGGACGACTCGTTGTGCACCGTGAACGTGACGGGGCCCGCGGGGACCTTCGTGGTCGACACGGCGCAGGCGTCGGAGCCGTCGTTCGTCAGGGTGATGGTGACACGGGAGAGCTTCCCGGTGCTGCTCGAGCTGTCGTCGGCGGGCGACCCCGTC
The DNA here is from genome assembly GCF_044753165.1 of Curtobacterium sp. NPDC088465. Taxonomy (NCBI): domain Bacteria; kingdom Bacillati; phylum Actinomycetota; class Actinomycetes; order Micrococcales; family Microbacteriaceae; genus Curtobacterium; species Curtobacterium sp. NPDC088465. The sequence goes on along the minus strand of NZ_JBIVMR010000003.1, from coordinate 137,096 downwards.
GAGCAGCCGGACAGGGCGAGGGCGGTGACGGTGCCGAGCGCACCGAGGACGATCAGGGGGCGGGCGGCCAGGGGGTGGGCGGCGCGGGGGCGGGCGGTCCTACCGAACGGCATGGTCGAGGCTCCTTGCAGGGACGTCGGCGGGCGGTCCGCGCGACGGGTCGGTTCCGGGGGTGGTGGTCGGTGGGGCGACGGCGCGCCGACGGTCGCGGAGGGCGAGCAACGCCTGTGCGGCGGCGGCGACGGCGAGCGCGATCGGCAGCCAGGTGCTCCAGAGCCGCAGCTCGGCAGCGCGGGTGTGCGCCGCGGCCAGGTCCGCGGCCGCGCGGTCGACGCGGTCGGTCGGCACCGCCCACACCGTGCGTTCCAGCGTGGTGGTCCGGGCGGCCGGGAGGCCCCCACCGCGCAGTGTGAGCACGTCGCGTTCCGAGCGGGTCGCGTCCAGGACACCCCCACCGACGGTGGTCAGGGTGACGGTCTCGCGGACGGACCAGCGGGCCGTGAACGGCCCGGGGTCCGTGCTCGGCGAGATGCCGACGGGGACCCGGCCGAAGAGGCCGACGAGGTCGTCGAGCGTCAGCGAGGTGGGGCGGCCGGCGACCGGGACGTCCTCGGTGACCTGCCAGCGGTCGGCGGCGACGCCGGAGCGGGTCACGCGGCGGTGGGCCGACGCGGGGAGGGTGCGTCGTGCCTCCCGGCCGGTGCCGGAGACGCGCAGGACTGCTGCCGGACCGTCGACGTCCGCCGTGACGGACCGTGCGTCACCGGTGACCGCCGTCGTGCGCGGCAGGTCGACGTCCGTGCTCGGGACGACCAGGGCGAGGACGACGGCCGTGGCCGCGAGCCCGGCGGCGACCGCCGCGCGGACCACCGGGACGCGGGCCGGCGACGGACGCCAGCGGCGCGGCCAGACCGCGACGGCGAGGACGGGCACGACGTAGAGGAACCAGCCGAGCACCTCGATGACGCGCGGATCGGCGGGGATCCCGAGGACGCCGGTGACGAGGGCGCCGCGGAGCGACCCGTTGGGGGCGAGCCACCCGAGGTCGACCGTGCGCTGCTGGCCGATGACGAGCCACCCGGCCTCGTGCGCGTGCCGCAGTGCGGTGAGCACGAGGCCGCCGGCGACGAAGACGAGGAAGACGCCGGTACCGGTGAAGAACCGGCCGAGGTCGAGGCGGACCCCGCCGGTGTAGATGCCGTACCCGACCGCCACCGCGACCGCGATGCCGATCACGGCACCGACGGCTGCCGTGCCGGTGTCCGACGACGCCTGGAAGGTCGCGAGGAGGAAGACCGAGGTCTCGAACCCCTCCTTGAGGACCGCGAGGAACGCCATGCCCGCCAGCGCCCAGGCGGTCCCCCGTCCGAGCGCCGCCGACGCACTGGCCTGCAGGTCCCGCGACAGCGTGCGCGCGTGCGTGCGCATCCAGACGATCATCCCGGTGACGAAGGCCACGGCGACGGCTCCGATGACCGTCTCCATGCCCTCCTGCTGGGCCTGGGGCAGTGCCTGCTCGACGAGCTGCAGGCCGAAGCCGACGGCGATGCTCAGCGCGACGGCGAGCCCGACGCCGGCCCACATCGGGGCGAGAGGCGCGCGGTTGCGACGGAGGAACGCGGCGATGATGCCGACGATGAGCGTCGCTTCGAGGCCTTCGCGGAGGCCGATGACGAGGGTGGCGATCATGGCGAAGGTGAGGCTAACCTAACCAGCGCTCGGCCCGCCACTCCGGCGACGTGGGGTTTGATTGTTCTCATGAACGTGCTGACCCCGGAGGCCCTGGCGTCGGTCACCAACGTGCTCGACCTCGCCGGCGTGTTCGCCTCGGCACTGCTGGGCGGCTCGCTCGCACGCACGATGGACTTCGACCTGTTCGGCTTCCTCGTCGTCGGCTTCGTCTCCGGCCTCGGCGGCGGCATGCTCCGCGACACCCTGCTGCAGAACGGGCCGCCCGTCGCGCTCGTCGACCCGCTCTACCTGCCCGTGGCGATCGCCGGCGCACTGGTCGCGTTCTTCGTGTCGTTCTCGGAGCTCACCTGGGACCGACTGTTCACCGTGCTGGACGCCGCCGTCATCGGCTTCTGGTCCGTGGTCGGGGTCCAGCGGACCTTCGACGCCGGTCTCGGCTGGCCCGCCGCGATCATCATGGGCACCATCACCGCGGTCGGCGGCGGGGCGATGCGCGACCTGCTGCTCCGTCGCGTGCCCGCGGTGTTCGGCGGGAACGCGCTCTACGCCACCGTGGCCGTCGCCGCGTCCGCGGTGATGGTGGTCGCCTCGTACCTCGGATCGCCGTCGATCGGCATCATCGCCGCGATCGTGCTGTCGCTCGGGCTCCGGTACGGGGCCGTCAAGCGCGGCTGGGGGCTGCCGAACGGTCGCGAGTGGCAGCCGAAGTCGACGCTCGGCGCACTGCTGCAGCGCGGGCGACGGCTGCGCCCCGACGCGATCCGGCTGCTCCGTCGACCCGGACGCCGAACCGGCGACGGGGCCGTCCGCAGCGACCGGGACACGCCCGACGGCGCCTGACGAGCCGCGGTCGGGGTTCCGTCAGCGCCCGTCAGCACCTCGGCCGGTGCCTCGGTCGGCGCCTCGGTCAGCGCCTCGGCCCGGGCTCCGGTCGGTGCCCGGGCACGGCGGTGGCCCACCGTCCGGACGACGCACGACCCCGTCGCTGCAGCGGCCTGCCGCGGTACGATCGCTCCCGCCGGGTACCGACCCGGTGACCACCGTCCTCGACGCACCGACACGACCCGAACGTGGCGGTCCACCGAGCGACGGGGCCGGGGGCTTCGCTGGTGCCGCGCGTGATCACGACGCGCGGCGCGGCAGGTCTCCGAGGGTCGCACCGGACCGGGTGCGGCACGGCCCGTGCGCCACCGACGCGCGGGGATCGACAGGACGGCGCACCACCGTCCACGACGACGATCACGGACCAGGACCCATGCGCGACGACGCTTCCTCCCCCAACCCCCGGACACCCCGCGCCGAGGTGCGCGAACGACTGCTCGTCGCCGGAGCCGACGTCTTCGCCGAGTCCGGCGTGCACGGCGCCCGGCTCGACGACGTGGCCGCTCGCGCCGGCTTCAGCAAGGGCGCCGTCTACTCGAACTTCACGTCGAAGCAGGACCTCGTCGCCCAGGTCATGCAGCGCTCGACGAACCGGATCCTCGCCGCGCTCCAGGAGGTCGTCCACGAGGACGTCGCCGCCGCGAGCATCGCCGAGGTCGTCCGGGCGGCGTTCGGGCGGTACGACCAGGGTCGGCAGTTCGCCCTCGTCTCGGAGCTCCGGGGGTACGCGCTCCGCGACCCGGAGTTCATGCCCGAGTTCGTCCGGCAGCGGCGCGAGCTGCAGGACGGCGTGCTCGACCTGGTCCGGTCGTGGTTCGGGGCGCACCCCGAGGTCGAGCCGGGCATGCCGCTCGAGGACTTCGCCACGCTGCTCATCGGCGCGAACACCGGGATCGTGTTCGACGGGCCGGCCCTGCCCGGGGTGAACCCCGGCGACGTCATCGCGAGCCTGGTCGACGCGGTCGTGCGCCCGCGGCGCTGACGCGGCCGCGGCCGCGGCGCCGCCGCCTGCGCGCCGGCGCGGCAGGGCGCATGCGCCCGGCGCGGCGGGGCGAGCAGCCGTCCGCACAACCGGAAGCACGTCGCGCCACGCGATTCCGCGGCGCGACGTGCTCCCCGTTGTGCGCGAGCACGCCACACCACGCCCGGCCCGGCACGGCCGGCGCGTAGCCGCCGCGCGGCGGCTAGGCCGTGCGCCGGCGCTGCCGGCCCTCGTGGGACCACGCGGACGAGGGCAGCAGGCTCGGCGGGAACAGCCGCGCCCGGACCACGCGCGCCCGCGGGACGGACGCGTCGAGGGCGACACGAGCCTCCAGGACGGCCCGCCGGAGTGCTGCCGTGTCCACGCCCGCCGCACCGTCCGCGGCGAAGCGCTCCAGGTCGACCGCATCGACGATGCTCGTCAGGTGCGGGAGCACCCTCGCGGGGACGGTCCCGACGAGCCGACCGCGCACCGCACGCGCCGTCCGCGCTGCTGCGGCGGCGTCATCCGGCGGCGCGAGCCCCGGTGCGTACCCGTGGTCGGCGACGTCGTCGAGCACCTCGCGCCAGGCCTGCAGTGCGGGCGAGCGTCCCGCCTGCACCGCGGCGAGCCGTCGGCGCCGACGCACCACACGGACGGCCCCGGGTGCGACGAGCACCGCCAGCAGGAGCAGCAGTCCGACCACCAGGCCGACGGCACCGGGTCCGGCGCCGCCGCCCGTCGTGGCCGCCGCACCCGCTCCGGTCGAGGCGGAGGGTGTCGGGGTGGGCGAGGCCTCGGCGGGAGCGGTCTCCCCCGGGGCCGGCAGCGGCGTCTCCGACGGGGCCGGAGCCGGCGTCGCCGACGACTCGGTCCCCGCCTGCGCTGCGGCGTCGGAGCTCGGGGTCGGCTCGAACGACACCCAACCGGCGCCACGGATGTACAGCTCGGGCCACGAGTGCAGCTGTCGGTTCGAGACGGTGTACTCGCCGTCCTCCGTCTGGTCGCTGCTCGCCCGGTACCCGACCGCGATGCGCGACGGGATCCCGAGCGTCCGCGCCATCACGGCCATCGACGACGCGAAGTGCACGCAGTAGCCCTGGCGCACGCGCAGGAACGTGTCGATCACGTCCATGCTGTCGCCGTCGTAGCCCTGCTCGACGGGGGCCGTCTCGGAGTAGGTGAAGAGGTCGCTCCGGAACCACTGCTCCAGGGCACGCGCGCGGGCGTAGTCGTTCGGCAGCCCGCCGGCCACCCGCTGGGCCGCCGCCCGGATGTCACGTGGCAGGTCCTCGGGCAGTGCCAGGTCGGTGCGGAGCTGCGTCTCGCTCGGCGCCGTGAACCCGCGGCCGTCGGTGCGCCCGAGGATCCCGCTCGCGGCGATCGCGTCGAGGTACTCCCCCGACCAGGTCGAGGCGCCGAAGACCTGGTAGGTCGAACCGCGCTGGGTCACGGGACCGGTCGACCGGACCGTGCTCGAGTCCCCCATCCAGCGCCACTGCGACAGGTCCAGGTTCGTCGACTGCGACTCGAGCGACACCGCGCCGCCGGGCACGGGCAGGTAGTTGCTCGACAGCCCGGTGATCCGCACGGTCAGGTCGCCGCGGCTCGCCAGACGGGGGTTGATCCCGACCGCCCACTGCTGCTGGTCCGCGGTCTCCGCGGTGCTGGCGTCGGTCACGGTCGGCACCCAGTCGCCGGTGCCGAACTCGTCGAGGTCGGCGAGCTTGAGGTACTCCGGCTGCCCGTCGGCGGTGCGGTAGCGGAACACCTCGAGCTCGTTCGGCTGGCGGAGGTCGCGGCCGAGCTCGAGCAGCGTGCCGGGACGACCGGGCTGGATCGGGGCCTGCAGCGCGCCCGTCACGCCGGACAGCCAGCTGGCGTTGATCGGGACGAGCACCGGGAGCCCCACGGCGACGACGAGCCCGATCGCGCCCACCACGGCGGCCGGGAACGCCCGTTGCACCGGTCGGACGGACAGCCAGAGGAGCCCGAGGAACGCCGCCCCCACCAGGACGACGAGCACCGGCGAGGCGGGCTCGCCCGTGACGACACCGGGGACGATGAGCACGACCAGCGCGGGCACGGCCGCGAGCGCGACGGTCGGCGCGATCGCGGCGAGGAACAGGGTCACCCCGGCCACCCAGGCGATCGCGACGGTGACGATCAAGCGGATCGCGTCGCTCTGCGGCAGCGGCGCGGGGTTGAGCCGGATCGCGGCGAGCGCCTCGCCGAGGGCTCCCTCGCGGTCGAGCCAGCCGAGGGGGTGGACGTCGTTGACGACCGCGGCGACGCACGACCCGACCACCAGCGTGGCGACGAGGGCGATGAAGCGCACGCCCGGAGCGCGACGGCGGACGGCGAGGACGACGGCGACGAGCACCGCCGTGAAGACGACGCCGGACAGCCACCAGGCGGTGCCCTGCACGAGCGGACGCATCGCGAGCGCCGCGATGAGGACCGGCAGCGGTGCCAGGGCGACGACCCACGGCCCCGGGGCGTCGTCGCGTTCGGCCGGACGCTCGGGGCGGCCGCTGCGCGTGGGCGTCCTGACGCGGTCGGCGGTCGAGGTCCCGCTCACCGGGTGCTCCCGTGCGCCTGCGCGCCCGCGACGGGCACGACCAGGGTCCGCCAACCGGCACGGTCGAGGATGCCGCGCACCACGGGGTCGGGCGGGACGATGGTCGCGAGGATGCCGCGACTGGACCCGCTCGTCGCGGCGACGAGCTCTGCGGCCTGCTCGGCGGTGCACCGGCCGGTGACGACGGCGGTCATGCCGTGGACGTCGCGACCGTGCACGTCGGACAGGACCTCGGTGATCGGGCGGGCGTCCGAGCGGACCCGGACGTCGGCGAGTCCGACGAGCAGGTCCGTCAGGCTGCCGACGTCGCCGGTGTGCCGTCCCGCGCCCGGAGTGTCGTCGCTCACGAGCACCACGCGCGACGTTCGCGCGCTGAGGGCACGGGCGACGCTCGCGGCGACGACGACGGCGTGCTCGAACGCGGCGTCGCCACCGAGGTCGCTCAGTTCCGCGAGGTCGTCGCGGCCGAGCGCCTGGTAGGACTCTCGGCGGAGGTCGATGGCGATGACGGCCTCCGGCGGCTGCGCCTGCGTGGTCTGGCGGACGTGGAGTTCGCCGCGTCGGGCGCTCTGTGCCCAGTGCACGCGGCGGATCGGGTCGCCCTGCCGGTACGGCCGGAGCTCGCTGTCGTCGGCGGAACCGCCCTGACCCACACGGCCCTCGTCCGCCGAGACGGCACCCGCGAGCGCTCCGGTGTCGATGGCACCGAGGGTGGTGGATGCGGGGACGATCACGACCTCCTCGGCGGGGACGACCGGCCGGTCGATGCGCAGCAGGCCGAAGGGGTCCTCGACGCGGATGGTCACGGGGCCGACCAGCGTGCGGCCCCGGTGCATCGCGAGGGCCTCGACGTCGAGCACCGCCGGGGGCTCGTTCGGGCCGACCAGGGCGTAGGTCTGCGCGTCGGACACGCTCGCGAGGGCGTCCTCGAGCTGTTCCCGCACCAGCAGGGTCGTCCGCGGCCCGATCGGCAGCGACGTCCCCCGCAGGGTGATCCGCTCGCGGTGGACCTCACCGACCTGCACGACCGAGCGGGCGGTCGACCGGGTCGCACGCAGCGGCGCCGCGACGACGAGTGCCATGACGATCCCGAGCACGAGCAGCACGAGCAGCAGGAGCCCGGCGGAGACGGCGATGCTCGTCGTGGCGACGAGACCACCGCCGACGAGGGCGATCCCCGACCCGAGCACCGTCCACCCCCTGGCCGTCGGCCGCGGGAACGGGGTCCGGCGGAGCATGGCCGCGCCGCGTCGCCCGGTGCGGAGCACCCACGACCGCACCGCGCCCGCACGCAGCGCGGACGTCGAGGGCCCGCTGCCGTCGGGCATCAGGAGCGGACGGCGGCCGAGGCGAACGGCACGGCGGTGTCGGACACGATCCGGACGACCACGTCGCGCGCGGTGTCCTCGGCGGCCCCGCCGAGCCCGCGGGCGACCGGGACGAGACGGTGGGACAGGATCACCGGTGCGAGGTGGGCGACGTCGTCGGGGGTGACGAACGGGCGACCGAGCAGCGCGGCGTGGGCACGAGCGGCCTGCGCCAGGTGCAGGGTGGCGCGAGGGCTCGCGCCCAGCACGAGGTCCGGGTGCGTGCGGGTGGCACGGACGATCGCGACGATGTAGGCCTCGACGTCGTGGGCAAGGTGCACCCCGCGCACGGCGTGCACGATCGCCCGCAGCGTCTGCACGTCGACGATCGGTCGGAGCGCGGACAGCGGGTCGCGGGTCCCGCGCGCCGCGAGCATCTGGCGCTCGGCGTCCGCGCTGGGGTACCCCATCGCGATGCGGGCCATGAACCGGTCGCGCTGGGCCTCGGGCAGCGGGTACGTGCCCTCCATGTCGATCGGGTTCTGGGTCGCGACGATCATGAACGGCGACTCCAGCGGCCGGGTCACGCCGTCGACGGTCACCTGCGCCTCGGCCATCGCCTCGAGCAGGGCCGACTGGGTCTTCGGGCTCGTGCGGTTGATCTCGTCACCGATGACGACGTTCGCGAACACCGGACCCGGCGAGAACCGGAACGTGCCCGACGACTGGTCGTAGATGTTCACACCGGTGACGTCGGACGGCAGCATGTCCGAGGTGAACTGGATGCGGTTCACCGTCCCGCCGACCGAGGCACCGAGCGCCTTCGCGAGCACGGTCTTGCCGACGCCGGGGACGTCCTCGACGAGCAGGTGCCCCTCGGCGAGCATCACGGTGAACGCCGTGCGGATGGCGTCGACCTTGCCGTCCACCACGGTGGAGACGGCTGCGACGACGTCGTCGCCCACCGCTCGCACGTGCTCGATCGGGAAGGCTTGGTCGGTCTGGTCCGGCACGCAGGCCTCCTCGTCTCGGGACAGGTGTCGTGCATGCTACAACGGCGCGGTGACAGGCACCGGAGGATGCGTCACCGATCATCCGGAAGGCACACACGGGCCCTGCCCCGCGACGGACGGGAGGCGCGGTGCGGGGCCGCCACGCGCCTCCCGTCCGCCTCCTGGTCACGGTCCGGTCGGTGCGGGCGTCAGCGCGGCAGGGCCTCGGTCGTCAGCGACCAGAGCGCGACGCCGTGCAGCCCGAGTCGCTGCGCCAGCGCGACACGTGCCCGGTAGGAGCGGGCGTCCGACCAGTGCAGCTCGTGTCCGTCACCGAGCGTCGCCGACCACTCCCCCGTGCGGTCCGACCAGCGTGCGGCACCGCCGGCCAGCGCACGGGCCCGCGTCGGCGACACCTGCCCGGCGTCCGGTCCACCCCAGCGGTACCCGTACCCGGCGACGCCGAGGTCGGTGCGGTCGGCCGGCAGTCCCTCGTGCTCGGCCACCTCGACGACGCGCTGCGCCCACGGCAGGGCACCGATCGTGCCCGGTCCGCTCCACGGGCCGTGCTGGTCGTAGGTCATCAGCACGAAGCGGTCGACGTGCTCCGCCAGACGACGGAGGTCGTACCCGGTGTCCCGGAAGCCCGCGGCCGAGGTGGACGCCATCACGGCCATCGACACCGGGGCGTCGGCACCGAGCTCGTCGTGCACCGCGTCCTCGAGCGCGGCCGCGAAGGCGACGAGTCCCGCGCGGTCGCGGTCGCGCAGTGATTCGAGGTCGATCTGCACGCCCGTGCAGTGGTGGTCGTGCGCCAGGGCCGCCAGGTCCCGAGCGACCCGTCCGCGGGCGACCGGGTCGGCCAGCAGCGCCGAGGCGGTCTCCGGCGAGAAGTCACCGAGCGTCTCGGAGTAGTTGCTGACGAGGAGCTCCGGTCGCGCGCTCCCGCGGGCCGCGGCGCGGGCGAGTCGGTCGACGCCGTCGGGCAGCGGCGCGAGGCCCGTGCCGTCCGCGGAGAGCGTGACACCGTCGATGCCGATCGTGTCCGCCCGCTCGGTGGCGGCTCGTACCCGGGCGACCGCCGTCGGGGCTCCCGGCTCGACGTACGCCTCGACGGCGACGCCGCGGGCAGCGGACGCGTCGGCGCAGCCGGCGACCGTGGTGACGATCACAACGAGCGCGACGGCGAGGGCGGATGAGCGGATCACGGGGCAACGGTAGTGGGCGGGGCCAGGGCACCCGTGCCGAGCCGGCCCGTGCCTCCCGACCGTCGAGCACGGCCGCACCGTCGTGTTCCCGCGCGCACCCTGCCGGAACGACGAAACCCCCGCCGGTGGCAGGGGTTTGGTCGACTGCGGAGACGGAGGGATTTGAACCCTCGGTCCCCTCAAAGGGGACTCCACCTTAGCAGGGTGGTGCACTCGGCCGGACTATGCGACGTCTCCGTGCGCTCTCACGAGCGCGAGACCCACCATACAGGAGGACGAGCCTCCTCTCGACCTCCCGCCACGACACGATCATCTCGGGTCGGTCACCGGGTCCCCTGAAGTGGGGACAGGTGGGGCTTGTCCGCTCGTACCCCGACGCCTAGCATCGTCGGGACGCGGACATCACGTTCCGGGGGCATCACCTCCCCCGTCGCCGCGACACAGCACCAGACGTCGTCCCCCCTTCTGCCGAGCCCGACGCACCCGACCGCGGCGGCCCGGACGGGGACGACCAGGGGGCGCGGACCCGGTCCGCGCCCCCGCTCTGGGTGCTCTCCGGTGGGCGCTGCCCCACCGTGCCTCACGCGGCGGAGCGGAACCGGTCGGGCAACGCGATGAGGTCCTCCGCCAACCCCACGAGCGCTGCGGCGCACTCGTCGAGCTGTCCACGCTCCGCCGCAGCAGCCGCCCGTTCGACCTGCTGCACACGAGCACGCCGCCCGACGACGGCGTCGATGCCGTTCGCCACGGCGACGTCGTCCGTGAAGAAGGTGTCGAGCACGGCCCGCTGCGCCGTGAGCCAGTCGGCACTGACGATCGCACCGCGCCGACGGAGGTACCAGGCACCGAGCTCGACGAGCGCCCCGGCCTCGGTCAGGCAGGACCTGAACGCGAGCGCGTCGAACTGCTCGTCCACCCCCTGGCAGCCGGGAGCGGGATCGGCGATCATCGCCCGGGCCACCCGGAGTCGCTCGACCATCTGGCCGACGGACCAGTGGGCGACGACGACGCCGACGTACCGCTGCACGCTGACGAGCCGCAGCGACTCGAGCGGGACGAGGGCTTCGCGGACGGGTGTGCGCGAGACCTGCATGTCCCGGGCGATGTCGTCGAGCCGGAGCCGTTGCCCCCGCCGGTAGACCCCGCGCAGGACGTTCTCGAGCAGCTTGAGGAAGACGGCGTCACGCAGCAGGCTGCGGCGGATGCCGTTCGGGTCGGGAACCCGGTCGTTCCCCGAGGACGATGAGCGATCCATCGCCCCAGGGTCACGCACGACGACCACCCGGTGCTCCGGGAGCGGGCGACCAGGGGAACGATCCGGTCGGGGTCGGGATGTGGAGGAGTGCCATGCCGAGACCCTCCCAGCGGAAGGGCCTCGGCGCTAAACATCACGTATACGAAATCCTACTTCTTGGACGCGTCGGTGAGGACGGACAAGGGTTGGGTGATGTCCTCCAGCCCCTTGCGCGCCGCATCAACTCCGAACACCAAGGCCACGATCCCGCCGGCGATCATCACCGCCGACCCGAGCAGGTACCCCCAGAAGAGCGGCTCACGCGACGACCCGTCCCCGATGAACGCACCGTAGATCGCCGGGGCGACCGCTCCGAAGATCTGCGCGAGGGCGAAGAAGTACGAGATCGCCTGCGACCGCAGCTCGAGCGGGAAGATCTCGCTCACGGTCAGGTAGGCGCTCGAGGCACCGGCCGAGGCGAAGAAGAACGAGACGCACCAGAACACGACCTGCACGGTGGCGCTGATGGCGTCGGCTCGGAACAGGAACGCCGAGGTGGCGAGCACCAGACCCGACACCAGGTAGGTCAGGAAGATCATCTGCCGACGACCCCAGGTGTCGAAGAACCGGCCGAGCACGATCGGCCCCAGCAGGTTGCCGATCGCGAACGGGAAGAAGTACACGGCCGTCTCGGCGGTCTTCAGCCCGAAGAAGTTCGTGAGCACCAGGGCGTAGGTGAAGAAGATCGCGTTGTAGAGGAACGCCTGGGTGATCATCATGGTCGCGCCCACCAGGGTGCGGGTCGGGTACTGCTTCAGCAGCACCTTGGCGATCGTCAGGAACCCCACCTTGTCCAGCGGCGTGACGGTCATGGCCTTCGACTCGTCGACGTCCGGCAGCCGGTGTCCGGTGGACTTCTCGACGGAGGCCTCGATCTCGGAGACCGTGCGCTCGGCCTCCTCCTCGCGTCCGTGAGTCATCAGCCACCGCGGGCTCTCCGGGATGTGCCGCCGCAGGAAGATGATCGCGATGCCGAGCACCGGGCCGAGGAAGAACCCGATGCGCCACCCGATGTTCTCGGCGAAGATCGACGTGTCGAGCAGGTAGATGTTGGCGAAGGCGCCGAGCGCCGCACCGCCCCAGTACGTGCCGTTGATGGCGATGTCGACGTGCCCGCGGTACTTCGACGGGATGAGTTCGTCGATCGCCGAGTTGATCGCCGCGTACTCACCGCCGATGCCGAGGCCCGCCACGAAGCGGAACGCCGCCAGGAACCAGAAGTCCTGGGCGAGTCCGGCGATGCCCGAACCGATGAGGTAGATCGCGAGCGTCAGGATGAAGAGCTTGCGGCGGCCGAGCCGGTCGGACATCCGTCCGAAGACCAGGGCGCCGACGACCTGTCCCACCAGGTAGATGGTGCCGAGCAGGGTGACCTGCTGCGTCGACAGGTCGAGGTCGGCCTGGAAGCCGGCGTTCGAGACGATCTGGATCTCGAGGCCGTCGAGGATCCAGGACACCCCCAGACCCACCACCACGCTCCAGTGGAAGCGCGTCCACGGCAGTCTGTCCATCCTGGCGGGGACCAGGCTCTTGATCGCCCCGTTCGTCGTGCTGCTCACGAGAGCGGACCGTACTCCGGAGATTCCAGGCTGGTTCCCAGTACCAGCGCAGCTTTACGTCCTTACAGATTCAGGAACTCGTGCGACGCGGACGGGAGGCGCGGGGCGGGCCCGCACCGTGCCTCCCTTCTGCGTCGGGTCGCGGTGACGCGCGACGTCACGACCGCACGCGGCCGCAGCCCGCGTCGGTAGCGTGACGACGTGCCCACCCAGAACTCGATCGACCGCATCCTGACCACGCACACCGGGTCGCTCCCCCGTTCGCCCGAGCTGACCGCGCTCCTGGTGGCCCGCGACCAGGGGAAGCCGCACGACGAACAGGCACTCCGCGAGGAGACCGCCGCCGTGCTCGCGCGCACCGTCGACGCGCAGCTCGACGCGGGCCTCGACGTCGTCAACGACGGCGAGGTCCCGCGCGTCGGCTTCTCGACCTACATCCGCGACCGGCTGTCGGGGTTCGGGGGCTCCGGTCACCGCAAGCCGACGCTCGACAGCGTGAAGTTCCCCGAGTACGCGGCGTTCCAGGCCCGGCAGATCGACGAGGGCACGGAGTTCGCCCGGGTGTGGGACACCCCGCTCGCCCAGGGGCTGCTCGAGTACGACCAGGAGCGCGCCGGCATCCGCGAGGACCTCGACGGCTTCGAACGCGAGCTCGCCCGGAACGCCGCCGACGGCCGCACCCCGGCCGGCACCTTCATCTCCGCCGCGACGCCGGGCATCGTCGCCACGACCCTGCTGCTCGACGACGAGAACCCGCACTACCGCGACCACCGGGAGTACGTGTTCGCGCTGGCCGAGCAGCTCCGCGTCGAGTACGAGGAGATCGTCGCCCGCGGGCACGTCCTGCAGCTCGACGCCCCGGACCTCGCCATGGAGCGCGTGATCCACTTCGGCGACGCGTCGCTCGACGAGTTCCTGGCCGCCGTGGACCTGCACGTCGACGCGCTCAACCACGCGCTGCGGAACATCCCGAAGGAGCAGACGCGGCTGCACGTCTGCTACGGCAACTGGCAGGGCCCGCACCAGGACGACGTCCCGGTCGACGTGCTGCTCCCCCACCTGTACCGCGCCGAGGTCGGGTCCTTCAGCATCCCGTTCGGCAACCCGCGGCACGCGCACGAGTTCCCGGCCTTCCGCGACCTGCCGCTCCCCGACGACGCGGTGCTCGTGCCGGGCGTCATCGACGTCACGACCAACTACCTGGAGCACCCGCAGCTCGTGGCGAACCGGATCGTCGAGGCCGCCGAGGCCGTCGGCGACCCCACCCGCATCGTCGCCGGGACCGACTGCGGCCTGGCGACCTTCGCGAGCTACGAGTTCGTCGCCGCGGACGTCGCGTGGGCGAAGCTCCGAGCACTCGTCGAGGGTGCGGAGATCGCGTCGCGCCGCCTGTTCGGCTGACGCTCCCGCCGCGCTGTTCCCGCAAGACGCAACGTCGGCAGGCCCTCGCAGCGGTACAGCGCTGCGAGGTGTCGCCGAGGTTGCGTTCTCCGGAGCCGAGCGCCGAGACGCGCCTCCCGTCCGCATGTCGGTGCGCGGGCGTAGCGTGCGGACCGTGACCCGACCTGACATCCACACGGTCGGCGAGCTCCGCGCTGCTGGGCACGTCCAGAAGTCGGTCCGCGCCGAGATCCGCGACAATCTCCTCCAGGCCCTGCGCGAGGGCCGCGACCCCTGGCCCGGCCTGCACGGGTTCGAGACGACCGTCATCCCCCAGCTCGAGCGTGCGCTCATCGCCGGGCACGACGTCGTGCTGCTCGGCGAGCGCGGGCAGGGCAAGACCCGCCTGCTCCGCACGCTGCAGGGGCTGCTCGACGAGTGGACCCCGGTGATCACCGGGTCCGAGCTCGGCGAGCACCCGTTCGAGCCGATCACCACCGCGAGCACCCGCCGTGCCGAGGAGCTCGGCGACGCCCTGCCGATCTCGTGGGTGCACCGCGACGAGCGCTACGTCGAGAAGCTCGCGACCCCCGACACCAGCGTGGCGGACCTGATCGGTGACGTCGACCCGATGAAGGTGGCCGAGGGCCGCAGTCTCGGCGACCCCGAGACCATCCACTTCGGGCTGATCCCCCGCGGGCACCGCGGCATCGTCGCGATCAACGAGCTCCCCGACCTCGCGGAGCGCATCCAGGTCGCGATGCTCAACGTGATGGAGGAGCGCGACGTGCAGATCCGCGGCTACGTGCTGCGCCTGCCCCTCGACGTGCTCGTCGTCGCCAGCGCCAACCCCGAGGACTACACGAACCGCGGCCGCATCATCACGCCGCTGAAGGACCGCTTCGGCGCCGAGATCCGGACGCACTACCCCATCGAGCTCGCCGACGAGGTCGCCGTCATCCGGCAGGAGGCCCAGCTCACCGCCGAGGTCCCCGACGCCCTGGTCGAGATCCTCGCCCGGTTCACCCGCGCCCTGCGCCAGTCCAGCGCCGTCGACCAGCGGAGCGGCGTCAGCGCCCGCTTCGCCATCGCCGGCGCCGAGACGATCTCCGCCGCCGCCGTGCACCGCGCCGCGCGGCAGGGCGAGGAGCACCCGGTCGCGCGGCCGATCGACCTCGAGACCGCGGTCGACGTCCTCGGCGGCAAGATCGAGTTCGAGAACGGGGAGGAGGACCGCGCCGACGAGGTCCTCGAGCACCTGCTCCGCACCGCCACCGCCGAGACCGTCCGCTCGCGGTTCCGCGGGATCGACTTCGGCGTCCTCGTCGAGGCTCTCGACGGCGGCACGATGGTGACGACGGGCGAGCAGGTCAGCGCCCGGGCCTTCCTCGAAGGGCTCCCGTCGATCGGCGAGTCGGACGTCTACGACCAGGTGTGCGAGCGACTCGGGGCGACCGACGACGGCGAGCGGGCCGGCGCGATCGAGCTCGCGCTCGAGGGGCTCTTCCTCGCCCGGCGCATCAGCAAGGAGTCGGGGGGCGGCGAGGCCGTCTATGGCTAGCCGGCAGAACCGCCGCCTGACCCGCGACGCCCGCTACGGGAAGTACGAGGGCGGACCGGATCCCCTCGCTCCCCCGGTCGACCTGGCCGAGGCGCTCGACGCCATCGGCGAGGACGTCATGGGCGGCACCTCCCCCGAGCGCGCCCTCCGCGAGTTCCTCCGGCGCGGCGGCCAGACCCAGCGCGGGCTCGACGACCTCATGCGTCGGGTCGCCGAACGTCGGCGCGAGCTCACCAGCCGGAACAACCTCGACGGCACCCTGCAGCAGGTCAAGGAGCTCCTGGACCAGGCCCTGCTCGCCGAGCGCGGTGAACTCGCCCGGAACGTCGACCTCGACGACGGCGACCGCGCCCTGGCCGAGCTGCAGCTCGACAGCCTGCCGCCGTCGCCCGCGAGCGCCGTGCAGGAGCTGAACGGCTACGACTGGACGAGTCCGACGGCCCGGCAGAAGTACGACGAGATCAAGGACCTGCTCGGGCGCGAGGTGCTCGACCAGCGCTTCGCCGGCATGAAGCAGGCGCTCGAGAACGCGAGCGACGAGGACCGCGCAGCCGTGTCCGCGATGATGCGCGACCTCAACCAGCTGCTCGACGACCACCGCCGAGGCACGGACACGCAGGAGCAGTTCGACGCGTTCACGGCGCAGCACGGGCAGTACTTCCCGTCCCGCCCGCAGAACGTCGAGGAGCTGCTCGACGACCTCGCCGCACGAGCCGCGGCCGCGCAGCGGATGCGGAACTCGATGACGCAGGAGCAGCGCGACGAGCTCGACGCGCTCGCGCAGCAGGCGTTCGGCTCACCGGACCTGATGGGTCAGCTCGGGCAGCTCGACGACACCCTCCGCGCGCTCCGCCCCGGCGAGGACTGGGGCAGCTCCGAGCGGATGGACGGCGAGCAGGGCCTCGGACTCGGCGACGGGACCGGGGTCTTCCAGGACATCGCCGACCTCGACGCCCTGGCCGAGCAGCTGGCGCAGTCCGGGCCCGGGTCCGACCTCGCCGACCTCGACCTCGACGCCCTGCAGCGTCAGCTGGGCGACGAGGCCACCGTCGACGCCAGGACCCTGCAGCGGTTGGAGCAGGCCCTGCGGAACTCGGGCGCGGTGCAGCGCGGCACGGACGGGCACCTCCGGCTGACCCCGAAGGCGATGCGGCAGCTCGGCAAGAGCCTGCTCAGGGACGTGGCCGAGCGGATGTCGGGGCGCCAGGGCGCGCGTGACCTCCGTCGCGCCGGGGCGTCGGGCGAGCCCTCCGGGGCGACCCGACCGTGGGCGTTCGGTGACACCGAGCCGTGGGACCTCCCCCGGTCGATCACGAACGCCCTGGTCCGGACCGCGGCGGACGGACGCACCGGACCGGGTGTCCGCCTGACGATCGACGACGTCGAGGTGCAGGAGACCGAGGCGCGGACCCAGGCGTGCGTGGCGCTCCTCGTCGACACGTCGTTCTCGATGGCGATGGAGGACCGCTGGGTCCCGATGAAGCGGACGGCCCTCGCGCTGCACACCCTCGTCAGCACGAGGTTCCGCGGCGACGACCTGCAGCTCATCGCCTTCGGGCGCGAGGCGGAGGTCATGGACGTCGAACGACTCGTCGGCCTCGACGCCCAGTGGGACAAGGGCACGAACCTGCACCACGCACTGCTGCTGGCCAACCGACACTTCCGGAAGCACCCGACGGCGCAGCCAGTGCTCCTGGTCGTGACCGACGGCGAGCCGACCTCGCACCTCGAGCCGAACGGCCAGGTGTGGTTCGGCTACCCGCCCGATCCCGTGACGATCGCGCTGACGGTCCGCGAGCTCGAGAACGCCGGCCGGCTCGGGGCGCAGACGACGTTCTTCCGACTCGGTGACGACCCCGGGCTGGCGCGGTTCATCGACGCCATGGCCCGACGGGTGGACGGCTCGGTCGTCGCGCCCGAGAACGACGACCTCGGGGTCGCCGTGGTCGGGTCGTACCTCGGTTCCCGTCGCGGAGGCACGTCCCTGTTCGGCGACGACCGGGCAGGCTGACCGGGGCCAGCCGACGGACGGGAGGCTCCCCACCGGGCACGGCCCGGCAGCCGCTGGCGCGTCTGCCGGGAACCGGCCGGCGTGGGCCCCGGCACCGGACGGTGCCGCGCCTCCCGTCCTTCAGAAGAGGGGCCAGGGCACGGCGGGTCCGTGTCCGGGCGGCGGCGGGAACATCCCGACCGCGCGCAGCGCGGCGCACCGGGCCCGCAGGTTGTCGATCTCCCCGCGGGTCAGGTGCTCGGCGAGCGCGACGCCGAGGTCGCCGCGGAGCGCCTCGGACACCCGGTCGAGCCCCTCGAGCTCGTCGGGGTCGAGCGGCTCCCCGATCCAGCCCCACAGGACCGTGCGGAGCTTGTGGTCCACGTGGAAGGTCAGCCCGTGGTCGACGCCGTGGCGGTGCCCGTCCGGCATGGCGAGCACGTGCCCGCCCTTGCGGTCGGCGTTGTTCACCACCACGTCGAACACCGCCATCCGGCGGAGTGCCGCGGTGTCCTCGTGCACGAGCGTGACGGGCTGGTCGTGCTCGTCGATGGCCTCGAGCACGGGCAACCACGGGGTGCCCTCGGCGTCGGCCTCCTCGGTCGGCACCAGGTCGACGGGGTCCTGCTCCGGGTCGACGTCCTGCCAGCGCTGGACCATGCCGGGGCCGAACGGGCCGTCGCCGAGCCAGGTGGGCGGCACGATGCCCCAGCCGAAGGCCTCGGAGACCAGGTGTGCCGCGACCTCCCGACCAGCGAGCGTGCCGTCCGGGAAGTCCCACAGCGGACGCTCCCCCTCGACGGGCTTGTACACGACGGACTCGCCGTCGAGGTCGGCGAGGAAGGTGGCGTTCGACGCCTCGCGGATGCGCGCCCGGATCGTCAGCGGGCCGTCGTACCGGGGTGCGTCGTCGCTCATGCGTCGCCGGGGCGCCGACCGGCAGCGACGACCTCGCGCGTGCGTTCGACGAAGGCCCGGGCGCTGCCGACGGGGATCTTCACCTGGAAGACCTCGGCGGGCTCGGGCATCTCGACGACGGCCTCGACCTCGTCGCCGTCCTCGTCCGTCTCGGTGACGATCTCGAGCTCGTCCTCGATCGGGTACGCCTCGATCACCACCTGCGCCGTCGCCGGGTCGAACCCCAGGCTCAGGGCACCCGCGCGGAACTCGGGCTCCACCGGCTGGTCGAGCGGCGCGGCGTCCCGGAGTTCGGACGGTGCCGCCGGCGGGACGCTGAAGCGGTTGTCCTCGACGGTCGCGACCTCGTCGAGGAGCTCGGCGACCTTGTCCGCGAGCACCGCGGACTGCTCCTTCTCGAGCGCGACGCTGGTCACCCGCTTGCCGTCGCGTGCCTGCAGGTAGAAGGCGCGTTCACCCGGGCGGCCGACCGTCCCGACGACGAGACGTTCCGGCCAGTCGAAGCCGTGCACGATGGTGGGCATGACCCGATTGTAGGAGCGTGCGGCTCCGTCCGTTCAGGGTCGAGCGGTCCCCGGCTCACCGCTGCCGACCGCTCCGTCCGCCGAGCCGGTCCCGTCGTGTCCTACTCCGCCGCCGACCGCGGCGTCGCCCGAGGGGGCCGGTGCCGCGGCGAGCCACGACAGGTCGCCGGAGTCGGTGTTGGTGGCGACGACCTCGGGCCGGTGTTCCCCGTAGCGGACGACCGAGACGGACGCCGGACCGACCGCGATGCGTTGGAACAGGTCGAGGTGCATGCCGAGCGCGTCGGCGAGGACGGACTTCACGATGTCGCCGTGGCTCACGGCGACCCACACCGCCGTCGGGCCGTGCTGCGCCTCGACCTCGGCGTCGATCCGTCGGATCGCGGCGACCGCACGGGACTGCATCGTCTGCATGGACTCGCCGCCGGGGAACACCACGGCGCTGGGGTTCGCCTGCACCGTGCGCCACAGTGGTTCCTTCGCGAGGTCCGCGAGCTTCCGGCCCTGCCAGTCGCCGTAGTCGGCCTCGGTGATCGCCCGTTCGACCCGCACGTCGGGGCTGCCCTGCTGGCGGGCGAGCAGGGCGCGTGCGGTCTGTCGGCAGCGCTCGAGCGGGCTCGTGACGAGCGCGGCGAGCGGGATCGGCGCGATGCGCTCGGCGGCCCGGTCGGCCTGCTCGCGGCCGACGCGGTCGAGTGCCACCCCGGCGGTGCGACCCGCCAGGACCCCGGTCGCGTTCGCGGTGGTGCGTCCGTGCCGGACGAGGAGGACGGTCGCCATGCGGTCGATCCTAGGCACCAGGGCGACCAGGACGCGAAGCGGATGGTGGACAGTGGTCGGCGTGCGCCGCACCATGCACGAAGATGGTGCGGTGCTCGTCTCCATCGTCTACATGAGCCGCTCGGCCGTGCCCTTCGACGACGACGCGCTCGCCGAGCTCCTGCGCGAGTCACGGCTCCGGAACGAGGCACTCGGGGTCTCCGGTCTGCTCGTGGCGAAGGGCGGCCGGTTCATGCAGCTGCTCGAGGGCCCGTCGTGGAGCGTCGACGACCGCTTCGGCGCCATCGCGCGCGACCCTCGGCACGACGGGGTGAAGTCGCTGATCCGCGAGGACATCGAGCGCCGGCGGTTCGACGGCTGGTCGATGGCCTACCGGTCGCTCGACGAGTCCGACGTGGCGACCGAGGACGGGTTCAGCCCGTTCCTCTCCGGCACGATGGACTTCGCCCCGGAGTTCGACGGCACGAGCGCCGCATGGCTGCTCAAGTGGTTCCGCGACCGGGAGCTCACCGACCGCTGACGCGGACCTCCGCCCGTCGACGGTCCACGAGGTCAGCCTGCCGCGCGGAAGGTGTCGGCGACCACCCCGAGCAGACGTGCCCGGTGCGCCGGCGCGGCCGTCGCCTGCAGGAGCACCCGCCACATCACCGCGACCGCGGGGTCGAGGTCCGCGCGACCGCTCCGCACCTCGGCGACCAGCTGCACCCCGGTGAAGTAGGGCACGACCGAACCGCCGAGCTCCTCCGGGGTGAGGTCGGTCTCGAGCTCACCGCTGCCGATCGCAACGCAGAACACGTCCACGATGCCGCCGATCCACTGCTCGTAGAACGACGACGTCGCTCCGGAGAACTCGCCGCGTTCGAGCGAGAGGCGGATGCCGGCACGCACGATCGGGTCGGTGCGGAGCAGGTCCGCGATCTGCTTCGACGCCCCGATCAGGGCGGCCGTCGGCGACGCGGCGTCGTGGCTCACCTCCGCGAAGGTCCGCGCGTTCTGCTCGTCGATCACGCCGAGGGCGAGCGCGAGCTTCGTCGGGAAGTGGAAGTGCAGGGTGCCCTGCGCCACGTCGGCGCGGCGCGCGACGGCGGCGATCGACGTGGCGGCGAAGCCGACCCGGTCGAACTCCTCCGCCGCGGCCACCAAGATCTGCTCACGTTTCCCCACGTGACCAGTGTCTCGAACTGGAGGCACGGTGCGGGCCCGCACCGTGCCTCCAGTCCGAGGGGGTCCCGTCAGGTCGTCACGCGGCGTGGCGGGCCAGGGTCATGCGCTCCTCGGGTACGTCCTGCAGGTCGCGTCCGCGGAACCAGCGGAGCAGCCAGTCGGCCGGCGAGCCGGCCAGCTCGGCCGGCAGGCCGGAGCGCTCGGTGAGGAAGGTGTTGAAGCCGGGCTCGTCGCGGACCTCGAGGTCCGACGGGTTGCCGAACGCCATCGACCAGCCGTCGAAGCGGCGGGTGTCGATGTCCTCGCGGGAGAGCGACTTCACGCCCTCGTGGCGGGTGTCGCGCTCGATCGCGGCGAAGCGGTCCTCGACGCTCCAGGAGGGACCCTCGAGCACCTGCATGAAGCGGCCGCCCTTGGCGAGCAGGAGTCCGGAGACACCGAGCGCCTCGTTGCGCAGGCGGGCTTCACGGAGCATGGCGACCAGGTGGTCGTCGGTCATCTCGTCGACGGCGACGGACATGTACACGAGGGAGGTGAGTTGCGTCATCGGCGCCAGTCTGTGTGCTGCTCCGGTGGAGGGTCAATGCGGTCGTCCGCACACCGCAGTCGGGTGCGGTGTGCGGACGACCGGTGGGGGTGGCCGTGCTCGATCCAGCGGGGCTCAGGTCAGCGCGAGGAGCGTGTTGACCTGCTCGTTCACGCCGGTGAGCGTCGACACGGGCTTGCCGTTCGCGTAGATGCCGTCGAACGCCGGCTGCACGAGCGCCTGGACGTCGGCGGGGTTCCGGGTGACGGGGAACAGGAACGTCGTGCCGTCCGCCACCTGCTCGGTGAACGCGGAGACGTCGAGCCCGCGCTCCCGGAAGGCGGCGACCGCGGCGTCCGTGCCCGACCGGCGGGCGGGGAAGACGATGCCCGCGCGGCCGACGATCTCCTGCGCGGCGGCACTGCCGAGGAACGCGACCCACTTCGCCGCGGCCTCCGGGTTCCGCGCCTGCTTCGTGATCGAGTCACCCAGGCCGTTGAACATCGACGCGCGGTGCCCGATCGGCCCCTTCGGTGTCGGGGCGATGGCGACGTCGACGCCCTGCAGGTTGGCGTAGGCGCCGATCATCCACGACCCGTTGAACGAGAGCGCGACCTTCTTCGACCCGAGCTGCACGTCCGGACCGGTCGTCGTGGAGAACACTCCGTACTTCGGCATGTAGCCCTTCTCGGCGAGCCCGAAGTACCAGGAGATCGTCTTCTGGAACGCGGGGTCGTCGTAGCGGAACGCGTTCCCCCACGGGTTCCGGTTCGTGTAGGACCAGTCGATCGAGCCGGTGAACGGCGACCACTGCGTCTGCCCGAACCCGTCGCCACCGCTGCCGTTGGCGCTGATGCCGTAGACCGCCACGTCCGACCTGTCGAAGCCGGGCTCGTCCCCGCGGCGCCCCTTGCCGTCGATGGTCAGGTGCGCGACCGCTCGTTCGAAGGTCCCACCGTCGTCCGGGTTCCACTCGAGCGCGGCGAGGTCCTCGGCCGAGTAGCCGGCCTTCGCGATCACGTTCCGGTCGTAGAACATCGCGACCGTGTCCCAGTCCTTCGGCGACCCGTAGCGGTGCCCGTCGCGCCCCTTCCAGAGCTGCGCGAGGCCGGACTGGTAGTCGTCGTCGCGGATCGCACTCGTCGCCTCGAGTTCGTCGAGCCGGTGGAGCACGTCGAGGTCGGCGAACTGCGGGAACTTCGACAGGTGGTCGGTGAACACGTCGGGCGCGGTACCGGCGATGAACCCGGCGGTGAGCTTCGTCCAGTAGTCGCTCCACCCGAGCTGGGTGATGCGGATCCGGATGTCGGGGTTCTCACGCTCGAAGGCCTTCGCGACGGCCTGGTACGCCGGGAGCTGGTTCGCGTCCCACAGCCAGTAGGACACGGTGCCGGTCGCGCCGCTGCGGGGGTCCGGCGTGCTCGGGGACGAGCAGGCGGCGAGGGCGCCGAGCGCCAGGGCCGAGGCACCGCCCGCGAACAGTGCGCGTCGGGAGATGGAGTGCGTCATGTGCGGGGTTCCCTACTTGATCCCGGAGAAGCCGATGGAGTTGACGATGCGCTTGGCGAAGACGCCGAACAGCACGATCATCGGGAGCGCGGCGACGAGGGTCGCCGCCATGAGGCCCGCCCAGTCGGTGCCGGACTGCGGCGTCTGCGACTTGAACACCCCGAGCGCGACCGTGAGGACGCGGGAGCTGTCCGTGTACGACACCATGAGCGGCCAGAAGTAGTCGTTCCACGCCGTGATGTAGGTGAGGACCGCCAGCGTCGCGATCGGCGCCGATGCCATCGGCAGGACGAGCCGGAAGAACACGCGGACCTTCCCGGCGCCGTCGATGAGTGCGGCCTCCTCGACCTCGCGGGAGATGCCGAGGAAGAACTGCCGGAGGAAGAACACCGCGAACGGGGTCATCAGCATCGAGGGCAGGGCGATCCCGAGCAGGGTGTCGACCAGGCCGAGCGACTTGATCAGGGTGAAGTTCGGCAGGAGCGTGAAGATCGTGGGAACCATGAGCCCGGCGAGGAACACCCCGAACACCCGGTCGCGTCCCGGCCAGCGCAGGCGGGCGAAGGCGTAGGCGGCTCCGGCGGAGAAGAACACCTGCCCGACCGTGATCATCGTCGCGGTGACGACCGAGTTGAGCAGGTACTGCCAGAAGTTGATCGCCGCGCCGGAGCCGCCCTGCGCCAGGGCCTCCTCGGTGGATTGCAAGCCGAACACCCGCTCGAACCCGCCCAGGCTGAAGCCGGTCGGCAGCAGCGAGGTGGGGTCGGCGGAGATCGCGCCGTTCGACGACAGCGCCGTTCGGAGGATCCAGTAGAAGGGGAACAGGGTCATGACGATCACGGCGATCATCGCGGTCCAGGCGAGGACCCGTCCGACGGACGGCTTCGGACGCGGGGGCTTCGCGCCGCGGGTGGTGAGGGCGCGCGTGGTGGTGGGTTCGACCACCGGGGGCAGGGTGCTGGTCATCGTCGACTCGCTTCCGGTTGCTTCGGTGGCCGTCAGTCCAGGTCGCTCTCGCCGGAGCGCGAGAGTCGGTACTGGACGATCGTGATGATGCTCAGGACGACGAGGAGTGCCACCGAGACGGCGGACGCGTACCCGAACTGGAACCGGCCGAAGGCCAGGTTGTAGATGTAGTTCTGCACGACGTTCGTGGCGTTGGCGGGGCCGCCCTGGGTGGTGATCGCGACCGTGTCGAACACCTGGAACGAGCCGATGATCGTGATGATGAGCACCAGTGACAGGATCGGGCGCAGCAGCGGGACCGTGATCCGCCAGAACATCTTCCACTCGCTCGCACCGTCGATGCGGCCGGCCTCGTAGACGCTCTCCGGCAGCGCCTGCAGGCCCGCGAAGATGAGCAGTGCGGTGTAACCGACGTTCCGCCAGACGTTGATGAAGGCGATCGTGGGGATGCCCCAGACGTCGCTCTGCAGGAACGGGATGCGTCCGACACCGATCGCCGACAGGACCTCGTTGCCGATGCCGAGCTGCGTGTCGAGGATCCAGAGCCAGATGAGTGCCGCGACGACGTTCGACACCAGGTAGGGCGCGAGCACGATGCCCCGGACGAAGGTCGACTGCGTGAGCCGGTGCATCATGACGGCGATGAAGAGCGCCAGGACCGTCTGGAAGCCGATGTTCAGCACGACGTACTCGACGGTGACGAGCATCGAGTTCCAGAAGATCGAGTCCTGCACCAGGCGCTCGTAGTTCTGCAGGCCCGTGAACACCGGCGGGGTGAGCAGGTTGTACGTGGTGAAGCTGAGCCAGATGCCCCGGATCGTCGGCCAGAGCAGGAACACCGCGAACCCGACCGACGCGGGGGCGATGAACACGAGCGCGAGCCACAGGTCGTTCCGTCGTCGGCGGCGTGGTGTGGTGGTCCGGGCACGTGCCGTGTCGGCACTCCGCGCGGTCCGTGGTGGTGCCGTCACCAGGGGTGACGACAAGGGGCTCTCGGTTGCCATCGCGACTCCTTCGTCTGCGGTGGACTGACGTCGGCAGTCCGTGGCGGGGAATCTACACGTGGGGACTCGGCGTCACAAGGACTGATTTGTGGCGCGCTCCAAGGGGTTGTCACGTGTAGACCGCTGTGCAATGCTTGGCGGCGATCGCGACGGAGCGACCTGCTCGGCGACACGTCCCCCACCTCGGAAGGTCACTGATGATCAGCATCGGAATGGTCGGAGCCGGCCAGTTCGCGCCCCAGTTCGCCAAGCTCTTCAAGATCCACCCGGACGTCGACCGGGTGTTCGTCACCGACGTGGTCGAGGGCCGCGCCGAGGACCTCGTCGCCGCCCAGCACCTCGACGGCACGCTCGAGGACTTCGACGCCGTGCTCGCCTCGGACGTCGACGCCGTCGCGATCTTCACCCAGCGGTGGACGCACGGTCCGCTCGTCGTCCGCGCCCTCCGGGCCGGCAAGCACGTGTACTCCGCCGTGCCGATGGCGGTCACCGAGGACGAGATCGCCGCGATCATCGAAGCCGTCCGCGAGACGGGGCTCACCTACATGATGGGCGAGACGAGCCACTACAACCCGGCGACGGTCTTCGCGCGGAAGCAGGTGGCCGAGGGCGCCTTCGGCCGGGTGTTCTACGCCGAGGGCGACTACGTCCACGACATGGACCTCGGCTTCTACGCCGCCTACCAGTACAGCGGCGGCGAGCAGTGGAAGCGCACTGCGAGCTACCCGCCCATGCTCTACCCGACGCACTCGGTCGGTGGCGTCCTCGGCGCGATCCCCGGACACGCGGTCAGCGTCAGCTGCATCGGCGTCAAGGACGACCGCGACGACGGCGTCTTCGACAAGGAGGTCAGCCAGTTCGACAACGACTTCTCGAACGCGACCGCCCTGTTCGAGCTCGACAACGGCGGTGTCGTCCGGATCAACGAGATGCGACGGGTCGGCTACCCGTCGCACCTCCGCGAGTCCCGCTTCCGGTACTTCGGCACCGAGGCCAGCTTCGAGCAGCTCGCGACGGTCAGCGTGTGGCAGGACAAGGAGGCCGTGCACGACGTCAGCGACCAGATCGACACCCGCCCGACGATGGAGCTCGACGACCCGCGTCTCGCCGACGTCGACCCGGCCCTCCGGGACGCGTTCGTGTCCGGCTACGCCCCCGTGCACGACGTCGACCGCCTGCCCGCCGAGTTCGACGGGGTGCCGACCGGGCACGAGGGCAGCCACCACTTCCTGGTCGACGACTTCGTCCGCGCGGTCGTCGACGGGACGCTCCCCCCGGTGAACGCCTGGGTCGCCGCCCGGTACACGCTGCCCGGCATCGTCGCGCACCGGTCGGCCCTGCAGGGCGGCGTGCGGCTGCCCGTCCCCGACCACGGCGACGCACCCGAGCCCGCCACCAGCACCGTCTCGTCTAGGATCGCGAGCGAGTAGCCCGCCGCTCGGCGACGGACGGCGCCCGACCACGGTCGTCACCCGACGTCGGACGGCGCCCGACGACGACCGTCACCCGACGACGTCGAGGAGTCCGCGCGGGCATCCCGTGCGACCAGTGCGGCCCGGCCCCGTCCCGTGACGGCGCCGGGCCGCTCCCGTCGGCCCGAGCGGCCGACGGACCGACCGACGAAGGTGATCCCGTGACCGTGCCGACCAACCCGAGGGCGGTCACCCGTGCGGACGTCGCCCGGTACGCAGGGGTGAGCACGTCGGTGGTCAGCTACGTCGTGCACGACGGTCCGCGCCCGGTCGCCGCGGAGACGGCTGCGCGGGTCCGCGAGGCCATCCGGGTGCTCGGCTACCGCCCGAACGCGAGCGCCCAGGCACTCCGCACCGGCTCCTCGAAGATGCTCGGCCTGATCGTGCCCGAGCTCGACAACCCGTTCTGGTCGGAGCTCGCGGTGGCCGTCACGCACGCCGCGGCGGCCCGGGGGTACGACCTCCTCATCGCGAACAGCGACGGGGACGCCCAGCAGGAGCGGGAGCGGCTCCGCACGCTGTCCGCCCGGCAGGTCGACGGGATCATCGTGACGAGCATCATGACGCACCCCGACCTGTCGTCGACGACCGACCCCGGCATCCCGATGGTGCTGCTCAACACCTTCTTCGAGGTACCCGAGTACGCGAGCATCGGCGTCGACGCCCTGCGCGGCGCCCGCGAGGGCACGCAGCACCTCGTCGACCACGGCTACCGGGAGATCGGGCTCGTCATGGGGCACACCGGGTCGATGGAGCTCCGCGAGCAGGGGTGGATGCAGGCCCTGCGCGCGGCCGGGCTGCCGGACGGACCGATCGTGCGCTGCTCGTTCGACCGCGCCGGCGGGTACGAGGCGGGCCTCCGGATGTTCGGCGGCGGCACCGGACCGCGCGCCGTCTTCGTCAGCTCCGACCTGCAGGCCGTCGGACTCCTGCGCGCCCTGTACGAGCTCGGGCTCCGCTCCCCGGACGACGTCGCCGTGGTCTCGTTCGACGGCGTGGCGGAGGCCGACTACACGAACCCCCAGCTCACCGTCGTCCGGCAACCCGTCGAGGCGATGGCCGCGGCCGCGGTCGACCGGGTGCTCGCGCGGGAAGACCCCGACGACCACCACCTCGACCTGGTGCCGGCGGAACTCGTGCTCGGGGCGAGCTGCGGCTGCGACGTGCGACGCTGACGTTCTACGTCTTGTAGAGTGAGCGCTCGTGCGGCACGGTGCCGCACCTCAGCCCGACAGCCCGACAGGACCCTGCGCTCCGATGCCCGTCACCGCCCCGCCTCCGTCCCGCGGCTGGTTCGCCCAGCTCCTCCTCCGCCTGCACTTCACCGCCGGGCTCTTCGTCGGCCCGTTCGTCCTGGTGGCGGCGCTCTCCGGCGCCGTGTACGCCGTCGCACCGACCGTCGAGCAGGGCGTGTACCGGCAGGAGCTCACGGCGCCGTCGTCCGCGCCTGCGCTCCCCCTCGCCGACCAGGTCGCGGCCGCCGAGCGCTACGTGGCCGGCCACCACCCGGACGACACCGTCGCCGAGGTCCGCCCGGCCCCCACGCCCGGCACCACCACGCGCGTGATGTTCACCGAGGAGGGCCTGCTCGAGTCCCAGACCCGTGCGGTGTTCGTCGACCCGGGCGACGCCGCGGTGCGCGGGGACCTGCCGGTCTACGGCACGTCGGGGTCGCTCCCCTTCCGCACCTGGATCAGCACCGTGCACCGCAGCCTGTTCCTCGGCGACGTCGGGCGGCTCTACAGCGAGACCGCGGCGTCGTGGCTCGGCATCGTGTCGCTCGCCGGCATCGGCCTCTGGGCGTTCCGCATCCGGCGCGCACGGCGGAAGCGCGACCTCGTGCTGCCGGACAACCGTGCGACCGGGTACCGGAGGACGTTCTCCTGGCACGCCGCGACGGGCGCGTGGGTGCTCCTCGGCGCGCTCTTCCTGTCGGCCACCGGCATCACCTGGTCGCACTTCGCGGGCGACAACGTCAGCGCGCTCCGCTCGACGCTCAGCTGGCAGGCGCCGACGGTCGACACCGCACTCGACGGCTCGTCGGCGACGTCGGGCGGGGGGCACGCCGGGCACCACGGCGGTGGCTCGATGCCGATGGGCTCCCCGACGACGACGCCCGAGCAGTTCGACGAGGTGCTCGCGGTCGCCCGCGACTCCGGTGTCCGCGCGGCCGAGGTCCGGATCCGTCCGCCGGCGGCCGCCGACACGGCGTGGACCGTCGAGGAGATCAAGCTCAGCTGGCCGGTCGCGATGAACGCGGTCGCGGTGGACCCGGGCACGATGACGGCGGTGTCGCGGGTCACCTGGGCCGACTACCCGCTCATGGCGAAGGCCGCCAAGCTCGGCATCAACACGCACATGGGCGCGCTGTTCGGCCTGGCGAACCAGGTCGTGCTGCTGCTCGCGGCGCTCGGGATCGCGGCGATGGTCGTGTTCGGCTACCTCATGTGGTGGCAGCGGCGTCCCACCGGCGCGCGTGCGGGTCGCGCGCCCGCCGCGGGTGCGCTGGCCAGGGCTCAGTGGTGGGGCACCGCCGCGGTCGTCGTCGCCGCCGTCGGCCTCGCGCTGCTGCTGCCCGTCGTCGGGGTCACCCTGCTCGGGTTCCTGCTGGTCGACGCACTGGTCACGACGTTCCGTCGCCGCGCCCGGTGACGGACGGGAGGCCCGTGGCGGTGTCGCCACGGGCCTCCCGTCCGTCAGGTGGTCCGGATCAGGCGGAGGCGGGCTCCGAGATCGCGTCGCGGAGCGCGGACGCGGCGGCGGCCACGTCGTCGGCGCTGTAGATCGCGCTGCCGGCGACCGCGATGCGGGCGCCCGAGGCCTGCACGGCCTCGATCGTGTCGGTGGTGATGCCGCCGGCGACCGAGAACGGGACGCCCGAGGCCTCGCCGTCGCGCAGCAGCGTCTCGAAGGTGAAGCCCTCCTCGGCCTGCTCGTCGAGGCCGGCGTGCATCTCGACGAACTCGGCACCGAGCGCGACGACCTCCTTCGCGCGGGCGGCCTTGTCGGGCACGCCGATCAGGTCGACGACGATGCCCTTGCCGTGCGCCTTCGCGGCCTTCACGGCACCGGCGATGGTGGAGTCACCCGCGACGCCGAGCACGGTGACGAGGTCGGCACCGGCCGTGAAGGCGATGTCGGCCTCGAGCTCGCCGGCGTCCATCGTCTTGAGGTCGGCGAAGACGACCTTGTCCGGGTGCGCCTCCTTGATCGCGGTGATCGCGGAGAGGCCGGCGCTCTTGATCAGCGGCGTGCCGAGCTCGATGACGTCGACGTACGGCGCGGCCTTGCCGGCGAGGTCGAGGGCGGCCTCGGTGGTCAGGGTGTCCATGGCGAACTGGAGCTGCATGGTGGTGTCCTTCCGGTGGTGGTTCGTGGGGGTCTCGGTGGCGCGCTCGGGCCGCATGGGCGGCGTCACGGTCGCTTCACTCGAGGTTCGCGTGCCGCGGCCACAGGTCGTCGGCGGAGTGCCCGCTGCGCTGCCAGAGCGCGTGGAACAGGGCGTCCCCGAGGAGCGCGACGCCCTGCTCGAACAGGCCGCCCGCGTACTGCGCCGAGGCCGTGCCGGAGCGGTCCGTCTTCGTGGCGGCGGGCAGGACGAGCGTGGTGTCGGCGACCTCGGACAGCGGGGAGTCGTCCGTCGTGCTGACGGCGAGCACCTGCGCCCCGACTTCGGTCGCGGTCCGGGCTGCCTGCACGATGCCGCCGGTGGTGCCCGAGCCGCTCGCGACGAGCAGCAGGTCGCCCCGCCGGATCGCGGGCGTCGTGACCTCGCCGACGACGTGCACGTCGAGCCCGAGGTGCATGAGGCGCATGGCGGTCATCCGGAGCGCGAGTCCGGACCGTCCGGCGCCGTGCACGAAGACACGCTCGGCGTCGGCGAGCAGGTCGAGGGCACGCGCGAACGGTGCCTGGTCGGCGCGGCCGACGGTCGCGATCAGCTCCTGGAGCTCGTCGCCGATCACTCGGAGGGCGTCGGCGGTCGTCGTGGTGGCCATGACTCCGATGCTCCTCGCGCGGGGTCGATCGCGCCGCTGCCCGGGCAGGCGGTCCACCCACCCGATCGGGTGGGACCGTCCGTCCGGGTGGGACGAGTACGTTCGGTCCTCGTGGAGACGGAACCGGACGCACCAGCCAGCCGGATCGCGGCGTCGGAGCACGCCCGGACGGTGGCGGAGCAGGCCGACCGTCACGCGTTGACCCTCGAGTCGGTGCTCGCCGCCCTGCGCGCGAACCGCCTGTCCGACGCCGCCGCCCGTGCCGAGGCCGTCGAGATCGCCTCGGCCGCACTCGTCGAGCTCCGGACCGTGACCGACCGGCAGCGGAGCACCCTGCTCGAACCCGTCACCGGGGCGTTCTCACGGCTGCGGGCCGACCTCCGCCCGCTGGTCCGGTTCGGTGACCTCGACGTGCAGTTCGTCGAGCCGCCGACGACCGGCAGGGCCCTGCCCGGGGACGTCGCGCACAGCGCACGAGCGATCGTCCGCACGGCCGTGCTCGCCCTGGTCGACGGCGGGGTCGCCCGACGCGTCCGGATCCAGTGGGACTGCGACGGGCGCAACCTGCTCATGCAACTCCGGGACGACGGTGCCGGCACCCTCGACACGCACGACGATGCCGTCCGCCCGATCGCCGAGCGGGTCGTCGCCCTCGACGGCACGATGCACGTCGACTCCACGCCGGGCTGGGGCTCGACCCTGGACATCTCGCTCCCCCTCGACCCGGCGCCGGGCGCGGCCGACCTGCCGGAGGACACCGACCTGACCGAGCGGGAGCGCGACGTGCTGCGGCTCGTGGTGACCGGCGTCGGGAACCGGGAGATCGCCGAGGGGCTCGGGATCAGTCCGAACACGGTCAAGTACCACGTGGCGAACCTGCTCCGGAAGCACGGTGCCCGCACCCGCGCGGAGCTCGCCGCGCTCGGCGCCCGCCCCTGAGCCCGGCCGTTCCGCGGTTCGCCTCCGTGTCGGCGGGATCGTGGTTCGACGGCGGGATCGTGGTTCGACGTGCGCGCGCACAACCGGGAGCACGTCGCGCCACGTCGTTCCACGGCGCGACGTGCTCCCCGTTGTGCGGCGTGCGGCGTGCGGCGTGCAGCGTGCGGCGTGCAGCGTGCAGCGCGAGGCGGCACGCTAGGCTGCCCCGATGACAGCGGGGGCGACGGTCGGCACGGACGAACGGTCGGGGTGGACGCGACCGGGCTGGGTCGCGCTCTACTGGGCGACCGTGGGGCTCGGCGTCCTCGGCGGGGCCTGCTCGTGGCTGTGGCTGTTCCTGGCATCGGAGGAGGCCACCCGCGGCGCGACCCCCGACCGATCGGGAGCGAACCCCGGCATCCCCCTCGGACTCGTCGGACTCGTCGTCGGCCACGTGGTGGGGTTCCTCC
The DNA here is from genome assembly GCF_044753165.1 of Curtobacterium sp. NPDC088465. Taxonomy (NCBI): domain Bacteria; kingdom Bacillati; phylum Actinomycetota; class Actinomycetes; order Micrococcales; family Microbacteriaceae; genus Curtobacterium; species Curtobacterium sp. NPDC088465. The sequence goes on along the minus strand of NZ_JBIVMR010000003.1, from coordinate 105,440 downwards.
TGCTGCTGATGGTGGCGCGCCTCGCTCGCCACGGCGGGGCGTCGGCGGCTGGGTTCGCGGTCCTCGGGCTCGTGATCGGTTCCGGGGTCGGGCTCGCGTGCTCGCTCGCGCTCACCGGCGGTGCGCTCGTCGTGCCGTGGCCGGACGCCCCGTACACCCCCTGACGACCGCGCACTGGCTCGACGTCGGGGTCGTGGTTCGACACGCCCGCGCACAACGGGGAGCACGTCGCGCCACGTCGTTCCACGGCGCGAGGTGCTTCCCGTTGTGCAGCGGGCAGGGGGCAGCGGGCGCAGCGGGGGCAGCGGGCACCGCGCGCGTTCGGCTCGGGCGTCCGCGCGTCAGGCGTCCGGCGCGAGCACCTGGAACATGACGTGGTCGCGCCACTCGCCGGCGATCCGGATGTACTTCGGCGCGAACCCGTACCGCTCGAAGCCGTTCCGCTCGAGCGCCCGCTGCGAGCCGGTGTTCTCCGGGAGGGTCTCTGCCTGGACCCGGTGCAGCCCGAGCTCCCGGAACGCGTGGTCCACCGCGAGCCCGACCGCACGGGTCGCGTGCCCCTGCCGCGTTCGGTCGGCACGGATCCAGTACCCGAGCGCACACGACTGCAGGGCGCCACGGGTCACACCGCTCAGGGTGATCCGTCCGAGCAACTCGTCGTCATCTCCCACGATCACGAAGGGCACCGAGCCGTTCTGCGCGGCGGCGAGCAGGACACCGATGGTCGCGCGCTGCCCGGCCTCGGTGAAGTAGCTGTCCGGCCGCGTCGGCTCGAACGGTCGCAGGTGATCGGCGCTCGCGCGGACGATCGCGGCGAGCTCGGCTGCATCGGACAGCTCGATCAGTCGGAGGCGGGTCCCGGTGCTCATGTGCGGAGGGTGTGGGATTCGAACCCACGAGACATTGCTGCCCACCTGTTTTCAAGACAGGCTCCATCGGCCGCTCGGACAACCCTCCGTGACGCGACCACGTGGCGAGACGTGATCGCGTCCCGGGCAGTCTAGCGAACCTGCCGTCCGTCAGCGCGGCAGCGCGTCGAGTGCCGCGGCGAGCCCGTCGTCGGTGACCCCGCCGGTCAGCTCGTTGCCCGCGTCGACGACGTCGTCCGGGGCCTGCCCCATGACGACTCCGCGTCCCGAGGTCGACGCCCAGCGCAGCATGTCGATGTCGTTCCGCCCGTCACCCGCCGCCATGACGCGGGAGCGTGGGATGTCGAGCCACTCGCGGACGCGCTCCATCGCGGTGGCCTTCGTCACGCCCTCGGGAGCGATGTCGAGCCAGGACGTCCAGCCGACCGAGTACGACACCTTCTGCAGCCCCATGCGCTCGACGACCTGCAGGAAGTCCTCGGTGTCGTGTCCCGGCGAGATGACGACGACGCGGGTGGCCTCGGTCCCGAGCAGCTGCTCGAACGGCACGTGCTCGCCGGCGACGGTCATCGTGTCGTCGGGGAAGTTGCCGGAGAGCAGGAAGTGGCCGGTCTCGTCCTCGACGCCGAACGCCGCGTTCGCGAGGGCACCGTGGATGACCTGCAGGACCTCGGTCGGGTCGAAACGCTCGACGTGGACCCGGCGGTAGGACCCGTCGTCCTGGCGGGCGAGGGTCAGCGCGCCGTTGGCGCACACGACGTACTTCGACCGGAGCCCCAGGCGTTCGAGCAGCGGGATCGTCATGCCCTCGCTGCGTCCGGTGGAGAGCATGACCTCGTGCCCGGCGGCCTCGGCGTCGCGGACGGCGTCGATCACCGTGTCCGTGATGACACCGTCCTCGCGCATCGTCGTGCCGTCCACGTCGAGCGCGACGAGCCAGCGCTTCGTCCGCGGAGACGCGGCAGCACCACCGACAGCAGCGCCGGCAGCACCAGCGACAGCGCCGCCGGCAGCGACCGAGCCCGAGCCGGACGCACCGGCGCCGGAGCCGCCGCCCTGCGCCGACCCGTCGACGAACCGCTCGTGGGCGCTCATCGGGGCTCGATGACCTCGACGCCGCCCAGGTACGGCCGCAGCACCTCGGGCACGACCACCGACCCGTCGGCCTGCTGGTGGGTCTCGAGGATCGCGACGATCCAGCGGGTGGTCGCGAGCGTGCCGTTCAGCGTGGCGACCGGCGCCGTCTTCCCGGTCGACGTCCGGTACCGGGTGTCGAGGCGACGGGCCTGGAACGTCGTGCAGTTCGAGGTCGACGTGAGCTCGCGGAAGGTGCCCTGCGTCGGGACCCACGCCTCGATGTCGTACTTGCGTGCGGCGCTCGTGCCGAGGTCACCGCCGGCGACGTCGATCACGCGGTAGTGCAGGCCGAGGTCCTGCATCATCGACTCCTGCATCGCGACCAGGCGCTGGTGCTCCGCCTCGGCCTGCTCCGGGAGCACGTACGAGAACATCTCGAGCTTGTTGAACTGGTGCACGCGGAGGATGCCGCGGTTGTCCTTGCCCGCCGACCCGGCCTCGCGCCGGTAGCAGGTCGACCAGCCGGCGTAGCGGATCGGGTCGCCCGACTCCGGGAACGACAGGATCTCGTCGGCGTGGAACCCGGCGAGGGCGACCTCGCTCGTGCCGGTCAGGTAGAGGTCGTCGGCCTCGAGCCGGTAGACCTCGGCCGCATGCTCGCCGAGGAACCCGGTGCCCGCCATCGTCTCCGGACGCACGAGCGTCGGCGTGATGAGCGGCTCGAAGCCGTGCTCCACGGCGCGGTCGAGCCCGAGGTGCATGAGGGCGATCTCGAGCCGGGCGCCCAGGCCGCGGAGGAAGTAGAAGCGCGACCCGGAGACCTTGACGCCGCGCGGGATGTCGATGATGCCGAGGTGCTCGCCGAGGTCGGCGTGGTCCTTCGGCTCGAAGGCGAACTCGGGCTTCGAGCCGACCGTGCGGAGCGTGACGAAGTCGTCCTCGCCGCCCTTCGGCACGTCCGGCAGCACCACGTTCGGGATCGAGCGGACGACACGGTCGAACGCCTCCTCCGCCGAGGTGACCTCGGCCTGGGCCTCCTTCACGCGTGCGGCGAGCGCCTGCGCCTGCTGCACGAGCGCGGGCTTCTCGTCCTTCGGGGCCTTCGCGACGGTCTTGCCGAACGCGTTCTGCTCGGCGCGCAGCGCCTCGAACGACGTGATCGCAGCGCGACGGGCGGTGTCGGCGGACACCGCGTCGTCGACGACGGAGACGGAGGCGCCGCGCGCCTCCTGCGAGGCCTTGATGAGGTCAGGGTTGTCGCGCAGGAGCTGCAGATCGATCACCGGATCATCCTAGAGGGAGCGTGTGACCGCCGGACGGGAGGCCCGTGGCGGCCCCGCCACGGGCCTCCCGTCCGTCAGTCGGTCACGGCACCCGACGGGACGTCACGCAGGGCGGCGACCATCCCGCGCAGCAGGCGGAAGGCCGCTGCGCGGCCCGCCTCGTCGAGGTCCCGGGTCATCCGGAGCTCGACCTGCCGGACCGCCGCACTCGCCGCCTCGCGCTGTCGCCGTCCGGCTGCGGTGAGCGTGGTGGGGAGCACCTTGCCCGTGGTCGGGGTGGCCGGCCGGGTGACGATGCCGTCGCGCTCGAGCTGCTGCAGGAGCGTGTTCATCGACTGCCGGGTGACGAAGGTGCCGCGCGCGAGGTCGGAGTTCGACATGCCGGGGCGCTGGGCGAGCAGTTCGAGGCACGAGTAGTGCGTGACCGTCATGCCGAGGGGACGGAGGGCGTCCTCCATGGCGGCGCGCAGGGCACTGGCGGCCTCCTTCAGGATGTAGCCGACCGAGCTGTCGAGGTCGATCCGCGCTTGACGCATGTCAGGAGTCTGACACATACTGCTCGTGTCAGGCATCTGACACAGACGAAGGAGCACACCATGCCCGCCACCGGGATCGACTTCACCTCGCTGCAGGTCCGCGACCTCGACGCCTCGCAGGCGTTCTACGAGCGGTACCTCGGACTCGTCCGCTCCCCCGCCGGCCCGCCGCACGCCGTGGTCTTCCAGACCGAGCCGATCGCGTTCGCGCTCCGCGACCTCGTACCCGGGACGGACCTGTCCGCCGGGCAGCCCGCGCTCGGCGTCGCACTGTGGTTCCACGCGACCGACGTCCAGGCGATCCACGACGCGCTCGTCGCCGACGGGCACACGATCGTGACCCCGCCGTTCGACGGCCCGTTCGGTCGGACGTTCACCTTCGCGGACCCGGACGGCTACCCGGTCACGCTGCACGACCGGCGCTGAGCCAGACGGGCGGGCCACCGACTCGGGCGGTCGCCGATCATCGATGCGCGCGGTCGTGCGCCGGTACGGCCGGTCGGGTTGCCGACCCGGGCGGTCGCGCGCCGACCCGGCCGGTCGCTCGCAGGCGTCCGTCGGTAACGTCGGCAGCATGTCGACACCATCGGAGACCGCGCCCGCGGGCCAGGACGCCCTCCCCACCGAGCAGAAGACGGCCGCGGTCGTCTACAACCCGGTGAAGGTGGACCTCGAGACCCTGCAGCGCACCGTCGCGGAGCACGAGCAGGAAGCCGGCTGGGCCGAGACCCTCTGGTTCGAGACCTCGGAGGAGGACCCGGGCGGCGGCATGGCGAAGGCCGCGCTCGACGCCGGAGCCGACGTCGTCGCAGCGGCCGGCGGTGACGGTACCGTCCGTGCCGTGGCCGAGATCGTGCACGGGTCCGACGCCGTGCTCGCCCTGCTGCCGAGCGGCACCGGCAACCTGCTCGCCCGGAACATCCCGGCGCCGATCGACGACCTCGGTGCGAGCGTCCGGACGATCTTCCGCGGCGAGGACCGCCCGATCGACTTCGGTGAGCTCGAGGTCGAGCGCGAGGGCGGTGAGCGCGAGCAGTTCGGCTTCGTCGTCATGGCCGGGCTCGGGCTCGACGCCCGGATGCTCGCCAACACGAACGACGACCTGAAGAAGAAGGTCGGCTGGCTCGCCTACGTCGACTCGCTCTTCCGGTCGCTCCGCGACGCCGACGCCTTCGAGTTCCGGTACCGGCTCGACGGCGAGGGCAACCAGTCCGTGCGCGCGCACTCGCTCATCGTCGGGAACTGCGGGATGCTGCAGGCCGGCGCGACGCTCCTGCCGGACGCCGAGATCGACGACGGCGTGTTCGACATCGTCGTGATGCGGCCCCGCGGGTTCTTCGGGTGGGTCCGGATCGGCGCCCGGGTGTTCTGGGAGAACGCGATCCTGCGCTCGTTCCGCCGCTCGAAGATCGGGCAGACCCAGGTCGGCAAGCGCATCGCCACCGCGGCCCGCGACGAACGACCGCTGCGCTACATCCGCGGTCAGGAGTTCGTGGCGCGGCTCGAGCGTCCCGACGAGTTCGAGATCGACGGCGACCCGGTCGGCGAGGTCGTGGCGTTCAAGGCGCGCATCGACACCGGTGGGCTGCGGGTGCGCGTCGCCGGACCGCAGGACCAGACCCGCAACACGCGCCGGGTCGAGAACGCCCACAGCTGACGCGGGCACCCTTCCGGCAGGAGTGCGCCTGCTGGGACGGAGAGCGGCCCGCACAACCGGAGGCACGTCGAACCACCGAAGAGCGTGGTGCGACGTGCCTCCGGTTGTTCGGCGGCACGTCGCGCCACTGCCGGACCAGCCGCTCCGCCGGGTCTCCGCCAGGCTCGGGCTCGGGCTCAGCCGGCCTCGGGCTCAGCCTCGGGCTCGCCGGAGACGATCGCGCGGAGCCAGTCCCGTGCCTCGACGAACGCCTCGTCCGAGTAGCGCGCGGAGACCTCCGGGCGGAAGCCGTCGGCGCGCGGGTACGACCCGAGGAACGTCACGCGGGGACTGAACCGCCGCAGACCGAGCAGGGCGTCGGCCACCCGCTCGTCGTGCACGTGTCCGTCGAGGTCGATCACGAACCGGTAGCGCCCGAGCTCGTCGCCGATCGGCCGCGAGGACAGCAGCCCCATGTTGATGCCCCGCGTCGCGAACTGCTCGAGCATGTCGACCAGGGCGCCGGGGTGCTCGCTCGGCAGCTCGACGATGACGCTCGTCTTGTCCGCTCCCGTGCGCTCCGGGATCGCGAGCGTGCGTGACACGAGCACGAAGCGGGTGACCGCCGAGGCGTTGTCGCCGATGGACGACGCGAGCACCGCCAGGTCGTGGTGGTCGGTGATCCCCGGCGGGGCCACGGCGGCGTCCGCGACGGGGTGCTCGTCGAGCAGCGCGGTCGCGGCGGCGACGTTCGACGACGCCGGGATGTGGCCGTGGCCGCGCAGGTTGGTCTCGAGCCAGCGGTGCGTCTGCGCGTACGCGACCGGGTGCGCGTTCACGGTCCGCACGTCCGACAGGGCGGTGCCGTGCCGGGCCACGAGCACGAAGTCGACGGGCACGAGGTACTCGCCCACGATCCGCACGCCGGGGATCCGCGCCAGGGCGTCCTGCGTGGCGCTGACGCCGCCGTCGACGCTGTTCTCGATCGCGATCACCGCTCCGACCGACCGTCCCGTCACGACGTCGTCGAGCGCCTCGCCGACGTTGTTCACGCTGCGCCAGGGCTTGCCGGCGGCGGCCTCGACGAGCTTGAGTGCCGCCTCGGTGAACGTGCCGGCGGGTCCGAGGTAGGAGTACGTGTCGGACGGCGTGGCACGGTCGGTCATGCGCCAGATCCTACTGGTGTACCAGTCACCCGCGACGCGAGCAGACCGACCAGACCGACCGAACCGACCAGACCGACCGAACCGACCAGGCCGACCGAACCGACAAGGCCGACCAGGGCGCCGGCCCGGACGTCAGGACCGGACGAGCATCGTGTCCGAGTCCCCGTTCCGCCCGACCGTCCGGAACCCGGCCCGCTCGTACGCGATCCGCGCCCCGGTGTTGCCGTCCTCGACGCTCAGGCTGACACCCGGCCAGCCCGCGGCCCGGCCGGCGTCGAGCAACCGCGCGAGCAGCGCCGTGCCGATCCCCCGACCCCGCCCGCGCGCCTCGACGGCCATCGTGAGTTCCGGGACGTCCTCGGCCACGAACCCGTACCCGGGGTCGTCCGCCGGCAGGAACCGCGCCCACGCCACCCCGACCGGTCCCTCGCCGTCCACCGCCACGACGCCGTGGTCGCGGGCGGGGTCGAAACCGACGAAGTAGTGCGCGAACTCGGGGCGGTCGAGGTCGGCGTCCACGAAGGACGGGGCCTTCCAGTTCATCGCCGCGAGCGTCGCGTGCCGGAGCAGCCCGGTGTCGTCCGCAGTCGCGTCCCGGAAGAGCACGCCCGCCGGTGCCGCAGGCGACGCACCCGTCAGACGCTCCTCGCACAGCACCTCGCCGTCGGACCGCGGGTAGGTCAGCGCCGCGAACCGCCCCTCGGGGTCGAGCCGCCCGAGCAGCGCCCGCGTGATGCCGTCGAGCTGCCGGACCTGCTCGTCGCTCAGCGCGTCGATGACGAAGCGTCGGGCGGTCCGGACGTGGTCGGGCGCCGCCGCGACGATGGCCGCGAACCCGTCGTCGGTCAGTCGGACGTCGGTGGCTCGGCGGTCGTCGACCGAGGGGCACCGGGTGACGAGCCCGCGCTTCTCGAGCCGCGACACCACGTGCGACAGTCGCGGCAGGGACGCGTTCGTCGCCGCGGCGAGCGCCGACATCCGGAGCGTGCGCGACTCGGTCTCCGACAGCATCGCGACGACCATGTAGTCGAAGTGGGTCAGATCGGCGTCCCGCTGGAGCTGCTGGTCGAGCGCGGCCGGGAGGAGTTCCATGACGGCGACCAGCTTCATCCACGCGCGGAGCTGGTCGCGCGTGAGCCAGGGCGTCTCGTCCGTCATGCACTCATGCTAGCCATTGGTTGTCGATGCAACCAGTGGTCGCGGGGATCGTCGGGCACGGACGACGCCCACCACGAGTGCGACCACGACGACCGCGAGCAGCAGCCCCTCGACGACGAGCAACCGCGTGGTGTAGTCGAACGGCAGCACGGTCGGGTTCTTCTGTCCGTGCTGCTTCGCGGCGATCTCCGGGAGCACCACCAGGGCGAGCACGCTCCCGAGCACCACCGCGGTCTGCACGACGACGAGCACCCCGGCGCCGAGCGTCCTGCCGGTCCGACGGAGCAGGAGTCCCGCTCCGACCACGAACGGCGACAGCACGACGTCGTGCAGCACGACCGCGCCGAGCAGCCACGTCGCCAGGCCCCAGATGCGGTTCGGTCGGACGGTCGTGACGAGCACGTACGCACCGAACGCCATCACGAGCACGCCCACGACGACGAGCACGATCCTCGCGGCCCTCATCGGATCACCTCGATCTTCCCGATCCACTTCGTCTGCAGCACGCCGGGTCGTCCCGGCGCGATGACCCGGGCGGGGAACCCGTGGTCCAGGTCGAGCGTCTTCCCGTTCACCTCGAGCGCGAGGAGCGTCGTCGGGTCGGACGCGTACTCCGGGCCCATCTCGGTGACCCGGTACCCGCCGCTCTTCTCGAGGCTCGTGATCCGCAGCGCCGACGCCGGGTCGGCCTGCACGGAGGCGAGCAGGTCCCGCATCCGGACACCCCGCCACGACGCCACCTGGCTCCACCCCTCGACGCACGAGATCGGCAGGTCCGCGGTGGCGGTGCCGAGCGCGACGAGCTCGGCACGCGAGAACGTCCGTGTGACGTCCGGACCGACCACGGTCAGCGTCCAGTCCGCCGCGGTCGCCGTCGCCAGGACCCCGGCGGCGCGAGCGGTGCGGTTGACCGGCAGGTCGTCCGGTCCGATGTACCGCTGACGGGCACCGAACACGTTGAGCGGTTCGAGCAGCCGGTTCGACTGTCCCGCGGTGAGCGCGACGACGCCGACGGTCGCCGCCGTCACTCCCGCCACGAACCCGCGGCGTGCGATCCGCTGACGGGGTCCGGGGAGCGCGTCGTCGTGCTCCGGCCGGGAGGCGCGACCCGCCTCCGCCCCGCCGGCGCCGTCCCCGAGACTCGGCTCCGCGGACGTGTTCGCGGTCCCGAGACCGCGAACCTGTCCGCCAGGGCGAGTCTCGGCAGCGCCCGCCGGCGCAGCCGGCGCAGCCGGCGCAGCCGCGCCGTCCACCCACCGCAGCAGGCGGCCGGTCAGGCCACGGGGGTACGCGCCGGCCGTCTGCTCGGCCGCGGGGCGTCCACCCACGGCGGGGCGGGCCTCCCGGCCGTCCGGCAGCAGCTCGCTGCCCACCGTCGGGTCCGCGACGAACCGACCCTCGGCGTCGTAGGCGTCCCGCGCCCGCCAGTAGCGCACGATCACGGGCAGCTTCGACGCGATGTGCACGACGAGCGAACCGATGATCAGGTACGACATGGCGTAGTGGACCTGGCGGAACGGGAACGGCCACGGGTACCACTGGTACGTGTTCAGCAGGCCGGTGCCGACCTGCACGATCGACGCCGACACGAGCACCGCGATCGACAGCCGCTCGAGCAGGTGCAGGACCCCGCGCACCGGCGGGACCTGGGCCAGCGCGGGCATGACGACGTTCAGCTTGGCGAGCAGCAGCGGGATGATCGCGATGCCCGCGGTGATGTGCAGGCCCTGCGTGAACTGGTAGAGCTGCGTCGGCCGGGTCGGGAAGCGCATCCACGGCAGGGGGTCCTGCAGCAGGTGGCTGTAGACGCCGGTCCCGAAGCAGACGACGAACGCGATGCCGAGCAGGCGACCCCAGACGACGGCCGAGCGGGCGTTGCGGTTCGGGGACGCCATGGTCGCGCGTGCATCCAGCAGGACCCGGCGCACGATCGGTAGCCTCGGGGAACCATGAGCAGACGACCGCGCGCCGCCTCCGTCCCGACGACCGCGGTCGTGTCGACCGTCCTGTCCGTCGTCGGCGTGCTGGCGCTGGCGGGTGTCATCGCCTTCGGCATCACGCATCTGGGGTTCCTCCGTGCCGGTCATCGTGCACCATTCGTTGCCTGGACGCTCATCGCTTGGGCGGTCTTCGCGGGAGCAGTGGTCGCCGTGCGGTTCGTGCCCCGCGAGTGGACGACCCGGATCGTCCTCGGTGGGGCGGTCGTGGTCGGCATCGCGGCGCTCGTCGGCCCGCCGAACACCAGTACCGACTCTGCCCGGTACGCCTGGGACGGCATCGTGCAACACGCCGGCATTTCACCGTACGCCCACACGCCGCAGTCGAACGCGCTGGCCGACCTGCGCCCGGACTGGCTGTTCCCGGACAAGATCGACGGCACCTGCAAGCCGCTCGAGCCGCGGATGCGCGGGCTCGGCGACGGGGCCGACGGGCACTGCGTCGCCATCAACCGGCCGGACGTGACCACGATCTACCCGCCGATGGCGCAGCTGTGGTTCGCCGGTGTGCGCGCGTTCGTGCCCGCGACCGCGCAGTACATGCCGTTCCAGGTCGCGGGACTCCTCGTCTCCCTCGGCGTCACGATCGGTCTGGTCGCGGTGCTCCGACGCGTCGGCCGCCCGACCTGGTGGGCCGCACTGTGGGCCTGGTCGCCGCTCGTCGCGTCCGAGGCGGTCACGAACTCGCACGTCGACGTCGTCGGTGCCGCCCTCGCCACGGCGGGCGTCGTACTCGTCGCCTTCGGTCGGCCGATCTGGGGCGGGATCGCCCTCGGTGCGGCGACGGCCACCAAGCTCATCCCGGCGATCGTCTACCCGCCCCTGCTCGGCCGGTGGCGGTACTGGTGGGCGGTCCCCGTCGGCATCGCCACGTTCGCGCTGCTCTACGTGCCCTACGTGCTCACGACCGGCGTGAAGGTCCTCGGGTACCTGCCCGGCTACCTGTCCGAGGAGGGCTACGAGGACGGCTCCCGGTTCGCCCTGGTCTCGTCCGTGATCAAGGGCGATGCGGCGACGATCGTCGTCGGGCTCGTGGTGCTCCTGGCCGCCGTGGTGTCCTGGCGCCTCGCGGACCCCGCACGGCCGTGGTCCGCCGAGGTGTTCATGATCGGTGTGACCTTCCTCGCCGTGACCCCGCGGTACCCCTGGTACGCGCTGCTCCTCATCCCCTTCGTGGTCCTCTCGGGTCGGTGGGAGTGGATGGCCCTGAACCTCGCCATCGCCCTGCGCGGGGTCTGGCCCTCGGCGCCCGCGTTCCGGTGGTGGCTCCTCGCCGCGGTGCTCGTGATCGTGGTCGTCACGCTCGTCCGCACCCGGCGCGAGGACTGGGTGCGCTGGGGACGACGACTCGACCCCCGTGGGTGGCGGTCCGTGGACCCCCGCACCCGCGACCGCATCGACGCGGGGTAGCATCACGGGGATGACGGCGCGGATCCTGCCCTCGACCGGCCTGCTGCGCCGGGTGCGCAGCGAGTCGCCGGCCATCCCTCCTCGACCCGTCGACGACCCCGGGCTCGTCGACCGGTTCGCCCGGCGCGCCGTCGACCTGCGGGTCTCGCTCACCGAGCGCTGCAACCTCCGATGCACGTACTGCATGCCGGCGGAGGGGCTGCCCGTGATCCAGTCGGACGCACTCATGACGGCGGCGGAGATCGACCGTCTGGTCGGCCTCGCCGCCGGCACCCTCGGCGTGCGCAAGGTCCGCTTCACCGGTGGTGAGCCGCTCCTGCGCGCCGACCTCGTCGACATCGTCCGTCGGTGCTCGGCCCACGACGTCGAACTGTCGATCACCACGAACGCGATCGGCCTGGCGAACCGCGCGCAGGCCCTGGCGGACGCCGGACTGCGCCGCGTCAACGTCTCGCTCGACACCGTCGACCCGGACGTCTTCGCCGAGGTCACCCGGCGCCCGTTCCTCGACCGCGTGCTCGAGGGCATCGCCGCCGCGGCGGACGCGGGCCTCGGGGTCAAGGTCAACGCCGTGCTGCTCCGCGGGGTGAACGACCACCTCGCCGTCGACCTGCTCGCCTGGTGCCTCGAGCGCGGGCACGAGCTGCGCTTCATCGAGCAGATGCCGCTCGACCCCGGGCACGCCTGGGACGGCGCCACCATGGTCACGGCGGAGGAGACTCGCGCCCTGCTCGGCGAGCACTACCGGCTCGAGCCCGACGAGGCGCCGCGTGACGGCGCCCCCGCCGAGCGGTACCGCGTGTCGACGCTCGACGGCGAAGCGCTCGGCACCGTCGGTGTGATCGCGAGCATCACCGAGTCGTTCTGCGCCGACTGCACCCGCACGCGCCTGACCGCCGAGGGACACGTGCGCTCCTGCCTGTTCTCGGACGACGAGGTCGACCTGCTCGGCCCCCTGCGCGCCGGCGCCGACGACGACGTCCTGCTCGACACCTGGCGACGCGCGATGTGGGCGAAGCCGCGGGACCACGGCGACGACGCGGACGGGATCGTGCACCCGTCCCGCGGCATGAGTGCGATCGGAGGCTGACCGGTGACGACGATGCGGTTCTTCGCCGCGGCCCGCGCGGCCGTCGGCCAGGACGAGACCACGGTGGCCGCGACGACGCTCGATGCGGCACTGCGAGGTGTCACGGCGGCAGATCCGGACCGGTGGACGGCGTTGCAGGAGCGGTGCTCGTACCTCGTCGACGGGGTCACGACGCGCGACCGCTCGACGTCGCTCGACGGCGTCGCGACCGTCGACGTGATGCCCCCGTTCGCCGGCGGCTAGGCCACCGTCACGCGGGCGCGGCGACGCTGACCTCGTCCGGGTCGACAGCGACCCGCACGGCCACGCCCGGCTCCAGACCGAGGGCCGCGGCCGACGCGACGGTCACGTCGGCCACCAGGTCACCCGCGTGCACCCGCACCAGCCCGTCACGCGGCTCCACCGCGGTCACCGTCCGTGCCAGCCCCGGCCCGTCACGGCGCACGCGCGCCGCGGTCGGGTGCAGGGCCGCGACCGCGGGTCGGCCGGGAGGCACGGTGTGCGTCGCGGACGCCAGCTCACCGCCGCCGTCGAGCGCGATCCCGGTCGGCGTGGCCGTCCCGGGGACGAGCACCAGTCCGGAGAAGGACGCCGAGAACGGCGTGCGCGGTTGCCGGAGGACGGCCTCGGTGCGCCCCTCCTCGACGACGCGGCCGTCCTGCAGCACGACGACGCGGTCGGCGAGCGTGACGGCCTCGAGCGGGTCGTGCGTGACGAGGAGGGTCGGGCGGCCGCGCAGGGCGGCGCGCAGCGCCGCGCGGACCTCGGTGCGGGCGTCGACGTCGAGCGCCGTGGTCGGCTCGTCGAGCAGCAGCAGCGCGGGCTCCGTCGCGAGGGCACGGGCGACCGCGACACGCTGCGCCTGCCCGCCGGACAGCGTGGTCGGTGACCGGTCGGCGAGTGCGGACGCACCGACGGCGGCGAGGGCCGTGGCGGCGCGGTGCCGTGCCTCCCGGCGGCCGGCCCCGGTGGCACGCGGGCCGAAGGCGACGTTGCCGGCGACCGTGCGGTGGGCGAAGAGGTCCGGGCGTTGTGCGACCAGGCCGACCCGGCGGCGGTGCGTCGGCACGGACGTCAGGTCGCGGCCCGCGAGCACGACACTGCCGTCGCGCGTGCGGAGGAGGCCGGCGAGGGCCTCGACGACGGTCGACTTGCCGGCGCCGTTCGGCCCGACCAGCGCGACGCACTCGTCGGGGCCGATCGTCAGGCGCACGTCGACGTCCCGCTCGGGTACGAGCACGTGCGCGACGAGCCCCGCTCCACCGCCCGTCACGTCGTCACCGGGCGGGTGCGCACCGTCGTCGTCCCGATCACGACGAGGGCGACCACGACGAGGACGAGCGCGAGCGCGACGGCGGTGTCCGGGTCGATCTCGCGCTGCAGGTAGACCTCGAGCGGGAGCGTCCGGGTGACCCCCTGCAGGCTGCCGGCGAAGGTGAGGGTGGCGCCGAACTCGCCGAGCGCCCGCGCCCCGCAGAGCACCAGGCCGGAGGTGATGCCCGGGAGCACGCACGGCGTCGTGACGGTGAGGAACGTCCGGGTCGGTCCGGCGCCGAGCGTGGCGGCGACCCGTTCGGCGCGACCGCCGCCGGTGCGGAGCGAGCCCTCGATCGACGACACCAGGAACGGCATCGACACGAAGACCTGCGCCGTCACGACCGCCGTCGTGGTGAAGGCGATCCGGAGCCCGTGCTCGTCGAGGAACGCGCCGAGCACGCCGAGCCGCCCGAAGGCCGCGAGCAGGGCGAGACCGCCGACCACGGGCGGGAGCACGAGCGGCAGGAGGACGAGCGCACGGAGGACCCCGACCCAGCGGGAGGTCGAGCGGGCGAACAGCACCGCCAGCGGGTAGCCGAGGACGAACGCGACCCCGGTGGCGGCGGCCGCGGTGCCGAGGCTCAGCCCGAGCGCGGTGGTCGACGCGGGTGCCGTGACCAGGGCGACGAACGACGACCAGTCGACCCGACCGACCATCGCGGCCACGGGCACGACGACGAACAGTCCGCCGAGGACCGCGGGGACCGGGAGCCACCACGGCACGGGGGTCCGCTGGTGGCGCTGGGGCGGCCTGCTCGTCATCGTCCTGGTCGTCCGGTGCATCGCGGTCGTCGTCAGGGTGCGCCGAAGCCGGCGTCCGTGAGTACCTTGCGTCCGGCGTCGGAGCGGACGAACGCGGCGAACGACGCGGCGGTCACCGGGTTCGCGGACTCCTTGAGGACACCGATCGGGTACGTGTTCACGGCCTCCGACGACTCCGCGAACTTGACGCCCTCGACCTTCCCCCCGGAGCCCTCGACGTCGGTGACGTAGACGAGCCCGGCGTCGGCCTGCCCGGACTCGACCTTCCCGAGGACGTCGGTGACCGACTGCTCCTCGCTCACCGGTCGGAGCTCGACGCCCGCGGCCCGCTCGACCTCCGCCGTCGCCGCACCGCACGGCACGGGGGCGGCGCAGGTGACGACCTGCAGGTCGGACGCAGTGAGGTCGCGGAGGTCCGCGACCTGCTCGGGGTTGCCGGGTGCGACGGCGATCTCGAGGGTGTTCGTCGCGAAGTCGCGGGGCCACCCCGTCGCCAGGTCGGTCGTCGCGAGCTTCGCCATGGTCGCCTCGTCGGCGGAGGCGAACACGTCGGCGGGGGCGCCGTTGCGGATCTGCGAGACGAGGTCGCTCGAACCGGCGAACGAGAACCTGACCGTGGTCCCCGGGTGCCGCCGCTCGTACTGCTCCCCGAGCTCCGTGAAGGTTCGCTGGAGCGAGGCGGCCGCGAAGACCGTGATCGACCCGGTCGGGCCCGTGCTGCCCGTGGCGGTGCCGCTCGCCGAGGTGCCCGTCGCGCTGCTCCCCGTCGCGCCGCCGGTGACGGGCCGGGCCGTGCACGCGGCGAGGCTCGTCCCGACGACGACGAGCGCGATCGCGGCAGAGGTTCGCAGGAGCGTCTTCACGGGGAGATCCTAGCCGCATCTGCGGTCAGGAGGTGATCGGGTGGCCCTCCTGGCCCCACGCGGTGATCCCGCCGTCGAGGACGGTGACGGGCGACGCCCCCGCCGGACGGTCCGCGATGGCCTGTCGTGCCCAGGCGGTGGCGCGCTTCCCGGACGCGCACACGACGACCAGTTCGTCGACCGCCCCGGAGCCGCCGAGGTCGTCCGGGGTCCGCGAGCCCGGGATCACCCCGGTCGCGCGCTCCGCCTCGGTCCGGACGTCGACGAGGACGATCCGGTCGCCCGCGACGGCCGCACCGTCGTCACCGAGTCGTCGTGCCAGCTCGGCGGGGGCGATCCGCGGCGGCTCCGCGACCGCCGACGCCGCGGGACGGACCGATCCCGGGCCGCGACGCACGACGCTCTCGGTCCAGCGCCACCGACGGGCGTCCACCGTGAGCACCCGGCCGAGCAGCGGGTCGCCGAGCCCGGCGACCAGGGCGGTGACCTGCGCCGCCATCACCGCGCCCACCGCGCCGCACAGGGCGGGCAGCACGCCGTCCGCGGCGCAGGAGCCCTCGTCCGGCAGCGCCTCGGGGTGGAGGTCGTGGAAGTCGACCGGGTCGGCGGCGGCATCGTGGAAGACCGAGACCTGTCCGTCGTAGCCGAGCGCGGTGCCCCAGACGAAGGGCACGCCCGCCGCGGCGCACGCGTCGGAGACGGCACGGGTGACCTCGACGCTGTCCGCCGCGTCGACCACCACGTCGTGGTCGGCGACGTGCTCGGGGCGGAAGCGCTCGGTCAGGGCGACGACCTCGACGACGGCGTCGACGCCGCGCACCCGGTCGGCTGCGCACGCCGCCTTCGAGCGCCCCACGTCGGCGGCGGCGAACAGCGTCTGCCGCGCCAGGTTCGACGTGTCCACCGTGTCGTGGTCGACGATCGTGATCCGGCCGAGCCCGGAGCCGGCCAGGTACGTCAGGACGGGTGCGCCGAGCCCGCCCGCTCCGACGACGAGGACCCGGGCGCCGGCGAGCGCGTCGAGCGCCGCCTGCCCGGCACCGTCGAGCGCGGCCGTGCGCGAGGTGCTCCGCCGCCGGGCGGCGAGCGCTGCGGGGTCGGGCGTGGCCGGGTCGGGCGTGGCTGGGTCGGACACGGCGGGGTCGGGCGTGGCGGGGTCGGGCGTGGTCACCGTGCGCGCTCCGGCTGCTCCGGCACCTCGACGGTGACCATCGTGGCCTTGACGGACGCGACCGCGACGGAACCGACCTCGAGCCCGAGGTCGCGGACGGCCTCGGCGGTCATCAGGGACACCACGCGGTTCGGGCCGGCCTGCAGCTCCACCTGGGCGACCACCCCCTCGACGACCAGGTCGGTGACGATGCCGACGAAGCGGTTCCGCGCCGAGCTGCGGACACCGGACGGGTCGTCGAGCCCGGCGTCACGACCGCGGACGTACGCGGCGAGGTCCCGCCCCTCGACCACCGTGCGGCCGGACGGGTCCTCGGAACGGGGCAGCGTGCCGGCGTCGACCAGGCGCCGGACGGTGTCGTCGCTGACGCCCAGGTACCGCGCGGCGTCTCGGATGCGGAGTGTCGTCATGGTGTCCGTGACCCTACGGCATGGCGAACTCTCACGGAGGGGACAGCGGTACGGGGCACGCGCCCAGCCGTGCGCGCTACCGTCGCGGGCGTGACTGCACCACAGACCGGCACCATCCACGTCCCCGCCTCCGCCGGGGTCGCGCCGGTCCGTACCCGCCTGCGGTCCGCGTCCACGGCCCTGCGTGTCGCAGCAGTCCGGACCCCCGAACTCACCGTGGGTGCGCTCGGCGTCGTCACGGGCGCGCTCTTCGCCTGGGTCCCCTCGCTCTGGTACGACGAGGCCGCGACGGTCACCAGCGCCACGCGCAGCTGGCCGCAGCTCTGGGCCGAACTCCACAACGTGGACGCCGTGCACGGCCTGTACTACGCACTCATCCACGCCTGGTTCTGGCTCGTGGGGTACACGCCGTTCACCCTCCGCTTCCCGAGCGCACTCGCCATCGGCGTCACCGCCGGGCTCGTCGTCGCACTCGGACGCCGCCTGGGTGGTCGTCGGCTCGGCATCGTCGCCGGTCTCGTGTTCCTCGCGATCCCCCGCGTGCAGTGGGCCGGGTCCGAGGGCCGCCCCTACGCGACCGTCACGACCCTGGCCGTCGCACTGACGCTCGTCGGCATCACGGCCGTTCGACGCACCCGGTCCGGGGCGACGCGGGCGTCGAGCATCCGCTGGTGGGTCGCCTACGGGCTGCTCGCGCTCCTGGCCGTCTGCTTCAACGTGTACCTCGCGCTCGCCGTGGTCGCACACGCGGCGGCCCTGGCCTGGACGTGGCTGGCCGAGCGCCGGTCGCGCACGTGGACCCGGCGGTCGGACGCCGGTGACCCCTTCGTGGGCCGTGTCGTCCTCGTCCGCTGGGTCGTCGCCGCCGCAGCTGCCGCGCTCCTCGCGTCGCCGCTCGTGCTCGAGGTCACGGAGCAGTCCAAGCAGGTCGCGTGGATCTCGGGCATCACGCAGCGCACCCCGCGCCAGGTGTTCGCCACCTCGTGGTTCGGCGGGATCGACTCGTACGCCGCGGTCGCGTGGACGCTCCTCGTCATCGGTGTCGTCGTGTCCCTGGTCGCCGCACACCGCCGCGTCCCCACCGTCCGCGCGCTCCTCCGGGCACAGGCGGTCCGGATCGCCCTGCCGCTGGCACTGCTGCCGACCGGGGCACTGCTCGCCGCGACGGCACTCGGCAAGCACCTCTACTCCCCCAAGTACGCATCGCTGAGCATGCCGTTCGTCGCGCTCCTCATCGCGCTCGCGATCACCGCCCTGCGGCGGAAGGCCCTGATCGCCGCGCTGCTCGCGGTCTTCCTCGTCATCAGCGTCCCGAGCGCGATCGACGTCAAGACGCCCCGGTCGAAGCAGGAGTCGACCTGGGCGAACGCCGCGTCGATCATCGCCGCCGAGCGTGGGGCGAACACCGGTGCCAACGAGGGCGTGGTCTTCGGCAGCGTCTACGGGCACCCGACGTCCACCGCGGAGATCATCCGCGTCTCGTACCCCTGGGCGTTCACCGGGATGACCGACCTGGGCATCCGGAAGAACGGCGCCGAGACGGGCGTGCTCTGGAACGAGAACGGCGACCTGGCGTCGACGATCCCGGCACGCCTCGGTGACATCGACACCGTGTGGTTCGTCGGCGGCACCCCGAAGGCCCGCAACATCCAGCCGGAGACGACCGAGGTGCTCGCCGAGCACGGCTTCCACGTCGAGCAGAAGTGGCGGACCGGTCGGGTCGTCATCACGGAGTTCGTCCGCGACTGAGCCCCGACGGCACCGTAGGTCCGGTGGTCAGTCGGCACCGCGGGTCCGGTGGTCAGTGCACGACGCGGGCACCGTGCACCGGGCCGGTCGCCCGGAGCGCGACGAGCCCGGAGGCGCTGAGCTCGACCTGCACCTCGAGCGCAGCATCGCGGTCGGCGACCAGGAACGCGACCGTCGGGCCGCTCCCCGAGACGATGCCCGCGAGCGCGCCGGCCTTCTCCCCCACCTCGATCGTCGCCGCGAGCCCCGGCTGCAGCCGCATCGCGGGTGCCTGCAGGTCGTTGTGCAGGCAGTCCGCGAGCAGGTCCGCGTCGCCGGCACGGAGCGCCTGGAGCACGTTCGCCTCGACGACGGGGGTCGTGGGAGCCGGGCGGATGTCGGCCCGGTAGCGCTCCCGGTGCTCGTCGAGCGCCCGGTAGACAGCAGGGGTGGAGAGACCGTCCTCGCTGAGCGCGAGGACCCAGTGGAACTCCCCCTTGGCGAGCGCCGGGCTCAGCTCGTCACCGCGACCCGTCCCCACGGCGGTGCCGCCGGCGAAGGCGAACGGGACGTCCGCGCCGAGTCGGGCCGCGAGCCGCAGCAGCTCGTCCCGCCCGAGGGCGGTGCCCCAGAGGGTGTCGCACGCGAGCAGGGTCGCCGCGGCGTCGGCCGATCCCCCGCCCATCCCGCCGGCGACGGGGACCTGCTTGTCGATGGTGAGCCGGACGCCGCCCCGGTGCCCGGCGGCCTCGGCCACGAGACGCGCGGCGCGGATCGCCAGGTTCGAGTCGTCGGTCGGGACCGCACTGGTGTCGATCGGTCCCGTGAAGCGCACGGAGAAGTCGTCGGCCGCTTCCGCGGTGACGTCCTCGTACAGCGACACCGCCTGGTACGCGGTCGCCACGTCGTGGTAGCCGTCGTCCTGCAGCGCGCCGACGGACAGGAACACGTTGATCTTGCCGGGAGCGCGCACCCGCACGCGGGTCGGTGCGGCCAGCGAGGTCATGCGTCCAACCTATCCTCCCCGCGCCGGGCCGCGGACTACGCCGAGGTCCCCGCCGCCGCGAACCCGCGAGCCAGGTCGGCCAGGATGTCGTCCACGTGCTCCAGACCGATCGACAGGCGGATCATGCCCTCCCCGACGCCGGCGGCCGCGCGTTGCTGCGGGGTCATCTGCACGTGGGTCGTCGACGCGGGGTGCACGACGAGCGACCGGACGTCGCCCAGGTTCGACACGTGGTCGAAGAGCTCGAGCGCGGCGACGAACCGGCGACCGGCAGCGACCCCACCGGCGAGGTCGAACGCCAGCACGGCCGACGGCCCCTTCGGCACGTAGCGCTGCTGCAGGTGGTGCCACGGCGACGAGGGCAGCCCGGCGTAGTGCACGTGCTCGACCTGCGCGTGTCCGTCCAACCACGAGGCGACCGCGGCCGCGTTCGCCACGTGCCGGTCCATGCGCAGCGACAGCGTCTGGATGCCCTGCAGGACGAGGAAGGCGTTGAACGGGGCGATCGCGGGGCCGAGGTCGGCGGACAGCTTCGACCGGGTGCGCTGGATGAACGCGCGGCGGCCGAACTTCTCGGCGAAGGCCGTCCCGGCGAACCCGGACTGCTCGACCGTCGTGAGCTGCGGGTACTTCTCCGCCTGCGCCGCCCAGTCGAAGTTCCCGCCGTCGACGATGATCCCGGCGACGGCGCTGCCGTGGCCGGCGAGGTACTTCGTCGCCGAGTGCACGACGATGTCCGCGCCGTGCTCGATCGGTCGCACGAGGTACGGCGTCGCGATGGTGTTGTCGACGATGAGCGGCACCCCCGCGTCGTGCGCGACACCGGCGACCCCCGCGAAGTCGAGCACGTCGCCGCGCGGGTTCGGGATGCTCTCGCCGAAGAACGCCCGCGTCTCCGGACGGACCGCGGCGCGCCACTCGTCGAGGTCCGTCGGGTCCTGCACGAAGGTGAACGAGATGCCGAGGTCGCTCAGCGTCGAGTGGAAGAGCGTGTAGGTCGCACCGTAGAGCGACGCCGACGAGACGACGTGGGCGCCCGCCCGCGCGACGCCGAGCACCGCCAGCGAGGTCGCCGCCTGACCGGACGCCAGCGCCAGTGCTCCGACCCCGCCCTCGAGGTCCGCGACGCGTCGCTCCAGGGCCGCCGCAGACGGGTTGTTGACGCGGGTGTAGGTGTGTCCAGGTGCGTCGAGCATGAAGCGCGCCGCCGCGTCCTCGCCCGAGGGGTACACGAAGGCCGCGCTCTGCGCGATCGGGGGCACGTTCGCCCCGAAGCCCGGGTCGGCCGTGAAGCCGGCCCGGATCTGCCGCGTCTCGAACGCCCAGTCGTCCTCGGCCGCCATCAGGCGACCGGCTCGGCGGGGACGGCGGCGCGGACGAGCGGGATGACCTGCTCGCCGAAGCGCTCCATCTCCTCGGCCTGCGGCGAGAACTGCAGCAGGAGCGTGTCGACCCCGGCGTCCTCGAACTCGCGGATCCGGTCGGCGACCTGCTGCGGCGTACCGACGAACCCGGGGCGCAGACCGCGGTTCGACACCGAGTAGTCCTCGAGCGACGGGACGTGCTCGAGCTGCGACTTCGAGATGAAGTCCTGGTACGACTCGTACGCCTTCCCGTGGCGGACGTCGGTGATGCGGGCCAGCTCGGCCTGCGCCTCCTCCTCGGTCTCGCGGACGATCACGTACGCGGCCATGCCGAACGCCTCGAACGGCGCGGCGCCGGCGTCCTCGCGGCGACGCTTCATCTCGTCGATCTTCGTGCGGAGCTCGTCGACGGTGCCGCCGTGCGTCAGGTACGCGTCGGCGAAGCGGGTGATCGAGCTCTTGCCCGCCTCGCTCTCGCCGCCGGCGTAGATGCGCGGGGTGACCCGCGGCTTCGGCTCGAGGTGCGTGTTCTGCACCTCGTAGTACTCGCCCGTGAACGAGAACGGCGTCTCGGCCCAGAGGCCCTTGAGGATCGCGACGAACTCCTCGGTCCGCGCGTACCGGTCGTCGTGCTCGGAGAAGATGCCACCGTACTGGCGGGCTTCCTCCGCCCACCAGGCGCTCACGACGTTGAACGTGAAGCGACCACAGGAGATCTCGTCGATGGTCGCGGCCTGCTTCGCCGTCACCGCCGGCAGGTGGTAGCCCGGACGCATCGCGGCCATGATCTCGAGCCGCTCGGTCGTCGCGGCCAGCGCGGCCGCGAGCGCCCACGCCTCGAGGCTCGGCGCGGCCGTCCCCTTGATGTCATTCAGGTTGAGCTCCGGCACGAGCGTCAGGTCGAAGCCGATCCGCTCGGCACGCTGCGCCAGCCGCTTCACGTAGTCGAAGGTGACGGGCATGTCCTCGTCCTCGACGTTGCGCAGCCAGCCGCCGAAGAGCGGGGTCCAGTATCCGAATCGCACGAGTGGTTCCTCAGGTGTGTCGTGACGGCCGGGAGGCGCGGGGCGGGCCCGCCACGAGCCTCCAGGCCGGTGGGTGGTGTCGTCTCAGGCCGTGGTCGCCGACGCGGCGTACGCCTGCTCGAGGAGCGCGCCGGTGAAGCGCGCGATCGCGCGCGGACCGGAGACCGGCGCGACCGCCTCGACGGCGGGGTTGTAGTTCGTGTTCGTGTTTACGTCGTAGACGACCGTCCGGCCGTCCGTGGTCTCCATGAACTCGACACCCGCGACCTGGATGCGCTGGTCGGCGAGGAACGTCCGGAGCTGCTGCACGAGCGGGTGGTGGGCCGTGACCTCGTCACGGATGCTGAAGGCGGCCGGTGCGCCCGGTGCCCCTGTGCCGGTCGTCTCGGCGCCGGGCACGTCGCAGACGGCGCCGGCGATGGCCTGGGGCACCTCGCACGCGTCGGCCGGGCAGAGCTCGAAGCTGCCGGCGCTCGTGTCGACACCGACCGCGTAGACGAACTCGCCGCCGACGAACTCGGCTCGGGTGATGAACGGCTCGCGGGCGGTCAGGAGCTCCTGGAGCAGCGTGATGCCGTCGACGGGGGCCTCGAACTCGGGGCTGTCGACGTACGCGTCGAACTCGGCGAGGGTGTCGAAACGGCGGACGCCGAGGCCCTTGCCGCCCTGGTTGTGCTTCGTGATGAACGGGACGTCCTGCCCGTCCGTGAAGGTCCGCGCGGCGTCCTTGAGGGCGGCCGACCCGAAGACCGCGGTCGTGCGGGGCACGTCGAAGCCGGCGTCCCGGAGGAGCCCGTGCTGGGCGACCTTCGACACCTCGAGCTCGAGCACGTGGCTGCCGTTCACGACCGTCGCACCGGAGCGCTCGAGCCAGCCGAGCAGCGCGCGGGCGTACTCCTTGCTGTGCTCGTTGCCGCGGGTGTGGCTCGACGCGGACATCCGCGACCAGTAGACGCCCGGAGCCGGCTCGGCGGTCAGGTCGATGCTGCCCAGGGCACCGCCGTCGGTGAGCAGGAGTTCCTCGACCGGCACCCCTTCTGCCGCGAAGGCAGCGGCGAACGGCGGGAACCACTCGGGGTTCTCGTGGATGACGTACACGCGCGGAGTTGTCACCGGGCCACCCTAGGCACGCTCCCCCTGGGGGTGCCAGGTGTGTGACGCGCCGTTGCGAACGCGGGACGAGCATGTGGAACATCAGTACGGTGCCCCGGTGCGACTCATCTTCATCGACGAATCCGCGAGGGACGACGCCTTCTACTTCTTCGGAGGTCTCGTCGCTGACGCCAGCGCCGTGCAGTCGATCGAGCAAGGGTTCGACGGGATCGGCCGCCTGCTCGCTGCGAACGTGGCCGGCTTCGACGCGGCCACCGAGTTCCACGCGGTCGAGATGTTCCACGGTCGAGGGCGGTGGAAACGGGTACCCCTCGGGTGGAGGGTCAAGGCGTGCACACTCGCGGCCAAGGTCCTGTCTCGATCCACGGCATCCTTCGTCTTCCGGGGTGTCGACCTGTACGCTCACCGACGCCGGTACGGCTCGCGCGCGTTCCCCGCGCATCTCCTCACGCTCGCTCATCTACTCGAGTGTGTGCACGAACGGCTCGGATGGTTGGACCGGAACGATCAGCTCGGTCTCGTGCTGGCCGACGAACACCACTCTGCTGCAGGCGCGCGTCGGAGTCTCCGCAGCTTCAAGGTCGAGAGCGTTCCCGGGTACACGCGGAAACCGCTCACCCGGATAGCGGACACGATCTACTTCGGCCCCTCCCACGAGAGCAGGATGCTGCAGGCCGCTGATCTCGCCACCTTCTTCTTGAACCGGTCCCGCACGATCGAGGAGAAGGACCCACGCGCCGCCGATGCCGTTGCGAAGATCGTTGCTCTGGTGAAGGAGATCACCATCGTCGAGTACGTCTGGTCCCCCTGAGCGCGACGGCGCCGTCAGGGCGGGACAAGACACAACGCCCCGCGTCAGCGGGGCGTTGGCTGGGTGCGGGAGGCCGAAGCGTCCTGCCTGACCGAGGGTACCAGCGGCGAGTAGGGACCACAACGTTCCGGACCGCCGACGCGCCTGACGCCGGTGGAGGGAACCGACCGGAGGAGGATCGTCCCGTACGGCTGACACCGAGCAGTTCGAGCTCCTGCGCGGGGTCACCTCGTGCCGGAGCGCCGGGTGTGCGAGGGTGGAACGCATGTCCTACCCCGCGTACGAGGAGACCGTCCGTCCCGGCCGTGTGATGACCGTCGTGGGATGGGCCGTGATCGCGACCGCCGTCGGGATCGCGACGCTCGTGCTCGCGGTGCCGGCGGGGTGGCAGGACCAGCCGCCGACGGCGTCGGACGTCGGCGTGCTGGTGGTCACCCTCGCCGTCACGGTGGCGCTCGGCATCGGGATGATGACCATGCGGATGACGGTGCGGGTCGACGAGGTGCTCGAGGTCCGTGTCCGCCCCTGGTGGTACCGGCGGCGCGTCGCCCCCGAGCAGATCACGTCAGCCGAGGTCGTGCACATGACGGGCGGCAACTCCGGCGGGCTCGGCATCCGGCTCGTCCCCGGCGGCACGGCGGTGCTGCTCGACGGCGGACCCGGCGTGCAGGTCGCGATCCTCGGGGCGCGGTCGCTGCGGTTCCGGTGCAACGACCCCGAAGCCGTCGTCGAGGCCCTGCGGGCACGGGGTGCGTCGGCGGACTGAGGATCAGCGCGCGACGCGGTCGGCGCCGAACTGCTGCGTGCCGACGACCCCGAGGAGCTCGAGCTTCTGCGCGTCCTCGCTCCCCGCAGGCGCGGTGAACAACAGGAGCGCCTGCGCCTGGTCGTCGGTGTGGAGCACCTGGCAGTCGACGGTGATCCGGCCGAGCTCGGGCTGCACGATGGTCTTGTCGTCCGACCAGCGGGTCGCGACCTCGTGGCGTTCCCAGAGCTCCCGGAACTGCGGGCTGCGGCGCTGCAGTTCGGCGACGAGCTCCGTCGCCCGACGGTCGCTCGGCCCCGCGAGCCCGACGGCCGCGCGGAGCGACGCGACCACCACCCGACCGAGTCGTTCGTGCTGTTCGGGCGCGTACTTCGCCTGCTCCGTCCCCGAGACGAACCAGCGCCACGCCTGGTAGCGCTCGTTGCCGGGCAGGTCGACGGATCCGCCGAGCAGTGCCCGAGCGAGCCGGTTCTCGACGAGCGTCTCGCCGAGGTGGCTCACGACGATCGCCGGGGTGTCCTCGAGCCGGTCGAGCACGCGCAGGATCGCGGGGTCCACGTGGTCCGCGCGGTGCATCCGGACCGGCGCCGTGTGCCCGGCGAGGTGGAACAGGTGGTCGCGTTCGTCGAGGCTGCACCGGAGGGCCCGGGCGATCGCCGCGACCATCTGCTCCGACGGCTGCGGGCCCCGCTGCTGCTCGAGCCGCGTGTAGTAGTCGACGCTCATCCCGGCGAGTGCGGCGACCTCCTCGCGACGGAGTCCGGGGGTCCGCCGACGGGGACCGCTGCCGAGGCCGACGTCCTCGGGGCGCAGCAGCTCGCGGCGGCGGCGCAGGAAGTCGGCGAGCGCGGGGCGGTCCATGCCCCCCATCGTGCCGTCTCGGCCGGAGCGGAGCCAGGGACCGCCGGTCCCCCGATGCCCGCGCCCTGGAGGAGCCCCGCGCGCAGGAGCATCGTGGTCGGCATGGACACCACGAACAGCACCGTCTTCATCTCCGGCGCGACCTCGGGCCTCGGGCTCGCCCTCGCGCAGCGCCTGCAGGCCGCCGGCAGCACCGTCGTCATCGGCGGCCGCCGCCAGGAGCGCCTGGACGCCCTCGCCGCCGAGCACGGCTTCGGTACCGTCGCGATCGACGTCGCCGACGCGGACTCCATCGCGAGCGCGGCAGCGGACGTGACGACCCGCTGGCCGGAGCTCGACACCGTCGTCACGATGTCGGGCATCATGCGCAACGAGGACCTGCGCGACCCCGGACACATCGACGACGCACTCGCGACCGTCCAGACCAACCTGGTCGGGACGATCCGGCTCATCGACGCCTTCCTGCCGCACCTGCTCTCCCGGCCGGCGGCGACGCTGATCACGGTGTCGTCCGGTCTGGCCTTCGTCCCGCTGACCGCGACCCCGACCTACAGCGCCACGAAGGCCGCGGTGCACTCGTACACGCAGGCGCTCCGGCAGCAGCTCGTCGGCAGCTCGGTGGCGGTGCTGGAGCTCGCCCCGCCGGCCGTGCAGACGGACCTGATGGGTGGCGCCGACTTCGGCGGGATGCCCCTCGACGCCTTCACGGACGAGGTGATGGGTCTGCTCGACTCCGGTGCCGCGCCGGAGATCCTCGTGCAGGACGTCCAGCCGCTGCGCTGGGCCGAGCGCGACGGGACGCACCAGCAGATCCTCGAGGCGATGGCCGGCCGCGGTCACTGAGCCACGCACCACGGGCGGATCAGCCCCGGGCGAGGAGGCGTGTGCACGTCGACCGTCAGGCCGGGGTCGGGGCCGGGGCGGGCACCGGTGCCGGCGCCGGCCGGAGCACGCTGCTCCGTCAGTCGACCTCGCCGGCGGCGCGCCGACGCCGGATCCGCGCGTCGAGACCCCGGTTCAACGCCCAGAGCCCCAGCACGATGGCGGTGACGAGGAGCGACTCGGCCAGCGTCCTGTCCAGCGGCCCACGGAGCACCCAGAAGGCACCCCCGGCCAGGACGGCGACCATCGCCAGGGTGCCGATGGAGCTCCTCGCAGCCCGCGGCTCGGCCCCGGTGGACGCCCCGTCCTCGTCCTCGTCCGCGAGCTGGTTGAACCAGAGTCCCCACGCCGCCAGGCCTGCTCCGAACAGGGCGGCTGCCCAGGCAGCATCGTCGCCGGCGTCACGGACGAGGGCGACGACGGCGACGACCACGACGAGTGCACCGCCCGCGAGGAAGAAGAGCGTGATCGCCAGGGCGAGACGGGAGGTCGGAGCGTGCACGCGGTCAGCCTAGGGCTCCGTCGCCGACACGACGACCACCGGGCCGGAGCAGTGACACGACCGCCTGCCGTCAGGCGGCGGCGAGGACCGTCCGTCCGAGGCGCACGAAGTCGTCCGGCGACAGCGCCTCACCCCGAGCGGTCGGGTCGAGACCGGCCGCGGTCAGCAGCTCCGACGCACGGGCGCTGGAACCCAGGACCCCGGACAGGCTCTGCCGGAGCATCTTCCGGCGCTGCTGGAACGCCCCGTCGACGAGCTCGAAGACCTGCGCCCGCAGCGTCTCGTCCCCCGGGCGCTCACGACGGTCGAAGCCGACGAGCACGCTGTCGACGTTCGGCACCGGCCAGAAGACCTGGCGGCTGATCTGCCCGGCGGTCGACCACGACCCGTACCAGGCGGCCTTGACGCTCGGCGCCCCGTAGACCTTGCTGCCCGGCCCGGCGGCGATGCGGTGGCCGACCTCGGCCTGCACCATGACGAGCACCCGCTCGATGGTCGGGAAGGTCGCGAGCAGGTGCAGCAGCACGGGGACGGAGACGTTGTACGGCAGGTTCGCCACGACGTGCGTCGGGGCCTCGGGCAGTTCGTCCGCGGTCACCGCGAGCGCGTCCTGGTGCACGACCCGCAGGCGCGCGTCCGGCTGCATCGCCGCAACGGTCGCGGGCAGCTGGGCTGCGAGCCGACCGTCGATCTCCACCGCGGTGACGGACGCGCCGGTCTCGGTCAGCCCGAGGGTCAGGGAGCCCAGCCCCGGTCCGATCTCGAGCACGCGGGAGTCCGGCGTGACCCGGCCGGCCGAGACGATGCGGCGCACGGTGTTGGCGTCGTGCACGAAGTTCTGGCCGAGCTTCTTCGTCGGGGTGACGTCGAGCTTGGCGGCGAGGTCCCGGATCTCCGCCGGGCCGAGCAGTGCGCCCACGACTACTGGTCCACCGTGACGGGCTCGGCGTCCCACGCACCGTAGACGAGCTCGGTCGTCGAGGCGATCTGCGCCGCGAGCATCGACGGGTCGGTACCGAGGGTCTCGGCCATCGACCGGAGCGTGAGCGGGATCAGGTACGGCGCGTTCGGCCGGCCGCGGTACGGCGTCGGCGTGAGGAACGGGGCGTCCGTCTCGATCATGACCAGGTGCCGCGGCGCGACCTGCAGGGCGTCTCGGAGCGACTGGGCGTTCTTGAACGTGACGGTGCCGGCGAAGGACATGTACCAGCCGCGCTCGGCGCAGAGCCGGGCGAGGTCGGGACCACCGGAGAAGCAGTGGAAGACGGTCTTCTCGGGAGCGCCGACGCGGTCGAGCACCTCGACCACGGCCTCGTGCGCGTCACGGTCGTGGATCGTCAGCGCGAGGTCGTGCTCCTTCGCGATGCGGATGTGCTCCTCGAACGAGCGGACCTGTGCCGCGCGGCCGTCCTCGCCGGTGCGGAAGAAGTCGAGACCGGTCTCGCCGATCGCCCGGACGCGGGGCAGCGCCGCGAGCCGCTCGATGCCGGCGAGGTGCTCGTCGAGCAGCCCCTGCTCGTCGAGCACGGGCGCCTCGTTCGGGTGCAGCGCGACGGCGGCGAGCACGCGGGGCTCCCGCGCGGCGATCTGCGCCGACCACTCCGACGTCGCCAGGTCGGTGCCGACCTGCACGACGCCGCGGACCCCGACGCTCGACGCACGGTCGAGGTGCTCGCGGTAGTCGAGCGGACCGTCGCCGCCCTCGCCGACGCCGTCGGCGATCTCCATGTGCGTGTGGTTGTCGTACACCGGCACCACGAGCGCCTGCGGCAGCGGTGGGTAGCTCAGGTCGCGCTTCGAGCCGCCGGACGCCCCCTCGCCACGCGCCCGGACGTGCGAGCCGTCCGCCGCGTCGGTCACGCTGCGCCCTGCTCGGGCTGCTGCTCGATGCGCGGGAACAGGCCGGACCCGAGCGGCACGACGGTTGCGGCGCCCTGCCACTCGTACGCGCGGTCGACACGCTGCTCGGTCACCGATCCGCCGACACCGATCGACGCCCAGAGCTTCTCCGTCGCCTTCGGCATCACCGGGGACACGAGGACGTTCACGGTGCCGAGGCCGCGGAGGGCCGTCGCCAGGACGGTGCCGAGACGCTCGCGCGCCGACTCGTCCTTCGCCAGCGCCCAGGGCTCCTGCTCGGTGATGTACCCGTTCAGCGCGTCGACGAGCTCCCACACGGCGGCGATCGCCTCGTGCGGCGCGAAGGCCTCGACCGCGGCGTCGGCACGCTCGGTGACGGACACCGCGAGCGCGTCGATCGCCTCGTCCGACGGGGTCAGCTCGCCGCGCGACGGCACGGCGCCGTCGAAGTACTTCTGCAGCATCGCGACGAGACGCGAGGCCAGGTTGCCGAAGCCGTTCGCGAGGTCGGCCGAGTACCGGGCGGAGATGTCCTCCCAGCTGAAGTTGCCGTCCTGCCCGAAGGTGATGGCGCGGAGGAAGTAGTAGCGGAAGGCATCCGAGCCGAAGGTGTCGGTGATCTCCGACGGCGCGATGCCGGTGAGCTTCGACTTCGACATCTTCTCGCCGCCGACGAGCAGCCAGCCGTGACCGAACACGCGCTCCGGCACGGGAAGGCCCGCCGCCATGAGCATGGCGGGCCAGATCACCGCGTGGAAGCGGGCGATGTCCTTGCCCACGACGTGCACGCTCGGCCAGAGGCGCTGGAACGCCTCGTCGTCGTCCGACCCGTAGCCGAGGGCGGTGACGTAGTTGAGCAGGGCGTCGAACCACACGTAGAGCACGTGGTCGTGGTCCCAGGGGATCTGGATGCCCCAGTCGAAGCTCGAGCGCGAGATCGACAGGTCGCGCAGGCCCTGCTTCACGAAGGAGACGATCTCGTTGCGGACGCTCTCGGGCTGGATGAACCGCGGGTTCGACTCGTACAGGTCGAGCAGGCGCTGCTCGAAGTCGCTCATCCGGAAGAAGTAGTTGCGCTCGGCGAGGACCTCGACGGGGATCGAGTGGATCGCGCAGACCTGCTGGCCCTCGTACGGACCGGTGCCGGGCACGAGGTCGCTCGGCTGCTTGTACTCCTCGCACCCGACGCAGTAGAAGCCCTCGAACTCGCCGGCGTAGATGTAGCCGTCGTCGTACAGCTTCTGCAGGAACGCGGTCACGCCGCGCTCGTGCCGTTCGTCGGTCGTGCGGATGAAGTCGTCGTTCGCCACGTCGACCGTGTCGAGCAGCGGCTTCCACGCGTCGGTGACGAGCCGGTCGGCCCACTCCTTCGGGGACACGTCGTTCGCGCTGGCGGTCCGGAGGATCTTCTGGCCGTGCTCGTCGGTCCCCGTGAGCAGCCAGGCGTCGTCGCCCCGCTGCCGGTGCCACCGTGCCATGAAGTCCGCGGCGACCTCGGTGTAGGCGTGACCGATGTGGGGCACGTCGTTCACGTAGAAGATCGGCGTGGTGATGCTGAACGAGGACCCGTCGGACATGCGGACCATCCTACGGGCGGGCCGGAGCCGCGTGACGCGCCCCGCGCGCCGCCTGTGGAGAACCGGACGGGAGGCGCGTGGCGGGCACGCCCCGCGCCTCCAGACCGACGATGGTCGGCCCTACCGCGCGGCCAGCGCCCCCTCGTACAGGTCGCGCTTCGACAGGCCGGTCGCGTCCGCGACCGCCGCGGCGGCCTCCTTCATGCGCGACCCGGCAGCGACCCGCTCGAGCACGAGCCGCACACCGTCCTCGATGCTCGTCACGTCGAGCGCGCCGGTCGAGCCCTCGACGACCACGCAGATCTCGCCGCGCACCCCGTCGGCGGCCCAGGCGGCGAGCGCGGTGAGCGAGTCGCGGCGGACCTCCTCGTGCAGCTTCGTGAGCTCGCGGCACACGACCGCGCGGCGGTCGTCCCCGAAGCCCGCGGCCATGTCGGCGAGCGTGTCGGCGAGCCGGTGCGGTGACTCGAAGAACACCATCGTCCGCTGCTCACCGGCCAGGGACGCGAAGAGACGACGACGCTCCCCCGCCCTGCGGGTCGGGAAGCCCTCGAAGCTGAAGCGGTCGGTCGGCAGGCCCGACACGGCGAGCGCCATGAGCACCGCGGACGGGCCGGGCAGGGCGGTGACGGTCACCCCGGCGGCCGCCGCGGCCTCCACGAGGGGGAAGCCGGGGTCGCTGATCGCGGGCATGCCCGCGTCGGTGAGGACCACCACGTCCTCGTCGCGGGCGAGCTCGACCACCTCGGCGGCCTTCGCGCGCTCGTTGTGCTCGTGGAGGGCGATCAGGCGCGGGCGGTTCTCGATGCCGAGCGCACGCATCAGGTGGATCGCGGTCCGGGTGTCCTCGGCGGCCACCACGCTCGCGTTCGAGAGGGTCTCGACGAGACGACGAGACGCGTCGCCGAGGTTGCCGATGGGCGTTGCTGCGAGGACGATCACCTCCCCATTCTGGTGCCAGGTCCGCCGTGGCGGCGATCCGTAGGATGCAGGCGATGACCAGCGAGCTGACCGACGACCGCACCGCCCTCGTCGACGGACCGGCCGGCTCCCGCCTCGACGACTGGTGGGGTCGGGTCCTCTCGACGTCGCGGCGGGTCGCCGTGTGGCGCTGGACGGGTCCGATCGCGGTGACGCTGCTGGCGGCCGTGCTCCGTCTGGTGGGACTCGGACACCCGCACTCGCTCGTGTTCGACGAGACGTACTACGTCAAGGACGGCTGGTCGATCGTGCACCTCGGCTACGAGGGCACCTGGCCGGCGAACTCCTCCGACGACGGCGCCCCGACGACCGACCAGCGCTTCGCGGACGGCGAGACCGACCTGTACTCGAGGGCGGCGGAGTTCATCGCGCACCCGCCGCTCGGGAAGTACCTGATCGGCCTCGGGATGCTGCTGTTCGGCGCCGACAGCTCGTTCGGGTGGCGGTTCACGGTCGCCGTGCTCGGCACCGCCACCGTGTTCCTGACCGCGGTCATCGCCCGCTCGCTGTTCCGCTCGACCGCGATCGGGACGCTCGCCGGCTTCCTGCTCGCGATCGACGGCCAGGCGATCGTGCTGTCGCGCGTGACGCTGCTCGACGGCATCCTGACCTTCTTCGTCGTGCTCGGCGCGGGTGCGCTGCTGCTCGACCGGCGGTGGACGCAGCGGCGGCTCGACGACTGGGTCCGACGCCGGGCGGACGGCGGCGGCGACACGCTCTGGGGGCCGGTGCTGGTCTGGCGGCCGTGGCTCGTCGCGATGGGCGTCGCCCTCGGTCTGGCGTCCGCGACGAAGTGGTCCGGCCTGTACTTCCTGGCGTTCTTCGCCCTGTACTCCGTGCTGAGCGACATGGTGATGCGCCGCCGAGCGGGCGTGACGTTCTGGTCCTCGAGCGCCTTCCTGCAGCAGGCGCCGGTGACGTTCCTGCTCACCGTGCCGGTCGCTGCCGTGACCTACCTGGCGTCGTGGACGGGGTGGTTCCGGACCTCCGGTGGGTGGGACCGGAACTGGATCGCCTCCGGCGGCGAGCGGTGGACGGGACTGCTCGCGTGGGTGCCGGACCCGTTCCAGAACTGGTGGCACTACCAGTCGGAGATCTACGGCTTCAACATCGGCCTGCACACCCCGCACTCGTACCAGGCGAACCCGCTGCTGTGGCTCGTCATGCAGCGCCCCACGTCGATGTACTACGTCGGGACGAACCGCGGCCAGGACGGCTGCTGGGCGGACCGCTGCGGCGAGGCGATCACCGGCATCGCGAACCCGTTCGTCTGGTACGCCTCGGTGATCGCGGCGGTCGCGCTGCTCGTGCTCCTCGTGCTGCGGCGCCGGTGGGAGTACGGCTTCGTGCTCATCGGTGTCGCGGGCGGGTACCTGCCCTGGCTGCTGTACACCGACCGCACGGTGTTCCAGTTCTACACGGTGGCGTTCGAGCCGTTCCTCGTCATCGCCCTGGCTGCGGCGATCGGACTCGTCGCCGGCTCTCGGACCGACCCGCGGCCGCGGCGGACCCGGGCGTTGGTCTGGGTCGGCGTGTACCTCGGTGTCGTCGTGCTCGCGTCGGCGTACTGGTACCCGATGTGGACCGGCTTGCAGATGCCGTGGGACTTCGTCCGGTCGCACTACTGGTTGCCGAGCTGGCTGTAGCGGTGCTGCCGAGCTGGCTGGAGCGGTGCTGCCGAGCTGGCTGGAGCGGTCCGGCCCTGGGGACGCGACCGCGCGGGACGCCGGTGGCGGCCGACCCGCTGTCGGCACGGAGGCGCGGTGCCCGACGGCCACGAGCCTCCCGCCCGGCGCATACCGCGTCAGGCGACCGTCAGGGCTGGCCGTGCAGGGCGCGCTCGATGGCAGCGCGGTCGAGCGGGGCACCGACCATGGGGTCGGTGGTGCCGCCGGGCAGCACGCCCTCGAGCACGACCTCGGCGTAGCGGCGCCAGGCGTCGGGGTCGTGGGCGCGTGTGGCGTCCGCGACGGCGCCGACCATCGTCGTGAGCATCGGCAGGTCGGCGTAGCTGAACCCGGCCCGCACCACCCCGGACGCCGCCGCTCGCTCGATGATGGTCGCGACCTGGCGCTCGAGCCGGTCCCGCTCGTGCACGATCGACGGCCGCGCCTTCCCCGCGCGGACGATGGCGTCCGCCAGGGCACGGTCGCGCGCGCGGAACTCGAACACGCCCGTCAGGTAGACGCGGAGGGCCTCGCGCGGATCGGTCTCCTGCGCGGCTCGGGCGGCGGCGGCGTTCATCGCCTCGAACTTGGTGGCGAGCAACGCCTCGATCAGGGCGTCCTTGTCGGCGAACCGGCGGTAGACGGTGCCGACGCCGACCCCGGCCTCGTGCGCGATGTCGTTCAACGTGACCGACAGGCCCCGCTCGGCGAAGCACCGGCGCGCGGTCTGCAGGATCAGCTCGCGGTTGCGCGCGGCGTCGGCGCGCAGGGGGCGCTCGAGGTCGTGCGCGGTGTCGGTGGTGCTCACGACGTCGACGGTAGTTGACGATTCTGGGAACAAACGGATGCGGTGGCTCCGTTTCGGTCTACACTCGACACAAGCGGATGCACCACATCCGGTTCCACCTCCTCGCGAAGCGCTCGACGGCGCGTGCTCCGCCACCTCCACCCTTCTCCGAAGGAGGCTGCCGTGACGGCAGAACAGACCGTGCCGACCCCGACCGGGTCGGCACCGACGACGACCGGCCGTGCTGCCGGCACCACGACCGGCTCCGACTCCGGCTCCGACAGGCCGAACCACCGCTGGATCGCACTGGCGGTCATCGCCCTCGCCCAGCTCATGGTCGTGCTCGACGCGACCATCGTGAACATCGCCCTCCCCTCGGCGCAGGCCGATCTCGGCTTCGGCACCGACCAGCGGCAGTGGATCGTCACCGCGTACTCGCTCGCGTTCGGCTCCCTGCTCCTGCTCGGCGGTCGCCTCGGTGACCTGTTCGGCCGGAAGACCACCTTCATCGTCGGCCTGGTCGGGTTCGCCCTGGCCTCGGTGCTCGGTGGTCTCGCCGACTCGTTCGGCCTGCTCGTCGCCGCCCGCGCAATGCAGGGCGTCTTCGGTGCCCTGCTCGCCCCCTCGGCGCTCGGCATGCTCACCACGACCTTCCGCGATCCGAAGGAACGCGGCCGGGCGTTCGGCATCTTCGGGTCCATCGCCGGCTCGGGTGCGGCGATCGGCCTGCTGCTCGGCGGCGTGCTCACCGAGTACGCGTCCTGGCGCTGGTGCCTCTACGTGAACGTCGTGTTCGCGGTCCTCGGGGTCATCGGTGCGCTCGTGTTCATGGCGAAGCCGCCGAAGGTCGAGCGTCCGCGCATCGACGTGGCCGGTGTGCTGACGATCACCGCGGGCCTGGTCGGCATCGTCTACGGCTTCTCGAACGCCGAGTCGAACGGTTGGGACGCCCCGCTCACCATCGTCATGCTCGCCGCGGGCGTCCTGCTCGTCGCCGCGTTCGTGGTCATCGAGACCCGCGTCGCGCACCCGCTCCTGCCGCTGCGCGTCGTCCTCGACCGCGACCGCGGCGGTGCCTTCATCGCGATCGGCCTCGTGGCGATCGGCATGTTCGGCATCTTCCTGTTCCTGACGTACTACCTCGAGCAGACCCTCGGCTTCAGTTCGCTGCAGACCGGTCTGGCGTTCCTGCCGATGCCGCTGTCGATCATGGTGTCGGCGACGCAGATCGGCGGGCGGCTGCTCCCCCGCGTCGGCCCGAAGGTCCTGATCTTCGCGGGCGGACTCGTCGCGGCGACCGGGCTCCTGCTGCTGCTCCGCACCGACGTCGACAGCACCTACGCGGGCACCGTCCTGCCGGCGCTGATCGTCATCGGTCTCGGCATGGGCACGATCTTCTCGTCCGCGATGAACACCGCGACGACCGGTGTCGCACGGGCGGACGCCGGCGTGGCCTCGGCGACGGTCAACACGATGCAGCAGATCGGCGGCTCGATCGGCACCGCCCTGCTCTCGACGATCTTCGCCGACGTCGTGAAGGACAGCCTGTCGGGCCTCTCGGCAGCACCGACGAAGCTGCAGCAGGCCCAGGCGGTGATCGACGGGTACCACGTCGCCTTCGGCATCTCGGCCGGGGTGCTCGTGCTCGTCGCCCTCGCCGGCGGCCTGCTCATCAACCGGCAGTCGGTGCGACTCGCGAAGCTCGAGCGCGCGGCGTCCGCGACCACGGGCAGCATCCCGGCAGCGGCGCACTAGCCGCCCCGCTCCCGCGACCCGAGCCGCTCCGCGCCCGGTCCGCCCCCGGTCCGCCCTGCCCTGCTCTGCCCCCGCTCTGCGACATCCCACGCGTCGATCGACGCGTGGGATGTCGCGTCCTCGGGGCTGGCCGAAGGAACGACCGACCCCGGCCGTTCCGGTGCGCACGGATTCGGCACACCCCGTGGTCGGGACGGCGGCGTTGCGCACTGTGTCGGTCCTCCTGCGGCACATCAGTGGCCCCGGTTACCCTGAGCGCCATGGCCCCCGTCCTGACCTCGCCGCTCGTGTCGACGCAGTGGCTCGCCGACCACATCGGTGCCGACGATCTCGTCGTCCTCGATGCCTCGGTGCACGCCACCGGGGTCGGCACGGCGATGCACTGGCAGGCCGCCCGCGACGCGTACGAGCAGCACGGGCACGTACCGGGCGCCCGGTACGCCGACCTGGTCGACGACTTCTCGACGCCCGACGCGGACGTGCCCTTCACCCGCCCGACGGCGGAGCGTTTCGAGTCCGCCGCGAGTGGACTGGGCGTGACCAACGGCTCGACCGTGGTGGTCTACGACGACAGCGTCGGTGAGTGGGCGGCACGGCTCTGGTGGATCTTCCGCGCGTTCGGCTTCGACGACGTCGCGGTGCTCGACGGTGGGTTCACCAAGTGGCGGGACGAGGGACGGCCCGTCCGCGTCGGACCGCTCCGTGGCAGCACCCGGTCGCCGTCCGCCGAGCCGTTCCTGGCCGGCGAGGAACGCCCCGTGTGGGCCGACCACGACCGTGTCCTGCGCGCCGTCCGCGGCGAGGAGCCCGCGGCGGTCGTCCTGGCGGCTCCCCCGTCGGCGCTGGGATCCGACCACCCCGGCGTGGTCCCCGGCAGCACGGCGATCACCACGGACGACGTGGTCGACCCCGACACCAACACCCTCCGCCGCGGCCCGGCACTCGCCGAGGTGTTCGCGCCGGTGCTCGACGCCGACGAGATCGTGACGTACTGCGGCGTCGGCAGCGCGGCCTGCGTCGACGCGCTCGCCCTGACGGTGCTCGGGCACGACCAGGTGAAGGTCTACGACGGCTCGCTCGCCGAGTGGTGGCGCCTCGAGCCGGAGCTGCTCGCGTCCTGACGCCACAACGTCGGCCACGCCGACCGCGCTGGCCGGGCCGACCGGGCTGGCCGGGCGTCCGGGCCGTCCCCGCGGCACTAGCGTTGGCGCATGAGCACCAGACGCGCGGTCGTCCTCGGCGGTACCGGCGGGATCGGGTCGGCGGTGGTCCGAGACCTCCTCGACGTCTCCGGCCGCGGTGGCGACGACTGGCAGATCGACGTCGTGGCACGACACGGCGGTCCCGCAGCCGATGCGCTGACGGCGGCCGGCGCCTCCTTCGTGGCCGGTGACCGCCGCGACACGAGCGTGCTCCGCGAACTCCTGCGTCCCGGCGCCGACCTGCTCGTCGACACCGTGGGCGCGACCCGCGACGACGCCCTGCAGCTGCGACCGTTCCTCGACGACGTCGGCTCGACGGTGTTCGTGTCCTCGAAGGCGGTCTACGTCGACGACCGAGGGCGGCACGCGAACTCGGTCGGACGGCCGGTGTTCGGCGGCGCGGTCACGGAGCTCCAGCCGACCGTCGTCGCGGGCGACGGCGACCCGACCTCGCGCGAGGGCTACGGCGCCGCGAAGGTCGCCGCCGAACAGGTCCTGCTCGACCACGGCGCTCCCGTCACCGTGCTGCGCCCCTCGAAGGTGTACGGCGTCGGGATCGGCCGCCCCCGGGAGTGGTTCGTGGTGCGTCGCGCGCTCGACGGCCGGGAGCGGATCCTGCTCGCGGACCACGGACGGGGCGTCGACCACACGACGGCGGCGAGTGGGATCGCGTCACTCGTGCGCCTCGTCGCCGACGCTCCGGACCGCCGGATCCTCAACGTGGCCGACGAGACCGCGCCCGACGTGCTGGAGATCGTGCGGACCGTGGCCGGACTCGTCGACCACCGCTTCGACGAGGTCCTGCTCGACGAGGACGCCCCCGCCTTCGTCGGGACGACCCCGTGGAGCTCGCCGTCGCCGTTCGTCCTCGACACGACGGCGGCACGGGCGCTCGGCTGGCAGCCCCCGCGGTACGCCGAGGCGGTGCGGCCCGAGGTGGACTGGCTGCTCGAGACCGCGCACGCCGTGCCGGCCGGCGGCGACGTCCCCTGGGCGGAGGACCCGTTCTGGGAGCGGATGTTCGACTACGGCCCGGAGGACGCCGCCCTCGTGCTGCTCTCGCTCGGCAGGGGCTGAGCCGGTGCCCCGCTCGGAGGTCCTGTTCGTCGGCGGGCGTTCGGGCGTCGGCAAGTCGACGGCGGCCGAGGCGCTCCACGACCTGCTGGTGGCTGCCGACGTCCCGCACGCGGTCATCGAGGGCGACCTCCTGGACCTCGCGCACCCGGCTCCGCACGTGGCGCACCCCGCCGTCCGGCTCGCCGAGCGGAACCTGCGCGCGATGTGGGCGGCGTACCGCGAGCTCGGGCACCACCGGCTCGTCTTCACGAACACCGTGTCCGTGCTCGAGCACGAGCGGCTCGCCGCCGCGATGGGCGACGACCCGCTCGTCACCGCGGTCCTGCTCCGCGCCTCCGACGCCACCACCGCCGGTCGTCTGGCCCGGCGGGCGGGCGGCACGGTCCCGCATGCGCAGCTCGCCCACAGCACGGCGACTGCCGGGAGGCTCGACTCGGCCGTCGCGGACACGGTCGCCCGGGTGGACACCGACGACAGGTCCCCGCTCGAGATCGCGCGACGGCTCGCGTCGCTCACGGGCTGGCTGCCCGGCTGACCGCCGGCCCGGGCATGGTGTCCCGGACTCCACGGCCTGCGCCTGTGGACGAGCACGACCTGTCCACCGGTCACCGGATCGTCAGCACCGTCCAGCGCCCGCGGGGCAGGCTGGACGCATGAACGACAACCGGCTCGGGACCGCCGTCAGCCCGTACCTCCGTCTGCACGCCGACAACCCGGTGGACTGGCGCGAGTGGGGACCCGACGCGTTCGCCGAGGCACGGGAGCGCGACGTCCCGGTGCTCGTCTCGGTCGGGTACGCCACGTGCCACTGGTGTCACGTGATGGCGCGCGAGAGCTTCTCCGACCCCGAGATCGGCGAGCTGCTCCGTCGCGACTTCGTCGCCGTCAAGGTCGACCGAGAAGAGCGGCCCGACGTGGACGCCAGCCTCATGGCTTCCGCGAGCGCCTTCACGCAGCAGCTCGGGTGGCCACTGACCGCGTTCGCGACGCCCGAGGGGCGGGTGTTCTTCGCGGGGACCTACTACCCGCCGACCCCGGTCGGCCAGGTCGGGTCGTTCCGCCAGGTCCTCACGGCGGTGCTCGATGCATGGACCCAGCGGCGGCACGAGGTGGACGCGAACGCGAGCGCGATCGCCGCGGCGATCGCGCAGGGGGCGCAGGCCGACGCCACCGCCCGGGGTGGCGAGCGGTCCGACGCAGACACGCCGCGCCTCCCGTCCGTCGACGCGATCCGCTCCGTGACCGCGCAGCTCGTCTCGGCGGAGGACACCACGTACGGCGGCTTCGGCGGTGCGCCGAAGTTCCCGAGCGCGCCGCTCCTCGAGTTCCTCTCCGACGTCGCGGCCGACGGTGACGCCGCCGCACGCGGGTTGCTCGAGCGGAGCCTCCGGGCGATCCGGACGACCGAGCTGACGGACGCCGACGGCGGCGTGTTCCGGTACGCGACCAAGCGCGACTGGAGCGTGCCGCACTACGAACGGATGCTCTACGACAACGCGGGGCTGCTCGCGATCGCCGGGGCGGAGCAGGCACGGGGCATCGCCGACTTCCTGCGCGACACGCTGCGACGGCCCGACGGCGCCTTCGTCGCGGCGCAGGACAGCGAGTCGACCATCGACGGGCGACGCGTCGAGGGCGACTGGTACCGGCTGCCACTCGACGAGCGCGGGCGGTTCGACGCACCGCCCCTCGACGACCAGGTGCTGACGGGGTGGAACGGCCTCGCGATCCGCGGGCTCGCGCGTGCTGCGGCCCGGAGCGGTGACGACGAGTGCACCGCCCTCGCGCAGGGTGCCGCCGACGCGGTCCTGGCCGCCCACGTGCGCGACGGACACGTGGTGGTCCGGTCGAGCACCGCCCACGGCACGTCCGCGGCGCCTCCCACGATCGAGGACGTCGGACTGCTCGCCGAGGGGCTGCTCGAACTCGCGCTGCTCAGCGGCGAGGTCCGGTACGCCGAGACGGCACGCGCGCTCGTCGACGACGGCCTCGCCGGTCGCTTCGAGGCTGATCCGGTCCTGCGGGCAGCCGGAACGACGATGGGTGAGCAGCCGCAGACGGCACTGCGGTCCGGCACCGTCGCACTGGCGGCGACCGCGGCGACACTGGCCGCACTCACCGGTGACCGGGCACTCCGGGACGCCGCGACGCGGCTCGCCGCCGACCGTGCACGCACCGGTACCGAGCGGCCGCTCGGCCACGCCGACGCCCTCGGGGTCGCGCTCGCCCTGCAGCGTCCCTCGCGTGAGGTCGTCGTCGTGTCCGGCCGCGACGACCCGATGCGGTGGACCGGCCTCGCCGCCCGCCGGCCGGGCACCGTGGTCGCGACCGTGACCCCGGACCAGGCACGGGCGTGGGCCGCCGCCGGGTTCTCGCTGTTCGCCGGGCGGGACAGCGCAGCACCAGCCGCCTACGTCTGCCACGACCACGTCTGTGCGTTGCCGGCCCGGAGCGACGCCGCGCTCGCCGAGCAGCTCCGCTGACGACAGCCGCCGCACGGACCGCTATCCTGGAATGCTCATGTCTGCCACGCCCGTCATCACGTACCCGCCCGAACTGCCGGTGTCGCAGCGGCGGGACGACATCGCCGCCGCGATCCGTGACCACCAGGTCGTCATCGTCGCCGGCGCCACGGGCTCGGGCAAGACGACGCAGCTGCCGAAGATCTGCCTGGAGCTCGGCCGCGAGTCGATCGGGCACACCCAGCCCCGCCGGATCGCCGCCCGCACCATCG
The DNA here is from genome assembly GCF_044753165.1 of Curtobacterium sp. NPDC088465. Taxonomy (NCBI): domain Bacteria; kingdom Bacillati; phylum Actinomycetota; class Actinomycetes; order Micrococcales; family Microbacteriaceae; genus Curtobacterium; species Curtobacterium sp. NPDC088465. Next base: position 64,997 of record NZ_JBIVMR010000003.1, on the reverse strand, counting down.
CCGAGCGCGTGTCCGAGGAGCTCGGCAGCGAGCTGGGCGACCTGGTCGGCTACCAGGTGCGGTTCACCGACAAGGTGAGCGGGAACACCCGGATCAAGCTCATGACCGACGGGATCCTCCTCAACGAGATCCACTTCGACCGTGACCTGGAGCGCTACGACACGATCATCATCGACGAGGCCCACGAGCGCTCGCTGACGATCGACTTCCTGCTCGGGTACCTGAAGCGGCTGCTCCCCCGGCGCCCCGACCTCAAGGTCATCATCACGAGTGCGACGATCGACCCGGAGTCGTTCTCGCAGCACTTCGGCGGCGCACCGATCATCGAGGTGTCCGGCCGGACGTACCCGGTCGAGATCCGCTACCGGCCGCTCGTCGCTGACGACGCCGCGGACGGTGACACCGGTGCGGACGAGGGCGACGACACCGACCCACGGACCGACGACAGCGGTGGCCGCGGTGGGAGCGCGGACGACCGCGACGTGCTCCAGGGCATCACCGACGCGCTCGACGAACTCGCGCGCGAGGACCCGGGCGACGTCCTCGTGTTCCTGTCGGGCGAGAACGAGATCCGTGACGCGCAGGAGGCGATCGAGGGCAAGCGCTACCCGGGCACCGAGGTCCTGCCGCTCTACGGCCGACTCTCCGCCGCCGACCAGCACCGCGTGTTCGAGCGCCGGACCACCCCGGGTGTCCGTCGCCGCGTCGTCCTCGCCACGAACGTGGCGGAGACCTCCCTGACGGTGCCGGGCATCAAGTACGTGATCGACACCGGCACCGCCCGCATCTCCCGGTACTCCCCGCGGGCGAAGGTGCAGCGGCTGCCGATCGAGGCGATCAGCCAGGCGAGCGCGAACCAGCGCTCCGGACGCGCGGGTCGCACCAGCGCGGGCATCGCGGTCCGGCTCTACTCCGAAGACGACTTCACGCGCCGTCCGGAGTTCACCGACCCCGAGATCCTCCGCACGAACCTCGCGGCGGTCATCCTGCAGATGATCTCCCTCGGCTTCGGCGACATCGAACGCTTCCCGTTCCTGCAGCCGCCGGACTCCCGGGGCGTCAAGGACGGCCTCGACCTGCTGCGGGAGCTCCGCGCGGTCGACCGCGACGGCCGGATCACCAAGTCGGGCCGACAGCTCACCCGGTTGCCGATCGACCCGCGGCTCGGCCGGATGGTGCTCGAGGCCGGTCGCCAGGGCGTCGGGCGCGAGGTCATCGCGATCGTCAGCGCCCTGAGCATCCAGGACCCACGTGAACGACCGCTCGAGAAGCGTGCCCACGCCGACCAGCTGCACGCCCGGTTCGCCGATCCGACGAGCGACTTCCTCACCCTGCTCAACCTCTGGAACCACATCGAGGACAAGCAGGAGGAGCTGTCGTCGAGCGCGTTCCGCCGCCTGTGCAAGGCCGAGTTCCTGAACTACTTGCGCATCCGCGAGTGGCAGGACCTGTACCGGCAGCTGTCCCGCGCCGCGAAGCAGGTCGACGTGCGGGTGGGCCAGTCGCGCTCCGAGGACGGCGACGCGGTGCACCGTTCGCTGCTCGCCGGGCTCCTCAGCCAGATCGGGCTGCGGGACAAGGAGAAGCGCGACTACCTCGGCGCGCGCAACGTCCGGTTCGTGGTGTTCCCGGGCAGCGTCCTGGCGAAGAAGCAGCCCGACGCCGTGATGGCCGCCGAGCTCGTCGAGACGAGTCGGCTGTTCGCCCGGACCGTCGGCCGGATCGACCCCGCGTGGGTGGAGCCGCTCGCCGGTGACCTGCTCAAGCGCACCTACGGCGAGCCGCACTGGGAGAAGAAGCAGGGCGCGGTCGTGGCGTACGAGCGCGTGACGCTGTTCGGCGTCCCGATCGTGCAGCGTCGCCGCGTGCAGTACGGGCGCGTCGACCCCGGGCACTCGCGCGAGCTGTTCATCCGCCACGCTCTCGTCGAGGGCGAGTGGGACGCGCAGCAGGCCTTCGACCGCGCGAACCGGAAGCTCCGTCGCGAACTCGAGCAGCTCGAGGAGCGCACCCGCCGTCGCGACATCCTGTTCGACGACGAGCGTGTGTACGAGTTCTACGACGCACGGATCCCTGCGGACGTCGCCACCACGCGCGACTTCGAGGGGTGGTGGCGGACGACCCGTCGCGAGCAGCCGGACCTGCTCACGATGCGGCGGCAGGACCTGCTCGACGAGGACGCCGCCGAGGCCGCCCAGGACGAGCAGGAGTACCCGACGCAGTGGCGTTCCGGTGACCAGCGCCTGGCGATCAAGTACCGCTTCGAGCCGGGCGCGCAGGACGACGGCGTCAGCGTGCAGGTGCCGCTCGCGCTGCTCCCCCGCATGCGCGAGGAGGGCTTCGACTGGCAGGTCCGTGGCCTGCGGAAGGAACTCGTCACCGCACTCATCAAGTCGCTGCCGAAGCAGATCCGGAAGAACGTCGTCCCCGCTGCCGACTGGGCCGAGAAGATCGTCGCCGAACTGCCCGACGACGCTCCGACCGAGCCGACGGAGTCCTTCCGCGCGACCCTCGCTGCGGCGATCCAGCGGATGACGTACGTGCCGGTGACCGAGGCCGACTTCGACCTGTCCCGGGTGCCGGCGCACCTGCTGCCCACCTGGGCGGTCGTCGACGAGCGCGGCCGTCGGGTCGAGTCCGGGAAGGACCTCGCGGCCCTCCAGACGAAGCTGAAGGATCGGACGCAGCAGAGCGTCGCCTCCGCGACGGCGAGGGCAGCGGCCCGGCCGGGAGGCGCGGCGCGCGTCGCCGGGGCCTCCTCCGGCACGCAGGTGGAACGCTCCGGCCTCACCGCCTGGCCGTCCGACGACCTGCCGCAGGTCCTCGACACGAAGCAGGCCGGTGGCGTGATCCGTGCCTACCCGTCGCTGGTCGAGGAGGGCGACGGTCCGAAGGCGACGGTCGGTGTCCGCCTCCTGGCGACCCCCGGTGACCGCGCTGTGAACATGCCCGCCGGCGTCCGTCGGCTCGTCATGCACGCCGTGCCCTCGCCGGTGTCGTACGTGCAGTCGCACCTCACGGCGCAGGAGAAGCTCGCGCTGGCCGCGAGCCCGTACGCGTCGACCGCAGCGCTGTTCGACGACGTGCTGGCCGCCGTCGTGGACGCGGGCATCCGACGCACCCACCCCGACGGTCTGGTCTTCACGAAGGCCGACTTCGAGGCGGTCCGCGATGCCGTGTCCTCCACCGTCGTCGACACGATGTTCACCGCCGTGTCCGAGGTCGCCGCCGTGCTCACCGCGCAGCGGGCGGCCGACAAGGCGATGAAGCAGGCGAACTCGATGGCGCTCCTGCCGGCGCTGACCGACATGCGCCAGCAGGTGGAGCGCCTGGTCTTCCCGGGCTTCGTCGCCGTCGCCGGGCTCGACCGGCTCCGGCGGATCCGGGTGTACCTGCGGGGTGTCGAGGCCCGCGTGCAGAAGCTCCTGCAGAACCCCGGACGTGACGCCACGTGGATGCGTGAGGTCACGGTCGCCACCGACCGCTACACCGACGCCGGTGGCGTGTTCCCGCCGTCGGTCGGGGCCCACGCCGAGCTCGTGCACGCACGGTGGATGCTCGAGGAGTTCCGCCTGAGCCTGTTCGCCCAGGAGCTCGGCACCGCCGAGACGGTCTCGCTGCAGCGGATCACGAAGACCCTGGCCGCCGCCCGCTGACGGGGCTCAGCCGAGGTCGGCGGCTCCGGTGGCCGGATCCTCGACGGAGGGCCCCTCGACGGCCAGCCCCTCGACCACGGTGACGTTCGGCAGCGCCGCCAGGGTCCGCCCGGGCAGGAACACCTTCGCCCCGCGGAGCCCGGCGCCCACGACGACCTCCGGAGCACCGAGCACGCGGGCGTCGACGTACACCGGCCAGTCCGCTGGCAGCCCGATCGGGGTGATCCCGCCGTACTCCATGCCGGTCAGCTCGACCGCCTGGTCCATCGGCGCGAAGCTCGCCTTGCGGACGTCCAGCAGCTTCTTCACGACCCGGTTCACGTCGAGCTTCGTCGACGCGAGCACCACGCACGCCGCGTGGCGGACCTCGTCGCCGCGCTTCCCCACGACGACGATGCAGTTCGCGCCGCCCTCGAGCGGGTAGCCGTACGCCTCGGAGAACGCTGCGGTGTCGGCGAGGGCCGGGTCGATCGGCGCCGCCTGGATCGTCGACAGCAGGTCGCTCGGCAGTGCGACGAGCGCCTGGGCGACGGGGATCGCGAGGAACCCGGTGGCGACGAGGGCAGGGGAACGATCGAGCGTCGGCATGCCCCGAGCCTAGGGAGCAGCCGACGGACGGGCGATCAGGCGGTCAGGCGCGCTCGTCGATCGACCGGGCTCCCGGCACGGGCGGCGCCGGGTCGTCCGAAGCCTCCGGGTCGTCCGCCCGTGCCCACTTCACCGTCCACCGGACCAGCGGCTGCACGCGGTCCCACGCCGCGGTGATGTCGTCGAGGGAGCTCTCCAGCGGCAGGTGCACGAGCGCCGCGTAGTGCTGCATCCGGAGCAGGTCGATCCGCGGGTGGTCCACGTCGTACCCGCGCGGGGCGGTCTTCAGCGGCGGACCCGCCAGCTCGTACCCGGCGTCGGACAGCTCGTCGAGCTCCCGTTGCAGCGCGGCCGCCGCCTGCGGGTGCTCGTCGATGGTCGTGCGCGCCGCCCGCAGCTGTGCGCGCGACGGTTCGTAGAGTCCACCGCCGACCTGCAACCCGTCCGCTCCGGCGCTCAGGTACATGCCGCCCGCGGTGAGACCGGTGTCCTCGCGGTAGGGCCGCGCGTCCGGCGTGAAGCGCAGGTCGCGGTGCTGCCGCAGCACCCGTCCGGCACCGTAACGGTGCTCGGCCTCGTGCAGGAGCGCCTCCATCGGCTCCTGCACGTGCCGTTCCCAGTCGTCGCGGTGCTCCTCGAACCACGACTTCTCGTTGTGCGCGGCGAGCCCGCGGAAGAACGTCGCGAGCGCTGGTGAGAACGGCGTCGAGGGCATGCACCACTGAACCGCCGTCCGGTGCACGCGCGTCGGGAGTCCGGGGGACGAGACTGGCCGGGTGGACCGACTCCGACCGATCGACCTCGACCAGTGGCCCCGCGCCGAGCACTTCGCGCACTACCGGCGGGAGCCCTGTGCGTGGGAGATGACCGTGGAGGTCGACGTCACCGCCTTCGTCGACGCCGCCCGGGCCGCCGGCGCGAAGACGTACCCGTCGCAGATCTGGGTGCTCGCGACGGTCGTGAACCGGCACGACGAGTTCCGGATGCAGCTCACCGAGGAGGGCCGGCCCGCGGTGTGGGACGTGGTGCACCCGACCTTCACCGTCTTCCACCCCGACACCGAGACCTTCTCGGTGCTCGTCACCGAGTACGACCCCGACGCACGGGCGTTCCACGACGCCGTGGTCGCCACGACCGAGCGGTACCGCGACGACCACCGCATGTTCCCGCAGGGCACCGGTCGCACCGACCTCTTCGACGTCTCGACGCTCCCCCGCACGTCGTTCACCGGCTTCGCGCTGCACCTGACGGGCGCCGAGGACCACCTGGCGCCCGTGATCACGCTCGGGCGCTACCGGCAGGTGGAGGGACGCACCCGCATGCCGATGGCGCTCCGGATCAACCACGCGGCGGTGGACGGCTTCCACGCCTCGCGCTTCGTCACCGAGGTCGAGGAGCTCTTCGCCAACCCGTCCTGGCTCGGCTGACCAGCACCGCGATCCGATCGTCCCCGTCCCCCGGACGCACACCCGACGAGCACCGACCGGGAGCACCGTGGCCGGCATGCACGACGACGAACTCACCGCCCTCGCGGTCGCCCGCGCCCTCGACAACGTCCACGACGATGGCAAGCCCTTCGCCTGCCTGATCGTCCGCGACGGCGAGGTCGTGGTCGAGGCCGTCAACCACGTCGCCCAGACCGGCGACCCGACCGCGCACGCCGAGATCCGCGCGATCCGCGCCGCCGCCGAGCAGGGCATCACCGACCTCACCGGCCACGAGGTGTTCGTCACCGCGTACCCGTGCCCGATGTGCCTCGGCGCGCTGTACTACGCCCAGCCGGACCGCGTGGTCTTCGCCGCGACGCGGGAGCAGGAGGGCGAGCACTACGAGGACGGCAACCGCCTGATGACGCTCGGCACCTTCTACGACGAGTACGCGAAGCCCGTCACGGAGCGCGCCCTTCCGAGCGAGCAGGGCCGGGTCGACGACCCGACGGCCCCGTTCCGCGAGTGGACCGCCCGCCACCCGTCCTGACCGGACGCCCGCCCGCCACGGATGGGACCGTACGACGGGTCGTCACCACGCGACGCGCGTGACCCGGTGACGGACGGGAGGCCCGTGGCGACGCCGCCACGGGCCTCCCGTCCGGTGCGGATCGCGACCCGGCTGCCGTGGCCGGGCCTTCAGGGAGCCGGCGTCAGCCGGTAGAGCACCTGCGGGCGGCCTCGACGGCCGTACCGGTGCGCCAGGTCGATGGCGCCCGTCGCGACGAGGTGGTCGAGGTACCGGCGGGCGGTGGCCCGCGAGGTGCCCGTCGCTGCCGCGACCTCGTCGACCGAGCGGGCGACCACGGGGTCGAGCGCCGTCACGACCCGACCGAGCGTGGTGGCGCTGACGCCCTTCGGGAGGGCGTCCTCGGGCGCTCGCGTCGTCGTGCGGTCGGGTCCGACCACGCGCACCGATCCGGTGGCGAGCAGCCGGTCGACGTCGCCCTGCCCCATCGGGACGTCGCGCTGCGCGTCCTCACGGGACCGACGTTCGGCCGCGTAGGCGCGGAGCCGGTCCTGCAGGGCCTCGCGGTCGAACGGCTTCAGCAGGTACCCGACCGGGTGCGCGGCGAGCGCCTGCCGGACGGTGACCTGGTCGCGGGACGAGCTGACGACCAGCACGTCGGTGCCGTCGACGCCGGCGACGTGCATGCGGTGCAGGACCTCGATGCCGCTGATGTCGGGCAGGCGCATGTCGAGCAGCACGAGGTCGACCCCGCGCTCCACGGATGCCAGCGCGGCGCCGCCGGACGCGACCGCCCCGACGACGGCGAACCCCTCGGTCGCGGCCACCCACCGGGTGTGGAGTGCGCGAGCGCCGGCGTCGTCGTCGACCACGAGCACGCGGAGCGCCGCCGTCACGATCCCGCCGCCATCTCGACGTCGAGCCGGGCACCGCCGAGCGCTGCCGACCGTCCGACGACCACGGATCCGCCGCGGTCGGTGGCGGTGCGTCGGACGAGTGCCAGGCCGATGCCGCGCCCGAGGCCGCTCTCGTCGGTCTTCGACGACCACCCGCGGGTCAGCACGCGGTGCGCGTCGGCCGGGTCGATGCCCGGTCCGTCGTCCTCGACCCTCACCGTCACACGCCCGTCATGCGAGCCGATGGTGCAGCTGACGGTGGCCGCCCCGGCCTCGGCGGCGTTCCGGCACAGGTTGGCGACGACCAGCAGCACCGCGTCGTCGAGCACGACGTCGTCGGCGATGCGCAGGTCGAGCGTGGTCCCGGCCACGGCGAGCTCCGAGCGCACCGCCGCGACCGACGCCGTCGCCACCGCACCGCGGCGCGGCGACCCGGCACCGCCGCCGCTGGTCAACCCGGGTGCCACGGCGTCGATGTAGGCCATCGCGTCCTCGTCGTCCCCCTGTTCGACCAGTCCGCGCACCACGTGCAGACGGGTGCCGAACTCGTGTGCCTGCTCGCGCAGCGCCTCGGTCGTCCACCGGACCTGCCGGCTCTCCGCGTCGACCGCGTCGGCTCGGCGGAGCCGTCGGGCGATCACGAGTGAGAGGAGCACGCTCGCGAGCGTCGCCGCGACGAGCGCGCCGGTGCTCCACGGGAGCAGGGTGCCGAGGGCCCGTTCCCGGTCCGCCGCGATGGTGGACTCGAGCACGCCGACCGCCACGACGCCGACGACCTCGCCGTCCGCGTCGACGACGGGCACCTTCGCACGCAGGGTCGTCCCGGTCGGGCCGGTCTCGGTGCCGACGAACTCCGCACCGCGGAGCACGGGCGCGATCGTCGTCTCGACGGGCTCACCGCGTTCCGCCGGGTCCGGGTGGGTGATCCGCACGCCGTCGTCGTCGGTGACCACGACGTACGAGACGCCGGCGGCACCCTCGACGAGCGTCGCGATCGGTTGCAGTGCCGCGGTGGCGGAGGCGAGGTCGTCGGCGTCGGCGAGCGCGCCGGGTGCGCCCCGGTCGGCGACCGACGCCACCGCGTCCCGCACCTCGGGCAGGTCGGCCAGGCTCGACGCGACGCCGGACACCTGGTCGACCACGGACGTGCGGATGGCGCGCTCCTGCACCACGGCCGCGACCCCGGTCGTGACACCCGTCGCCGCGAGCACGATGACGCTCGGCAGCGCGAGCACCGCGGTCCGCCGCAACCGCCCGAGACGAGCCCTGGTCACCGTGGCGTCCCCCTTCGGCCGCGACGCCGTGAGCGTCAATGAGCACATCTCCGCCGCCGGGTGCTCGCCCGGTCGGCGGCTGCCATCGTACTTCTCGACCTGCGGCACGACGACGTGCGCAGGAGGGAGCCAGCAATGCCAGAGCAACCAGTGCAGCCGGAGCAACCAGTGCCCGCGGAGCAACCAGTGCCGGAGCAGCCGACGACGGGGACGCCGGGTCCGCCGCGTGCCCGTCGCCCCGTCGCACGCGTGGTCGGGACAGCCGTCGCCGCGGTGTCCATCGCGGTCGCGGCCTTCGGCTCGGTGACGTCGGCAGCGGCCGGAGGTGACCCGACCCGGTCGGTGACCCTCGTGGCACCGGCGGCGGCCGGCGGCGGTTGGGACGGCGTCGCACGGTCCATGCAGCAGGCGCAGCGCGCGAACGGCATCGTCAACTCGGTCCAGGTGGTCAACATGCCGGGCGCCGGTGGCACCATCGCGCTCGGGAACGTCGCTCGGCTCGCCGGACAGACGGACACGCTGCTCGTCGGCGGGACGGGGCTCCTCGCGGCCGAGATCCAGTTCGGTTCCGCGGTCACCCACGACGACATCACGCCGCTCGCGGTCACCGTCGAGGAGTACGACGTCATCGTCGTCCCCGCCGACTCGCCGTACGAGACGCTCGACGACCTCGTCAGCGCCTGGCGCGAGCGCCCCGGCTCGGTGCCGTGGACGGGCGGCGGCTCGTTCGACCAGCTCGTCGTCACCGACCTCGCCGTCTCGGCCGGGATCGACCCGAAGGACACGAACTACATCCCGTCGGACGGCGGTGGCGAGGCCATCCAGGCGCTCCTCAACGGCACGGCGGCGGCGGCCTCGGGCGGGTACCCGGACAACATCGACCAGATCGAGTCCGGTCGTCTGCGCGCACTCGCGCTCGTCGCGGCGGAGCCGGTCGAGGGCATCGACATCCCCACCGCGGTCGAGCAGGGGCACGACGTCACGCTGACGAACTGGCGCGAGATCGCTGCACCGGGCGGACTCGACGACGAGCAGCGGGCGCAGCTGACCGACATCGTGCTGGACACGCTCGACACCCCCGAGTGGGCGGACGCCGTGGAGCGGTACCACTGGACCGAGCGGATCATCACGGGTGACGAGCTCGACGCGTTCATCGACGAGGAGCGCGAGCGCATCACCGGGCTGTACGAGGAGCTGGGCCGATGACCCGTCCGAGCAACCCCACGTCGTCCTCCGCGGTCGTCGGACAGCGGCTCACGCTGCGGGCCGACCCCGGCCGCGTCGCCGCGGTGGCGAAGGAGCTGACCACTCCGGCGCTCTTCACCGCCTTCGCGGTCTACCTCGTCGTCGGCATCGTCGCGATGGAGGTCCCCGACGGAACCGCGTTCCCCGGGCCCGCGGTGTTCCCCGGCATCGTCGCCGCCGCACTCCTGCTGCTGGCCGCCCTGCTGGTCGTCCGGTCCGTCCGGGCTGCGCGCGGCCGACGGGTCGGGTCCGACGGCACACCGTCGGAGGCCCGCACCGACACCGCCGTCCGCGCCGACGCGCACACCGCCGCCGACACCGACACGACCGGCACCTCGGTCGAGCAGCGCTCGGTCCGCGTCGACTGGCGCTCCCTGGCCTGGGTGGTCCTGTCCTTCGCCGCCTTCGCCCTGCTGCTCGGCGTGCTCGGGTGGATCGTCGGTGCCGGACTGCTCTTCCTCGGTGTCGCGAAGGGGCTCGGCGCCCCGGGGTGGCTGCGTCCGCTCGTCGTCGGTCTGACGGTGAGCGCGATCAGCTACATCGCCTTCGACATGCTGCTCGACCTGTCGCTGCCCTCGGGCATCGTCGGATGGGAGTTCTGACGTGGACGTGCTCGGTCTCCTCGGTGACGGCTTCGCCGGCGCCCTGACCCCCGCCAACCTGCTCTGGGTCGTCGTCGGGTGCCTCCTCGGCACCGCGGTCGGCGTCCTCCCCGGCCTCGGCTCGTCGATGGCGGTGGCGCTGCTGCTGCCCGTGACGTTCTCGCTCGACCCGACCGCGGCGTTCATCATGTTCGCCGGCGTCTACTTCGGCGGGCTCTTCGGTGACTCCACCATGGGCATCCTGATGAACACGCCGGGCCAGGCCTCGGCCATCGCCTCGACGTTCGAGGGCCACAAGATGGCGCTGAACGGACGAGCGGCCCAGGCGCTCGCGACGGCCGCGATCGGCGCGTTCGTCGGCGGCATGATCGCCTCGGTCCTGGTCGTGTTCCTCGCACCGGCGCTCGCGTCGTTCTCGTCGAGCTTCGGACCGGCGGAGTTCTTCGCCCTGGCACTGTTCGCGTTCGTCACGACGTCGTCGGTCGTCACCGACGACGCGCTGAAGGGCCTCGGCTCGCTGTGCCTCGGCCTCGGCATCGCGGTGATCGGCGTCGACGGCATCTCGGGTGCGCCGCGCTTCACGATGGGCGTGCCCGAGCTCTTCGACGGCATCTCGCTCGTCACGGTGACGGTCGCGGTCCTCGCGCTCGGCGAGGTCATCTACGTCGCGTGCCTGGCCCGACACCTGAAGGACGGCCGGATGGTGCAGGCGACCGGACGCCCGTGGCTCTCGAAGCGGGAACTGCGCGAGGCGGCGCCCGCCTGGCTGCGGGGCACCGCGATCGGGCTGCCCTTCGGCGTCGTGCCCGCCGGCGGGTCGGAGATCCCGACCTTCCTGGCGTTCGGGCTCGAGAAGCGTCTCGACGCCCGCCGGAAGGACCCGCAGTTCGGCACGGGTGCGATCCGCGGGCTGGCGGCACCCGAGGCAGCCGGCAACTCCACGACCGGCATGGCGATGGGTGCGCTGCTGTCCCTCGGTCTGCCGGTGTCGGCGACCGCCGCGATCATGCTCGCCGCGTTCCGCCAGTACGGCCTGCAGCCGGGTCCGCTGCTCTTCGACCGGTCCCCCGACCTGGTCTGGGCGCTGCTGGCGTCGTTCTTCATCGCGATGGTGGTGCTGCTCGTCATCAACCTCCCGTTCGCGATGCTGTGGGCGAAGCTGCTGCGGATCCCGCGCGCGTACCTCTACGCGGGCATCGCCGTCTTCTGCGGGCTCGGCATCTACGCGACGAGCGGTTCGGTCTTCGACCTGCTCATGCTGCTCGGCATCGGTCTCGTCGGGTTCCTCATGCGGGCCCTCGACATCCCGCTCGCACCGCTCATCATCGGGATGGTGCTCGGTCCGCTCGCCGAGACGAGCCTGCGGGACGCGGCGCTGAGCGCCGACGGGGACTTCTCGGTGCTGGTGGCCGGCCCCATCCCGATCGTGCTCTACGCGGTGCTGGCGGTCGTGGTCGCGGTCACGGTGACCGGCCGCGTCCGCGCCCGCCGAGCGGCACGGCGCGAGCTGGTCGACGCGTAGCCACGACCCAGCGTCGCCGGCGCGCGGTCCGGGTCGGACCCGCCCCGTGTCGGACGGGAGGCACGGGGCGGTCCTGCACCGCACCTCCCGTCCGACACCGCGACGGACGGGAGGCACGTGGCGGCACCGCACCGCGCCTCCCGTCCGCCGGGTGGCGCGCTACGCTCGTCCCGATGCGCGCGACCGTGCGGGACGTGGCGGCCCTCGCCGGGGTCTCCCCGAAGACCGTCTCCAACGTGGTGAACGGCGGCGTGCCCGTGCGGCCGGCGACACGGGAGCGGGTCGAGCGCGCGGTCGCCGAGCTCGGCTACGTGCCGAACCTGTCCGCGCGCGGCCTGCGCAACGGACGCTCCGGCGCGATCGCCCTGACGCTGCCCGAGCTCGGCAGCGCCTACTCGGCCGAACTCGCCCAGTGGTTCGTCGAACTCGCCCGCGAGCGCGGCTGGACGGTGCAGCTCGACCAGACCGGACACGACCCCGGACGTGAACGGGACCTCGTCTCCCGGGCCCGGGCCCACCTGGTGGACGGCCTCGTGCTCAACCCGGTGTCGCTCAGCGCGAGCGTCCTGGCCGAGACCGAGGGGCTCCCGCCGACCGTCGTCATCGGCGAGGTCGAACCGGAGCACGTCGACCAGGTGCACGTGGACAGCCGCCGCGCCGCACGCGAGGTCACGACCCACCTGCTCGACCGCGGGCACCGTCGGATCGCGGTCGTCGGGGCCGCCCGCCCGACGGACGCCACCGCCACGAGCGAGCTGCGCGACCAGGGCCACGCGGATGCGCTCGGCGCGGTCGGCCTCGACGTCGACCCCGCCCTGCGCGTGCCGCTGCCGACTTGGTCGACGAGTGCGGCGGCGGCGGGGTTCGCGACCTGGCTGGACGCGCACCCGCTGCCGGACGCGGTGTTCGCGTACACGGACTCGATCGCCTTCGGCGTGCTGCACGTCCTGGCGGCACGGGGTGTCCACGTGCCGGAGCAGGTCAGCGTCGTGGGGTTCGACGACGTCGACGCCGCAGCCTTCGCGATCCCGGCGCTGACGACGGTGTCGTTCGACCGGCGGGCCTTCGCCACGGCGGCGCTCGACCTGCTCACCCGACGCATCGCCGACCCGACGGCCGCTCCGGAGACCGTCGTCGTGCCGCACCGGATCGTCGAGCGCGCGAGCGTCGCCGCCCGCTGACCAGCCGGCAGCCGTCGCGCGCCCGTCGCGCGGCCGTCGCGGTGCTGGACCGTCCTGTCGACAGGCCCGGGTACCGTGCGCCGCATGAGTGCCGACGACCCCGCGATGCCCGTGCTGACCGCGACCGTCCTGCAGTCCCCCGACCCGGTGCGCCTCGCGCGGTTCTGGGGTGCGCTGACCGGGTGGACCGTGCACGAGGACGGTCCGACCTGGCTGCGGGTGCGCCCGGCCGACGGCGGGGTCGGGCTCTCGGTGCAGTACGACGACGCCTACGAGGCACCGACCTGGCCCCCGGTCACGGGGACGCAGGGCATGCAGCTGCACCTCGACCTGCAGGTGGAGGACCTCCACGCCGCGACCGCCCGCGCGCTCGAGCTCGGTGCGACCGAGGCGGACTTCCAGCCCCAGGACGACGTGCGGGTGCTCCTCGACCCCGACGGGCACCCCTTCTGCCTGTTCCTGCCCGGCGCCTGACCGCGGCGGCAGCGGCGCGGCACAGCACGGCCCCGAGACTCGGCCAGGCGGACGAGACTCGCGGGCCCCGGGGACGAAAGTGTCCGTCAGCGCGAGTCTCGCGCACGGCCGCCGCACGGCCTCTCGCGGCTCAGCCCGCTGAGCCCGGGCCCGCGGCCGCGTCGAGCACGACCTCGCGGGTCTGCTGCGCGCCGAGGATCCGGAAGTGCCCGCCGACGGGCACGCGCACGTTCGTGGCCCCGGCGAGCTCGCTGCCTCCCGGGATGAGCGTGTCGAAGACCCCGTAGACGGACGTGATCCGGGCGTTCACGGCGAGGTCGCGTCCGAGCGCTGCGAGCACCGGGTCCGCCGCACGGAAGGCCCGCAGGTGCGGCACGGGCGCCAGCCGGGCGTACACGGACCCGCCGAACGGCGTCGACACCGCCACCATCCGGTCGATGCGCTCCCCCTCGGGCAGGGTCATCGCGTACTTGCCGATCAGACCGCCCTTGCTGTGCGCGACGACCAGCACCCCGCGGAGGTCGTGCTCGTCGAGGTACGCCAGGACCTCGCGCGCCGACTCCGGCACGGGACGCAGGTTGTGCCGCAGGACGGGCAGCACGTGCACCGGGTGCCCGGCGTCGTGCAGGGCGTCCATCAGCGGGCGCATGAAGTGCCAGGTCTCGTAGACGCCGGGCACGACGACGACCGGCTGGCCGTCACCGGTCCGGTAGTCATCGGCGGTCGTCGGTCCGGTGCTCCGCAGCTGCCACCGCGCGGCGTACCACCAGTCGAGGGCGGCCCACCAGGCGCGACGCAGCAGCGGCACACGGCCGGGAGGCACGGCCGCCGTCCCCGACGCCGCTCCCGTCCCCGGGGTGGTCCGGTCCGTCACCGTGCCGGCCCCGTCGTGGTGTCACCGGTCGACGGGCCACCGGCCGCGAGGTCCTCGACGGTCTGCACCCGCCGGAGCTCGTCGACCAGCCGCGCGAACGCGACGGGCTGCCGGTCCTGCACGTGGTGACCGCCGGGGAGCTCGACCAGGACACCCCGACGCGCTGCGACCGCGAGCGCAGCAGCCCAGTCCCGTCGCCCGATCGGGTCGCGGTCGCCGCGCACGACGAGCACCGGCTGCGGGAGCTCCGGGACGGTGTCCTCGAGCCGGTAACGGAGCATCGGTCGGAGCTGCCGGACGTACTGTCGCAGGCTCCGCAGGTAGTCGGTGAGCACGACGAGGTTCATCCGCGGGTCCTCGACGAGGCAGTCGCGTCCGAGGTCCGTCGCCTGCTGCAGCAGCGTCCGCCGCGCCGGGTCCACGACGGGGCCGACCAGGACGACCGCGGTCACCGTCTCGGCGTGCCGACGGGCTGCCTCGACGACGACCTGGGTGCCCATCGACTGGCCGACGAGCACGAGGTCCCCGACGCCGCGGGACCGGACGGCTCCGACCACCAGGTCGCCGAGCTCCTGCAGGTCGAGCGGGCGGCCTGCCGGGGGGAGCCCGCCGAAACCCGGCAGGTCGACCGCGACCGTGCGGTGGGTGCGGGCGAGGTGGCGCTGCGTCCGGTCGAAGGAGCGGTGCGACATGCCGATGCCGTGCACGAGGACGACCGTCGGCGCGAGCGTGTCGTGCAACCGCCCGGCCGGCGCGAGGGTCCGGAGCCGCACGGACAGCCCACCGACCTCGAAGGACTCCACCCGTGCGCGCACGGTGCGAACCTACCCGGCGCTCCCCGGCGCGGGATCAGCCTGATCGGCACGCACCTCTCGACGCGGGGTCGCGGCGGCCCTGTGCTCCGCAGCATGCGCAAGGTGACCTCGGGGCTGTTCGCATCGATCGACGGTGTGGTGCAGGACCCGTACGAGTTCCAGTACGACTCGTTCGACGCCGAGCTCGGGACCGCCATGACGGCGTGGATGGAGCGGACCGAGACTGTGCTGCTCGGCAAGCAGAGCTACCTGGAGTGGTCCGAGTGGTGGCCCCGGCACGAGGACGACCCGTTCGGCCGGTGGATCAACCCGATCGAGAAGCACGTCGCGTCGACCACCCTCGGTGACGACCTGACGTGGCAGAACGCGCACCGGATCCAGGGCGACGTCGACGCCTTCGTCCGCGACCTCAAGGCCGGCGAGGGCGGCGACATCGCGGTCACCGGCAGCGTCACGCTGGTGCGCCACCTGCTGTTCGCCGGACTCCTCGACGAGCTGCAGCTCATGGTGCACCCGGCGATCGCCGGAGCCGGGCGGCGGCTCTTCGAACCGACGGACCCGCCCACCCGCCTGCGCCTGGTGCAGAGCGTGGTGACCAGCAAGGGGAACGTGCTGAGCACCTACGCGCCGTTCGACGCCTGACGGCGGCGGGGCGTGCCTCCAGGCCGGACCGCGGGACCGCTCCATCGGCAGCCGGACGGGCAGGTGGACGGACGGGTGCCGAGACCGGCGTACCCTTCTGGGTGGCCGTCGACCGCACCACCCTGGAGAACACCATGTCCGAGGACACCCGCCCGCACGTCGTCATCGTCGGGGGTGGCTTCGCGGGGATCGCGGCCATGCGTGAACTCGCCGACGCGGACGTCCGGGTGACGCTCGTCGACCGCCACGTCTACAACATGTTCCAGCCGCTCATGTACCAGGTCGCCACCGGCGGCCTGAACGCGGGCGACGTGACGTACTTCCTGCGGAGCCTGCGGGCGAAGCAGTCGAACGCCGACTTCCGGCACGGACTGCTCACCGGCATCGACACCGAGCACCGCATCGCGGAGATGTCGGACGGCGAGCACCTGCACTACGACTGGCTGATCCTGGCGAACGGCGTCAACACGAGCTACTTCGGCACCCCCGGTGCGTACGAGTACGCCTACTCGATGTACTCCCGCTCGCAGGCACTCCGCATCCGCGACGAGCTGTTCACCCGCCTCGAGCAGGCCGCGGCCCAGCAGGGCCCCGACGAGATCCGCGTGGTGATCGTCGGCGGCGGCGCGACCGGCGTGGAGATGGCCGGCGCCCTCGCGGAACTCCGCGACCAGGCGCTCGTCGGCGCCTACCCGGAGATCGAGCGCGGCAACATCTCCATCACGCTGGTGCACCGCAGCGGCGAGCTGCTCAAGCCGTTCGCCCCGCGCCTCCGTCGGTACGCGGCCAAGGTCCTCCGGAAGCGAGGGGTCGTGCTCCGCCTGGACACAGGCGTCGCCGAGGTCAAGGAGGACGGGGTCGTCACCGCCTCGGGCGAGTTCATCCCCGCGTCGCAGGTCATCTGGGCCACCGGGGTCGCGGCGCACAAGGAGGTCTCCGGCTGGGGCCTGCCGCAGACCCACGGCGGTCGCATCCAGGTGAACGACGACCTGAGCGTGAAGGGCGTGGAGCGGATCTTCTCGGCCGGCGACATCGCGGCGCAGGACGACGCGCTCGCGCAGCTCGCCCAGCCCGCACTGCAGGGCGGCAAGCACGTCGCGCGCCAGGTGGTGCGGCTGCTCGACGGGAAGCCGACCGAGCACTTCAAGTACTTCGACAAGGGCACGATGGCGACCATCGGGACGAACGCCGCGGTGGCGCAGCTGCGCGGCGGCATCACGATGGTCGGCCCCGTGGCGTGGCTGGCGTGGGTCGCGGTGCACATCGCCTCGCTGCTCGGCAACGGCAACCGGCTGTCGACGCTCTCGCACTTCTTCGTCCGCTACCTGTGGTTCATGCGGAAGCGCTCGATCCCGATCGTCGGGGACGTCCGGCCGGTGCGCCCGAACGGCGACCGCGAGCCCGAGCCCTGGCAGATGCAGAAGGCCGAGTAGGCCGGCCGGCCGGGCCGGCCGGCGGCCCGGCGCCGGGCCGGCCCGGCCCGGCCGCCGGCCGCCGGCCCGGCGCCGGCCCGAGCCGAGACTCGACCATGCGGACAGATTCGCGGCGGTTGCGTCGCGAAACTGTCCGCTGTGCCGAGTCTCGCCACCGTGGTGACGAGCGCGGCGGGCGCGGCCGTCAGCGCGCGGCGGCGTGTGCGTACGCCCCCGCGGCGATGTCCTCGAGCAGGGACGG
Organism: Curtobacterium sp. NPDC088465; assembly: GCF_044753165.1. Taxonomy (NCBI): domain Bacteria; kingdom Bacillati; phylum Actinomycetota; class Actinomycetes; order Micrococcales; family Microbacteriaceae; genus Curtobacterium; species Curtobacterium sp. NPDC088465. The sequence goes on along the minus strand of NZ_JBIVMR010000003.1, from coordinate 47,598 downwards.
CCCGACGGGCTCCCACCCGAGCAGCTCCTGCGTCGCGGTCGACGACGCCGACATCTCCGCGCCGAAGAACCCGCCGATGAACCCGAAGTGCGCCGACGCGTCCGACGGGTCGATGCTCGTGACCGGCAGCCCGAGCGCGTCGCCGATCGCTGCGGCGATGTCCCGCGTGGGGATCCCCTCCTCGGCGACGGCGTGCAACCGTGCGCCCGCGGGGGCCTGCTCGAGACCGAGTCGCACCATGCGGGCGGCGTCGTCCACGTGCACGGCCGCCCAGCGGTTGCTGCCGTCACCGACGTGGCCGGACATCCCGCGCTCGAGCGCGACCCCGGCCAGGTACGCGACGAAGCCGTGGTCGCCGACGCCGTGCGTGGTCGGGCTGAACCGCGCAGCGATCGCGCGGACCCCCTGTTCCACGAAGTCGAGCGCCCGGTTCTCGCTGCCACCGCGGGGGCTGTCCACGCCCGTGAAGGGAGACGGGTCCCGCTCCTCGGCGGGACGACCCGGAGCCAGGGCGGCGACCCCGGATGCCACCACGAACGGGCGGTCCGTGCCGACGAGGGCGTTCGCGAGGGTCTCGACGGCGGCGCGCTCGGTGGCGTTCGTCGCAGCCTGGTCGGACCAGTCGTGCTTGTTCGCGAGGTGCAGGACCCCCTCGGCACCGGCCGCACCCCGGGCGAGCGCCCCGAGGTCGTCGAGGTCGCCGCGCAGGACCGTGACGCCCTTCGTCTCGAGCGCCGCCGCCGCCGCGTCGGAGCGCGCGAGGCCGGTGACGTCGTGCCCGGCGGCGAGCAGGTCGTCGACGGTGTGGGAGCCGATCCATCCGGAGGCTCCGGTGACGAACACGTGCATGAGTGGTCCCTTCGTGGGGTGTCCGCGGCTTGATGTCACGGACTGACATCACCGTAGCACTCGATGTCAGCGACTGTCATCAGTAGGATCGTCCCATGGCACGATGGCGATCGGGCACCCGGGAACGACTGCAGGCGACCGCACTGCAGCGCTTCGCCGAGCACGGCTACGACGAGACGACCGTCGCCGAGATCGCCGCGGCAGCCGAGGTCACCGAGCGCACCTTCTACCGGCACTTCGCCGACAAGCGCGAGGTGCTGTTCGCCGGGCAGGACGACTTCACCGGCATGTTCACCGACCCGATCGCCCAGGCCCCCGGGGGGACACCCGCCCTGGCCCTGGTCGGTCGCGCGCTCGACTCCGCGGCCGCGTTCTTCCCCGACGACCGTCGCGCGTGGTCCAGGGCCCGACAGCAGGTCATCGACGCCGTGCCCGCACTGGGCGAGCGGGAGCTCGGCAAGCTCGCGACCCTGAAGGTCCACCTGGGCAGCGCACTGCGCGCACACGGGATCGACGAGCCGGCGGCCACGATCGCCGCAGAGACGGCGGTCACGGTGTTCCACCTGTCCTTCACGCAGTGGATCGCGGACGGCGAGGACCGCGACTTCGCGGCGATCGTGCGCGAGCGGCTGGACGCACTGACCCGGATCCTGCACCCCGGATCTTGAGCGTCCTCTTACCCGGACAGGGCAAGCTCGTCGTCATCCGTTCGAACGATCCTCACAGGGAGGAACCGTGGCGACGAACACCCTCGCCCCCGAGCACGCTCACGCGGTCGACCGCAGCACACCGGTCGGCCGTGGGATCCGTGCTGCCCGGCCGACGCCGCCACCGCCGCTGACCCGCCGCGCTCCGGCCCTCGACGGGCTCCGGACGATCGCCATCGCCATGGTGATCCTGTACCACCTGCACGTGCCGCAGTTCGAGGGCGGCTTCATCGGCGTCACCGTGTTCTTCGCCCTGTCCGGGTTCCTCATCACGACGCTGCTGCTCGGCGAGCACCGGAAGACCGGACGCATCCGTCTCGGGACCTTCTGGCTGAAGCGTCTGCTCCGGCTCTACCCGGCCCTCGTCGCTCTCGTCGTGGTCGGGCTGCTCCTGTGGAACTGGGTCGGTGACTACAAGGGCGCCTCGTTCAGCCCCGGCGAGGCCGCGTTCATCGCACTGACCTACACCGGCAACCTCTTCCGCTCCTTCTGGGACACCACGCAGGGCGTCTTCGCGCACACGTGGTCGCTGTCGATGGAGGAGCAGTTCTACCTGGTGTGGCCGCCCGTCCTGGTGCTCCTCTTCCTGGTCCGCTCCCGTCGACGCTGGCTCGTCGTCGGGCTCGGCGCGGTGATCGTGGCGTGCTCGGTCGTCGCCGGCCTGGTCTACGCGAAGCCGAACAGCGGCGCGACGCCCGACGTCTACTTCTCCCCCGTGCTCGGGGTCGTCCCGCTGGCGACCGGCTGCCTGCTCGCGCTGCTGCTCGACGACGAGCGCATCCGCACGTGGGCCGCCGGGATCGCCGGGCACGTCGCGACCTGGGCCGGGATCGTCCTGCTCGCCGGGACCATGCTGTGGATCGGCGACGACTGGGCGCAGCACGCCTGGACCTTCAGCGTCGTGCTGCCGCTCACGGGCGTCGTCTCCGCGGTGCTCATCGGCGGGCTCGTGTCGGTGCGGTCGCCGCTGTCGGCCGCACTCGCCTGGTCGCCGGTCTCGTGGTTCGGTCGGCGCGTGTCGTACGCCGCGTACCTCTGGCACCCGCTCGTCATCGCGCTCCTCGACCCCTTCGCCGTCGGGCCGTGGGGCAAGGTGCTCATGATCGCGGTCGCCGTCGTCGTGGCGGTCGGCGCCGCGTACGCCGTCGAGGTCCCCGTCGAGAAGGCACAGAAGCGCTTCCGCGAGGCCCGTCGACTCGCCGCCGAGGACCGCGCCGAACGCGCACGCGTCACCACCTGACGACGTCGGCGAGCGTCCGCCGACGTGACGCACCGTCGGACGGGAGGCCCGTGGCGCGCCCGCCACGCGCCTCCCGTCCGACGCCGCCTGGGTGGGTCGCCGCGACGGGTCCGTAGGCTCGCCTCCGTGACCACGGAACGCGTCGACGTGCTCGTCGTCGGGGGCGGGCCCGTCGGCCTGTTCACCGCTGCGCTCCTCGAGCGGGCGGGCGTCACGGTCGCCGTCTGGGAGCGGCGCGACACCGAGCCGACGGGCTCGCGCGCGATCGGGATCCACCCGCCGTCGCTCGACGCCTTCGCCGCGATCGGCCTGGACACCGCGGTGCTCGCCGAGGCGGTGCTCGTCCGCACGGGCGTGGCCCGGAGTCGCGGACGGGAACTCGGGACGCTGTCGTTCGACCGTGCCTCCGCGACGCACCCGTACGTCGCGACGCTCGACCAGCACCGCACCGAGGCGCTGCTGCGCGACCGGCTCGCGTCCGGGACGCTGCGGACGGGCACGACGGTGACCGCCCTGTCCCGCCGCGTCGGGGACGTCGTGGCGCACGGTGTCGGACCCGACGGTGCCCCGGTCGTCGTCGAGGCGGCCTTCATCGTCGGCGCGGACGGCGCCCGGAGCGCGGTGCGGGACCTGGTCGGCATCGCGACCTCGGGCCGCGACTACCGCGACCGGTACGTGATGGGCGACTTCGCCGACCCCGAACCCGAGCAGGCCCGGTCGTCAGCACTGGTCGACGTCGGACCGGAGGGGGTCGTCGAGTCGTTCCCGCTGCCGGGTGGCAGGCGGCGGTACGTCGCCCTCGTGCCGGACGACCGCACTGCACCGGCCGGTGGCGAACCGGACCCGGACGCTGCCGCCCGCCTCGCCGCGATCGTCGCGGGACGCACCGGCGCCCGGCCCGACCCGGCGACGTGCACGATGACGAGCGGCTTCCGGGTGCGGCGGCGGGAGGCGTCGCACGTCGGTGTCGGACGGGTGGTGCTCGTCGGGGACGCCGCGCACGAGATCAGTCCGATCGGCGGCCAGGGCATGAACCTCGGCTGGCTCGACGCCGCCGCGCTCGCGCCACTGCTCGCCGAGGCCGTCCGTTCAGGCACGGACGGACCGTGGCAGGAGTCCGCGAACGGGTACGCCGTCGGGCGGCAGGCCGCGGCGCGGCGGGCTGCTCGGCAGGCGGAACTGAACATGGCGCTCGGGCGTCCCACGGGCGTGCTCGGGTCGGTGGGGCGGGAGGCGCTGCTCCGCACCGTGCTCGCGCTGCCGAGCGCCGACGGGCTCGCCGGGGTCTACGCGATGCGGTGGGCCTGAGTCAGCCGGTGCCGATGCCGTTTCCGGTGCCAGTGCCGGTGCCTGTGCCTGTGCCTGTGCCTGTGCCTGTGCCGGTCCCGGTGCCGCTTCCGGTGCCGTCAGGCGATCAGTCGGGCGCCGGCGACGCTGAGCTCGACGACGAGGACGAGCGAGGACGCGATGACCAGGCGGAACAGTGCCCGCGTCGGACGACCGGCGAACACGAGGCGGATCCCGACCACCGCGAGCACGACGACCACGAGGGCTCCGACGACCGCCAGGACCGTCCCGGCCGTGCCGACGCCTCCGCCGGCGACCTGGCCGCCGAGCACCAGCGCCGCCGCGACGACGAGCGACCCGAACGCCAGCGTCCCCGCGCCCCGGAGCCCCAGCCGGTGGGGGAACCCACGGACGCCGGTCGCCTCGTCGTCGAGCAGGTCCGGCAGCACGTTGGTGCAGTGGATCGCGACACCGAAGACCGCTCCGGTGGCGATCGCCCACCACGCCGGCCACGAACCGTCGCCCCCGGCAGCGACGGACACGACCGGCAGCAGACCGAACGCCACCACGAACGGCACGACGGACCAGACCGTCCGCTTCAGTCCGGCGTCGTAGGCCCAGCCGGCCGCGACGAGGACGACGTGGGCCACCGCGGCGACCGAGCCCAGGGCGAGCGACAGGAGCACGGCGACACCCGCGGTCGTCACGGCCGCGGTCCGGACGGTCCCGACGGGGATCAGTCCGCGGGCGACGGGCTTGTCACTGCGGCCGACGGCCCGGTCGCGGTCGGCGTCGATCCAGTCGTTGGCGAGGCCGATCGACAGCTGCCCGGCCACGACGGCGAGCGCCACGAGCACGACGAGCCACCACGGGTGCCCGACGGCCGCGGCGATCACCGCGGCGAGGACCGTCACCGTGACCGTCGGTCCGGGGTGTGACGACGCGAACAGCAGGCGGACGGTCGAGGGCCGGCGGGTGTCGCTCACACCGGCGAGCGTACGGACCGGTGGCTGCGCGAGTGCGACGACGGCCACGGCCCGCGCCGCACCGGGTGTCGATGCGACGCGGACCGTGCGGCGGTCAGGCCGCCGGGATCAGGCCGTTCGGGTTCAGCACGTACTTCGTCGCGGCACCCTTGTCGAACTCCTCGTACCCGCGAGGGGCCTCGTCGAGTCCGATCGGCTTCGCGTTGACGTTCTTCGCGATGCTCGTGCGGTCGTGCAGGATCGCCATCATCAGCTGCCGGTTGTACTTCATCACCGGGCACTGCCCCGTGGTGAAGGACAGCGACTTGGCCCACCCGGTGCCGAGGCTGAGCGACAGGGCGCCCTTCTTCGCGGCCTCGTCGACGCCGCCCGGGTCACCCGTGACGTAGAGCCCGGGGATGCCGAGTGCGCCGCCGGCGGCCGTGACGTCCATCAGGGAGTTGAGCACGGTGGCCGGGGCCTCGTGTCCGGCACCGGAGCCGTGCCCCTTCGCCTCGAAGCCCACGGCGTCGATGCCGCAGTCCACGAGGGGTTCACCGAGGATCTGGTCGATCTGGTCGGCCGGGTCGCCCTTCGTCAGGTCGACCGTCTCGCACCCGAAGCTGCGCGCCTGCGCCAGCCGGTCGGCGTTCATGTCCCCGACGATCACCACGCTCGCTCCGAGCAGGAACGCGCCCGTCGCGGCGGCGAGACCCACGGGCCCGGCGCCGGCGACGTAGACCGTCGAGCCGACCTCGACCCCGGCGGTCACCGCACCGTGGAAGCCGGTCGGGAAGATGTCGGAGAGCATCGCGAGGTCGAGGACCTTCTCGAGGGCCTGGTCGCGGTCCGGGAACTTCAGCAGGTTCCAGTCGGCGTAGGGCACGAGCACGTACTCGGCCTGGCCGCCGACCCAGCCGCCCATGTCGACGTAGCCGTAGGCGCTGCCCGGGCGGTCCGGGTTCACGTTGAGGCAGATGCCGGTCTTCCGCTCCTTGCAGTTCCGGCACCGCCCGCAGGCGATGTTGAACGGCACGGAGACGATGTCCCCCACCTTGATGAACTCGACGTCCGGACCGACCTCGACGACCTCGCCGGTGATCTCGTGCCCGAGCACGAGGTCCGTCGGAGCGGTCGTGCGGCCGCGGACCATGTGCTGGTCGCTGCCGCAGATGTTCGTCGCCACGGTGCGCAGGATCGCGCCGTGGTTCACCTTGCGTCCGACGTTCGCCGGGTTCACCCCGGGTCCGTCCTTGAGCTCGAACGTCGGGTAGTCGGTGTCGATGACCTCGACCTTCCCGGGTCCCTTGTACGCGACTGCGTGGTTGCTCGCCATGTGATCCTCCTCGATCGGTCGGCGGCGGCACGTGCGGGGAGCGCGCAGCACTGCGGTGCGCTCCTCGTCCCGTCGAGGGGCCGTCTCCGTCGACGGGTGATCCGGACTGTACCGCCCGTGTCCGAGGGCGACAAGGACGGTGCGCGACTACCGGATGACCACTCGTCGCGCACGTGCCAGGATGGCGCCGTGGGGTGGGACGACAGCGGGCTGAGCCCGGCGCAGGCGGCGTTCGTCGCGCAGGTGCTCCCCGGGGCGTCGATGGTGGCGGACGAGTCGTGGGGCCTCCTCGACACCCGGGTGCTCCACGTCCGGAACGGTGCCGGGGAGCACACCGTGAAGGCGTCCGGACCGGAGAACACGCACTTCCCACGTGAGCTGACGGCGCACCGGCAGTGGACCGGGGCGCTCCTCCGTGGTGACGACACGGGCCGTCTGGTCGCCGCGGACGCCGAGAGCCGTGTGCTCGTGCTGGAGCGGGTCCCCGGGCACCTCGCGCTCGGCACCCCCGACGAGACCGCTGCGACCGTGCACCGACAGGCGGGCACGATCCTCCGACGGCTCCACGACCAGGCGGCCCGCACCGATGCGGAGTACCTGACGGCCGAGACCGCGAAGGCACTCCGCTCCCTCGACGCCCCGCACCGCATCGATCCGCAGCTCGAGGACCGCGCGCGGACGCTGCTCCGGTCGTCGACCCCGCACGCCGCGACCCTGGTGCCGACGCACGGCGACTGGCACCCCCGGAACTGGATCGTGCAGGACGGCCGACTGCGTGCGATCGACTTCGGTCGCTTCGGGTTCCGCCCGGCCGCAGCGGACCTCACCCGCCTGGCGGTCCTGCACTGGGAGGACTCCCCCGAGCTCGAGCACGCGTTCTTCGCGGGCTACGGGTCCGACCCTCGTGACACCGACGACTGGCGCTGGCTCCAGCTGCGTGAGGCGGTCGGGACGGCCGTGTGGGCCTTCGCGGTGCACGACGAGCGCTTCGAACGACAGGGGCACCGGATGCTCGAGAACGCCCTCGCCGCCTTCTGACCTGCCCGAGGTCAGGCGGACGTTCCGGTGAGGGACCTCCGGTACCAGCGGTCGGAGTACGGCTCGTCGTTGAACGGCTCGACCCGCCGGTAGCCGAGCCGCTCGTACAAGGCGCAGGCCTCGGCGAGCTCCCCGCGGGTGTCGAGCTGGACCGTGCCGACACCCCGCTCCGCGCACGCCCGCTCGACGGCGCGCACCATGCGTCTCCCGATGCCCCGTCCGCGGGCCTCGCCCAGCGTGAACACCTTGGTCAGTTCGGCGACGTCCCCGCGGAAGCGCGCGCCGGCACACGCGACCGGTACCCCGTCGTCGAGGCCGACGAGGAGCACGCCGGTCGTGCCCGTGAGGTCGTCGGAGGGCTCGTCGTGGAGTGCCTGGTCGACCTCGTCCTCCGTCGCGGGGCGGCCGTACCACCGCGAGGCGACCTCGGAGGTGTACCGGCGGAGGATGCGCGCGGCGGCGGGCGCACCGGGGAGCACGGTCTCGATCGTCAGCACCGGGCGAGCGTACTGCCGCGGGTGAGCGCGCCGAGTCCTCCCGGGCGTACCCGGCCGTTCCGGGCGTACCTGGTCGATCCGGGCGTACCTGGTCGATCCGGGCGTACCTGGTCGTCCGTTCCCACCAGGTACGCCCGGTTCCACCTTCCATCGCAGCCGCTGTGGGAAAGAACGGGCAGCGCCCCGCAGCCAGCCCCGCCCCGCCCCGCCCGAGCGACGTCAGGCGGCGGCTGCAGCCCGCGGGGCGCTCCGCCGCCTGCCGCCCAGGACCCCGGACGCCAGCGCGATCCCGAGCAGCACGACGAGCCCACCCACGGGCTCGTTCCACCGCAGCGGCTCGCCGAGCACGAGGACCCCGAGTCCCACCCCGACGACCGGCGTCAGGTACGTCACCGTCGAGGCCCGCCCGGCGCCCCACGCCCCGACCAACCGCGTGTTCCACGCGTACGCCAGCCCCGTGCCCACCGCACCGAGCGCCACCATCGCGGCCACGATCCTCCAGTCCAGGTCCACCGGCCCGGTCGCGATGACCGGCGCGACGAGCAGCATGAGCAGCGCCGCCAGGGTGAGCTGCACCGTCGCGACCGTCGTCGGGTCCTGCCCGCTGCCGACGCCGAAGCGCCGGAGCCACGCCAGTCCGATGCCGTAGGACGCGGTCATGCCGAGCAGTGCGACCTGGCCGGGGACGGTGGCGAGCACGGCGGGGTCGCCGACCAGGTCCCACGGACCGACGAGCACGAGGACACCCACGATCCCCAGCACGACGCCGCCGAGCTGGCGACGGCTGAGCCGTTCCGACGGCACCAGCACCGCGAGTGCGAGGAGCGTCATGATCGGCGTCGTGGCGTTGTAGATGCTCGCCAGACCCGACGGCACCGTCTGCTCGGCCCACGCCATGAGCGACGAGGGCACCGCGTTCAGGAACACCGCGACGACGAGCAGGTGCCCCCAGACGCGCGGCTCGCGCGGCCACCGCCGTCGGGTGACGAGCAGCACGACGACGAGCGTGACCGCCCCGAGCACGGTGCGGACGGTGGCGACCTGCTGCGGGGCGAGCCCCTCGAGCCCGATCTTCGCGAAGAAGAAGCTCGAACCCCAGGTGAGGGCGACCAGGACGTAGAGGAGGGCGTTCACGAGCGCTAGCATCGGCCACGTCCGGCACATGTGTCGAACGACTGACCTGCATGACGGCATGAAGGACACGCATGACCCTCTCGATCCCGCAGCTCCGCGCCTTCGTCGCCACCGTGGACGCCGGCTCCTTCACGGGCGCGGCCACCACCCTCGGCGTCGGTCAGTCCGCCGTCTCGCACGCCGTCGCAGGGCTCGAGCGCGAGGTCGGCGGGCCCGTCGTCCGGCGCGGCGGCGCCGCGGTCGCCACCCCGCTCGGCGACCGCATGCTGGCCCACGCCCGCAGCGTGCTCGCCTCGGTCGACGCCCTGGAGGCCGTGGTGCGGCCCGCCACGATCCGCGGCACCGTGCGCCTCGCCGCCGTCCCGACGGTCTGCCAGGGCCTGCTGCCGCGGCTCCGCGAGCTGTGGGCGGTGACGCTGCCGGACGTCGACGTGCAGGTCTACGAGGGTGACGACGACGAGATGGCCGAGTGGCTCGAGGGCGGCACCGTGGACGCCGCCGTGCTCGTCGACCCGGTGCCGGCACCCGACGGGAGCGTGGTCGTCGCGCGGGACGAGATGGGCGCGGTCGTCCGGCGCGACCACCCGCTCGCGTCGAGTGCCGCGCTGACGCTCGACGACCTGCACGAGGACGGGCTGGTCGCCGGTGGCGGAGGCTGCGAGCACCAGATCCAGCGGATGCACGAGCTCGCCGGGCAACCGTTCCGCTGGGCACACCGCGTGCGGGAGATGAGCACGATGTTCGGGATGATCCAGCGGGGCGAGGGGGTGTCGATCGTCCCGACGCTCGGGCGGGTGATGCTGCCGGACGACCTGGTGATGCTGCCCGTGGAACCGCGGTACGTGCGGACACTCGTGCTCAGCGGACCGGACTCGCGGCCGTGGCACCCGCTGGCCCGGGCCCTCGTCGACGCAGTGTGACCCCGGCCGCCGCCGTTTCTCCGACCTTCGGCCGATCCGGCGCGGGTGCCGGGGTTCCTAGGCTCGGAGCCGTGACCTCGACCGTGCTCCGTCCCGTGCCCCTCGGCCGACGCGTGTGGGCGCAGTCGTGGCGACTCGTGCTCGCGGCACTCGTCGGGCTCACCGCGTTCAGCGCGATCTGGTCGACCCTCGACACCACACGGTGGAGCGAGGCCCGGCTCGGTGCGGCGTTGCTCGTCGACCTCGCGGTCGGGCTCACCGCGCTCGTCCTGGTCCCCTTCCGGCACCGGGCACCACTGCTCGTCGGCGTGCTCGTCATCGCCGGCAGCACCGTGTCCACCTTCGCGGTCGGCGCGGCCGTCCTCGCGCTGGTCTCGCTCGTCACCCGGCGGCGCCCGGCCGAGATCGCGATCGGGAGTGCGGCGTTCGTGGCCGCCTCGATGTTCGGTGAGGGGCTGTACCCGGTCGAGGACGCCACGCCCCTGTGGCAGGTGCTCGTCGCGGCCGTCGTGCTCACCGCCCTGCTCGTCGCGATCGGCATCGCGATCGGGCAGCGGCGGGCCCTGCTCGACGGGTTGCGCGAACGGGCCGCCCTGCTCGAACGCGACCAGCAGCTCCGCGAGGACCGCGCCCGGGAGCAGGAGCGGGCGCACCTGGCCCGCGAGATGCACGACGTGCTGGGACACCGGCTGTCGCTCGTCGCCCTGCACGCCGGGGCGCTCGAGTACCGCGGCCGGTCGCTGTCACCCGACGAGACGGTCGAGGCCGCCGGGGTCGTCCGGGCCGAGGCGCACGCCGCACTCACCGAGCTCCGCGACGTGCTCGGCGTGCTGCGGGACCCCGGGGACACCGCCACGCTCGCCGGAACCGCTCCCCCGCAGCCGACCCTGCGCGACCTCCCCGCGCTGCTCGACGAGGCGCGGTCCTCGGGCGCCGTGGTGTCGGCGACCGTCGACGAGGCCGTCACCGCCGCGCCGGACACCGTCGGGCGGCACGCCTACCGGGTGGTGCAGGAAGCGCTGACGAACGCCCGCCGACATGCTCCGGGGCAGCCCGTCACCGTCACGGTCGACGTGCTCCACGGTCCGGCGCTGCGCGTGCGGGTGGGCAACCCGACGGTGGGACCCGCGAGCACCGGCGACGGCGCTCCCGGCGGTCACGGCCTGCGGGGCCTGGCGGAACGGGCCCGGCTCGTCGGTGGGACCTTCACGGCCGGTCGCGACGACGACGGGACCCACGTGGTCGAGGCGGTGCTCCCGTGGACGGCGTGAGCGCACCGATCCGGGTCGTCCTCGTCGACGACGACCACCTCGTCCGGGCCGGGCTCCGACTGCTCCTGAGCGGCGACGACGGCATCGAGGTCGTCGGCGAGGCCGGCGACGGACTCGAGGCCGAGGGCGTGATCGCCTCCGCAGCACCCGACGTCGTGCTCATGGACATCCGGATGCCCCGCTGCGACGGCCTCGTCGCCACCGAACGGGAGCTCCGGAAGCAGCCGGAGCTGGCCGTGCTCGTCCTGACCACCTTCCAGGACGACGACCTCGTGCTCGGGGCGCTGCAGCGGGGCGCCCGGGGCTTCCTGCTCAAGGACACCCCGCCGCACGACCTCGTCCACGCGGTCCGGACGGTCGCCGCCGGGCGGTCGATCCTGTCGCCGTCGGTGCTCGACCGCGTCATCGCCGTCGCGGCGAGCGCCCCGACCGGGACGGGACGTGGGACGGCCGCCGTCGCGACCGCCGCGGCCGACGGGGCCGCCGAGCGCGCGCTCCTGGCGAGCCTGACCGACCGCGAGACCGAGGTCGCCCTCGCCGTGGCCGCCGGGGCCTCGAACGCACAGGTCGCCGCGGACCTGTTCGTGAGCCTGGCCACCGTGAAGACCCACGTGGGGCACGTGTACGAGAAGTTCGGCGTCGACAACCGGGTGCAGCTCGCCCTGGTCGTGCACGCCGCCCGTCGCGGAGCCTGAACACCCGTCGAGCACCGTCGGCAGGATGGACCGGTGCCCGAGATCCACGTGAAGACGTTCCGCGACCCCGACGAGGCGACCGCCGAGGCCGCCGGACTGGCCTGGCTCGCCGAGGCCGAGGAGACGGGCGGCACCCGGATCGCGCGCGTGCTCGACCACCCGGAGCCGACCGTGCTCCACCTCGAACAGATCCGCGACGGCAGCCCGACGCGTGCACAGGCCGAGCGCTTCGGTCGCTCGCTCGCACGCACCCACGCCGCCGGTGCCGACCACTGGGGTGCACCCTCGCCCGGGTTCCCGACCCGCGGCGGCCTGCGGATGGGTCGGTCGCGGACGCCGTTCACGAGCGCCGCCGACGCGCCGGCCACCTGGGCCGCGTTCTTCGCCGAGTACCGCATCCGGGACTTCGTGCAGCGCATCGTCGACCGCGGTGGCTTCGACGCTGCCGAGGCCGCGGTGTTCGACCGCGTGGCCGACCGGCTCGAGGACGGCACGCTCGGCTCCCCGCAGCCCCGGCTCGTCGGCGACGCTCCGGCGCGCATCCACGGCGACCTCTGGGCGGGGAACGTCCTGTGGCCCACGGACTCCTCGGAACCGACCGGTGCGGTCCTCATCGACGCAACGCCGCACGGCGGGCACGCGGAGACCGACCTGGCACTGCTGGCGCTGTTCGGACTCCCCCGACTCGAGACGGTGCTCGCCGGGTACGACGCCGAGTCCCGCTTGGCGGACGGCTGGCAGGAGCGCGTCGAGCTCCACCAGCTCGCGCCGCTGCTCCTGCACGTGTACCTGTTCGGCGGCTCGTACACCGACCACGCCCTGCGCGCCGCCCGCCGCTACGCCTGACGCCGCGGGGCGTCCACAGCGGCGGGGACGCAGGTGTGTCACCTACGCTGGCGCGATGGCGGTGGAGCAGACGGGTGGCCCGGTCCTCGCGTTGTTCGACGTGGACAACACGCTCGTGCACGGCGCGAGCGCCTTCCACCTGGTCCGTGGCCTCCGGGCCGCCGGACTGATCACCCTGCGCGACATCGTCAGCGCCGGGTGGAAGCACGCGCGGTTCAAGGTGCGCGGGGAGGACGACCGGCACCTCGCCGCGGCGCAGACCCGCGGGCTCGAGGTCATCACCGGCATCACCGTCACCGACATGGCCCGGTTGGCCGACGACGTGTGGGAGCGCCACACGGAACCGAGCGTCTGGCCGGAGACCGCCGCGCTCGCGCGGGAGCACCTCGCGAAGGGCCACCAGGTCTGGCTCGTCACCGCGACGCCGACGTTCCTCGCCGACGTGATCGCGCGGAGCCTCGGCCTGACCGGTGCCCTGGGCAGCGTGTTCGAGGTGCAGGACGGCGTGTACACGGGCCGCCTCGACGGCGCGTTCCTGCACGGCGAGCAGAAGGCCGTCGCCGCCCGGGCGCTCCTGGCGAGGACCGGTGCCGACCCCGCGATCTGCTGGGCCTACTCGGACTCGCGGCACGACATCCCGCTCCTCTCGCTCGTCGGGAACCCCGTCGTGGTGAACCCGGACCAACAGCTCGCGACACACGCGCGCACCGCTGGGTGGCCGTCGATGCGGCTGCAGCGCGCGAGCATCCGCCAGGCCCGCCGACGGGTCCGCCGCGAGGCCGCCTCCGGCACCGGTACCGCTACCGGCACCGGCACCGGCACCGGCACCGGCACCGGCACCGGCACCGTGCAGCGCTCTTAGGGAGCACCGAGGGAACACATCGGATCGGCCGACCCGGACCGGCGATCGTCGTCGACATGACCACCTACCCGACCCCCGCGACCGACCGTCCGGGCCGCGCCCACCCCGGTGGGAGCACCGCCGCCCGGGTCCGTCGACGCCAGCCCCTCGTCCGCCTGTTCGCCGGCGAGCGCGAGGACGCCCGCTGGCTCCGCCCGGCGTTCTGGGCGCTCCTCGTCCTGACCGCCGTCGTGTACCTGTGGGACCTCAGCATCTCCGGGTACGCGAACAGCTTCTACGCTGCCGCCGTGCAGGCCGGCACGAAGTCCTGGGAGGCGTTCTTCTTCGGCTCCCTCGACTCGTCGAACTTCATCACCGTCGACAAGCCCCCGGCCTCGCTGTGGGTGATGGTGCTGTCCGCCCGGGTGTTCGGCTTCTCGTCGACCAGCCTGCTGCTCCCCCAGGCGCTCATGGCCGTCGGCTCCGTCGCCCTGGTGTGGGGCACGGTCCGGCGGACCCTCGCCCGCCTCGGTGCGACGACCGCGAACGTCGGTGCGCTGCTCGCCGGCTTCGTCGTCGCCGCGACCCCGGCCGCCGCGCTGATGTTCCGCTTCGACAACCCGGACGCGCTCCTCGTCCTGCTCATGACCGCGGGCGCGTACTGCACCGTCCGGGCGCTCCCGAGGGGCAGCTGGCGGTGGATCGCCCTCGCCGGTGTCGCCCTCGGCTTCGCGTTCCTGACGAAGATGCTGCAGGGCCTGCTCGTCCTGCCGGCGTTCGGCCTCGTGTACCTGTTCGCCGCACGCACGAGCTGGGGCCGGCGCGCGATCGGCCTCGGCATCGCCGCGGTCTCGCTCGTCGTGTCCGCGGGCTGGTGGGTGGTCGCCGTGGCGCTCTGGCCCGCGGAGTCGCGCCCGTACATCGGTGGGTCGACGGACAACACGGTCCTCGACCTGGTGTTCGGCTACAACGGCCTCGGCCGCATCTTCGGCGGCTCGGGCAACGGCGGCGGCGGGGGCGGCACGGGCGGAGGCGGCACCGCGGGCTCGTCGTTCGGCGGTGCGACCGGGTTGAACCGCCTGTTCTCGTCCGAGATGGGCCTCGAGATCTCCTGGCTCCTGCCCGCCGCGCTCGTCGCGCTCGTCCTCGGCCTGGTGGTCGTCGGTCGTCGGCACCTCGCCGATCCGGCACGCGCCGGTCTGGTGCTGTGGGGCGGCTGGCTGATCGTCACCGGTCTGGTCTTCTCGTTCATGTCCGGCACGATCCACCCGTACTACACGGTCGCGCTCGCCCCGGCGATCGCCGGCCTGGTCGGCACCGGTGGTGCGCTCCTCTGGCACGCCCGCGAGCGTGTCACCGGTCGCCTCGGCCTCGCCGCGATGGTCGGCGGGACGGCGTTCTGGAGCTGGTGCCTGCTGAACGAGGACCCGACCTGGCTGCCCTGGCTCCGATGGGTGGTGCTCGCCGGTGGGCTCCTGTCCGCCGCGGCGATCGTCGTCGGCAGCGTGCCCACCCTCCGGAAGGCCGTCACCGTCGGCGTCCTCGCGGGCACCCTGTTCGGGCTGACCGGCACGACCGCGTACGCGCTCGCCACGACGACCGTCGCGCACTCCGGGTCCATCCCGAACGTCGGCCCGGCGGGCAGCGGCTCCGGTGGGACGGGCGGCGCAGCAGGATTCCCCGGCGGCGGTGGCGGTGGACAGCCGGGAGGCGCGGGAGGCCCCGGCGGGTCGACTGACGGCACGCAGACGGACGGCTCCCAGGACGGTGGCGGCCCGGGCGGGCAGGGCACGCAGCAGGACGGGACGGACGGCTCCCGGCAGGGCCCGGACAGCGGCGGGCAAGCGGCGACCGGCTCGGCTCATGCGGGGACGGGCGACGGCGTCCCGACGATGCCGGGCAGTTCCGGCTCCGGCTCCGGCTCCGCGACCTCGGAGGACGGTGCCCCGACCGGCGGCGGCGGGATGGGTGGTGGCGGTGTGACGACGTCGTCGGCACTGACGAAGCTGCTCGCCGCCTCGGACGCGAAGTGGTCGGCGGCGGTGAACGGCTCGCAGTCGGCCGCGCAGCTCGAGCTCGACACCGACACCGCCGTGATGGCCATCGGCGGCTGGTCGAGCGACCCCGCGCCGACCCTGGCCGAGTTCCAGGCCTGGGTCGCGGCCGGTGACGTCGGCTACTACGTGTCCTCGGGCTCCGGCGGCGGGATGGGTGGCGGCTCGTCGACCGCGAGCGCGATCCAGGAGTGGGTCGCCGCGCACTACGAGGCGACCACGGTCGGCGGCCAGACCGTCTACGACCTGAGCGCGTCGAAGTGACGGCATCGACGTGACCGACGACGAGGACACGGCGGTGGCTAGGCTCCGGTGCATGGCGGACCGACCACTCCGACGCACCGACGGCAGCCCCGTCCGGGTCCTCGTCGTCGACGACGAGCACGCCTTGGCCGATGCCGTCGCCCTCGCGTTCGAGGGCGACGGCTGGGCCGTACGGGCGGTGCACCGCGGACGGGACGTGCTCTTCGCGGCGCGGGAGTTCCTGCCCGACGTGGTCGTGCTCGACGTGATGCTGCCGGACATCGACGGCTTCGAGGTGCTCGAGCGGCTCCGGGACGCCCGGGACCCCGTGCGGGTGCTGTTCCTCACCGCCCGGGACGCCCCCGAGGACCGGCTCGCCGGACTCACCGGCGGCGGCGACGACTACCTGACGAAGCCCTTCGGCATCGACGAGCTGCTCGTCCGTGCCCGCATCCTGGCCCGGACCGCACCGCAGGTGGTCGCGGCACCGGGGTCGTCCGCGGTCGTGGTCGGCGACCTCCGGCTCGACGAGGAGGACCGCTCGGTGCTGCGCGACGGCGAGCCGATCGAGCTCACGCCGACCGAGTACGAGCTCCTCCGCCACCTCGCCCGGAACGCGAACCGGGTGCTGTCCCGCGAGCAGATCCTGGCGAGCGTGTGGGGCATGGACTTCGGCACGTCGTCGAACCTCGTCGACATGTACGTCTCGTACCTGCGGCGGAAGCTCGACGCCGGACGCGAGCCGATGCTGCAGACGGTCCGGGGTGCCGGTTACGTGCTGCGGCCGACGACGTGAGCCGTCCGGACGGGGCGGGGCGTGCCTCCCGGCCGGTGCGCACTCCGTCGCTGCGCTGGCGGATCGTCGGAGCCGTGGCGCTGCTGCTCGTCGCGACGAACGTCGTCGTCGGCGCGGTGACCGTGATCGCGTACCGCGAGTACCTGGTCGGGCGGCTCGACGCGGAGCTGGCGACGGCGGCGGGACGGACCCCGGGCGGGCAGCCGCCGTCCGGACCGCCCCCGGAGTCCTCCGGCGGTCAGCAGGACCCGGACAACCGGTTCATCGGGGCGCCGGGGCAGGCGGCCGACACCGTCGTGGCGGTCCTGCGCGACGGTGCAGCCGTGCTCGCCGGGTACACGGACGGTGCCGGCGAGCAGCACGGTCTCAGCCGAGCGCAGGAGACCGTGCTCGCGGACGTCGCACCGGATGCGACCCCCACGACGGTCTCGCTGGGGTCGCTCGGGGCGTACCGGGCGCAGGCGGTCACCCGCGGCGGCGACGTCTTCGTGACGGCGCTGCCCCTCGGGGACCTGCGCGCGTCGGTCGTCCGACTCGTCGTCGTCATCGGGAGCACCACGCTGCTCGCACTCCTCGTCGCGGCGTGGGCGCTGACCCTGGCCGTCCGACGATCGCTGCGTCCGCTCGAGCGGGTCGCCTCCGTCGCGTCGAGCGTCACCGCGCTGGACCTCGAACGCGGAGACGCCGACATCGCCGCCCGGGTGCCCTCCGCGGACCTCGTGGTCAGCCGCGAGGTCGGACAGGTGGGCACCGCGCTCAACCGGCTGCTCGGCCACGTCGGCCGCGCGCTGACCGTCCGACGGGACGCCGAGCGGGGCATGCGCACCTTCGTCGCCGACGCCTCGCACGAGCTGCGCACGCCGATCGCGACCGTCCGCGCCTACGCCGAGCTGTCGGCCGGTTCGCAGGACGTCGCAGCGCTGCAGCGGAACGCCGAACGGATCGGCCGCGAGGCGGTGCGGATGGGCGACCTGGTCGAGGAGCTCCTGCTGCTCGCCCGGCTCGACGCCGCGACACACGACGGCGCGGCGCCCGACGCCGCGGCCCTCACCGCCCGGCCCGGGACGGTGCACGAGGAGGTCGACCTCACCGCCACGGTGGTCGAGGCCGTGATGGACGCACGAGCCACCGCACCCGACCACCGGTGGATGCTGCAGCTCGCCGACGACCGCCCGCTGACGGTGTCCGGCGACCCGGGGCAGCTGCGGCGCGCCGTCACGAACCTGCTCGCGAACGCGCGGACGCACACCCCGGCGGGGACGACCGTCGTGGTGTCGCTGCAACGGGTCCCGCGCACCGGGGGCGACGAGGCCGCGACGGGTGGGCTCGCACGGCTGGTCGTGGCGAACGACGGACCCCCGATCGACGCCGAGGTCCTGCCGGTGCTGTTCGACCGCTTCACCCGGGGCTCGTCGTCCCGCTCGCGGGAGCACGGGACGAGCGGCCTCGGACTGGCGATCGTCCGCGCGGTCGTGACCGCACACGGTGGGAGCGTCCGGGTCGTGTCGGAGCCGGGACGGACCGCGTTCACGGTCGACCTGCCGGAGGTCGGCGACCGATCCGACGCATGACGATCCCGGTGCACGATCCCCGCGGACCGCGAACCAGGATCGTCACGCCTACCCGCTCCCGCTTCCTCGTCTGCCACGGGTACGCTGCGGGCACCGGCGGAAGGGGAACGCGATGGACCAGCGACACGGCGACCTGCGGGACGGCGACCTGCGCAGCGGCGACCTGCGGGACGGCGACCTGCGCAGCGGCGACCTGCGGGACGGTGACCCGCGCGGGACGGACCAGCGGTTCACCCGCCTGCCGGAGCGTGCCCGACCCGAGGACCTGGTCGTCGAGGTCCCGGCGTTCGAGGACGACCGACCCCAGCCCGAACCCGAGCCGCCGGCCGCCGCCCCCGAGCTCGTCGCCGCGACCCGCTTCGCGCAGACCTCGCACGCGATGCCGACGATCCGGCGGACGCAGACGCGCGCGGGGCTCTGGATCGCGGGCGTGCCGATCGCGGCGCTCGCCGTCGTCGCGATCGTGCAGATCGTGCTCGGCGTCACCGGCTGAGCCCTCCGACCGCTTCTTAGGGGCACCACAGGGTGCTGCTGCGGTCCGCATCGACGCGCTGCCGAGCCTGGGCGGCATGACGGAAGCAGCCACCCCCCACGACCGCAGCACCCCGCTCGACAGCAGCACCGCGCTCGACATCGACATCGTCGTGCCCTGCCACGACGAGCAGGGCACGCTCGCCGCCCACGTCCGACGTCTGCACCACTTCTGCCGGACGTCGTTGCCGCACACCTGGCGCATCACGATCGCCGACAACGCCTCGACCGACGACACCGGGCGCATCGCCGACGACCTCGCCGCGATGCTGCCCGAGGTGCACGCCGTCCACCTGCCGCTCAAGGGTCGCGGCCGCGCCCTCAAGGCGGTCTGGGCAGCGTCCCCGGCCGCCGTGCTCGTCTACGTGGACGAGGACCTGTCGACCGACCTCGCGGCGCTCGAACCGCTCGTCGCACCGCTGCTCTCCGGCCACTCCGACGTGGCGATCGGCACGCGGCTCGCGGGGTCCTCCCGGGTCGTGCGCGGCGGCAAGCGCGAGTTCATCTCCCGCTCGTACAACCTGCTCCTCCGCAGCACGATGGGCGTGTCGTTCTCCGACGCCCAGTGCGGGTTCAAGGCGATCACCCGCCAGGCCGCCGACCACCTGCTGCCCCTCTGCGAGGACGACGCGTGGTTCTTCGACACCGAGCTCCTGGTGCTCGCCGAGCACGCGGGGCTGCGCGTCCACGAGGTCCCGGTCGACTGGGTCGACGACGTGGACTCCTCGGTGCACATCGCGTCGACCGCAGCCGAGGACCTCAAGGGCATGTGGCGGGTCTCCCGGGGGCTCGCGACCGGGCGCATCCCGATCGACCCGGTGTACGACGCCATCGGCCGGCAGCCCTTCACGACACCGCACGTGGGGATCATCGGTCAGCTCCTGCGCTTCGGGACCATCGGCGTGCTGTCCACGGTCGCCTTCGCGCTGCTCTACGCACTGTTCCGTCCCGCGATCGGAGCGCAGACGGCGGACTTCCTCGCGCTGCTCATCACGGCGATCGGCAACACCGCACTGAACCGCCGCTTCACCTTCGGAGTCCGAGGGCGGGCGGGGGCCGGTGTCCACCACGTGCAGGGACTCGTCGTGTTCGGCATCGCCTGGGCGATCACCGCCGGGTCGCTCGTCCTGCTGCACACGACCGTGCCCGGGGCGTCGCACGGCGCCGAGGTCCTGGTGCTCACCGGCGCGAACCTCGTCGCGACCCTGGTGCGCTTCGTCCTCTTCAAGGCGTGGGTGTTCCGCACGCGTCGGCGTCCCGTGCTCGTGCGCCCCGGCGGCCCCACCGCTCCCACGGCCGACGCTGCCGGCCCGATCGCGACGACGGCGACCGCCGCGTCGGCGGCCCGGCGGGTCGACGAGCCGGCGGCCTGACCCGCCGCAGCAGGCGGCGCGCCGCGAAGCCCGCGGCGCGGCGCTCGCGGCACGGCGCTCGCGGCACAACCGGAAGCACGTCTCGCCACGGGATCCCGTGGCGCGAGGTGCTTCCGGTTGTGCCCGAGCAGACACAACCGCGGGAGCAGAACGGCACCGGCACCGAGACCGGCACCGGCACCGGCACCCGCACCGGAACCGGCCGCACACCGGACGGGAGGCGCGTGGCCGGACCGCCCCGCGCCTCCCGTCCGGCCGGTCTGTTGCACCCGCGGTATACCAAGCCGTAGCATCGGCTCACCGCACCACCCCCACACAGGGCCACGACCGCCACCACCGGTCCGCCCGCGGCGAGCGCTCCACCGATGCAGCCCTGGCCGTCCGCTGCCGGCTGAGCCCCACTGGACCCGCACGTGAACCCCTCCCCCTTCGGTCTGTACGACCCTGCCCGCGAGTCGAGCGACTGCGGCGTCGGCTTCATCACCCGCCTCGACGGGGTGCCGACCCACGACGTCATCGTCCGCGGTGACGAAGCGCTCTGCTCGATCCCGCACCGGGGCGGCAAGTCCGCCGAGGGCGTCGGTGACGGCGCCGGCGTGAGCATCGACCTGTCGGTGGAGTTCTTCAGCGCGATCACCGGCGAGGAGCTCGTCGCCGGGCACTTCGGCGTCGCGAACTGCTTCGTGCCGGCCGACCCCGACGAGCGTGCCGCCGCCGTGCAGACCGTGACCGACGCGATCGAGCACGAGGGCTTCACGCTGCTGCTCGTCCGCGACGTCCCCGTCGACCACTCGGTCGCCCGTCCCGAGGCCGAGCAGTACCAGCTGCCGATCGTGCAGTGGGTGTTCCGCGCGCCCGAGGGGTGGTCCCGCACCGACGTCGACGCCGCGGCGAACCGCGCCCTGCTCGCCGTCGAGCGCGTGTCCTACACGCAGGCGGCCGAGGCCCGTGCCCCGCACGCCGCGCTCTACCCGCTGTCGCTCAGTGCCCGCACGCAGATCCTCAAGGGCCGACTGAACTCGGGCGAGGTGATCTCGTACTTCCGCGACCTCACGGACCCGCGGCACTCGGTGCGCACGCTCTACTTCCACACGCGGTTCTCGACGAACACCGAGCCGCACCCGACCATGGCGCAGCCGTTCCGGTTGATGGCGCACAACGGTGAGCTCAACACCGACCGGAAGAACCGGCTGTCGGACGAGGCACTCGCCGCCGCCCGCACCCGCAGCATCGTCCGGCCTCCCGGACAGTCGGACTCGAGCCGGCTCGACCAGACCCTGCAGAGCCGCGTGTTCGACGACGGGCTCGAGATCGTCGAGGCCGTCGTCACGCTCATGCCGCCGGCGTGGGAGAACGACCGCACCCTGACGGCCGACGTCCGGGACATGCTCGAGTACTTCTCGCTGTACGAGGAGAAGAACGACGGCCCGGCCGCGGTGATCTTCAGCGACGGCGACGTCGTCGGCGCACGGCTCGACCGACTGGGGCTCCGTCCCCTGCGGACCGTGCAGACGGACGAGTACCTCATGGTGGCGTCCGAGTCCGGCCAGGTGACGTTCCGGGCCGACGAGGTCGTGCACCGCGGTCGCATCGAGGCCGGCGGCATGCTCGTCGTCGACCACCGCACCGGGTCGGTGATGCGCACGGACGAGGTCCTGCGGATGCTCGCCGCCCGTCGCGACTACGGGACGCTGCTCGACGCCGCCCGCGTGCACCTCGACGACCTGCCGGCGCCGGCCTACGACCGCGGCACCAGCACGCTCGGCTACGACGGCGACCTGTCGCTCGCGGGCCGCTACGTGGCGTACTCGCTGAACCAGGAGAGCTTCCGGTTCATGCTCGACCCGATGCTCGCCACCGGCTCGGAGCGCATCTCGGCGATGGGCTACGGCAACGCCATCAACGCGCTGAGCGACACCGAGGGCGGCATGGCGAAGTACTTCTCGCAGCGCTTCGCCCAGGTGACGAACCCGCCGCTCGACTCGATCCGCGAGGCCGACGGCATGTCGATGCGGGTCGCCCTCGGCAGCAAGCCGGACGGTACGGGCAGCGCGTCCGGCACGTCGAGCCGGCAGATCGTCGTGGACTCCCCCGTCCTCGGGCACCTCGACATGGTCCGCCTGCGCGACCAGACGATCGTGCCGCTCGAACGGTTCGACATGCTCTACGTGCCGGTCGTCGACGACGAGCAGGCGAACGCGGACGCCGTCCGTACCGCGACCGAACGGCTCGCCGGTGCCGTCGTGGCCTTCGCCGAGCGCCAGGGCGGGATCGCGGTCCTGACCGACCGCTCGGTGTCGTCGACGCACGCACCCCTCCCCGTGATCCTCGCCGTCGCCGCCGTCAACCAGCGGCTCATCGAGACCGGTCTGCGCCTGCGGGTGTCCGTGGTCGCCGAGTCCGGCCAGCTGCCGTCCTCGCACCACGTGGCCACCGCCCTGGGCTTCGGGGCCTCGGCCGTGTACAGCCTGTCCGCGCGGCTCCGCGCGGAGGAGAAGTACCCCGCCGCCCCCGCACCCGCCGGCCAGCTCACCGAGACGGATGCCGCCCTCAAGCGCTTCCGCAAGGCGGCCGAGAAGGCGCTGGCGAAGACGATGGGCCGCGTCGGCCTGTGCACCGCCGAGAGCTACATCGGCGGCGAGTTCTTCGAGCCGAACTACCTCGACACCGGCGACGACCTGTTCGCCCGGGTCTTCCCGCACATGGCCGCTCCGGTCGGCGGTGTCGGCTTCGCCCGCATCGCCCAGGCGTCCACCGAGTGGCACGAGCGCGCGCGCTCGGTCGCCACCGAGGGCCAGGTCCCCCTGCTCGGCCTGTTCAAGGAGCGGTCGGACGGCGCCGGACACTCGTTCGGCGTCGCGAGCGTCCGCGGCTTCGGCGGCATGACCGAGGAGCGCCCGGCCTTCGAGCGCTCCGGTGACTCCGACGCGCTGCGGCTGCTCACGCTCCGGCAGCTCGACGACTCGTTCGGCATCTCGGACACGGCGTACCGGAACACCGGCTACGACCGGCTGAGCGACGCCGAGATCGACGCGCACCGCGTCACGCCGGGCTACGTCACGTTCCTGCAGACCACGCACGACGAGCGTTCCCGCCGCCCGGCGGCCCTGCGCGACGTGCTCGCCCTGCCCGCGGACGTCACCGGCATCGACGAGGCCTCGGACTTCGCGCGCGAGCTCGGCCGCTTCTCGACCACCGGGAACACGAGCATCACGGTGCGCGGGCTGTCCGGCTCGCGGTCTTCCTCGGAGGACGCCCTGCCGGGAGGCACGACCCGCTTCACCCTGCGGCTCACCTCGACGGGGCCCACGGGCGCACTGCGCCACCGGGCCCTCGCGGACGGGCTCGCCCTGCTGCACCCCGGCACGGTCGACGTCGACGTCGTCGCCGGCGACCGGGTGACGCTGCGCGCCACCGGCGCGGCCGCCGACCTGCTCGGCCTGCTGCAGCAGGCACCGGCGAGCGTCGACGTGGCCGAGGTCCAGCCCGCGCACGAGATCACCCGGACCCTGGCGTCCGGTGCGATGAGCCACGGCGCCCTCGTCGCGACCGCACACGAGGCCGTCGCCCACGGCACGAACATGGTCGGCGGCATGTCGAACTCGGGCGAGGGCGGCGAGCACCACTCCCGCTACGGCACGATCCGCGGCTCGCGCATCAAGCAGTTCGCCTCGGGTCGGTTCGGCATCTGGGCGGGCTACCTGGCCGACCCGATGCTCGAGGAGCTCGAGATCAAGATCGGCCAGGGCGCGAAGCCCGGCGAGGGCGGGCAGCTCCCCGCACCCAAGGTCACGGTGGACATCGCCGCGGCCCGGGGTGGAACGCCCGGCGTCGAGCTCATCTCGCCGCCGCCGCACCACGACACGTACTCGATCGAGGACCTCGCGCAGCTCATCCACGACTGCAAGGCCGCCCGGGTCCGCGTGGTCGTGAAGCTCGTGTCCTCCGAGGGCATCGGCACGATCGCGGTCGGCGTCGCGAAGGCCGGCGCGGACGTCATCAACGTCGCGGGCAACACCGGCGGCACCGGCGCCGCGGCCGTCACGAGCCTGAAGTACGCCGGACGCTCCGCGGAGATCGGTGTGGCCGAGGTGCACCAGGCCCTCGTCGCGAACGGCCTGCGCCAGAAGGTCACGCTCCGCTGCTCCGGTGCGCACCAGACCGGCTCGGACGTCGTCACGAGTGCGCTGCTCGGCGGGGACTCGTTCGAGTTCGGCACGACCGCGCTCATGATGCTCGGCTGCGTGATGGCGAAGAACTGCAACGTGAAGTGCCCGGCGGGCCTGACCACGAACGCCGAGGCCTTCGAGGGCGACCCCCGAGCGCTCGCGCAGTACCTGCTCAACATCGCGCACGACGTCCGGCAGATCCTCGCGCGACTCGGCCTGCAGTCCCTCCGCGAGGCCCGGGGTCGCACCGACCTGCTGCAGCTCCTCGACCACCCGGCGTCCGTCGGCCGGCTGGACGTGCGGAACCTGCTCGCGCAGGTGCCCGAGAAGGTCGTCACCGACCCCGAGTACCTCGAGAAGGACTACCGCACCGACGACGCCCTGATCGACCAGGTGCGGGCCGCGCTCGTCGACGGGCACGAGCACGCGCTGACCGTGGACGGCATCGGCCTGGGCAACGCCGACAAGTCGGTCGGCGGGCAGCTCGGGATCGACGTCGAGCGCCTCCTCAACCACGAGCTGCGCGGCGTCGACCTGTCGGGCCACCCGGCGGTCACCACCGACGACCGCGGTCGTCGTCGCCTGGTCGACGGCGCGGTGACGGTCCGCACCCACGGCGCTGCCGGGCAGTCGTACGGCGTCTTCACGAACGACGGCACGACGCTCGAGCACACCGGCACGGCGAACGACGGTGTCGGCAAGAGCCAGTCCGGCGGACGCATCGTCGTCCGTGCCCCGGGCGGCGGGAGCGCCGAGCGCGGCGGCAACGTCCTCGTCGGCAACTTCGCGCTGTTCGGCGCCACCGGCGGACGCACGTTCGTCGAGGGCGAGGCCGGCGACCGGTTCGCCGTCCGGAACTCGGGCGCGACGGCGGTGGTGGAGGGCCTCGGCGACTTCGGCTGCGAGTACATGACCGGCGGCGCCGTGCTCAACCTCGGCGGCTACGGCAAGGGCCTCGGCAACGGCATGTCCGGCGGGTTCCTGTACCAGTACGACCCGTCGGGAGCGGTGGCCGAGCGCGCGAGCACCGACTCGCTCCTCGTCTTCCCCGTCACGGAGACCGAGCGCGGTGCGTTCCACGAGGCCGCGGCGAAGCTGCTGCTCGAGTGGCACCTCGAGGCCACCGGGTCCGCCCTCGCCGAGCGGCTGCTCGCGGACTGGGCGACCACTCGCGAGCACGTGTTCGTCGGGATGCCGCGCGCGCTCCTGCTCAGCCAGGACGCCGACGAGATCCTCGCCGCCGCGACGCGGAACGAGCTCCTCGACGAGCTCGCGACCTCGGTGGCGACGGACAAGCTCCGGGCGTTCAAGGTGGACTACCGCGACCAGCGGACGGTGCTCGACGGCCGCGCTCCGGCGCTGGGTGACCAGGGCGAGGACACGTTCTCGCTGCTGTCGTCGTACACGGTGCTCGGGGTGGCGCAGGACGTCGCGCAGGAACGTGTGCCCGGTGCCGCGCCGAGCGACCCCCGGGTGACCGAGGCGGTGCGGAACCTCGTCCTGACCGAGGACTTCCAGGTGAAGCAGCGCGTCGTGAAGTACCTCCGCGGCACGTTCGACCGGTTCGCCGACGACGAGCTCGCGACCCTCATCGCCGTCAAGCGGCTCGACGACGCCAAGCGTGCCCTCGCACAGCGGAACAACCGCAGCGCGGACATGCCCGGCACCACGGGGTGGATCATGCACCAGAACGCCAAGAACGCCGGCCGTGTCCGCGCCGCCCGCTTCGACGAGCTGCTCGCGACCGCGGCGCTCGAGGACATCGCCGCCCGCGCCCCGCAGGCCCCCGTCGAGGCGGTGTCGGCATGAGCACGCTTCCCCCCACCGGGCAGCTGATCCCGGTCGACGCCCCGTTCTCGGCAGCGCAGGAGTCGTGGCTCGCCGGGTTCATCGCCGGCATCGCGGCCGCGGGCAAGCGTGCCACCGGCGGTGCCCCGACCACGACGGTGGACGTGCTCTTCGGGACGCAGACCGGCAACGCCGAGTTCCTCGCCGACGAGCTCGTCGCCGGCGCGAAGGCGCGCGGGCTCGGCGGACGGGCGACACCGCTCGACGCCGTGACGCCGGAGCAGCTCGCCGGCATGTCGCACGTGCTCGTCGTCACCTCGACGTACGGCGAGGGCGAGATGCCCGACAACGCCGGCCTGTTCTGGGACGCGGTCCAGGCCTCGACGGTCCCCCGGCTCGAGGGGCTGCAGTACGCGGTGCTCGGGCTCGGCGACACGAGCTACGACGAGTTCTGCCAGGCCGGGAAGCTCCTCGACCTGCGGTTCGAGCAGCTCGGCGCGACCCGCATCCACGACCGCGTCGACTGCGACGTCGACTTCGAGGACCCCGCGGCGCTCTGGAGCGCGGCGGTCCTCGACCGGCTGGCGGCCGAGGCCGGAGCGCAGCCCGGGGCGGACGGCCCCGCCGCAGCCGCGTCCACGTCGTCCGCCGCAGCGGGCGCGTCGGAGGCGGGCCGCGCCTCCCGGCCGGGGTCGCAGTGGAACAAGCGCAACCCGTACCGAGCCCCGCTCGTCGTGAACCGGCTGCTCTCCTCGCCGCGCAGCGCGAAGGAGATCCGGCACGTCGAGTTCGACCTCGGCACCTCGGGCATCGAGTACCGCGCGGGCGACGCCCTCGCGGTGGTGCCGCACAACGACCCCGCGCTCGTCGACCAGCTGCTCGAACACCTCGGGGCCGACGGGGCCGCCGCGTTCGACGGACGGCCGCTCGCCGAGGTCCTGCGCACCGAGCGCGAGATCCGGACGCCGTCGAAGGACCTCGTGGCCGACCTCGTGCAGCGCGCACCGGCGTCGGAGCTCGCGGCGGTCGTGTCGCACGGGGACAAGCACGAGCTCGACCGGTGGCTCTGGGGCCGCGACGTCCTCGACCTGCTCCGGGACGCCGGTACCGCGGCGCCGTCGATGGAGGAGCTGCTCCCGAACCTCCGCGGGCTGCAGGCGCGGCAGTACTCGATCTCGTCGAGCCCGCTGGCGCACCCGGACCGCATCCACCTGACGATCGCGTCCGTCCGCTACGGCGACGCGCACCGGTCCCACGCCGGCGTCGCGTCGACGTACCTGGCCGACCGGGTGCAGGCCGACGGTGAGGTCGATGTGTACCTCCAGCCGAACGCCGCGTTCGGGGTCCCCGCCGACGGCGACGCCCCGATGGTGATGATCGGCCCCGGCACCGGCATCGCCCCGTTCCGCGGGTTCCTGCACGAGCGGGCAGCGGCCGGTGCGACCGGGCGGAACTGGCTGTTCTTCGGCGACCAGCACCGCGAGACCGACTTCGTGTACGAGGACGAGCTCACCGCGATGCAGGCGTCGGGCGTGCTCACCCGGCTCGACCTGGCGTTCTCGCGCGACCAGGCCGAGAAGGTCTACGTGCAGACGCGGATGCGCGAGCAGGCGGCGGAGCTCTTCCGGTGGCTCGAGGACGGGGCGCACGTGTACGTGTGCGGCGATGCCTCGCGCATGGCGAAGGACGTCGAGCAGGCGCTCCTGGAGGTCATCGCGACCGGTCGGGGCCGCGG
Source organism: Curtobacterium sp. NPDC088465 (assembly GCF_044753165.1). NCBI lineage: Bacteria > Bacillati > Actinomycetota > Actinomycetes > Micrococcales > Microbacteriaceae > Curtobacterium > Curtobacterium sp. NPDC088465. The sequence goes on along the minus strand of NZ_JBIVMR010000003.1, from coordinate 19,712 downwards.
GGACGACGACGCGCAGGCGTACCTGGCGGACCTGCGGCGCGCGAAGCGCTACGTCCGCGACGTGTACTGAGCGGCGCCGCCGCCGAGGCGTGCCCCGGCCGCCGAGGGACCGACGGCCGGGGCACCCGAGGGACGGTCACCCGGTGACGGCGACCGACTCCGCATCCCGCACGACGAAGAAGTCCGAGTACAGCGCGCACCCGTCCGGCTCGACCAGGAGACCCCTGATCCAGATCTCGTGTCGACACTCCACCTCGACGACCGTCCCGGCGCGGTCGTCGACCGTGTCCTCCGTCGCGGACATGCGGTTCCCTCCGTCCGCGGTCGCAGCCGGCCGGCTCCCTGACGCCGGCCGTGGGGACTGTGCGTCCCGCGGCACCCGTACCCTACGGAGGCGCCTGCGACGGCCGGAACCCGTTGACCCGGCTCCGCCGCTGTGCTACTCCGTGTCGCCGGCGGACGCGGACTCCGCCGCCCCCGGGACGACCGCCCGGGACCACGCGGAGTCCGCCGCGGTGCTCGTGTCCGGTGGCTCGGGCACGAGCACGAGCCCGGCACCGGAGGTCGCCGCCGCGTAGAGCTCCTCGAGCCAGCTGCGGTTGATCGCGGGCACCCGGCTGCCCGCGAAGGTGAACCGCAGGCTGACGTTCGGGTGCAGCCAGACGGAGCTGCGCCCGTCGCCGTGGAGCACGTCGTCCTTCCACGAGAACACGAAGCGGTGGTCGCGCCGCAGCATGTTCACGATGACGATCTGCAGGTGCGTGAGCGCGCGGTCGTCGACCCGCAGGTCGAGCACCTCACCGTCGTAGACGATCTGACCCATGAGGATCCTTCTACACCGTGCCGGCGAGCGAGGGACGGGTGCGGGACGGACGGGAGGCGCGGTGCCGGCCGGCACCGAGCCTCCCGTCCGTCGTGGGGTCGCGTCAGTCCTGCGCGGTCGCCTCGTAGTGCCGCGCACCGCCGCGCACACCCGCGAAGCGGTACGGCGCAGCCGTGACGCGGGGCCGCTCGACGTCCTCGCTCGTGGCGGCACCGGCAGCGTGCAGCTCCCGGTACGCGTCGACCGTCAGCGGGGTGCGCGCCGCGAGCAGTGCGCGGACCCGGCCCTCGCGGCGGTGGGAGCGGTAGTCGGGCCGGACGATCCCGGTGATGAGCTCCCCGACGCTGCCCGAGCCGTAGCTGAACAGGGCGATCCGCTCGCCGCCCAGGTCGTCGTCGAGGTCGAGCAGCGCCGCGAGCCCGATCCAGAGCGACGCCGTGTAGGTGTTGCCGGTCTGCTTGTTGTAGGTGAAGCCGATCGCGAGCTCGGACTCGTCGAAGGGCACCCCGACGTGCTGCGTGAGCTTCCGGTGCGCCTTGAGCGCCATCTTCGTGAACGGCTGGTGGTGGACGAAGCGCACGATGTCCTCGTACGCCGGGCCGCCCTGCGACGCCAGGTCGTCCCACGCCCCGACGAACGCGTCGACGTACGCGCTGACCGACAGTCGGCCGTCGACGAGCGCCGTCGAGCGGTCGTTCGGTCGCCAGAAGTCGTCGACGTCGGCGGTGAAGACCCCCGCGGCGGGCTCGATCTCGATGAGGTCGGGGTCCGCGGACACCAGGATCGCGGCGGCCCCGGCGCCCTGGGTGGGCTCGGCGGCGGTGTCGACGTCGTACCGGGCGACGTCGGCGGCGATGACGAGGACCCGCTCGTGGGGTGCGCGCGCGATGATGCCGAGGGCGAGCTGCACGGCGGCGGTCCCGCCGTAGCAGGCCTGCTTCAGCTCGACCACGCGGACGTTCTGCGGGAGGCCGAGGAGCCCGTGCACGTAGACACCGGCGGCCTTGGACTGGTCGACGCCCGACTCGGTCGCGAACAGCACCGTGCGGATGCCCTCGACGCCGTGTCGGTCGATGACCTCCTTCGCGGCGGCGGCACCCATGGTGACGATGTCCTCGTCGGGCGCGGGCACGCTGAACGCGTCCTGCCCGATGCCGACGTGGTACTTCGCCGGGTCGACGCCGAGCCGTTCGGCCAGGTCGTCGAGCTCGAGCACGTGGTGGCCGGTCGCGATCGCGATGTCGTGGATGCCGACGGACAGCGGCTGCCGTGCGTCGCGCTGCTGGGCGCTCATGCTGCACCTCCTGCGGGCTTCGACCCGCGACGTTCCATGGCGACGTGCGCCGCCATCAGCTCGCCCGGGTTGGTCTGGGCGGCGAGCAGGGACAGCTCCCCGCAGAGCACCGTCGCCGCGCACAGGGCGGCCAGGCGGCGGGCGTTGGCACCGGGCTCCCGGTCCTCGCGGCAGCCGAGGCGCACCAGGGCGTCCTCGACGACGGGCAGGTCCCCGCCCTTGCCGTTGCCGACCGTGCCGACGATGAGGTGCGGCAGCGCCGTGGAGAAGTAGAGGTCGTCACCGCGGGCTTCGGCGTAGGTGATGCCCTGCGAGCCCTCGACGATGTTGGCGGCGTCCTGCCCGGTGGCCAGGTAGAAGCCGAGGAGCATGTTCGCGTAGTGCGCGTTCGCGGAGCGCAGGGCCCCGGCGATGGTCGAGCCGACCAGGTTCTTCGCCACGTTGAGCTCCGCGATCCGCGCAGCGCTCGACCGCAGCCGCTTCTCGACGATCTCCCCCGGGATCACGATCTCGGCGATCGTGTTCCGGCCGCGACCGCGGATGCCGTTCACCGCGGTGGCCTTCTTGTCCGTGCAGAAGTTGCCCGAGACGCTGACGTAGCGCAGGCCCGGCTCCCACGCGAGGATCGCGGGCAGCAGCTTGTCCGCCGCCTGCGTCACCATGTTGTGGCCGGAGGCGTCACCCGTGGTGAACGCGAAGCGCAGGAACAGCAGGTCGCCGACGATCTCGGGGTGCACCTCGATGAGCTTCGCGAAGCGGCTCTGCCCGGCGACGATCTGCTCGAGTTCGTCCTGGCGCGCGAGGATGCGGCCCGCCGCGATGTGCGCAGCGGCGGCGCTGTCGGCCTTCACGACGACCGAGCGGGTCATGCGCTCGTCGACGACGGTCGCGACGATGCCGCCCTCGACCATGCGCGAGATGCGGGCACCGCGACCGACGGACGGCCACAGCGGCGACTCGTACGTGGCGAGGGGCACCTCGTGCTCGCCCTCGACGGCGTTGCCGCTCACGCGGATCGGCCCCACCCACTTCGTGGGGATCGGGGTCAGCAGGTCGGTCATTCGACGCTCCCTTCGGGCGCTTGCACCGCGACGCTGAGGTGTCTGATGTCGTGCGCCTCCCAGGCGCGGTGAATGCCGGCGAGGTCGGTGTCCGCCGGGACGAGCGCGATACCGCAGTCGCCGCCGCCGGCACCGGACGGCTTCGCCGCCCCGCCGGCCGACTCGACGACGTCGCACAGGGTCGCGAGCCGCTCGGTCTCGATCTGCGAGCCGACGGACGCGCCGAGGCGCTGCATGAGCACGCGGGCGCGACGCAGGGCGTCGAGCGTCATCGCCGCGTCGCCGGTCCGGAGGCCCGTGGTCAGGTCGTCGACGCAGGCGCGGCTGTCGTCGAGGAACGCCTGGTACCCGCCGTTGCGGTGCTTCCGGACCACGCTGACGAGCTTCGTCGTCGACGCCGGCGAGCCCGTCCAGCCGACCAGGAGTTCGAGGTCCGCCGGCGCGGGCAGGCGCTGCACGTCGAAGCCGGTCCAGGCGTCGGTGTCGTCGAGGATCGCGGTCACGGAGCGGCTGTCGAGCATGGCCACCAGGCGCTCGCGGTCCGGTGCGCTGTAGCGGAGCCAGCCGCCGAACGTGCTCGCGGCGAGGTCGCCGCCGGACGCGCGCGGGTTGACCCGGACGGTCGCGAGCAGCGCGACCCGGAAGCGGTCCCGCTGGGAGAGGCCGATGCCGTAGAACCGGTCGAGTGCGCCGACCGTGGCCACGGTGACCGCGGCCGAGGATCCGAGTCCGAACTTCCGACCGCTGGCGTCGTCGAGCTGGCTCTCGATGCGCAGGTCGTGGAACCGTGGTGCGATCCCACGCTCGGCCCGGAGCTTCTCGACCAGGTCGATCGTCGCCATGACGTAGTCGTAGGGGTGGTGCTCGCGGTCCAGCGCCAGGCCGTCCTCGTCGCGGGTCCACGTCAGCGGGAGGTGTCCGTACTCCTCGGAGTGCACGCTCCCGGAACCGTGGCCCTCGCGCACCCGGGCGGTGATGGCCCGGTCGAGGGCGATGAGCACGGACGGCTGCCCGGGCTCGACGACGGCGTACTCGCCCGCGACGAACAGCTTGCCGTGGGCGCGGAACTCGATCACTCGGCGGTCTCCTCCGGTCGGACGGCACCCACTCCGGGTGCCTCCGTCCCTTCGGAGCGGACGACCCGTGCGCCTGGTCCGGTGCCCGACTCGATGACGTCTCCGAGACCGGCGAGCGCGGTGGCGACGGCACCGCGGTCCTCGGGCTTCGTGAGCACCACGACGTTCGGGCCGGCGTCGGCGGTGGCGTACGCCTCGGTCCCGGCGGCACGGAGCTCGGCGACGGCGTCGAACACGGCGACGCTGCGGGCGTTCAGGTACCGGATGGGCGGGAAGGCGCCCTCGATCGTCGCGTGCATGCGGAGCGCGTTGCTCTCGGTGAGCTCCCCGATCCGGGTGAAGTCACCGGCGGCGCAGGCGTCGAGCATCTCCCCCACGGTCTCGGTCGTCGACGTCACCCACGCCGGGTAGAACGGCGAGGTCGCGATCGTCCGGCGCATCGCCTCGCGCGAGCCGATCGCCTTCTCGCCGGCGGAGATCGTCACCACGACCATGGCCATCGGCGGGGCGGGGACGCGCTCGGCGTAGGAGTCCTGGTCGTCGCCGGCGTGCCAGACCGCGACGCCGCCGGGGATCGAGCGCGTGGCGGACCCCGAACCGCGTCGGGCGAGCCGGGAGAGGTCGCGCTCGGACAGGTCGAGCCCGTAGGCCGCCGACGCGGCGGTCGCGAGGGCCGCGAAGCCGGACGCGCTGGAGGCCAGCCCGGCGCCGGTCGGCACGGTGTTCTCGGAGACGACGGCCGCGCGGTCCGACGACCCGGCGAGCTCGCGCACGAGGTCGAGGAACTGCTGCACGCGGAGCAGCGCACCCTCGGGGGCCGCGCCGCCGTTGAGCACGAGCGAGTCGGCGTCCGCCGCGGCGTCGAGCGTCACGGTCGTCGTGGTCGGGAAGACGTCGAGGCCCATCGACACGCTGCCGGTGGCGGGCAGGGCGAGCTGCGCGTCGGCCTTGCCCCAGTACTTCACGAGCGCGATGTTGGGGTGCGCGACGGCGGTGGCGGTCATCAAGCGCGGGCTCCGATCGTGGTGGTCCAGGTCTCCGTCGCGCCCGCGGCACGGAGTGCGGCGGACACGCGGTCGGCGTGCTCCCCGTCCGCGACGAGCGCGAGGACGCATCCGCCGCGCCCACCGCCGGTGAGCTTCGCGCCGAGGGCGTCCGCACGGCGTGCGGCGTCGACGAGCCGGTCGAGGTCCGCGCTCGACACGTCGAGTTCGGTGAGCAGTTCGTGCGCGGCGTCCATCGTGGCACCGAGGGCCTGGGCATCGCCATCCTCGAGTGTCCCCCGTGCGCGTCGCGCGAGGGCGCCGATGGCATCGACGACGCCGTCGACCGTGGCGGGGTCGGCGTCGTGCCGTTCCCGGACGGCCGCGACTGCCTCGCGCGTGTGCCCCGGGACACCGGTGTCCGCGACGACGAAGGTGAACACCGCGCCGAGCGGGACGGGCTCGACCACGCCGCCCTCGAACCACACGGGCACCTCGGCGACGACCCCTCGGGCGTCGAGTCCGGAGGGGCGGCCGTGGGCGACGCGCTCGCACTCCTGCACGAGTTCGTGGTGCTCCTCGGGGTCGAGGGTCCGACCGAAGACGTCGGCCACGGCGGCGGTCACGGCGGCGGCGACGGCGGCGCTCGAACCCATGCCCCGGGCGGTCGGCACGGCACTGTCGACCCGGACGTGCACGTGCTGCTCCTCGGCGCCGAGGTGCCGGAGCGTCGCGGTCACGGCGGTCACCGTCGGCAGCACGGCCGCCGGTGCGGTGTCGAGGGGGCCGGTGTGCACGGTCGACTCGAGCCGGCTGCCGTCGCCGGGTGCCACCGGGGTCACCGTCGCGGTCACCCGCACGTCGAGCACGGGGAGCACGAGCGCGGGTACGCCGTACACCACGGCGTGCTCGCCGATCAGGATCGTCTTGCCGTGGGACGACGCTGACCCGGTGCGGAGGCTGGGTCCTGCTCCCGGGGTCGCGGTGCTGTCGGTGTCGTTGCTGGTCATCGTGGCTCAGGTCAGCCTAACCGGCCGTGCGCGCGACCGCCCGGTGCCCGGCTGTGAACAACTTGGTTGTGCACAACCGAGTTGCGTGCCACACTGGTGGGCATGCCGGTGACCGACGAGATGGTGTGCTTCTCGCTCTACGCGGCGTCCCGGGCGACCACCCAGGCGTACCGCGCACTGCTGGAGCCCTGGGGACTGACGTACCCCCAGTACCTCGTCCTCGTGACCCTGTGGATCGAGGGCGACCAGACCGTCTCCACGCTCGGCGAGCACCTGCAGCTCGACTCGGGCACCCTGTCGCCGCTGCTCCGGCGCATGGAGCGGGCCGACCTGGTCCGCCGCGAGCGCCGCAGCACCGACGAGCGCGTCGTGACCGTCACGCTCGGCGACCGCGGTCGCTCGATCCGCCCGGAGCTCGCGCACGTCCCCGCGCGCATCGCCGCCGGGATGGGCCTGTCCGACGAGCAGGCCGCCCTCGAGCTCATCGCGACGCTCCAGCGCCTGACGGCGACCATGCACGCCGCGGCCGACGACACCGGCACCACGACCCCCGACGCCCCCACAGCGTCGGACGACTGACCCCACGAAGGAAGGAAGGACCCCCATGGACGTCCTCTACACCGCCGAGGCGCTCGCCACCGGCGAGGGCCGCAACGGCCACGTCGCCACCAGCGACGGCCGCGTCGAGCACGACCTCGCCATCCCGAAGGAGATGGGTGGCTCCGGCAACGGCGCCAACCCCGAGCAGCTCTTCGCAGCCGGCTACGCCGCGTGCTTCCACTCCGCGCTGCAGGGCGTCGCCCGCGCGCAGAAGGTGAAGATCACCGACTCGACCGTCGGTGGCCGCGTCTCCATCGGCCCGAACGGCCAGGGCGGCTACCAGCTCGCCGTCATGCTCGAGGTCGTCATCCCCGGCCTGGAGCACGACCAGGCCCAGGCCCTCGCGGACGCCGCGCACCAGGTCTGCCCGTACTCGAACGCCACCCGCGGCAACATCGACGTCACCATCGTCGTCTCGGAGGACTGACCCATGACCGACACCACCCCCACCACCATGCGTGCCGTCGTCCACGAGACCTTCGGTGAGCCGGCCGACGTCCTGACCGTCGCCGAGCGCCCCGTCCCGCAGCCCGGCCCGGGCCAGGTGCTCGTCCGCACGGTGCTCTCCCCGATCCACAACCACGACCTGTGGACGATCCGCGGCACCTACGGGTTCAAGCCCGAGCTCCCCGCGGCCAGCGGCACCGAGGCGCTCGGCGTCGTCGAGGCCCTGGGCGAGGGCGTCGACCGCCTGCAGGTCGGCCAGCGCGTCGCGGGCGGCACCTTCGGCGTCTGGGCCGAGTACTACGTCGCCGACGCCGCCGGGCTCGTCCCCGTGCCGGACGCCATGCCCGACGAGTCCGCCGCGCAGCTCGTCTCGATGCCGTTCAGCGCGATCAGCCTGCTGCACTCGCTCGACCTGCACGAGGGCGACTGGATCATCCAGAACGCCGCGAACGGCGCCGTCGGCCGCATGGTCGCGCAGCTCGGCAAGGCCCGCGGCATCAACGTGATCGGTCTGGTCCGTCGCGCCGAGGGCGTCGAGGAACTGCGGGAGCAGGGCATCGACCGCATCGTCGCCACGGACTCCGAGGGCTGGCAGGACCAGGTCCGCGAGCTCACCGGCGGTGCCCCGATCATCGCGGGCGTCGAGTCCGTCGGCGGGAAGGCCGCGGGCGACATCGCCTCGGTCATGGGCGAGAACGGCACGCTCGTCGTCTTCGGCGCCATGGCGTCGCCGACGCTCGAGATCCCGTCCGGCAAGGTCATCTTCGGCCAGCTCACCGTCAAGGGGTTCTGGGGCGCCGTCGTCAGCAGGACCATGCCGGCCGAGCTCAAGGGCCAGCTCTTCGGCGAGCTCATCACCCGCGTGCTCGACGGATCGCTGACGCTCCCCGTCTCCGAGACCTTCGTGTTCGAGGACGCCCGCGACGCGGCGCGTGCCAGCGACACCGCCGGCCGTGTCGGCAAGGTGCTGCTGCGCCCGTAGCAGTGCAGCACCCCGGGACGGACGGGAGGCGCGGTGCCAGCTGGCACCGCGCCTCCCGTCCGTCGCGGTGTGCGCCGCAGGTCACATCGCCTCCTTCAACCCCTTCCGCACCAGGAGCGCGTTCATCGGGTACGAGCAGACGAACCCGGCGACCATCGCGACCTGCATCGCGACCCAGAACTCGGGTGTCAGCACGCCGACGCGGCCACCGAGCACCGCCGGCAGCAGCGCGAACTGCAGCACCGCCATCGCGCCGTACATGCCGACCTGCCAGGCGGTGATGCTGAGGGTGTCGGCCTTCAGCGCGGCGACGAGCCCGTCCCGCCAGCCGAGCCCGCGCATCGGCGCGATCGCCGCGTACTGGAACGCGATGCCGACGACGAACGCGATGACGAAGTCGATGATCCACCCGGCGAACATGCGGTCCTGGTAGAGCGTACCGAGCCCGACGAGGGTGCCGAGGGCCGGGAAGGCGACGAGCCCGAACTCGCCGACGAGGTCACCGAGCGCACACCCGGCGCCGCAGTGGCTCGTGTCGATCGCGGTGCCCGCCCACCGGCCGTGACCGCCCACCGTCGCACGGCCCCGGCGGAGGTAGAAGACCAGCCACACCACGCTGCCGAAGAGCATCGTCAGCGGCCAGACGAGCGCCATCACCCGCATGTGCGGTGGGTGCCGGACGACGTCGACCGCGACGACGAGCGCGCAGCCGACCGCCACCACGAGGAGCACCGCGCAGACCGCGGTCAGCGTCGTCGGCAGGTCGCCCACCTGCAGTTCGGTCATCGCGTGCGCCTCCCGTGATCGTTGTCGCCCGACAACGGTGCACCGTACACACCCGTGCCGGAGCCCCGGTCGAGCAGGCGCCCCCCGGCATCGGTCCGCGTGGCAGCGCGGGCTACCGCTGCGCCTGCTCCGTGGCGACGGCGGAGACGTCACGGGTGGGGAGCCCCTGCTCGACCTCCTCCAGGGTGCGGCCCCGGCTCTCCGGCACGAACCTCCGGATGAAGAGCAGGGCCAGGACGCCGACCACGGCGAACCCGAAGAAGGTGCCGGTGATGCCGGTCGCCGCGACGATCGTGGGGAAGGTCAGCCCGAGGAACGCGTTCGCGGTCCAGAGGCAGAACACGGCGATGCCCATGCCGAGCGCGCGGATCTGCGTGGGGAAGATCTCCGACAGGATCACCCACGTCGCGATGTTGAGGAACGTCTGCATCGAGCCGACGAACGCGACGACGAGGACCAGGATCACCCAGGGTCGAGCGGGGTCGCCCTCGACCAGGGTCATCGACGCGATGCCGATCAGGAAGTGGCACACGGTCGTCAGCGAGTACCCGATGACGAGCGTCGTGCGTCGGTCGATGCGCTCCATGTTGGTGAGGGCGACCACCCCGCCGACCACCGCGATGACCCCGGGAGCGATGTTCGCGATGAGGGCCGCCGACTCCTGGAAGCCGGACTCGACCAGGACGGTCTGCCCGTAGTACATGATCGAGTTGATGCCGGTGAGCTGCTGCGCGACACCGATGCCGGACCCGACGAGCACGGTCCGGACCAGCCACCCGCTGCCGAGCAGCGTGCGCCACCCGCCGCCGTGCCGGGCCTCCGCCTCGCGCTCGTTCGCGCGCTCGATCTCCTCGAGTTCGGCGGTGGCGCGCTCCTCGGAGCGGACCTGCACGAGCACCGCACGGGCCTCGCCGTACCGGCCCTTCGACGCGAGCCACCGCGGCGACTCCGGCACGCGCAGCATGCCGACGAAGAGCGCCACCGCAGGCAGGGCGCAGACGGCGAGCATGACGCGCCAGACGCCGTCGCCCTCGCCCCAGAGGGTGCCGATGACGGCGTTCACCACGAAGGCGGCGAGCTGGCCGATCACGATCATGAGCTCGTTGCGGCCCGACAGCGATCCACGGATCTCGTACGGTGCGAGCTCGGCGAGGAAGACGGGCACGACGGTCGACGCCCCACCGACCGCGAGCCCGAGCAGGACCCGGCCGACGACCATGACCCCGAACGTCGGGGCGAGGACGCAGGTCAGCGTGCCGACGAAGAAGGCCACGGCGAGCAGGACGATCGTCCTCCGACGTCCCCAGCCGTCCGCGATCCGACCGCCGAGCACCGCACCGACCGCAGCGCCGAAGAGCAGCGAGCTCGTGACGACGCCCACGGTCAGGTCCGTCAGGCCGAGCTCCTGCTGCATCGGGAGCAGCGCCCCGTTGATCACACCGGTGTCGTAGCCGAAGAGGAGGCCGCCGAGGGTCGCGACGAGGGCCAGGACACCGAGACGGCGGCGGTGGGGGCCCTCCCCCACCGGGGGGAGAGCGACCTTCGGTGCTGTCGGCGCGGTGTCGACCATTGCGTGGCTCCTTCGTCGGGGGACCTCGCGACGGTGCGCGCGGCGATCGTGTCCCGTTCCGTGTCCCGTCGACCGGACCGCTCACCCGTGCGGCCGGCCGATCCTCCGACCGGTCGGCGGAGGCCGGTGCTGCTCAGTCGGAGTCGGCCGGACCGTCGCCGAGCACGTCGCCGAGCGAGGCCATGCCGGCCCCGTGGTCGGTGTAGCGGCGGACGGTCCGTCGGGCCGCTGCACTCGCGGCCCCGCCGAGCGCCGGGTTGCGCCGAGCCGCGTCCGCCACCCGACCCGCGTGCCCGGCGGTGGACAGCAGGACGTTCGCCAGTGCGCGTGCGGCGCCGGACTCCGGGACCCCGGTGACCGTCCAGGCGCTCCGGAGCTGCTCGTCCGGTGTGACCCCGCGACGGGTGCCCATCCGGTGCCAGTCGGAGAGGGCACCCTCGGTGCGCTCAGCGGCCCGCTCGACCTCTCCTGCACGCCGGCGCTGGACCGCGCGGACGGCGTCGGCCGAAGCATCGTCCGTCCCGTGCTCGCGCCCCTCGACGGCGGCGACACGCTGCCGGGCGGCCGTGTCGTCACCGCCCGCCTCGGCGATGCGAGCGGCGTGGGCGGCGGCTGCGGCGGCGAGGATGTCGTGGCGGTCCATGCCTCGACGGTAGCCGCTCGCGCCGACAGCTACGTCCCTCGACACATCCGCTCGCCGCCGCTCCCTGCCGCGCCGGGTCCGCCGGTAGCATCTCGAACCGAGGGGGAATCATGAACCGAACCGTTGCGACCGGTGCCACCGCTCTGGTCGTCGCCGTCGCGCTGTCCGGTTGCTCGCTGCTCGGCGGGTCCGACGGAGCGCTCCCGGCGCCCTCGGCCCCGCCGACGGCGAGCCGGACGTCCACCCCGTCGCCGACGGCGACCGAGGACCCGGACGCCGCCCGGCTCGAGGCCTCGGCGACCCCGCGCGCGCCCAGCCCGGTCGCGTCCGAGGCCGCCGTCCCCGACCCCGTGCTCACCCCGATCCCGGCCGGGACGGTGCTGGCCGAGGGCGACGTCGCCTCACCGAAGGGCAGCATCCACTTCCACTACCGCGTCGTGGCGGACGGCGACGACACCTTCACCGCACAGTTCAGCGGCGTGACCTCGTCGCTGCCCGTCCCGATCGGGGCCGGGTTCTTCGAACGCGAGCGGACGGTGGGCGACGGACTGACCTACGCCGGCGTGGGCGACACCGTGCTCGGCGGTCCGACCTCCGCGCCGGTCGCGAAGGACGTGCCGCTCGACGGCTCGGGTGTCGACCCGTCGGGGCTCGTGACGCTCGTGGTGTCCTCGGCGGCCGACCCCGGCCAGGCCGACCTGCCCATCGAGATCGCGGCCGGCAAGGTGCTCGCGGTCGCGCCGGTGCGCTGGTCGGTGCCCGAGCGGCAGACGAACGTGCACCCGGTCGACGGCGGAGCACGGTCGAACGCCTCCGGTCCGGTCACGGCGACGACGGCGTCCGGTGCGCCGCGCTCCTACACGGTCGCGCCGGACGACCTGATCGGCGACGTCGCGGCACGCTTCGGCATCAGCGTGAAGGCGCTCGTCTGGTTGAACGCCGACGTGCAGGTGTTCGGCGACGACCAGTACCTGTACGAGGGGACGACCCTCAACCTCGACCCGCTCGCGCGCTGACGCCGGCTGGTCGCACGCCCGCCGAGTCTCGCGCAGGCGGACGTGTTCGCGGCTCGCGAGCCGCGAAGGTGTCCGCGGGGCCGAGTCTCGGGGCCGAGGCCGCCCCGCGGCAAGCGCGACCACGCACCGGACGGGAGGCGCGGTGCCAGCTGGCACCGCGCCTCCCGTCCGTCGTCAGGTGCGTGGGCTACTCGCCGCGCAGCTCCAGGTACTTGGCGATGAGCGCCTTCGTCGAGGAGTCCTGCGACGCGAGCGCGTCCTGGTCGCCGTCGACCGCCGGGGCGATCTGCAGCGCGAGCTGCTTGCCGAGCTCGACACCCCACTGGTCGAACGAGTCGATGCCCCAGATGGTGCCCTCGGTGAACACGATGTGCTCGTAGAGGGCGATGAGCTGACCGAGCACGCTCGGGGTGAGCTCCGGCGCGAGGATCGACGTCGACGGCTTGTTGCCCGTGAAGGTGCGGGCCGCGACGATGCCCTCGTCGGTGGTGCCCTCGGCGCGGACCTCGTCGGCGGTCTTGCCGAACGCGAGCGCCTTGGTCTGCGCGAAGAAGTTCGCCAGGAACAGCGCGTGGACGTCCTGGCCCGGCTGCACGGCCTTGCCGTCGCCCGACTCGTCCTTGAGCGGACGCGCCGGCTTCGCGACGGTGATGAAGTCCGCCGGGATCAGGCGGGTGCCCTGGTGGATGAGCTGGTAGAACGCGTGCTGGCCGTTGGTGCCCGGCTCGCCCCAGAAGACCTCGCCGGTGTCCGTCGTGACGGGCGAGCCGTCCCAGCGGACGCGCTTGCCGTTCGACTCCATCGTGAGCTGCTGCAGGTACGCGGCGAAGCGGTGCAGGTACTGCGTGTACGGCAGGACCGCGTGGCTCTGCGCACCGAGGAAGTTCGTGTACCAGACGTTGAGCAGGCCCATCAGGACGGGGACGTTCTGCTCGAGCGGCGTGGTGCGGACGTGCTCGTCGACGGCGTGGAACCCGGCGAGGAACTGCTCCCAGTTCTCCTTGCCGATCGCGATGACGACCGAGGTGCCGATGGCCGAGTCGACCGAGTAGCGGCCGCCCACCCAGTCCCAGAAGCCGAAGGCGTTCTCGGGGTCGATGCCGAACGCGGCGACCTTGTCGAGCGCGGTCGAGACGGCGACGAAGTGCTTGGCGACGGCGTTCGACTTCTCGTCGTCCGACGCGTCGGTCAGGCCGAGGCGCTCCCACAGCCACTGGCGGGCGAGACGGGCGTTGGTCAGGGTCTCGAGCGTGCCGAAGGTCTTCGACGCGACGATGAAGAGCGTGGTCTCCGGGTCGAGGTCGACGGTCTTCTCGTAGATGTCGGCGGGGTCGATGTTCGAGACGAAGCGCGCCTCGAGGCCCTCCTGCACGTACGGCTTGAGCGCCTCGTAGACCATGACCGGGCCGAGGTCGGAGCCGCCGATGCCGATGTTGACGACGGTCTCGATGCGCTTGCCGGTGACACCGGTCCACGAGCCGTCGCGCACCTGCTCGGCGAAGGCGTAGACCTTGTCGAGCGTGGCGTGCACGTCGGCGTCGACGTCCTGGCCGTCGACCACGAGCGCCGGCTCGATGCCCCGCGGACGGCGGAGCGCCGTGTGCAGGACGGCGCGGTCCTCGGTCACGTTGATGTGCTCGCCGGCGAGCATCGCCTCGAAGCGCTCGGCGACGCCGGTGTCCTTCGCGACCTGGAGCAGGGCGGCGAGGATCTCGTCGTCGACGAGGCCCTTCGACAGGTCGACGGTCAGGTCGGCGGCCTGGAACGTGTAGCGCTCGGCGCGACCGGGGTCGCTGTCGAACCAACCGCGCAGGTCGGGGGTGAATCCGTCGGCGATGCCGGCGAGCTTCTTCCAGCCGTCGGTCGATGTGGGGTCGACGGGAGCGGATTCGGTCACTTCGGTCCTCCTGGGTACCTTCTGGACGTACTGGACCGCGGGTCACCGCAGCGCTGCGTCGCGGACCACGTCCGAGCGTAGTGCCGCAGCAGTGCGGTTGCGCACAGCTCGGTGGGGCGAAGCGGCGTAACAACTCGTCGTTCTGAGATTTCACACTTCAGAATCGACGTTCCGACCCCTACGGTCAGGAGTCCGGGGAGCACTCAGCTCTCGGACCCCAGAGGAAGGAATCGCATGTCGAAGGTCAGGACGTCGCTCGCCATCAGCGCGACCAGCGTCGCACTCGTCGCCGCAGGGCTGATCGCTGCCCCTGCAGCCAACGCCGCAGACACCACCGCGGGCGCGCAGGGCGCTGCTGCCAGCGCCGACGCGTTGCAGCACTTCACACCCGCTCAGATCGACGATGCGATCGAAGAAGCCCGAGCTGGCGGCTACGTCGAGCGGCAGACGGTCGACGACGACGGGAGCATCCGCACGACCCTGGACCTCGGGCAGGGAATGACCTTCGATCTCGTCCAGAAGGGTCCGACATCGCGTCTGAGCGCCGGTCGGGACAGCAGGGGCACGTACGTGGCGTTCAACAGCACCGACCAGAACCTGATCATCAGCGGAGCAGCATTCGGGCTCGGTGCCGGACTCTGCGCCATCAGTGCGGGAACGTTCTGCGTCGTCGCCGGCGCGATCCTGACCGCCGCGGCCGTTGCGATCACCTCGAACGGAGGAGTGCGGTGCAGCGGCGGCAAGGCTCTCCGGGTCTACCCGTTCGCTGGCGGCAAGGTCAAGCCGCGCTGCGCCTGATGAGCAAGCGCGCAGTCTGCGGGGTTGCCTCGAGCGTCCCGTTCGCCGTCGCCGTCAGTCTCGTCCTCGTGGGCGTCGGGTCCGTACTCGCCAGCTCCGACTCCTGGCTCGGGAAGCTCGCCCTGGGGGCCGCTCTCTTCGTCGGGATCGTCCTCACCGGGTTCGCGGTGCGGAGGCACCAGCGACGCAGATGACCGACGGACCACCGTGATCGGCTGTCCCCGCGCCCCCGGAAGGGCGCGGGGACACTCGTCGGGCGTCAGCCGAGGGCCCGGAAGCGACGCAGGCGCAGGCTGTTCGTCACCACGAAGACGGACGAGAACGCCATCGCCGCACCCGCGAGCACCGGGTTCAGCAGGCCCGCCATCGCGAGCGGGATCGCCGCGACGTTGTAGGCGAAGGCCCAGAACAGGTTGCCGCGGATCGTGCGGAGCGTCGCCCGGGACAGCCGGACCGCGTCCGCCACGACGGTGAGCCGACCGCTCACGACGGTGATGTCGCTCGCGGCGATCGCCGCGTCGGTGCCGGCCCCCATCGCGATGCCGAGGTCCGCCGCCGCGAGCGCCGCCGCGTCGTTGACCCCGTCGCCGACCATCGCGACCGTCCGCCCCTCGGCCTGCAGTCGCCGGACGGTCTCGAGCTTCGAGGCCGGGGTCGCACGGGCGTGCACCTCGTCGATGCCGACGCGCGCCGCGACGGCGCGCGCGGCGCCCTCGTTGTCCCCGGTGAGCAGCACCGGGCGCAGGCCGAGCGCGACGAACCGCCGGACGGCCTCCGGCGCCTCGGGCTTCACCGTGTCGCCGACGACGACGGCGCCGAGCACCGAGCCGCCCCGGCCGACGAGGACCGCAGTCCCGCCGTCCGACTCGGCAGCGGCGACCCGCGCGGCCAGCGCCTCGTCCACCGGCAGTGCCCAGGCCTCCGCCAGCCACCGGGCGGTGCCGACGACGACCACCTCGCCGTCGACCACGGCCTGCACGCCCGCGCCCGGCGTCGCGGCGAACTGCTCCGCGACCGGGACGTCGAGTGCGCGGTCCCGCGCGGCCCGGACGACCGCACGCGCCACCGGGTGCTCGGAACCGTCCTCGACCGCCGCCGCCACCGCGAGCAGCGATCCGTCGGCGTCCGGTGCGCCGTCGACCGGCAGGACCGCCGTCAGGCGCATCTCCCCGGTCGTCACGGTGCCGGTCTTGTCGAGCACGATCGTGTCCACGGCGCGGGTGCGTTCGAGCGCCTGGGGGCCGCCGATCAGGATGCCGAGCTGCGAGCCACGACCCGTGCCGACGAGCAGCGCGGTGGGCGTCGCGAGCCCGAGGGCGCACGGGCAGGCGATGACGAGCGTCGCGACCGCGGCGGTGACGGCAGCGGTCAGGGACCCGCCGGCGACGAGCCACCCGACGAACGCGACCACGGCGAGGCCGATCACGACGGGTACGAACACGGCGGAGACCCGGTCGGCGAGTCGCTGCACCGCGGCCTTGCCGGTCTGGGCGTCCTCGACGAGGCGTCCCATCCGGGCGAGCTCGGTGTCGGCACCGACGGCGGTGACCTCGACCACGAGCCGACCACCGACGTCGATGGTCGCGCCGGTCACACGGTCGCCGGGTCGCACCTCGACCGGGACCGACTCACCGGTGAGCATGCTGAGGTCGACGGCTGACGAGCCCTCGCGCACGATGCCGTCGCTCGGGATCCGCTCCCCCGGTCGGACGACGACGACGTCACCGACGACGAGCGACGTGGCGGACACACGGGTCTCGACGGGACCGGACGGCCCGTCGCGGAGCACCGACGCGTCCTTCGCGCCGAGCTCGAGCAGCGCGCGCAGCGCCGCCCCGGACCGCTGCTTCGCCCGGGCCTCCATGTACCGGCCGGCCAGGATGAAGACCGTCACGGCCGCGGCCACCTCGAGGTAGAGGTCGCTCGCCTCGGGGTCCGTGGCGAACCACGAGAAGGTCATGTGCATGCCGGGGGCACCGGCGTCGCCGAGGAACAGTGCGTACAGCGACCAGCCGAACGCGGCGACGACGCCGAGGCTGACCAGGGTGTCCATGGTCGCGGCGCCGTGTCGGGCGTTCACCCACGCGGCACGGTGGAACGGCAGCGCTCCCCAGACGGCGACCGGTGCCGCCAGTGCCAGGGCAGCCCACTGCCAGTTCGGGAACTGCAGGACCGGCACCATCGAGAGCAGGACCACGGGCAGCGCCAGGACGGCGGAGACGACGAGCCGCTGCCGCAGGGGCGCGGTCGCGGCGTCGGGACCGGTGGCGTCGTCGACGTCGTCGGCAGAGCCCGGAGTCGGCTGCCGCACGTGGACGGTCGCCCCGTACCCGGCGGCCTCGACCGCCGCGACGAGCGCCGCGGTGTCGACCGTGTCCGGGTCGGTCACCGACACCTGCGCCTGCTCGGTCGCGTAGTTCACGGTCGCGGAGACGCCCGGCAGCTTGCCGAGCTTCCGCTCGACGCGGTTCGCGCACGAGGCGCAGGTCATCCCCGTGATGTCGAGCTCGACGACGCCCTCGCTCACCGGGACACGACCTCGTACCCCGCCTCCGCGATCGCGCCGCGGAGGGCCTGGTCGTCGATCCGGTGGTCGGACGTGACGGTGACGGACGACGACCCGCCGGGCACGAGGTCCACGGTGACGTCGGTCACGCCGGCGAGCTCGGAGACCTCCTCGGTCACGCTCGCCACGCAGTGCTCGCAGGTCATCCCGGTCACGGCGACGGTCTCGGTGGTCATGGGTCCTCCTCGGTGTGTGGTGCGGTGGGGTCAGGAACGGACGAGTCGGGCGATGGCGTCGCTCGCCTCGCGGACCTTCGCGTCGGCGGCGTCGCCGCCCTCGGCCACGGCCTCGGCGACGCAGTGGCGCAGGTGGTCCTCGAGCAACGACAGGGCGACCCGTTCGAGCGCCCGGTTCGCCGCGGAGATCTGGGTCAGCACGTCGATGCAGTACGTCTCGTCCTCGACCATGCGCGCGATCCCGCGGACCTGCCCCTCCGCGCGGCGCAGCCGCTTGAGCAGGTCGTCCTTGTCCTCGATGTACCCGACGTGTGCGTGCGGTGCTGCTGGCATCCTGACCTCCATCCCCCCCAACAGGGTACCCCCCTGGGGTATTTCGTGCTCGTCGATCCCTCGGGAGGCGCAGAGTTGTCTGAGAATTCGTCATTGAGGGGCGGGATCGCTCGTCGCTGCGGGCGAGGGTCGGCGCGCGCCGACGGATCCCCGCCGTGGCGCGGATCGAGCCGGTACCCACCGGACGGGAGGCGCGTGTCGCGGCCGCCACGGGCCTCCCGTCCGGCAGCGCCCACCCGGGACGCGGAAGCGCGCATCCCGGACAGTGCTGGCATGATGCGCGGGTGAGCACCTCGTCGACGAACGGTTACCGCCGCCTGCGGTTCACCGAGAGCGACGGCACCGACTACGGCCGGATCTTCTCGGCCGAGTACAACGGCCGCGACCTCGGTACCGAGACCTACGTCGCCGAGGGCACCCGGTACGAGTACACGATCGTCGGCGACGACGACGTCACGCTCCGCACCATGCGCGCCGAGGGTGGACGGCGCGGTGGCGTGATCGGCCCGCGCAACGACCACGTCGTGTTCTGGCTCACCCGCGGACGCCTCGAGATGCACTTCGCGGACCGGACGCGGGTGATCGAACCGGGGAGCCCCTACATCGCCTCGGCGTCCGAGGCGTACCGGTTCGAGTCCGCCGACACCGTCTACAACGGCCTGCACGTGTCGGACCCGTTCCTCCGGTCGGTCGGCGCGGAGCTCGGCTACCGTCTGCCGGACGGCCCCCTGCTGTTCGACCAGCAGGACGAGGCGATCGCCCGGCGCGAGCCGCTCCGCCGCCTGGTGCAGGACCTCGCGCCGGCGCTGCTCGACGACCGCGTGGTCGGTCCGATGCGCACGGCCCTGAACCGGCGGCTCGCGGTGGTCGTCCTCGACACCTTCCCGATCCGCAACCGGGGCCACGACGTCCCGGTCGCGAACCGGCTGCGCGACGCGGTCCGCCACATCGAGGCACACGCACAGGACCGACCGTCCGTCCCCGAGATCGCGGCCGCGTGCGGACTGAGCCAGCGCGGCCTGCAGGACGTCTTCGCGCGGACGCTCGGCACCACACCGAACCGGTTCATGCGCGACCACCGGCTCGACTGCGTCCGTCGTGAACTGCTGCGCGCCGCCGGCGACGAGGGCGTGACACCGGTCGCCCGACGATGGGGCTTCACCAACCCCGGCCGTTTCGCCGCGGCCTACCGGGAGCGCTTCGGTGAGGACCCCGCGGCGACCCTGCGCGGCTCACGGGCCGCGCGACCCGACTCCGGCCGGACGTCCTGGCGGGTCCGACGTGCCGTCGCGCACATCGTCGAGCACGCCGACGGCGAACTGACCGTCGACGAGATCGCGGACGCTGCGGGGGTGCGTCCCCGCCGGTTGCAGCAGCTCTTCCGACAGGAGTGCGGACTGTCGCCCATGGCGTACGTGCGCTCCGTGCGGGACGCTGCGTCGCGCAACACCGGGGCCGGTATCGGCGGCACCGGCTGACCCTCCGCCGTCGGGGTACACAGAGAACCGGCGTTCTGGCGCTTTCCCTGAAGGAGCGCTGAATCCCACCGGACCCGTGTGACGAATCTCGGTGTCAGCCCGTCTCATCCGTGAACAGCAACCGCTGGGAACGAGTCCCGGCGGGTCCTCGAAGGGAGACACCAATGGCTGAC